>JBOHGD010000007.1:0-115899 GCA_050699955.1 Pseudonocardiaceae bacterium | reverse complement strand
GATGCGAGCTATGACTCGCATCGCCACTCACGGGGCGCAGCCATATTCAGCACTTCTGGCCGGAGTTGATGCACTTCACGGCCGTCTTCATCAACTGCGTGGGCATGATGTTGATGAAGTCGGCGTGGTCGGTGACCGGGTTGTGCTGCTGGTCGGGAAAGGTGTCCAGAGCGAACCCGGTGCCTTTCTGGGCCTCGTAGGTCACCGTCATCCGCAGCTGTGGGACCGCCACGAAGCCCTTGCCGCAGGCGCCGTTCTCCTTCGGGAAGACGATGTGGGTCCGGTGGTTCGCCGAGTCCAGGTTCGTCCCGTCCCAGCAGCTGGGGAAATCAAGGATGCGCTTGATCTGGCTGCCCTGCGGGCACAGTGGGTAATTCGTCGTGGTGCGGTCCTCGAAGCCGGCGCAGGTCCACGCCGCGTTCGCATTGGCGGTCCCGTTAGTCACCGCCTTGGCGTCGCCGGTGATAACCGACAGGTTCTGTGGCATCGCGATCACCGGGCTGGTCGAGTTGCCCCGGAACTGCAGGTCCACCGAGGTCTCCTGGAGGATCTGACCGAAGTTTCCGTCCAGACCGCCGCCGTCCTTGTTGACGTCGTTGCCCTGCCCGTTGGTGTCGCGAAGCACGGGCCAGTAGTAGGTCGACTTGTCGCCGTTCGCGCAGGTGGTGCCCGCGGCGTTGAGGCTTTCTTTGGTGGAGAAGGCGTCGGTGGACAGGTTACCGACATAGTTGTGGACGTGCTGAGCGCCGTTCACCTTGCCCGGAGAGACGATGAGGTTGTCCGAGTTGCGGTGACCGTTCTGGTTCGTGCCACAGGAGCTCGTGAAGCTGCCGGTGGAGGAGTTGCCCGTAGCCCTTGGGGCCTGGACATTCGGTGTCACCTGCTGAATATCGACGAAGTCATTCCGGGAAGGTCCACCGGCCTGGTCCCGGCCAGGAAACTGCACGTTCGCGTTCTGCTGCTTTTTCTTCTGCTTCTTCGCGCTACCCTGTTTGTCGTTCTTACCCTGATTCTGGTCGTTTTGGCCGCTGTTCTGGCTCTCGTTGCCGTTCTCGCTGTTGCCACCACGCCCCTTGGTCCCGGCGCAACCCTGGCGATCTCCGGATCCGTTTCCACCACCCTGACCTTCGGCTCCGGCCTGCTGCCCGGACCGGCAGCCGGGAGCCGAACCAGCCTGGCTCTGCCGCCGGCCGGCATTGTCCGCGAGGGCGGTGCCGGTGGCGACCAGGATTCCGCCGACGGTCAGTACCGCCGCGACCATGGCCAGCAGCCGTATCGGGGTGGGCAGTCTGTGCCGTCCACGTGTCATCAGGACCTCGTTTCTTCAGCGGGTTAACGGGTGACGGTGGGATCGCCCAGCGCAGATGCTCACCAGCGCTCGGCGGCGTGCCGCGGTCGCGTGGTGAGATCACCGGGTGCATGCATGGCCCTTCGAGGCCGGGGCTGCGGCTGCGGCTGCGGCTGGGAATAGGACCGGGGCTGGGGCTGGTGCTGGGGCTGGGGCTGGGGCTGCACCTGCATCTGGGACTCGGGCTGGGGCTGGAACCGAGGCTGCACCTGCGTCCGGGACTCAGACTGAGCCTGGGGCTGGGGCTGCGATCGGGGCCCGGATCGGCGCGGAGCCTGCCGCGCTCGCCTGCCTGCGGTGCCCAGCAGCCAGAGCAGACCACCGATCACCAGCAACGCTGCGATGAAGACCAGGGCGGCGTCGTAGTGGCTCGGACCGACGGTCGCGGTGGCCTGGGCCACTGGGCTGACCTGCTGCTGGCCGGCCACCGAGGCCCCCGCGGCAGGCACGCCGGTCGTGGGGGCGGCTGTCTGAGGGGGCGAGCCGGCGGGAACCGGCGGTGCGGGTAGCGCGGAGAAGTCGACCAGCCCGGTGCTCTCCAGGTAATCCATGTGCCGGCTGACGAACGCGGTGCAGGTGGTGGCGAACGACCGGACCAGGTCGTTGCGGGTACCGGCGCGAACCTGCGCGAGGAACGTGAGCACCTGGCCGTGCGCGGCACGCAGCCGCTGCACATAGGTGCGGTCGAAGTCCGAGCCCGACTTGCCGGCTATCTCGGTCATCCAGCCCTGCTGCTGAGCGCTCGGCTGGTTGGGCAGCTGTACGCCCAGCTTCTCGGCGACGTCGCGGTCCTGGGCGTCGAGATCCATGTGCTCCGCCGAGATGAGCTTGCCTATCTCCCGCACCCGCGGTGCGCTGCCCTGCTGTTGGGCCATCTGGCTGGTAGGCATCTCCCAGAGGCTGGCCTGCCTGACCTTGACCAACATGACCCGATCCGCGGGTCCGAGCGGGCCCCACGCCGTCTGCGTCCAGCCGCTCTGGGCGGACCCGGCCGCGACCTGCCTGGTGTTCCAGTACTGGAACACGGCGATCGTCAACGCGGCGATCACGGCGAGGACGACGGTCCATCGGATGAAGCGTGGAATCGGGGGGCGCACGTGATGAACCTTTCCTGCGTCGGGGTCAGACGAGGTCGAACTGCTCGGTGTGGATGCGGGGGTGCGGGACGTCCAGCACGTCGAGCGCCATCAGCACGTCGGTCACCATCGCCGGTGGCCCGCAGATGAAGTAGTCGAGCTGGTTTCGCCGGAAGGAGCCCGGGAGCAACCCGGCGAGCAGCCCCTCGTCGACGGAGCCGGTCGCGCCGGTCCAGCCCTGCGGTGGCTGGCGGAGCAGCTCCACCACGGTGAGGTCCAGTTGCTCCTGGAGCCGGCCGATCTCGGTCCGGAACAGCAGATCGTCGATGGTCCGGGCCACCACGACCAGCCGGTGCGGGCGTCGATCGTGCCGGTGCGCCAACGTCCGGAGCATGCTCATCATCGGGGTGATCCCGACCCCGCCGGCGATCAACACCAGTCCGGTGGTGCGGTCGAGGTCGACGGTGAAGGCACCGTGCGGGCCGTCCACCCACACCGGGCTACCCGGCTGCAACCGGCCCAGATCGCGAGTGAAGTCGCCGGTGTGCCGGATGGTGAACTCGGTCCAGACCCCCAGGTGAGCGCTGGAGGCGATGGTGAAGGGGTGCTCCTGCGCGGTGACCGACGGATCCAGACGCAGCCAGGCGAACTGGCCGGCGGCGAACTCCAAGCTCCGGCAGCCCTGCCGATGCCTGGGCCTGCGGGGCTCGATGACCAGGGTGCTCACGGTGTCGGTCTCCGGGCGGATCTCGCGGACGACGTACTCGCTGCGGGCACCGAACACCGGCCGCCACACCCACCGATAGGCCAGCACGCCCAGCACGGCCACGGCGAGAGCGGTGAACCACACGCGCATCGCGACATCCCGCACCAGGTGGTTCAGCAACCAGATGTGCAGCCCGGTGAGTACGAGCACCGAACCGGCCAGTGCCAGGTGCACCCAGCGCCACACCTCGTAGCGATGCTTCAGGTGCTTGCGCAGCAGCGTCAGCCCGATCAGCGCGCCGAGCGCCACGGTGGCGCCGGTGGCTGCCCGGGCCCGGTTGGGTGCCACGTCGACATTGAGCAGGGCAGTGCTGGACGGGTCCGCCACTACCACCAGTGCGAGGTGCGCGACCACCAGCAACGCGGCGATCAGACCGACGTAGCGGTGGATGTTGATGACCTGCTCGATGCCGAAGGTCTGGGTCAGCGAGCGCAGCCGGGACGGCAGCACCACCGCGCAGACCAGGGCCGAGGTGGCCAGCACCCCCACCCCGACGGAGAGTTCGGACGGCACTGAGGAGCCGTCGCCGGTCCACAGCCCGAGCAGCAGCGGCGCGAGCAGTACGGCGACGAACGTCGTCGCCCAGAGCGTGCGTGGCAGGTGGCGTCGCATGGCGGGCACCGTATGGAGAAGGCGGCACCTAGCTGGGTGAACCTGAGAGCGTTACCAGCCCGTTGTCGCCGATCTGAGCGTGAGGTGCGACGAGTGTCCGACGATTGCTGCCAACGGCGTGTCGATTGCTCCGAACGCACCGTAACGCTTTCAGCAGGACTCGAAGGCCCATTCGGCCGCATGGGTCGTCCTGCCGTTCGCCGATTGTCCGGAGCCGCACGGCGCGTAACTCTTGTCACTGATGCAGCCCGATCAGCGCCCGACGGTCACCCGGCACCCGGTGCTGCTCGTGGTGCCTGTGCACCACACAACGAGCCGGATGCTGCAGGCGGTGCGGGCATCGGGATTCGAGACCCGGATCCTGGACACCGTCCCGGACGTACTCGACGCCGCCCGATCGGGAGCTCTCGCCGCGGTAGTGCTCGATGTCGCGCTGGCCGGACTGGATCCGGCCGCTCTGCTCAAGCACTTGCGTAGCCTGGCTCCGCAGCTGCCGGTCATCGCGCTGACCTCGCGGGAGCAGCGGGAGCAGACCGTCTCACTGCTGCGCAGCGCCCAGGACGACTATCTGACCACCCCGTTCCCGGTCGAGGAGCTGGTCAGCCGGCTTCGGTTGCGGGTCAAGACCCGGTTGCGCCCCGACCATACCGTGCTCCGAGTCGGAGTGATCACTATCGACACCGCACTGCGACTGGTCAGTATCGCCGGCCGGTTGATCACCCTTTCGCCCACGGAGTACGCGATGCTGGTCGCCCTGGCCAGCGAGCCGGGCCTGCCGATACCGCAGAGCCGGCTGGCCACCGTGGTCTGGGGGCAGCCGAGGACCTCCAATCTCGTGGAGGTCTACATCGGGTACCTGCGCCGCAAGCTGGGTGCTGATCGGATCCGCACCGTGCGCGGCGCCGGTTACCTCCTCGAAGGCTGAACCCCCGGCTCAGGGTTCGGCGAGCAACAGCCGGGTCCAGGCGTCGATCAGCCAGCTGGTGAACCGCGCCGGGCTCCAGCCCCGCTCGTGGACGAGTAGCACCCAGTACTCCGCCGCGTTCATGCTCCAGACGATGTCGGCGACCTCGTCGTCGGACAGGTCGGCCCGTAGCTCCCCGGTGCGGCGGAGGTCGGCGGCGAACGCGCGCATGTTCTTCGCTCGCCGCTGGGAGATCTCATCCCACAGCGCGGCGCATTCAGGATCGGTGGCTGCCGCGTCGCGCAAGGTCATGAACACCGGCACCATCCGCTGTTGCAGCTCCGCGATCGCGAAGGCGTACACCGAGATCTTCTCCCGGGCGGTGCGCGCCGCCCGGATTCGGAGGATGTGGTCACGTTGCTCGGCCGGGGTCGCCTTGCCGGTGGCCGCGTTGTCGGTACCCGAGAGCGCGGTTTCCAGGAGCTCCCGTAGCAGCGCCGGCTTACGCCCCACCGTCGCGTACACGGTGTCCACCGCCACCCGAGCCCGTGCGGCGACGGCAGTGACGGTGGTGGCCGCGTAGCCGGTGCCCACGAACAGCTCCCACGCGGCAGCCAGCACCGCCTGGCGGGTGGCGGCAGCCTGCTCTGCCCGCCGCGGTGAGTGGTAGCGCCGCTTGGGTCTGACCTGCTCGTTCATCGGTCCTAGCCAGGGAGTATTCATCAGACATCGTTCGGATGGATTCTTCCAGACTGGTCATCACCTGGCCCGGGTGAGGCAGTGGACCCAGCGCCGGCGCACCGTGTTGTCATGATCCCGCGGACGACGCGGCGGTACGAGGATTTGTCGCCGACGGCGCGTCGCAGGCTGGTGGTGGTCGCGCTGCTGCGGTCGGCGCTGACCGTGAGCGTGCTGGTCGTGCTCTACTACCTGGTGCCGGTGAAGCGGCTGCTCGACACGGATGCAACCGTCGGCCTGCTGGCCGGGCTGGTGGGCTTCGCCGCTGTCATCACCTGGCAGATCAGAGCGATCGCCCGCTCCGCGGTTCCCCGATTGCGTGCGATCCAGGCGCTGGCCGCCGGTCTGCCGCTGCTCCTGCTGATCTTCGCCTCGACCTACCTGGTGCTGGCCGATAACCAGGCGACGAGCTTCACCGAGCCATTGAGCCGCACCGACTCCCTGTACTTCACTGTGACGGTGTTCAGCACGGTCGGCTTCGGTGACATCGTACCCAGGACCGAGATCGCGCGCCTCGTCGTGCTGACCCAGATGATCGTCGATCTGATCGCCGTGGGTGTCCTGGCAAAGGTCATCCTCGGCGCCGTGCAGGTCTCCGTTCAGCGTAGAAAAGGCAGCGCACCGGACGCCGAACCGCGCTGACCCAGGTGCAGGGACCACGACACCGGGGGCACTCCAGCCCCTCTGCTCTCAGGCGTCCCATCCGCAACATTCCAGAATATTCGTCAAGTATTCCTGACGGCGGACGCTATTTTGGAGCCCTTGTTACCCAAAGTCGAAACGACTAGGGTGCCTTTCACCCGGACCGGTTACTCCCCGCCCCCCTGATGCCGGTCTCGGGCGCAAGGAGTGGTGGTCGGGACTCGCGGTACCCCCCCAGCCCCAGTTCCGGCCCCACCACATCCCGGCTCACCTCAGTGAATACAGTCGTATCCGCGGGTCTCGACGCCCGCGGTAACGCGCCAATGAGATCACCCTGGCCGGCCACGCCACCGCGCATGAGACGGCACTAGGTTGGTGCGCATCGTTGAGCACCGCAGTGCGGCAGCCCGCTGGCTGTTACACGGCCTGAGCGAACGATCGAGGCAGCATCCCGGGCCGCATGTCCAGCCGCAGCCGGAGCACCGGCACCCGTGGTGGAAGGTCATGTGCCTGACCGGCGTGGACTACTTCTCCACCCTGGGCTATCAGCCGGCCATCGCCGCACTGGCCGCTGGAGTGCTCTCGCCCGTGGCCACGCTGGTGCTGGTACTGGTCACTCTGGGCGGTGCGCTGCCGGTCTACCGTCGAGTCGCCACGGAGAGCCCGCACGGCGAGGGATCGGTCGCCATACTGGAGCGGCTGTTGTCCTGGTGGCGGGGCAAGCTCATCGTGCTGGTCGTGCTCGGGTTCGCCGCGACCGACTTCCTCATCACCATGACGCTGTCGACCGCCGACGCCACCGCTCACCTGGTGCAGAACCCCTTCGCACCGCACTTTCTGATCGGGCACAACGTCGGGATCACCCTGGTGTTGCTGGCATTGCTCGGCGGGGTCTTTCTGATCGGGTTCCGGGAGGCCATCGGCATCGCGGTCGCGCTCGTCGCGACCTACCTGGTGCTGAGCCTGGTCGTCGTGCTGGTCGGCGTGGCCCAGGTCCTCGCCCATCCGGTGCTGGTGACCGACTGGACCCGGCTGCTGGCCACCACCTACCCCGACCCGCTGATGACCGTCGTCGTCGCGGTGCTGGTCTTCCCCAAACTCGCGCTCGGCCTGTCCGGGTTCGAGACCGGCGTCGCGGTGATGCCCCTGGTCAAGGGCGACGACACCGACACCGAGCAGCGCCCGACCGGGCGGATCAGGGATACCCGCACGCTGCTGACCACCGCAGCGCTGGTCATGAGCGTTTTTCTGATCACCAGCAGCTTCGTGACGACCCTGCTGATCCCGGCGAAGGAGTTCGCCCCCGGCGGGTCGGCCAACGGTCGTGCGCTGGCCTACCTCGCCCACCAGGACCTCGGCAACGGCTTCGGCACCCTGTACGACGTCAGCACCATCACGATCCTGTGGTTCGCCGGCGCCTCGGCGATGGCCGGACTGCTCAATCTGGTCCCGCGCTACCTGCCCCGATACGGGATGGCACCGCATTGGGCGCAAGCCGTCCGCCCGCTCGTACTGGTCTTCACCCTGGTGGCCTTCCTGGTCACCATCATCTTCCGGGCCGGCGTGGATGCCCAGGGCGGCGCCTACGCCACCGGTGTGCTGGTGCTGATCACCTCCGCGGCGGTCGCGGTGACCCTCTCGGCGTGGCGGGCCGGTCAGCGCCGCTCCGGCGCGGCCTACGGATTGATCGCGATCGTCTTGATCTACACCACGATCGCCAACATCATCGAACGCCCCGAGGGCGTGAAGATCGCAGCATGCTTCATCGCAGGCATCCTCGTCGTGTCGTCCCTGTCACGGGTCGTTCGCGCATTCGAGCTGCGGGTCACCGCGGTACACCTCGACGACACCGCGCAGCGGTTCATCGGGGAGCTCTCCCCTGGCCCCATCAAGATCATCGCCAATCAGGCCGACGAGCGCGACGAGGCCGAATACCGCGAGAAGCTCGCCCGAGTCGCCTCAGATCACCACATTCCGGACCCGCACCAGGTCCTTTTCCTCGAGGTGACCATCACCGATCCCTCAGAGTTCGAGACCGAACTGCAGGTGACCGGCGAGGAGGCGCACGGCTACCAGGTACTGCGTACCGCAAGCCCGTCGGTGCCCAACGCGATCGCCGCCCTACTGCTGAATATCCGCGACGCCACCGGCAGGGCACCACACGTTTACTTCGACTGGTCCGAGGGCAACCCGATCGTGCACTTGCTGCGGTACCTGTTCGTCGGAGTCGGTGAGGTAGCGCCGGTGACCCGCGAAATCCTGCGCGAAGCCGAACCCGATCCCAGCCACCGACCCGTCGTTCACGTCGGCTGACCGAGGCATGTTTACGACGCCGGCCACGTGGTACGCCTGTCGTGGGGTGATGCAGGGATTCAGGGGCGGGGACGGGCCTGCTATGTCTCGTGGGCCTGGCCTCGTGGGAGAAGAGATGAGGCGTGGGATGACCGAGCAACTGATCGAGCCATTGGAGGGGCCGGCTGACGACGCGTACTGGGTCGACGACAACGCCGCCGAACCGGTACTGCTGGTCGACCAAGCCGCCGACGCGATCACCGAGGCGCTCCATCAGGTCCGCTCCGGATCGACGCTCGACGATCGCGACCTGGCCGCCACCGGGATCGCGCTGCGTGACTTGCTGGGCGGGTTGAGTCAGTTGGCTGACCTGCTGACCACCTCGGTGTACAAGTACGCCGGGACCGATCCGCTGGAAGCCATCCGGATCGAGGATCGGTTGGAGACTCTGCGTGCGAGCACCCGGCACGCCCAGCAGGCCGCCGAAGGACTGCAGCACTGGAGCACGGAGCTCGGTCCGACCGCCGGCGGCTCGACTTCGAGCTGCCCACCGTGATGCCGCGTCCCGGTCGGCCGGGATCGGCCGACCGGGACGGCGCTGCCGGAGATTCAGGCTACCTGCGTATTCCGGGCACGGCCACGTGCCTCAAAAAGTCGGTGACTCTGAGATAGGCGGTAACTCTGAGACCGGCCTGGCTCGTTCGGGGGTCCACCCGGCACTGGCCGGTTCCGAGGAGGGGGAGCTAAATGACTTACGTATTCGCGCCGGAGTGGCACCGCGAGCGGAACCGGCTGGCCGGTATCGAGGCGGGTGCCGACCCGATCAGTTGCGACGTGCTGTCTCGGCTGGGGGTGGGGCCGGGCTGGCGGTGCGCGGAGGTAGGTGCCGGGGGCGGCTCCCTGGCGCGGTGGCTCGCCGCTCGGGTCGGCGAGACCGGGCACGTGGTGGCCACCGACCTCGACCCCCACCACCTGGTCGGCATCGAGGCACCGAACCTGCAGGTGGTGCAGCACAACCTGCTCGTCGACGAAGTGCCTGGCGAGTCGTTCGACCTGGTGCACGCCCGGCTGGTGATCGAGCACCTACCCGATCCCGAGTGGGCGCTGAAGCAGCTCACCAGCTGGATTCGGCCGGGTGGTTGGCTGGTCGTCGAATCCGGCGACTGGTCAGCCCGGTACGAGATCACCCCGTCCGCGATGGTCGAGACGGTCTTGGCCGCCGTGCAGAAGTTCCTCGACTCGGCCGGTTTCGAGCCGATGTTCGGGCGTCGCCTGGCTGTGCTGTTCGGTGCGCAGGGCCTGGTCGACATCGGCTGTGAAGCGCGCAGCCCGATGCTGCGGGGTGGCACTCCGCCGATGGAGCTCTTCACGCTGACGATCGAGCGAGCGCGGTCCGCGATGGTCGCCGCCGGACTGATTACCGACTATGAGGTTGACGTGGCGCTGGCCCGCTGCGCCGACCCGTCCTTCGCCGTGATGTCGCCTGCTCTGGTGTCCGCATGGGGTCGCGTCCCTGCGACCTGAGGTCCGCCAAGGCGTCGAACCTACGCGGGGCATGATGGGCACCCGGGTGTTCGAGAGGTGGTCGTCATGAACGAGCAGGCCGTCGCGCAGCATTACTCGCATGGGGCGTTGGAACAGCAGATCCTCGACGCGCTCAGGACGATGGGAGCGGACCCCGAACGGCTGGATGCCGACCAGTTGGCGCCGGTCGACGAGTTTCATATCGGCGGCCGCCCTGCCACGGTCGAGCTGGTCGACCAGCTCGACCTTCGCGCCGGGTTGCGCGTGCTCGACGTCGGCAGCGGGTTGGGCGGTACCGCCCGCTACCTGGCGCGGCGGCACGCTGTCGAAGTGACAGGTCTCGACCTGGCCATGGAGTACGTGCAGGTCGCCGCATCGCTCACCCGCCGGACCGGGCTCGCTGACCTCGCTCAGTTCCACCAAGGCAGTGCGACGGACCTGCCGTTTCCCGACGGTTCGTTCGACCGCGCATGCATGCTGCACGTCGGGATGAACATCGCCGACAAGGCGACCCTGTTCGCCGAGATCCGAAGAGTGCTGGTACCCGGAGGCAGATTCGGCATCTACGACGTGATGCGCATCGGACCGGGGGCGGTCACCTACCCGGTGCCGTGGGCCGCGACCGCCGCGACCAGTTTTCTCGCCGAGCCTGAACAGTACCGGGACCTGCTCACCGAATGCGGGCTCTCGGTTCAGGCCGAGCGGGACCGGCGGGACTTCGGGCTCGGCTCCCTCCGGGAGTTTCAGGCCCAAGTTGCCCGGAACGGCCCATCCGCGCTGGGCCTGCACATACTCATGGGCTCAGACGCAGCGTTGAAGATCACGAACATGGCAGACGGCCTCCGACACGGCGTGCTGGCTCCGACCGAGATGATCTGCGTCGCCGCGTAGCACCGGAATGGCCGAAGATTCGTGACACCGGGCACCCGGATGACGACCGAGGGATGTGGTGGTTCAGCAGCGCCTTCGATATTTGTGCTGCCACTAGCTCTGCACGGAGCATCCGAGTACACCTGAACATTACGTGCCGGAGAGTGCGACTTAGTGGAGGCTCATATTGGCGAGAATGTACCTCGCCGCTCCCCTCGCTGTTGCTTGATCACCGCTGAGAGCCGGCGTTCGGCCGGTGGTCAAGTTAGGAAACTTAACAATGTCCCCAGTGTCATGCACGGGTCACGACCCGTCGCAACTCGGATCACGAGAGGAGTGATCCCATGAACCCTACCGTACCTGCTGGGACCGGCGGAACGATTCAGTCCATCTTCCGGATGGTGGTGGGCTTCCTGTTCGCCTGTCATGGCGCGGCTTCGCTGTTCGGAATCCTGATGCGAAATCCCGGACCTCGGGGTAATGCGATTCCCTTCGGCCAATGGCCGACCTGGTGGGCTGCTGTTATCGAGCTGGTCGGAGGTACCTTGGTGGCCATTGGTCTGGGCACCCGAATCGCCGCTCTCATCTGTTCCGGCTCGATGGCCTACGCCTACTTCGTGATCCATCAACGCCACGGGGCACTGCCCATCCAGAATGGCGGCGAGCTTGCGGCGCTCTACAGCTGGCTGTTCCTTCTCATTGTCGTCCTCGGCCCCGGCCCCATTGCCTTGGACAGCATCTGGCGCCAGCACCGCCCCGTCGTCATGGACCGCCTCGCGCGGCGGGAAGGCCGAGGCGAGCACGTACCGCCGGTCCGCCGACCGGCCCGAACGTGATCCGCTCTGGGTGGAGCGCCGCCGCATTCGCATAGGCCTGCACCTGCAGACCTCGACGTACGTCGTCCCCCCGGGAAGCATGAGGTCGACGGCCCAGCGGACAGGAGGGATCGGTCGATGACCAGTGTGAGCGTGCGCTACATCGTTGACGACGTGGATGCGGCGATCAGTTTCTACCGTGACCAGCTCGGTTTCGAGATCGAGATGCACCCGGCACCCAGCTTCGCCATGTTGTCCCGGGGTGAGCTCCGGCTGCTGCTCAGCTCCCCGAGCGGGGCGGGCGGCGGCGGGCAGATCATGCCCGACGGGCGACGTCCTGAGCCCGGCGGCTGGAATCGTATCCAGCTCCACGTCTCCGGCCTCCCGGCCGAGGTGCAGCGGCTGCAAGCAGCCGGTGCGCGCTTTCGCAATGAGATCGTGAACGGCATCGGCGGCGACCAGATCCTGATCGAGGACCCCTCCGGGAACCCCATCGAGCTGTTCGAGCCCCGCGCTTGACCTCCCGAGCCCCGCACTCCGCCAGCGCCGCATCCGCCCACAGCGTCATCTGGCCGACTTGCGTCGAATCCTGGGAAGCGTGGACTGACAGGCGGATCACCTGGGTTGTCGCAGCCGGGACCGCCCATCCAAAAATTACCGAGTAGTCAGACGACTCCTTGCATATCAAGCATCACCAAGCGTAACACCCGTTCCGATTGGGCAGGTCACGCCGGTACCTGCGGGCGTGCACTGACTGGTGATCATCCATCCCCGGTAACCGAACACTGCTGCTGATGTGCTCGACGCCCGGCGCTGGTCACGTCGTTCACGCCGGTCAAGGCGTTGACCGTGACTCAGATCCGGCCCTCGCGGTGACTGCGGCAAGGACGGCACGGTGCTTGAAGCCCGAGGTGCTCTCCGACAAGGAGAGCGCCGAGGTCGGCCGTTATGCGTCGTCGGGTGTGGTTTAGCAGGCGGGCAGGCCGAGCCCGCCGCGCTCTGCTGGGTTGATCCAGACTTCGGAGATGTAACCGAAGCGGCCGTCAGGCCAGGTGATGCCGTACCAGAGGGTGCTGGTGTCGAGGCCGGGGTTGGTGTCATCGATGCTGTTCTTGTCCTCACCGTTGGTAGTCCGGTCGCCTTGGATCTGGCATTGCGTGGTGAGGGTGGTGCCGGTGGTGACTGCGGTGCCGGGCAGCATGCAGCCGTGGGTGCGGCAGTAGTTGTGGGTGACGGTGGACAGGTAGGCGGGGTTGGGGTCGTCGCGCATGCTGGTGGGACCGTTGGTCACCTTGTTGTAGACGGTGATCTGCCGGGTGGCGGACTGGTGGGCCCTGCCTGTGCTAGGTGGGGTGACGGGGGCGGTTCGAGTCACTTGTGGCGCTGGCGGCGAGGCGTTGGAGGTAGCGAGGCGCGGCGGGTGGCCGATGGTGAAGTGGATGTCGCCGGTGGACTCGCGGCCGTTGATGGTGCCAATCGAGGTGGTGTAGGTGCCGGGCGGATCGCCCTTGCATGGCCAAGTCCATGGGACCGTGCCGTCGGGGCGCGCGGTCACGGGCTGGGCACTCAGACTCGGGTAGGCGCTGCCGTCAGGGTACGTGGCGGTGATGTAGTAGGTGATTCCGGAAACGAATCCGGACGTGCGGGAGGTGAGGGTCCCGCCGTCTGCGGTGCATGTTCCGTCGATAGTCAGCGTGAGTGGCGTTGAGGCGGTCTTGGGGCCCCAGAGGGGGTAGGCGGACAGGATCTGGTCGTTGCAGTGGGGGGTGATCACCTGCTGGACTGGGGGGATCATGCCCGAGTACAGGTATCCGGAGTAGCCGGGGTGGAGCCCGTTGACCTCGGTGACGTAGAACCAGCGGGGTGAGGTGAATCCAGCCGGGACGGCGTAGCTGCCGGTGGCGTCGATCCAGCAGCGCATGGTCACCAGAGTGTGGTTGGCGAGTCTGTCGATCGGCAGACAGGTCACTGAACTCTGTTGGGCCTGCGCCTGGTCGACGGCGGCGGGGCATCCGCGCAAGGAGGCGCCTGCCCCCGCCGGATCGCCTCCTGGGATGTCGATCTGGCTGTCTCCAGAGGTACGGGTGACCTGCGTGGCCGGGGTGGAGCCGTTGACCACAAGCCGTTGCTGACGGGTGGGAGGGGCGTTCCCGCAGGCGGCGACCAGCAAGCACGATACCGTCACGATCACCGCCACAACCCATCTCATCCAATGCGGGCGCCGATAGTGCTCCCTCATCACCATGATTCTCTCGCTAGGTCAGGAGCAGGTGGGGATGCTTGCTGGCTTGTCGACGCGCACGTAGACAGCGGGAACCCAGGCGCCGATGTCGAGCCGGTACCAGACCGTTGAGGCCGGGTCGGGGCCGCCGTAGCTGGGACCGACCTGGATTGGTCGGCCATGCGGCGTCTCGCAGACGACCGTGAGCGATTCCCCAAGCGGGTACTGGCCGTCGCGCACATGCGAGTTCGGGCTCTTGTAGGCGTAGAGCGTCGTGGAGCACGAACCGCCTCCACACGCGTCGTCGGTCCAAGCGACCTTCGCCGTGAACCCCTGAACTCCCCCAAACGGAGCAGGGTTCTGCGGAGTCGACGAGGATCCACCGCCACTGAGAGTAATAAGGCCCCAGACAGAGCCAGCGACGAGCAGGATGATCCCGGCAACCACCGGATGGTCTGTGACTTTCCAGATCTTGCGGGGAATCGACGTCTTCTGCGTCTGGCCCTGCGGTGTTGACGGAGTAGCAGCAGGAGTGGCTGATGGGGGCACCGGAGGGGTGGGAACGCCCGGCTGCTGCGGAGTCGACATAATCCCTTCTTTCGTCTAGGAAAAAGAAAGATCCGGAGGCTGTCGGCCTGGGTCCGGAAGATCGCGAAGGTTAGAGCGTGTGAGCGCACGTGAAGATGATCCGCAGCGCTGTTCCCACCGCTCGCGGCGCCAGAAGGGAAGTCCGCTTACATGTGAGTGACTGTACTCGCAGCCGTCTCTCTCCGTCATCGATATCTGCCAGCACCACTCGCAAGCCACTAAGACCCGATCCCACGAGGAGCGACTCCTCGTTGATCTTCGTGTTCTCTTGATGGCCTTTTGAGGGGTGGATTGTGGGTTGGGGCAGCCCGTTGACACGAGTGTCGCCTGGGGTGGGCGGTTCCTCGGGGTCTCGGGGCGGGTCTGTTCTTGGTCGGCAGTGGGACGGTGCTGATGGCCATGCCGACGCTGGTCAGCCTGTACGCCGCTATCTCCTGACCAGCAAGGGCGGGGCTGCACTGCCCTGTACTCACGGGTCGTGCTCAGGTTACGGCTGACCGCCACGTTGCTGCATAACCGCCGCCTGCCCCGAAGGGTCACCCATGCAAACACCGGTGGCCAGCGAGGTGCCGGATGGTCCGGCTGCGTCGACGTGAGAGATTTCGGTACACGTCACGGCGGTGGGTGGCCCGTACGAGGATGACGATTGACCAGGGTGCCTTCCACCACATGGATCACGCCGTGGTGACCGACACGCAGCCGCATCGTTCGGGGTGGGAACCCCCGGAGAGCACGGACGCCGGGTGGGTGAGTGTCCGGGCTGAACTTCCCCGCTCAGTCGATGCTGTACTCGGTCAGCACCTCACTGGCCGGAATGCTGGCCAACCGGCGGAGTGTCCGACGGGTCACTCATGCAAACACCGGTGCCGCCGATGCCGCAGTAGCCGTTCGGGTTCTTGGCATCGGAGAGGTACTGCTGGTGGTAGTCCTCGGCGTAGTAGAACTCATGCAGCGGAGCGAGCTCAGTGCCGATCTGCCCGCGTCCGGCGGCGGTGAGCGCCTCCTGATAGCCCTTCCGGCTCGCCTCGGCCTCGGCGGCCTGCTCGGCGTCGGTGACGTAGATCGCTGAGCGATACTGGGTACCCACGTCGTTGCCCTGTCGCATCCCCTGCGTCGGGTCGTGGCCCTCCCAGAAGACGCGCAGCAGGTCGAGGTAGGACATCTGGGCCGGGTCGAAGACGACCAGCACCACTTCGGCGTGTCCGGTCCGCCCGGAGCACACCTCCTCGTAGGTGGGGTTCGGGGTATGGCCGCCCGCGTAACCGACCGCCGTGGAATAGACGCCGGGCAGCTGCCAGAAGATCCGCTCAGCACCCCAGAAGCAGCCCATGCCGAACACGGCGGTGCGCAGGCCCGCTGGGAACGGGGCCACGATGCGGTGGCCGCTCACGGTGTGCCGCTCGGCGACCGACATCGGGGTTGATCGCCCGGGCAGAGCGTCCTCGGCAGTCACCATGCGGGTCTTATCACGTCCGAACAGAGCCATACGGTCAGGCTACGCTGGCAAACCATCCTCACTCAGAGGTCACGAGCCTGTACGCGCTGTCCGCTCACGATGCCCGCCGGTGCACAATGTCGCCGTCTCGGACGGGTATCAGAGTCGCCGTCTCGGACGGGATCAGGAAGGGGGTGCCAGAGTGTCCTGGCAGGACCAAGTACGGCAGCTGGACGAGGAACTGGCTGCGGGCCGGCTTTCCGCCGACGAGCACCAGCGGCGTCGTGCCGAGGTGACCGAGCAGGGCGGGGGCAACCAGGGCAACGCCGGAGACCAGGACAGCGTGCCCACCGACCGGACCGGCCCCAGCCAGAACCGCCCGGTCAACCAGCCGACCGGTGCTCAGAACAGCCCGTTTCCGCCCGCCTTCCGGTGGGAGAGCACGCCCCCCAATGAGACCACCCAGGTCATCGAGCCGATCAGCGGCGGAGATCCCGAGCCCGCCGAACGAACCCAGGTAATCCGCACTCCTGACCAGCCGCCACCGGGCCCGTCTTATGAGGACTCCGAACGCACCCAGGTGGTCCAGGCCGGGCCGCCGCTACCGCCGCCGTACGGTCAGCCCAGCTACCCGCAACAGCAGTACCCCGGCCCTCCCAGCCGACCCGAGTGGACCCAGCAGGAGTCCGCGCCGCCGTGGATGTCCTCCGACCTGCCCCCCATCCAGGAACCGGACGCCGGCTGGATGATGCAGGGTCCGGAGCACTTCGAACCGGAGAAGAAGGATCCCGGGACCATGCGGATCGTCGCGATCGTCGTGACGGTCGTGGTCCTGCTGGGTATCGGGATCGGCGCGTTCTTCCTGTTCCGCCCGAGCAACTCGAACACCGCGGCAGGCACCATTGCGACGCAGCAACCCCCCGCGGCGCGACAGCCACCCGCGGCCACCTCGCAGCCACCCTCGACGGCTCCGCCGCAAGGGCTACCCATCACGAAACTTCCCGGCCGGCAGCTGAACACCTCGATGCTGCAGGAGTTCGGGCAGCTCGCCCAGGCCGACACCTTCACCAAGGACGAGCTCGGGACGCTGGCCGCCGCCGGACCGAGCCACGCGGCACTCGCGCTCTCCACGGACAACGGAAACAAGCTGGTCGTCGTGGTGGTCCAGGAGCACGACCCGGCCGCCGCGCGCGATGGGCTGGCCGAGCTGCAGTCGACGTTCGATCTCACGAAGATCTCCGGGGTGCCGGACGGCGTTCTCGCGGCCGGCACCACCACCGGGACGGGCCAGTTCCCCGTGCTTCAGCGCGCGCACTACGCGTCCGGCGACTACGTCGTCCGGGTGGAGGCATCCGGCAAGGACACCATCGAGGTCGGGACCCTGTTCCGCCAGATTCTCGACGCGCAACTGAAGAAGCTGCCTGCCGATGGGTGATGCCGGGGCTCCTTCGCTGATCGCCTGCACGATCGTCGCGCGCAACTACCTACCCGCGGCGCGGGTCCTGGCCTCCTCCTACCTGCGGCATCATCCGCGGGCACGGCTCGCGGTGCTGGTCGTCGACGCGGTCGGGGCGGAGCCCGGTGATGTCGCAGGCCACCATGAGGAGTATCTGACCCCGGCCGCGTTGGACCTCGACCCGGACGAGTTCACCAGGATGGCCGCCGCCTACACGGTGACCGAGCTGAGCACCGCGCTGAAACCGTGGCTGCTGCGGTGGGCGCTGCAGTACGCGGACGCCGCGCTCTACCTCGACCCCGACATCGAGGTGTACGCGCCGCTGCTCGATCTGGCCGAGCAGACCGTCAAGCACGGGATCGTGCTCACCCCGCACGTGCTGGCGCCGATGCCCCGTGACGGGCTCCGCCCCACCGAGGCCGACATCATGGCCGCCGGAGTGTTCAACCTCGGCTTCATCGCGGTCTCGATCGCCGCCGAGCCGTTCCTCGCCTTCTGGCAGGAACGGCTACGCACCGACGCGATCTCCGCGCCCGCCGAGCAGCTCTTCACCGACCAGCGGTGGGTGGACAACGTCCCCGCGCTCTACCCGCACGTGGTCGTCGAAGATCCCGGGTGGAACGTCGCCTACTGGAACGTCTATCAGCGCCCGCTGGAGATCGGAGCCGACGCCGCGATGACGGCGGGCGGTCACCGGCTGTGCTTCTTCCACTTCAGCGGCTACCGCCCGGAAAAACCGTGGCTGCTGTCCACCCACTTCGCCGACCGGCCCCGCGTGCTGCTGTCCGAGCACCCCGCGCTGGCCCGGCTGTGCGGTGGCTATCGGGAACGGCTGATCGCCGAGGGGTACGCCGAGACCCTCGACTCCGTGCCCTACCGCTTCAGCACCCTCTCCGACGGCACCCCGCTGCCCGCCCCGCTACGGAGGGCCTACCGGACGGCGTGGTTGCAGTCCGAACGCGACGGCGTCGCACCACCACCGAGCCCGTTCTCCGACGATCCCGGCGCATTCCTCACCTGGGCCACCGGCCCGGCCGACGCCGCGCAACGCCGAGCGGGCTCGAACCGCTGGGCGATGATGGTGTGGTCGTCGCGACCCGACCTGCAGCAGGCCTTCCCGCATCCCCTCGGTGTTCACGCCGGGGCCTTTCGCCGGTGGTGCGCGGAGTCCGGGGTCCGGGAAGGGTGTCTGCCTCCGGCGGCCGTCCCGCGCGAGGACTATCGCGACAAGGTGCCGATCAGTGCCGACCTCGGCGCCAACCTGCTCGGCTATCTCACCGCGGAGCTCGGTGTCGGGGAGCTGGGCAGGCTGGTGCACGAGGCCGTGGTGGCGAGCGGCCTGCCGGTGACGGCGGTGGTCGAGGACGCCACCGTGGTCAACCGCACCGAACACGCACTGCCGCCCACCGTGGTGCAGGGCCCGCCCCGGTACCCGGTGACGCTGCTGTGCGTCAACGCCGATATGACGATCAGTACCCTCGACGCGTACCCGGACCTGGCAGGCGGCCGGTACGTGATCGGCGTGTGGTCCTGGGAGCTCGACGACTTCCCGCCCGCGATGCGCGACGCGTTCTCCCGGGTGGACGAGGTCTGGACGATCAGCGAGTTCTGCCGTCACGCGATCGCGCAGCACTCCCCGGTCCCGGTGCACACCTTCCCGGTGCCGGTCCGCGAGCAGCCCGGTTCTCCCGAGCCGCCGTCGCGTACCGGCGGGCCGACCCGGTTCCTGTTCGCCTTCGACCACAACAGCGTCTTCGAGCGCAAGAACCCACTCGGGCTGATCACTGCGTTCCAGCGGGCGTTCCCGAACGACGAGGACGTCGAGCTGGTGGTCAAGTCGATCAACGGCGACCGCCATCCCGGCGATCGTGAGCGGCTGCGTGCCGCAGCCGCAGCCGATCCACGCATCGAGCTCCTCGAACGCTGCCTGTCCAGCGACGAGGTCGCCAAACTGTTCACCACCGCGGACTGCTACGTCTCCCTGCATCGGTCGGAGGGCTTCGGTCTCACCATCGCCGAGGCGATGTCCCACGGGCTGCCGGTCATCGCCACCGACTACTCCGGCAGCAGCGAGATACTCCCGCCGTCCGCGGGCTGGCCGGTGCCGGTGTCCCTGGTCGACGTCGGATCGGGCCACTTCCCGTACCCGGCCGACGCACACTGGGCAGACCCGGATCTCGACGTCGCGGCCGACGCGATGCGCGCCGTGACCGCGGACCCGCGGGAAGCGGCCCGCCGCGGCGCCGCGGGCCGGGCGCACGTCGCGGCGACCCGGAGCCAGGCAGCCGCCGCGGGCTGGGTCACCGAGCGGCTCACCGCCGCCTTCCACCGGTGGCAGCCGAGCCGGGTCGCACCCGGCGCCGGCGGCCCACAGGCGCCGCTGGAAGCGGCCCGCGAAGCGCTGCGGTGGCAGGCCGACGCAGGCGCACCAAGCCGGATCCCGCTGGCACCAGCGCTGCGAAGGGCCGTGTTGCGCGCCCTCAACCACTACGACCAGCATCAGCGGACGGTGCTCGGCACCTTGATGGACGGCGTGCAGCAGGCCCTGGTGCGCAGCGACGAGGAGATGTCGTCCCGGCTGGACCGGCTGCAGGCGGAGCTCGATCGGGCCACCAGCACCGAGCGCAGGCATCGGGAGCAGGCCGGTGAGCTGGCCGCACGCCGCTGTGACGAGCTCGACGAGAAGATGACGACCCTGCTCGCACAGCGCGACCTGGGCGCCGACGAGCTGCGCCGGAGGCTCGATACGACGGGCCTGGCGGTGCTGCGACACCATGATCTGCTGGATCGGGACCTGCTGGACGTCGAGTCCGAGGACGACAGCGAGGCCGTACTCACCGACGTCGGGGTACTGCGGCTGCCTGCCGACGACACCGTGGTGCTGCCGTGGCTGCGGACCTACGGCACCTGGGAGCAGAACGAGGCCGCGATCATCGACGAGTTGCTCGCCCCGGGTTCGACCTTCGTGGATATCGGCGCGCATGTCGGCTACTACACCGTCCGCGCCCTGCGGCGGGTCGGGGCGGACGGTGCGGTGATCGCCGTGGAGCCCTGGGCCCGGGTCCGCGAGCTGCTCACCCGCAACGTCCGCAGCAACGTGGGGGCGCGCGTCGCCGCCGCGCTGACCGTGGTTCCCGATGCGGCGTGGGATGTCGACGCCGCGCTGTCGCTGCGCATGCCCTCCGACGGCAACAGCGGTGACACCCGGGTGCACCCCGATGGCCGGGCGGAGGTGCGTGGGGTCCGGCTGAACGATCTCGCCGTGCTCGCCGACCGACGGGTCGATGTGGTCAAGGTCGATGTCCAGGGCCGGGATCACCGGGCGCTGGCCGGGATGGCAGACGTGCTGCGCCGGGACCGCCCGACCGTGCTCTGCGAGTTCTGGCCAGACGGAATCCGGGATGTCGGCGACGACCCGGAGCAGGTGCTCGCCGGTTATCAGCAGTGGGGCTACCTGATCGAGCCCGTCCTGGCGGGCACCAACCGGGAGCGGCAGTGGCAGCGCGCCGAACTGGTCCGGCTCGCGGAGTCCTCGCCGGGGGACTTCATCACCCTGCGGTTGCGGCCGGTCGGCGTCGGCAGCGGGGGCTGAGGCGTTGCCGGAGCCCGCCGGGCAGGTCCGGTCGCAGCCCCCGGAGCGGGACCGGCTGGGGCCCGGCCGCGTCCCGACCGGCACCGGCCGGCTGTACAGCCTGGATCTGCTCCGGGCGATCGCCTCACTGATCGTGTTCTACGTGGATCTCTCCTGGTGGTTTCGCGCGCACGGGGGGCCCACGTCCGTCACGGCCCTGGTGAACCGGTGGGTGGTCACACCCATGCACCTCAGCCAGGACTTCTCCTTCCTCGGGGTCGCGCTGTTGTTCCTGATCAGCGGCTTCGTGATCAGCATGGTCGCGATGCGCGAGACCGCCGCCGAGTTCGCGATCAGGCGGGTCATCCGCGTCTTCCCGGCGCTGACCGTCGCCGCACTGCTGGCCTGGGTGCTGGTAGCCACCGGCGGCTACCGGATCCCGGGCGGCCATGCAGCAGTCGGCCTGCAGGACTTTCTGCTGAGCTCCGTGCTGGCCAACTTCTTCGTACCCGGGCACGCCGCGCTGGTCGCGGTCGCCTGGACACTGGTCATCCAGGTGGCGATCTACGCGATGGTGTGCGCGCTGATCCCGGTGTACCGGCGAACGCCCTGGCTCGTGATCGGCATCGAGATCGCGGTGTGCGCGGGCGTGCTCGCCATGGTCCGCAACCTCCACGGACTGCCCATCTCGACGGTGGCGACCATCGGAGCGTTCGGCACCGCGGTGGTGCTGGGCCAGGTGCTCTGGGCGATGTGGACCCGCGGCCTCCCGCTGTGGGCGGGTGCCGGACTCGGACTCGGTTGCTGGATCGTGTTCCTCTGGGGCGACGCGCTGGGCTACCGACGCACGGGTCACTCGTATCCGCTCACGCTGTTCGTGGCACTGCTGATCGTGCTGTTGGCCCTGCTGGCCGGGGACCTGATCCGGCCCAACCGGGTCGTCACCTGGTTCGCCTCGCGCAGCTACTCGACCTACCTGCTGCACCAGATCGTCGCCTTCCCGGTACTGGCCGCCACCCAGTCGTGGACCCGCTGGCCGGCCGGGCTACTCGCGGTCGGGTGCACCTTCGTGATGGTCGAGATCCTGTACCGCACGGTCGAGCGACCGGCAGGCAGGCTCGCGCCCGCCTTGCTGGCCAGGACCAAGCGGGCGCGGGATGACGGCGGCCCGCCCACGACAACCCCGGCCGGTGAGCCTGCCGCGTCCGGAGCACCGGGTTGAGTGGCCCGGCCGCGCCGCCCGGTGACGCGGCCACCACCGAGAACACCGGGAGCCCCCGGCGCGGGCGCTTCGTGGTGCTGGAGATGTTCCGCGCCGTGGCCGCCTCGGTCGTGGTGTACGGCCACATTGTGGGGCTGTGGTTGCCCAGCCACCACATCAGCACCCCCGTGGTCGGCGTGATCGACCGCGTCTTCCGTATCCCACTACACCTCACGCAGAACTTCGCTCATCTCGGAGTCGTGCTGTTCTTCCTGGTCAGCGGCTTCATCATCACCCATACCGGGGTCCGGCAACGGCACCGCGAGTTCGCCGTGAAGCGGCTGTTGCGGATCTACCCGCCACT
Organism: Pseudonocardiaceae bacterium; assembly: GCA_050699955.1. Taxonomy (GTDB): domain Bacteria; phylum Actinomycetota; class Actinomycetes; order Mycobacteriales; family Pseudonocardiaceae. Next base: position 93,476 of record JBOHGD010000007.1, on the reverse strand, counting down.
CGCCGTCGCGGTCGTGCTGTGCACCGCCCTGATCACTTTCGGACTACAGCCCCTGACCACGGGTCAGGACGCCACCATCACCCCGGTCACCATGCTCACCAACGCCACATTGGTGAACTACCTGCTGGTGCCACAGGTCGTCCTGATCGGGGTGGCCTGGACCTTGATCATCGAGATGATCTTCTATGGCCTCACCTTCCTGATCCTGCCGCTACTGCGCCGTGCTGTCCCGGCGGCGATCGCCCTCGAACTGCTCCTCGTCTGGGTGGTGGTGCTGACCGCAAGACAGGGCGGAGCGCACTGGTTCCTGTTCGCCGTCTCGTTCTCCTACCTGCCCGTGCTACTGCTCGGGCAGATCGTCTGGGCGGTGTGGAGCAGGCGGGCCCCACTGTGGGCAGGCGTGGCGCTGGGCATCACCACGTGGCTGCTCTACGTGTGGGCGGGCAGCCGCGAGATGGGTCGGATCGACGACGCCTACGAGCTGACCGCGGTGATCGCCCTGCTGATATTCCTCATCGGGCTACTGGCCGAACCGAGGCTGCGGCTGAGCAGGCCGATGGCGTTCCTCGCCGACCGCAGCTACTCGATCTACCTCGTGCACGGGCTGGTGGCGTTCCCGGTGATGGATCTGCTGCTGCCGGTGACGCCGCTGGTGGTGGCGGTGGCGGGCGGGATCCTGGTGGTCGTCGTGGTGGCGGACCTGAACTACCGGCTGGTGGAGCGGCCGTCACAACGGCTGGCCCGGATGCTGCTGCGCCGGCCCCGCCACACCGCCACGACGAACCCGGCCGGGCAGTCGCCCGCGGTGGCCGGGGTCAGTTCACCGGCCGGGCCTTGAGCACCGCGGCGACGTGATCGATCGCGGCATCGTCGAGCAGGTGCGGCAGACCACCCGCCAGATCGCGCTCCACCACCTCGAAGATCACTACTTTCCCGCTCGCCAGCACGTTGGCGACCTCGTCGAGATTGGTATCGGCCGTCTCGTAGTAGACCGCGGTCAGATCGCTGAACGCCGCACCCAGGTAGCGGCTGGCCGGCAGGGAGAACGAGTCGGTCACCATCGACACCGGGGTGCGCACCATGCCGCTGGTCGGCGCGGACCCGAAGTGATACGGCGTGCGCATGTGGCCGAGGTAGGGGCCGGTGCGATCCCGCTGCCCGTCGGGCGCCAGTGAGTACATCGGGACCTGATCCGTGCCGCTACGTCCGAGCAGCCGGGGCAGATCCGCATCGAGGGGCCGCTGACCCGCCGGTTCCACTCGCCACGACCGGCTGACTCCCGGCGTGACGGTATCCGCCAGGGCCCGCACCATGGTCAGCGACCCGGCATCGGTCCAGTGCGTGTCGAGCTTGTTGAAGACGGGCACGCCTGCCTTGGCCAGCGCACCGAGTGCCGGTCGCAGGTCGATCGCATCGGCCTCGGTGTTCATCCGGTGCCAGAACTGCGCACTCCGCGCCTGGGCACACTGCCGTCCGATGAACGACCCCGGCAGGTGCTCCGGGACCACCGTGGTCTTGTCCGGGGCGACGACGAGGACGAACCGGCGCCCCGATGCCTCGACGGCCGCTCGCAGTCGCCCCAGCCCGCGCAGCACATCGTCCAGGGGGCGCAGCGGTGCGCACTTGCCCTCCACGTCGTAGCCGTAGTAGAGCCAGCCGTCGGTGCCCTCGATCACCTTGGGATAACCGGCCACGGGAAGTTGAACATCGGCGGCGGCCGGCGGTGCGACCGGCGCTACCACCGGTCCCGACGCCGGTCTCCTGTTGTCCACCAGCGACGACTCACCGAACACGTCCCGGCTGAGCCGATCGTTGAACCGCACGGCCACGTCCCGGAACGGAAGCTCGTCAGTGGCCCAGGCGGCCAAACCGGTGAAGAAGCCCCAACCGGATGAGATCGAGGGGGCGGGGGTCAACGCACGGTTCTCGAACTTCGCCGGACGCACCCCCACCCCGAGGGCGAGGACCGGCGTCAGGAAGAAGACCGCCGCGGCGGCCAGCGCCACTCGCTGCCGTCCACCGTGTCTGGGCCGGTGCAGGGGATGCTCTTCGGGCAGCCAGGCCTCGTGAACCGTGATCGGCCACGGCCGCTCCTGCTGCCCAGGCACCGTCACGAGTGTAGCCGGACGGTGACAGCCGGTTCGGGTGCCGCCACGGCGGATGCCCGGTGGCGCCCCGTGGCCGAGCGCGGACCCCGGGTCAGCGAGCGCCCCAGCAACCGCGCGGGCCGCTCCACCAGCCGGTAGGAGAGCTCGGCGGCACCGGCCGTCACCCCCAGCGCGACCACCACCGCGATCCACAACGGCACCAGCCGATACAGCGCGTCGAGCACGATGAAGACGGTGATGCCGTGCATCAGATAGATCGAGTACGTACGTTCGGACAGAACCGTCCACGCGCGCCGCTCCCGCAGGTACGACTCACCGGACAGGCCCACCAGGAACAGCAGGACAGCGAGTACGACCGCCGTCGGGTAACCGGCGTCGACATGGCCGACCTCATGATCCTTCGCCCAGATGAACATCCACCAGGCGACGCCGATGTACCCGGCCGCGACCCAGCGGGGAATGCGTCCGGTGTAGCCGGCCCAGATGATCTGGCCCATGATCGGCATCGTGGTCAACGCCATGCAGAAGGCGAACTGGGCGTAGCTCGGGCCGAAGTCGCCGTGGGCGACCATGATGACCTCGATCAGCATCAGCTGGATCGCGATGGCCAGCCAGGTGGCCCGGCGGAACACCGGCAGCAGCAGGATGATCAGCAGATAGCAGATGATCTCGACGGCCAGCGTCCAGGTCACCCCGAGCAGCACCATCTGGGGAGACACCACGTAGTTGACCAGCGTGATGTTGGTCAGCACGGTCATCGGGGTCACGACGCCCACCGGGCCGGTCTTGATCGGGCTCAGTCCGAGCAGCATCGCAGCGGCCGCCAGCCCGATCACGACCGCGAGCAGCGGGTAGATCCGGAAGATCCGGTTCACCGCGAAGCGGGCATGCCCCTGCCGCAGCGCCATCGGCGTCACCACGAACCCGCTTGCCAGGAAGAAGAACGGCACGCCGAGTTGCCCCAGGTCCTGGCCGACGAGGTGCAGCGGCCTGGTGACGGCCGCGGACACCGCGTCGGTCACCGGCGAGGAGATCCCGTGGTCCAGCCGCATCCACACCACGTAGATGTGGCTGTAGACGACCAGCAGCGCAGCCAGTCCGCGTCCGATGTCGATGAACACGATCCGGGTCTTGCCCGGATGTGGCCGGGGCCCGGCACTGGGATCGGTGAGCACGGTCAGGGGTTCACACCTGTGAGACAGCCATCCAGCCACGCCACGCCACTGATCTGCGGGCCACTGATCCGCAGCATCTCGTCCTTGCATTCGGCGGCGGTGGGCTGGTTCAGCTGCGCCCAGAGCTGGCCCTGCGAGTGCGAGTCAGCCTCGCGCTGCCCGGCGTCATAGCTGATCGCGGCCGACCAGCTGACCACCGTCACGAGCGCGGCGACCCCGGCGACGACCAGGTCGCGATGGTCCACGGCATCCTCCAGGGCACCCGGCGTCCGTCAGGGCCTCGGTGTCCGTCAGGGCCTCGGTGTCCGTCGAGGCCGACCGCCGCGGTGGTATCGCCAGATCCTAGGACCACCGCGGCGCCCGTCGCGAAGCGCTCAGGGGCCGGGCAGTGGGCGGCGGCCCGCGATGCCGAGATCGGACCGGTGATACCACCCCAGCCCCGATTCGCCCTCCAGCCAGCACCACCGCACCGACACCCCGTCCTGCACGGCGGGAAAGTCGATGAGAAACGGTGCGAACCCCTTGATCTCGATACCCCGGCCGGGGAACCACTCCAGCATCTCGTCCAGCCGCGCCTGCAGCGCCTTCATCTCGGCGACCCCGCCGAGCGGAGAGCAGCTGCGATGACCGAGGTCGAAGGACAGCTCCGCCAGATCCGCCCGCGCCACGACGAGGGCGCCGACCCGCCTGCGCACCTCGGGTATCAGCGCACGGGCCTCGTCCACGCCGAAGAGCCGAGGTTCACCCACACTGGCACGGTAGTCGCACACCACAAGGGGAGTCAGCCGTTGGTCGGCGGCCGCTCCACGAGCTGGCTGAGGTAGAGCTGCTCGCCGAGCTTGTCGATGAGCTCCAGGTTGGTTTCGAGGTAGTCGATGTGCTCCTCCTCGTCGGCGAGGATGTCCTCGAAGAGGTTGGCGGTGGTGATGTCGCCCTTCTCCCGGCACAGCCCGATACCCGGACGAAGCCGCTGGAGAACCTCCATCTCGACGGCCAGGTCCGCCTCGAACTGCTCGCGCACGGTCTGGCCCACCCGCAGCGTGAACAGTCGCTGGTAATTCGGCAGGCCCTCGAGGAACAGAATGCGGTCGGTGACCCGCTCCGCATGGTGCATCTCCTCGATGGACTCTTTCCTGGTGTGCTCGGCGAGCTTGGTGAACCCCCAGTTGGCCTGCATCTTGGAATGCAGGAAGTATTGATTGATCGCCGTCAGCTCACTGGTGAGCTGCTCGTTGAGTAGTGCGAGTACCTCTTCGTCACCACGCACAGGTGACCGCCTTTCGCATCTGGGCCAGGAATACTCCGACAGTACCCAGACTGAGAAATAATGTCACCGTAGGTGAGGCTGCCCTGCACCGAACGTGTGAGGCCAGGGATGCCATTCAGGCACTGCGGGGGAGCTGGCTCCACAGCTCGCGGGCCGGAATACCGAGCAGAGCAGCGATCCGCTCGACGCAAGATCCACACCCGGTGCCCGCCGCGCAGCCGTCGCCCACATCTTCGATCGTCGTCGCGCCCTCGGCGATGCACCTGCGCACCTGAGCCTCGGTCACCGCCGCGCAGATGCAGACGTACATGGCTTCCGTCCCCCCATCAAGGGATTAGGTAAGCCTAAGCAGATCAGATCATCGGCGCCACGTCCAGTGTCGGTACGCGACCGGCGATCACCGGGCGCCGCCCCGGCCGACGCCGCGGACCTCGAAGCCGACCCGGCCCAGCACGTCGGGGTCGAGCAGGTTGCGGGTGTCGATCACGATCCGCTGGTCTACTAGGTCGGCCATCAGGCGCCAGTCCAGCACCCGGAACTCGGGCCATTCGGTCAGCACCACCAGCGCCGCGGCGCCGGAAGCGACCTTGAGCGGGTCGTCGGCCACCTGCAGATCGTCGGTCACGCCGGGCACCGCGGCCCGCACGCCGGGGTCGTAGCCGATCAGGTCGGCGCCCTCGGCGGCCAGCAGCCCGGCCACGGCCAGAGCCGGGGAGTCACGCAGGTCGTCGGTGCCTGCCTTGAAGGTCAGCCCGAGCAGCCCGATCCGCACTCCGGCCAGCGATCCACCGGCCGCGTCGCGGACCTTGTCCACCATCCGCACCCGCTGGCGGCTGTTGGTGTCCAGGCTGGCCTGCAGCAGCGCGAAGTCGAAATCGGCCGCCTCGGCGACCTGCAGCAGCGCGTGGGTGTCCTTGGGCAGACACGACCCGCCCCAGCCCGGACCCGGCTGCAGGAACGCCTGCCCGATTCGCCGGTCGTAGCCGATGCCCTCGGTCACGTCGAGGACGTCGGCACCGATCCGCTCGCACAGTTCGGCCACCGCGTTGACGTAGGACAGCTTCATCGCCAGAAAGCAGTTCGCCGCGTACTTGACCATCTCGGCGCTGGCCGCGTCGGTCAGCACCGTCGGCGCACCCAGCCGTGAGTACAGCGCCGCCACCCGCTCGGCGGCGTCCTGGGCGGCACAGCCCACCACGATCCGATCCGGGGTCAGGAAGTCCGCCACCGCGGAGCCCTCCCGCAGGAACTCCGGGTTGCTGACCACCGCCACGTCCGGGCGGCCCAGCAGCGTGGTGGTCAGCGCCGCGGTGCCCACCGGCACCGTCGACTTGTTCACCACCACACACCCCGGGGGCAGCAACTCGCGCACCTCGGTCGCCACCGATTCCACCGCGGCCAGATCCGCTGCCCCACCGGTGCCCATCGGGGTGGGCACACACAGGAACACCACCTCCGCCGCGTCGGGACCGTGACCGATCGCCTCGGTGGCGCCCAGCACGAACCGCAACCTCCCCGCGGCCAGACCCTGCGCCACCAACTCGGGCAACCCCGGCTCCAGGATCGACACCTCCCCCCGGTTCAGCCGCGCCACCTTGCCCTCGTCGAGGTCGGCGCACACCACCCGATGCCCCAACGACGCCAGGCACGCCCCGGTGGTCAGACCCACGTACCCAGAACCGATCACAGCGATGCGACGGACGAACATGCGCTCTCCCACCCTTGCCCCAGTAGACGCCAGAATCGTGGCACACAACCGCGCCGACACCGCCGGATGTGGACGGGTCCGCAACCCCTGGGTGACAGCTCCGAGAACGTTAGGAATCACCAGGTCGGGCTGGTCTTGGTCAGTATCAGCAGGACAGACCCGGTTCTCTTACGATTACACTCCGTGGGTATCCCCCGGTGCCTCGGCAGCCTGGCCACAATTCCGGGAAGGAGCGGTCATGAGCCGTTCACCTGATGGGAGTGCCCAGTCCGGGGGCGAACGTGCGTCGCCCGGCCACCGTGATCATGCCGGGCACGCCGTGGTGGTGGAGCGCGACGCGCTCCCGGACAGTCCACAAGCTCGCAGGTGTGTCCCGCAGAGCCGCATGCTGCACGCGCTGCTGCCCCGCGGCCAGGGGATCATCGAGCGGCTGTTCCCCGGCTACGGCCGCGACCTGGAGGCCGCCGGGGCGGTGTCGCTGCACCTTCCCACCGACGGAGTGATGCTGACCCCGGCCGGCTGGCTGGACCGGCGCGCCACCGGGTGGCCGCTGCTGTCGGCCAGCCGGCCGCTCTACGAGTGGGCCGTGCGCACGCGGCTGCGGGAAGTGCCGGGGGTGCGCATTCTCGACCGTCACGACATGACATCGCTGGTCACCTCGCAGGACGGCCGGCAGGTGACCGGCGCGGTGCTACGTCCGCTCGATACCACCGGCGGTACTGCCCGGGAACTCGCCGCCGACCTCGTCGTCGATGCCGGCGGGCGTGGCTCCCGTGCCCCGGCCTGGCTCTCCGACGCCGGCTACGACACGCCCCCGAAGACGAACGTCGACCCGAACATCGGCTACGCCGCCCGGATCTACCGCATGCCGGCCGGGTTCAGTGCGGACTGGCAGGTGGCGATGCTGTTCGCCAAGCCGCCGTCGATGTCCCGCACCGGCTACCTGTTCCCGATCGAGGACTCCCAGTGGATGGTGGGGCTGATGGGAGCTGCCGACCAGCAGCCCCCCACCGACGAGGACGGTTTCGCCGCCTTCATCCGCAGCCTGCGCCACCCGCTCATCGCCGACGTGCTCGCGGACGCCGAGCCGGTCACCCCGATTCACGGTTATCGCGGGACGGCGAACCGGCTCTGGCATTACGAGCGGATGTCGCGCTGGCCGGAGCGGTTCGTCGTGCTGGGCGACGCGGTCTGCGCCTTCAACCCGGTCTACGGTCAAGGCATCAGCACCGCCGCCGTCGCCGCCGAGACCCTGGACGCCTGCCTGCGCAGGCAGCGGCGCCGACGCCCCGGTGGCGACCTCGACGGGCTGGCCCGGCGCTTCCAGCGGCGGATGGCCCGCCGCAACAATGACGCCTGGCTGATGTCCACCGGGGAGGACCTGCGCTTCCCGACCACGACCGGAATGCGCGTGACCGGCGCGATGCGGCTGCAACACCGTTATCTCGACCGGGTGCTGGCCGCCTGCACCCAGGATCCGGCCACCGCCAGCACCTATGCACAGGTGCTCGGCATGCTCGCCCGCCCGACCGCGCTGTTCGCTCCCCGGGTCCTGGCCGCAGCAGCCCGCCACCGGCCCGACGACAACGGCACCCCATCGAACTCCCCGCCGCCGACGCGCCCGCCCGCCGGGCCGTCGGCCCGCACGGGAGTCATCCCAACGGACACGCCACCGTGACCGCCCCTGACGCTGAACGACTCGCCCCGGTCACCGAAGGTGCCGTCACCGTCGCCGGGGTCCGCAGCCCCCACCTGCACGCCGGGCCGGGCGATGCCACCGAGGCGGTGGTGTTCGTGCACGGCAATCCCGGCCCGGCCGAGGACTGGCGGCGCCTGGTCGCCCGCACCGGCGCCTTCGCCCGCGCGGTGGCACCCCGACCCGCCCGGCTACGGCGGCGCCGACAAGCCCGACCGGTTCGACTACACCGTCGACGGCTACGCCCGCCATCTCGGCGGCATTCTCGACCAGATCGACGTGCATCGCGCTCACCTGGTGCTGCACGACTTCGGTGGCGCCTGGAGCCTGGCCTGGCCTGGGCAGCCGAGCACGCCCGCAAAGTCGCCGGTGACGATCGTCGTCGACGCGTCGTCGTGCGGCTGTTGGTCAATCGACCGACTGAAGACGTGCTCCGACAACGATTTCCGCACCGCGCCGTCCACGCACCTCAGATGATCGACACCGAGGTGGCCGGCGCGGTCCGCGACCGGCTCCTCGGCGGGAAGGTCAGTCTCCCCGTGCCACCGAGATACTCGCCGACTTCGCAGCATTGCGGATCACGCGGTACCCGATGTGTCCGCACCTCGGTCGAATAATCGGACTACAGAACAATCTCACGGCCCACTTCGCGCTCTCGGAGACGTTACGGATGACGCACCCACCGGTGTACGCTCCGGTCGAGCAGGCAGCTGACGTACGGAGGGGTAGTTCAACCCTTCCGGATATTTGAGACTCCGGATGCCGCACGGTGCCGCACGTCTCATATTGCCACTTCCCTCAGCTCGTGATCGAGTGTAAAGTCACGATTTCGCTGGCTTCACTCGCCCAAGCAAGCTCGTTACCAAAACCCAATAATGAAACGGCCGCTCGTGAAACGGCCGCGTTCCGCGCCTGATCAAGTGTCAGAAAATTCCGCGCAGGGAGGGTTTGGGAGGTAACGACATTGAATGACTATGGGGCGCCGCAGCTCGCTGGCTGGTGGACGGGCCTGATCATCGGGTTGATCGTCGTGGTCGTCGTGGTGGTCGTGGTAACCGTGCTCCTGGTGCTTGCATCCCGGATCAAGGGGCAGGTGCGCGCAGCAACTCGTGAACTCGAGGCGACACAGTCGACCACGCAGCCGCTCGCGGAACTGAGCCGTACGAATGACACGCTCCAGAGCATACTCCGGGGCGCTCGGGCCGCTCGCGGAGCATTGGGAGGATGACGATGGTCTTAGCTCTCGCCACCGAGGAGATCACGTTCTGGCAGAGCACGCTGGTTATCGGGGCGATCGTGATAATTGCCGTGATCGCGCTTCTCAGCCTGCTCCTCTCCTTCGTCCGCTCCATCGAAATCAGCGTGCAGCAACTGTGGAAGGTGGCGCAGGGGGTTGCCGGTAACACGGCCAACATCAAGACGGCGCTCGCTGTCGCAGACAGCCTGGATGAGGTCATGGACGAGGCACGCCGCCACGCTCGACTTCTGGGGGTGGGGGTGTGATGAGTACCGGACTGCTCGTGATTCTCACCGTCGTCGAGATCGTGGCCCTGGTAGTCGTGTTAGCGCTGTTCGTCATATTGATCACTCGCCGGCTGCGCTCCCTCGCCAGCACCCTCGGACAGGTGAGCAAGGGGGTCATCGGGGCAATTCAAGGGGACGTGTGTCTGGTTGGCGCCGGCGCCGCGATCCTGAACCGGAAGCTGAACGCGATCGCCGGCGCGTTGCCCGCGATCGCAGAGAAGGCCGAGTCGCTGCCTGTGCCGCAGGCGCGGACGCAGCCGCAGGCGCAGGCGCAGACCTCGCAGCAGACTCGCGCTGCCCAGACCTCCGGAACTGGCTGGCGACCCGCGGTAGCTCGGGACTCGCAATAAAGCGAAGGTAAGAAAAGGAGGCGACGATGGCACTGTGGTGGATCGGCAACGCGATCTTCATCCTTGTGGTCATACCCGTCGTGGTGGTGCTCCTGCAGCGGCTGGCGAGATCCACCTTCGACGTCGGGAAGCGCATCGACACCATTCACGGTCAGGCCGGGGGCATCGTCATCGCAGTCGACGATGTGAAGGCGCTAATACCCACCCGCGACGCCGTGAAACGGGTGGGGGCTGGCCTCACCCGCTATGTGAAGGCGGTTGACCGCATCCTGTGAGGAGCGAATTACCATGCCGCTAGCCGCTGTAATCACGATCATCGGCGCAGCGCTCACCGTGCTGGTGCTCGCTGCCTACCTGATCAGTATTGCGCTCGTTCTCCGGCGCGTCGACACCAAGCTCCGCGCAGTAACCGCTGGCCTGCACGTGGTTCCCGAGAAGACCAAGCCTATCGGATCGATCGTTGGGGAGATCAACAACGACCTTGCCGGAGTGGACAGCGCCTTGCGGGCCGTGCTCGCCAAATAGCAAGGGCTGACGCCTCTCCAAGCAGTTCGGACTCGTCGCGGGCCTCGTCTACGCGGGGATCAGGATGCTCGGGTCCGTCTTTTTGACGGGTTTCAACGATTTCGCCGAGATGACCGGCGAGGCGCTGTTCGGCCCACAGCTGCCTCGTCGGGGCAAGGATTCGACGACGCATCGTCGGCGGCCTGGGCGGCGGCGAGGCTCGGCACATGATCGGACGAGCCGGCCCTACGCTCAGGTCGTGGACGACGACGTGCTGGTGATCGAAACCTCGTCTGGTCACGCTCTGGCTCAGGGCCGGCCGTACGCGAATCGCTACGCCAACCGTTGATTCCCGGCCTGGGCGGGTGTCCCGGTTTCGGTGAGTCCGGTCAGGGCCTGCGGCAATGGGCCCTGGTGCAGGACGCCGAGGCGTTGGGTGGCGCGGGTGAGCGCGACGTAGAGTTCGGCCGCGCCGCGTGGGCCGTCGGCGAGGATCCGTTGTGGTTCCACGAGCAGGACGGCGTCGAACTCCAGGCCCTTCGTCTCCGACGCCACCACAGCGCCCGGCACACCCGGTGGCCCGATCACGACGCTGGTGCCTTCGCGGCCGACTTCGTCCCGGACGAATTCCTCGATGGCAGCGGGCAGTTCGTCCTCGGTGACCCGCCTGGACCATGGCTGGACGCCGCACGCGCGGACCGACTCCGGTGGCTGGACCCCGGGTGCGAACTCGGCGAGCAGCGCGGCGGCGACGGTCATGATCTCCGCCGGGGTGCGGTAGTTCACCGACAGCGACCGGTAGACCCAGCGCCCGGACACGTACGGCTCCAGCATGGTGTCCCACGATGTCGCTCCGGCCACCGACCGGCGTTGGGCGAGGTCGCCGACCACCGTGAAGGACCGGCCCGGGCAGCGCCGCATCAGCACCCGCCAGTCCATTTCGGACAGTTCTTGGGCCTCGTCGACCACGACGTGCCGGTAGGTCCAGTCCCGGTCCGCGGCGGCACGTTCGACGAGTTCACGGGTGTCGCGCTCGACGAAACGATCCGCCAGGTCCTCGGCGTAGAGAAGGTTCTCGGCGACCAGCTGGATGTCTTCGTCCAGTTCTTCGCGGTCCAGCTTCAAGATGTCCATTACGCCGGCGGCGTACTCGGCCTCGGCCTTCCGTTCCCGCTCGGCGGCCTGGCCGGCCGCCCTGTCAGCCGCCTTGCCGCGGCCCAGCAGATCGACCAGTTCGTCGAGCAGCGGCACGTCCGACACCGTCCAGGCGGTGCCGTCGGCGCGCGCCAACGCCGGGTCCGCACCGGCCGCCCGCAACCGTTCGGGCGACGTGTACAGCGGTGCCAGCACCGCCTCCGGCGTCAGGATCGGCCAGAGTTCGTCCAGCGCGGCGGTGAAAGTGTCGTCCTCCGCGAGCTCTTTGAGCAGGTCCGCCCGCATCAGCTCCCATGCTTCGCGGTCCTTCCGGGTCAGCCAGCCCCGGCCGATCCGGGCGATCGCCCGTTCGGTGAGCACCCACGTGACGATCTCGGTGAACACCGCACGGGCCTCGTTGTGCGGCAGCCCGCTCGCGCGCGCCTCCTCCCTGCCCCACTGCGCGGTCTCGGCGTCGATCCGCACCGTGACGTCGCCCAGTGTGATCGGCAGCGGATGCTCCGGGAGCCGCTGCCGGTCGGCGACGGCCGCCGCGAGCACGTCGAGGATCTTCAGCGACCCCTTGAGCCGCGCGGCGTCCGGCGTGTCCTCCGCGGTGACGTGCAGACCGGGCACGAGGTCGCCGGTGGTCATGAACACCACGTCGGACTCGCCCAGCGACGGCAGAACGCGGCCGATGTGGTTCAGGAACGCCGGGTTGGGCCCGACGACGAGCACGCCATGGCGTTCGATCCGCTCCCGCTGGGTGTAGAGCAGGTACGCGACGCGGTGCAGCGCCACCACGGTCTTCCCGGTGCCCGGGCCGCCCTCGATCACCAGCACCCCCGGGTGATCGAGCCGGATGATCTCGTCCTGCTCGGCCTGGATCGTGGTCACGATGTCGCGCATCCCCTCACCGCGCGGCGCGTTCACCGCTGCGAGCAGCGCCGCGTCCCCCCGCTCAGCACCGTCCGCACAGCCGCCCGGGCGGCCGAGCACCTCGTCGGTGAAATCGACCACCTGGCGCCCGCGCGTGTGGAATTGGCGGCGCCGACGCACGTTCTCCGGGCTCGCGGCGGTGGCGACGTAGAACGCGCGCGACGCCGGCGCCCGCCAATCCAACAACACCGGTTCGTACTCGTTCTCCTCGTCGAAAAGACCGATCCGGCCGATGTACGAATGCTCGCCCGACAGGGCGTCCAACCGGCCGAAACACAGCCCGTTGTCCGCGACGGCCAACCGCTTCATCTGCTTGGCCGACGCGCGCACCTGGACGTCCCGTTCCATGGGTGTACCGCCGGTTCCTCCCAACGCCGCGGTGTACTCACCGTTCACTCGCGCGCGCTCGGCGTCGAGCCGCGCGTAGAGCCCGGCCACGTACCTCCGCTCGGACCGCAATTCCTCTTCGTACCCCTGAGTTGACACATGCCCCTCACAGCGACTCACTGATGTCAGGTTTCGGCGGGTTCTCCATCGGGTCATGGAGGGCACGCCATTTATTTGCCGTCGTTGCGTGTTCAGTCGACGGGCGGGCCGAACCACCTGGGAATCTGGCCGAGCAGATCCGCCTGATCTTCGCCGGCCCAGGTCACGTGACCGTCCGGACGCAGCAGCACGGCGGGCACGTCCAGTTCCTCGCTGACGTCGACGACGTGGTCGACCCGATCTGCCCACCCGGCGACCGAAAGCCGGCCGGTCTGGTCGAGCAGCAGTCCGCGGCCGCCGGTCGCCACCAGCGCGTCACATCCCTCGGCCGCCGCGGTGACCGCGTCGAACTGGCTGGCGATCAACTCGGCCGCGTGCCGGGGCAGGTTCGCCGACGACGGTGGCGCCCCGATCGTCAGCGCGCGCGCCGACTGGCCGACCGGCACCATCGGCACGCCGACACCGGCCAACCGCTGCGCGAAGTCCTCGTCCGGCGGCGCGCACACCCGCACCTCCGCGCCGAGTGCCCGCAACCGCACCGCGAGTCCCACCAGCGGTTCGACGTCCCCGCGCGACCCATACGTCGACAACAACACATGCATGTCGCGACTCCCATTTCCGCAGGTTCTGGCCTCGGCGGGCGATTCTGCGGCACGACCCGGGTCTTGCCGCAAGCCCCCCGGTGCGCTATATGTTGAAAGTGGAAAGGAGTGGGTACTCTCGCGACCACGCCGCCCGATAACCCGCGCGCCCGCCGTTATCCAGGCATCCCGAGGTGGACCTGGCGGGTGAGGCGGGTCAGCCGCAGGGCGTCGGCGCGCTTGTCGCCCAGCAGCTCGCTGGCCCTCGCGCCGCTGGAGACGTAACACAGCAGTAACGTTCGATCCCGATCGCAGGTCATCGCCGCGAACAGTTCGTCCCACATCAGGTCCGGGATCGCCCGTGGCGTCACCTCCGCGACCTTCTGCCGCAGACGCGCGCGCGAGCGAAGGGCCGCGTCGACCCAATCGGGCTGCGGTGCGCCAGCGCCAGCCGTGCAGGACATCCTGCGTCGCCCACCGCAGTACAGGAATCGTCCCGAACTACCTCAGATCGTCACATCAGCTGGTCGGGTTCGGCAGCGGGTAGGCCGGAGACGAGCAGGCGCCGGGAGTCCGGTACCGGCAGCACTCCGGCCAGGGTCAGTTCCTCGACGGTGATGAGCGGCCCGGCACATACCTGGATCAGCAGCTCGGACTGCGCAGGTGCGAGGTCGGTGAGCCTGCGCAGCACCGAGAGCAGCTCGCGCAGCTCGACGGTGTCCTCGCGGGACCATCGGTCGGCCACGATCCGATCCAGCGGGCTCGTGATACGTCCGCCCGGTTCGCGTTTGCGATACGCGAACCACTGCCGGAGCACCGGCTTGCCGCCCACGTCGTAGCGCCAGACCGCGGCGGGCACTGGCCGGAACCTGGCACCGCCGACTAGTAGCACGTCGTCGCTCTCGGCGTCTGAGTCGTCGCTAGTGTGTGCCATCGTGCTCGGCATGCCCTCCGGGGTGTGCGAAATGCCGTCCAGGCTCATCGGCCGCGTGCCGGGTGGCAGCGAGATGTCGTCCGGGGGGCGTCCGGCTGCGGGGTCGGCGCAGCGCTGTCCGTAGGTCGAGGCCCACACCACCTCACGTCCCAGCTCGACAGCGTTAGCGAAGACCTCGGCATCCGCGGTGAGCGGCACCCTCACCCCTGGCGTCTCCAACTGGTCGGCGAACCGTGCCGTGTATCCCGGGTGGGACACGACAGCAGCGACGTAGCAGAGCAGGTCGAGACCGCTGACCTCGATGCCGAGGCGTTCGGACAATGCAGCCAGCAACTTCGCCCCGCTGGTCGGCCGCCCGTCCGGGTGGTATACGGGCAATACTCGACCGCCCTCGCTTCCTTTGAAGCAGTGCTGATCCGGGAGCAGCGCCCCGACAACGACACCAGGGCCAGTTCTCACCACCTGCGAGTGCAGCTCAACGATGAACAGCTGCTCTGGATGGCTTGCGGCTCCCCAGAGGCCCCGGCGGGGGAAGTCAATCACCCGGGGATCGGCAACGAGCCACTTGCGGTCGAAGCTGCGGTGCAGCACCCGGCAAAGCGGCGGGTCGAGATCGGTCTCGTCAGCCAGGGCGGAGAGAGGGTCACCATCAGGCAGCCCGACAAGCCGACTCGTCATGGTGCGATCCCGCGTCGCCTTCAGCAGCTCTGATTGCACCGTCGGACTCGGCTCGGTCAGCAACCGGCGCCAGCGCTGCCGCAGGTCCTCGGGTCGTGCGGAGTACACCCATGCCCGGTTCGCCTTGACACCTGGAACACGCATGGGGAACAGATCATCCAGCGCGGGGTGCTCGTCCCAGCTCGCCTCGCCGGCCGGGGTGAACGGGGCGTCCCAGCCGTCGCGGACGTCCTGCCAGACGGGATCGTCGAGCCCGAGCGCTCCGAGTGCCGCGTACTTCTCGGCGCGCTTTCCGTGTACGGCGGTGTAATGGATGTGGGCCGGCTCGTCGGTGGAGTCGTCCTCGGCGCGCACGAAGATGCCGACCGCGAGCGGGTGCTGCACCTTCGGGAAGATCCGGGTCGCCACGTCGGGCCGCATTCCCTCGGGACTCAGATCGATGATCCAGCCCTCGTCGCAGATCCGGCGCAGGTACTTGCGCATCCCCTTGAACGCCGTGCCGCGCAGGTAGGCGGCCGGGGTCACGAATGCCACCACGCCACGGCCTTGGGCGCTCGAGCTGTCGAACACCTTCCAGGTGGCCCAACGCCAGAAGTACCAGGCCATGTTCTTCAGCTTGTACTCGTTGCGCCCGTTGCCGGGGAGCCGGAAATCGGACATCAGCGAGGCGTCCTCGCCCCGCCGCCGCCCGCCGTAAAAACCGCCGAGCTCCACCCACGATCCGTCGCCGCTGGCCCGCTCGCGGTAGGGCGGGTTGCCGATCACCACCGTGACCGGCAGCTCCGCCTTGATCCGATCAGCCCGGCGCGTCGAGTCCGCGATGGCCTTGAGGAAGCTCGCCAGCGTTGGCTGGGTCCGGTACGGATCGTCCAGCGTGTTCGTGACGTGCAACGGCATCCGGTCGGCCGCCGTCAGTTCCACCTCGCGGTGCGCCAGCAGGTCGGTCAGCCGCAGCTCGCTCACCGCGTACGGCCCCATCTGCAGCTCGAACCCGACCAGCCGCCCCGCCATGGAGCTGAGCACCTCGCGCGCCTCGCCCGTGCCGTCGGAGTCGGCGACCCGGTCGAACACGGTGTCGAGGATCCGCAGCAGGAACGTGCCGGTACCGGCCGCCGGGTCGACGACCCGCACCCCGTCGGCACCCAGACCGCGGTTCAGACCGAGCCGGGTGCGCAGCGCGTCGTCGGTAAGGCGCACCATCGGCTCGACCAGCTCGACCGGCGTGTAGTAGACCCCGGACTCCTGCCGCAGCGCCGGGTCGTACTCGTCGAGGAAGTGCTCGTAGAGGTAGAGGTAGGTGTCGCGGCTGCCGGAGCGAACCCGTTCCCAGTCCACCGCACCGATGACGCGCAGCAGCGTGTCGAGGGTGACCTTGAACGGCCCGGCCTGCCTCGATGAGCCGACGAACTGATCGGTGAGGACCTGCAGCGCCCGGCCCATCAGGGTGTTGCCCGCCGCGATCAGGTCGCCGATCTCGTGGTATCCGCGGCCCTCGAACACAATGCCCCGGCTGCGGGCGTAGAGCAGGCCGAAGGTCACCGTCTGCGCGTAACCATCCGCGAACTCATCGTCGTCGGCAGTGGGGAACAGCAGCCGACGCCAGTCCGCCGCGAGCCCGCTGAACAGCTGTTTGTCCGAGTCCGCACCGGCCCTGACCCACGCCCGCTCCCGAGCCAGCTGGTCAGCCACCTCGTCGCGCAGCAGCCGGCAGGCCGGGGCGACCGCCCGGACCAGTGCGCCGATATTGCGGATCGGCGCAGGCGCCCAGCCGAGGAACGTGACGAGCAGCCGCTCGAACTCCGGGGTGCTCACCCACAGATCGCCGGAACCCTCGGTCAGCGTGCCGTCGAGCGTGACGATCTCACCCTTGCGGATACCGGTCTCGTAGCGGGACCACGACATCCCATCGGTGTAGATCAGGTTCGGCAGGTTCGACAACCGCTCCCACTGCCGACGGTTGTGCATGCCCGTCAAGGCGGGCGCGTCCGCGCCGAGTCCCGGCTTCTTGATCTCGATGTAACCACAGATAGCGCCGTCCACCTGCACCGCATAGTCCGGCCGCACCTGCAGATCGGACAACATCGCCTCGCCGACCGGCACCACCTGCAGGCCGTGCCGCGAGCCGATCTCCTTCACTAGAGCGACCAGGGGGGTACGCAGCGCCTCCTCCGGCTCTCCGGCGCCCGTGCTCAGCTGCTCCCGGGCAGACCGGCCAAACCTGCCGGCGGCCCGCGCCAGCCAGGCCGGTGGCTCGTAAGACACGAGCACTCCCCTCATCGACGACGGCACTCACCGTACCGAGCCACAACGACAGAGTTAGGTCAGCGCGGCGGCGCCTGTACAAGCGATGCTGAGCGCAGCAAGCCGAGCCGTGTCACCGGGGCCGTTCGGTCGATACGCCGCCCCCGTGACGACACCCACTGCGCGCAAACGGCCGGTTCCAGCTCACGATGGTGACCGGTGGCGCGCTGCGGTGTTCGCGATCACCGACGCCCGTACGGGTGGCGCGCATCTGGTCACCGACGAGGCGAGCGCCGCCGGTCGCCGAACTGGGCGCTATCTCGCCACCTGCGGCACGGAGGTGTTGGCCGCGAGCCTCACCGCCGAAGCGGACACGAGGACAGTGGGAAGCGCATCAGCCCGAGGCGGCCGCGCTGAGGTCCCCCGCGAAGGGAACCTGGCAGACCTGCTCGGAGCTCATCCAATGGCGCAGGGCGCAGGTGGCGCGCACGTCGTCGGCGTTGTAGGTGAGCAACCGTTCGCGCTGCACGAGATCCGGCTCGCCGCCGTCCATTCCCACCGCGTCCCGGTACCAGCGCATCGAGTTCTCCCCGCTGGCCTCAGGGTCGTGCCAGGAGAACCCGGCGGCCGGGGCGATCGTCTTGAGCCCCTTGCCGTGCGCGCAGAGGAACTCGGTGCTGACCACCCCGAACAGGTCCACCCAGTGGTCGGAGGAGATGAACTCCTGGATCTCGGCCACCGACGGCATGCCGGGCGCCCCGGCGAACCGCGCGGCGGAGGACAGCATCCAGCGGTTCTCGGCCAGTTCGTTGTAGCAGTAGGCGCGCAACCGCAGGCCCCGCTGGGCTGCCCGGGAGCGCACCTCCGCCAGCCAGCCCCAGAATGCGGCGAACGACCGGGCCTCGTCCTGGGTCGGCACCGGCTCCCAGGTGGCGAACGCACGGTAGCCGCGAGGCAGCCCGATGTCGGTGCCGGTGAGCAGGCATCCCCACAGGTAGGCCCCGGAGTCGCCGAAACTCTCCATGTCCACGTCCACCTCGACGTCAGCGCGCGGGACAGCGATCTGCCTGTTGCGCCGCACCAGGGCGAGATCCCGCTGCCAGGCTCGGGCCAGCACCACCGCATCTCCGAAGGGCACCCCGGCCAGCGGAATCGGCGCGTCGCCCGCCGGGTCCAGCGCGGCCAGCTCGTCCACGGTGGACACCCCGGCGATCCGCAGTGCCACCGCGTCCTCCCCGCGCAGCACCATGCTGACGTCCCGGGCCGCTCGCAGTGCGGCGCCACAGGTGGGCCACCAGGGGCACGAGCGGCATTCGGTGACCCGGGACGGCTGGGCCAGCGGCTCGCTCCTGGCCACCGCGGCCCGCGCGATCGCCAAGCGATCGGCGAACCGGATGTCGTACTCGGCCATCGCGGTGCGCCCGCCCGACCAGGTGGGCGCATCCAGGTCGTGCCAGACCACCACATCGGCCTCCATCCCGATCACCCCGCCGGTGGCCCCGCCGGCGGCGGCCAGCCCGGCCGACTGCAGCAGCCGCACGGCATGCGCCAGGCGCAGCTGGTCACGGGGCTGCGGGCGGACCCTGCGCTGCAGGTCGGACTGCGCCGCGGACGGCCACGGCTCGGCCAGCGGGCTGGTCCGCGCCCCGGAGCCGGGATCGGTGACCTTGTGCCGGACCACGATCACCGGGAGGTAGCCACCGCGGTGCCGGACCAACAGCTCCACGCCGCCGCGTCGCCCTCCGGGGACGTCCGCGGGCAGCAACCCGCCCCAGACCAGCGGTGCGCCCTCGGCGAGCAGGGCCACGGTGGCGACGCAACGCTGCGCTGCGGGCAGATCCCACGGCACCTCGGTCCACTCGGCGCCGCGGTATCGGGCCAGGGTGTCGGAAACCGATCGCCGGTGCGCTGTCGCATCGGCGATCCGCTGCTCAACGGCGGGGTCCGGGGCGGCGCGCGGCGCATCGACGGCGGCGGGGTCGTACTCCAGATGTACCCGCCGACGACACCGGGTCACCACGCCAGCATCGAGCAGCACCGGAGAGTCCACGGCGCCCAGACTAGGTCGAGAGACCGACAGCCGCGTAGTTCCGCGCCGGGCACGCGGATGGGGACTTAGATGTACCCCATGTTCTGCAGCCATCCACGGGCGGCATCGCGAGGCGACTTTCCGTCGGCGACCTGACGGGTCAGCTCAGCCAGCACGCCATCGGTGAGCCGGTGCGCGATGGGCGCGAACACTCGGGCGATGTCCTGGTGCTTGTCGTAGGCGGCTTGACGGATGGAGATCGCCGAGTTGTAGCCCGGGTAGTAGTCCTGGTCGTCCGCCAGCTCCTTGAGCCCTGACGTGACCAGACGCTGGTCGCCGCCGGTAACCAGACCGAACATGCACTGCTGCCCATCGCCGGTGGCCTGGTAGATGGCGTCGGCGGGCAGCACCCGCACCCGGTCCGGCGGCACCTGGAAGCCGTAGGCCTGTTGCAGCGCCGCCAGCCCGAACTTCTGGTTCTGGAACTCGCTGTCGATACACAGGTTGCCGGGCTTGCCGGACTTGAAGTATCCGGCCATATCCGAGTACGACGTCAGCTTGAGCCGCTGTGCCTGCTCCTTCTTGACAGCGAAGACGCCGGTCGGGTCGAACCAGGTCGGCTCCAGCCAGACGATGTGGTTTTCCTTCTGGTCCTTGTCCGCCAATGCCTTGTACTGGGGTGAGGCACCCGGGACGAGTGGCTGTTTCAAGAAGGTGGTCCACGCGGTGCCGGTGCTCTCCCAGTACATGTCGATGTCACCGCGGGTCAGCGCGTCGCGGTTGGCCTGGGCATCACCGAGGTTGCACCGCTCGGTGACGTCCGCGCCCACCGACTCCAGCGCGGCGACCGCCATCTGACAGAGCACCTGCTGGTCGGGTGAGCTCTTGCCACCCACGGTGTAGGACTGGCCGGACAGGTTGATCGGGTCGGGCTGATCGGCGAGGGTCCCGCCGCCGGTACCGCACCCGGCAGCCAGTACGACAGTAGCCGCAGTGGCGACCAGGGCCGCGCCGGTCCGCCCACGAAGGAACCCCGATGTTCTCGATCGCACTTGTCGTCGCTCCTGTCCCTCGGCTGCGTCACCGCAACCGACGCCCCGCGGTATCGCGGTGCGTCGGTTGCGGCGCTTAGCGTAGGGTCTCGCCTCCCGGAGCGAGTCAGCAGTACCAGTGCGGACTGCCTGGAGTTACCCGGATTTGCCGATGAAGCCCTCCTGCTGGAGCCAGTCCCGGGCCACTGTTCGTTGGTTGACGTTGTCCGCGGACTTGCGCGCGTTCAGCTTCAGCATGACTTCGTCGGTGAGCGCATTGGCGATGGGCGCGAAGACCTTCGCGATCGCCGGGTTCTGGTCGTAGGCCTGCTTGCGGATGCTGATCGCCGCGTTGTACAGCGGGTGGTAGACCTTGTCGTCCTTGAGTACCCGCAGGTTCAGCGCGGGGATGCGCCCGTCAGTGGTGAAGACCTCGCCGAACAGGCAGTCGTTCGGGTTGGCGGTGGCCTGGTATATCGCCCCGGTCTGGCGCACCTGCAGCTCATCGGGCGGGATCTGGAAACCATAGGTCCGTTGCAGGCCCGGCAGTCCGTCGTCCCGGTTGAGGTACTCGCTCTCCACACAGGTCTTGCCGCGCTTGCCCGATCGGTAGAAATCGGCCATGTCGGACAGGGTCTTGAGTCCCATCTTCTGCGCTTCCGGCTCGTGTACCGCGAAGGCATAGGTGTTGTTGAACTTGGTCGGGGTCAGCCACACGATCTGGTTCTGCTTCAGGTCCCGATCCCGGACGGCCTGGTACTGCTGCTCGGAGTTCTGGATGGGCTTCTGGTTGAAGAAGGTGACCCAGGCGGTACCGGTGTACCCCCAGTACATGTCGATCTGGCCGCCGAGCAGGGCATTGCGGGTCGCCTGGGTACCACCGACATTGCACCGGTCGGTGACCTTCGCACCCACCGACTCCAGCGCGGCGACCGCCATCTCGCACAGCACGAGCTGCTCGTCGAAGTCCTTCCCGCCGACCGTGTATGAAGCGCCGGTGAGGTTGACCTGTTTGGCCAGGCTGCCTGGTGCGGCGTTCGGGCCGCTGCCCTGACTCAACCCGCCGCACCCGGCGAGTGTGAGCATGGCTGCCGCGCCCAGCGCGACGGCTGCGGTGAGGCGCCTCGGGCGACGCCGTGTTGATCTCAACAGCACGGTTCTTAGCCTCCTCGATCGTGTCGCAACTCGTCCGGATCCGTTCAGGTGACCCGGCCGCTCACCAGGTGCTGGACCAGCCCAGCCAGCCAGTCGATCAACAGTGCCAGTGCCGCCACGATGGCCGAGACAACGAAGGCCGCTTCGGGACGGCCGAGCTTGAGTGCACTGTCGATGGGGACACCGAGACCACCCGCGCCGACGCCGAAGGCCAGGGTCGCGGTACCCACGTTGAGCACCAGCGCCACCCGGATACCGGCCACCATCACCGGGATCGCCAGCGGCAGCTCGACTTTCATCAGCGTCCGCAACGCTGACATGCCCATCCCGCGGGCGGCTTCGACCAGCGCGACGTCGACCTGGCGCAGGCCTACCACCGTGTTGGTGAGTACCGGCAGGAAGGACGCGATGACCAGGGCGATCGTCGTTCCGAACTGGCCCGCTCCCACCAGGATCGCCATCAGGATGATCACCCCGAAGGGCGGGAGGGCCTGCATGAACCCACCGAAGGCGAGCACCCCGGTGCGCACCGGCCCGACCACGGCCCGGCTCAGCAGGACGCCCAGCGGCACCGCCAGGACGATCACGATCACCGTCGAGTAGCCGGTGAGCGTCAGGTGCTCACCCAACCGGACCAGCAGTTCACTCGGGTCGAGGATCCGCTGTTCGACACTGTCCAGTTGCTGGTGCGACACGTAGAGCGCCACCAGCGCGAGACCGACCACCACGATCACCGGGGTGACGATCAGGCCGCGGTGCCGCCACCACCGGCCCAACCTGGGCGCGGACGCCTCGGGCGCCACCACGGATGGCCCGGACTGCGCGACCTCCGCGGTCATCGGGCGAGCCTGCCCTTGGTCCGCAGGTCACCGACGAGAGCGTCCCAGCGCAGCGCACCACGGGGCTGGAAGGCGTCATCGACCACCACCACCAGCGGGGTCCGAGCGTCGAGCATGACGTCCACCGCGTCATATACCGTCCCGGACAGCGGGACCGTCACCAGCGGGGGCGGCTCGGCCAGCCCCGGCAGGTGCTGCCAGGCAGTGGGCCGCCCAGTGGAGTCGACCGCGAGTACGGGGTGGCCGTTGGGCGACACGGCGCCGCGGCCGGCCACCGACACCTCGTCCAGTTCGAGACGGCTCAGTTCGAGCAGCGAGAGCCGGCGCACCGCGGCCCCGCTGCCGACGAACTCGGCGACGAAGTCATCAGCCGGGTTCGTGAGCACCTCATCCGGAGTGTCGTACTGGCGCAGCTGCCCGCCCGGACCGAAGACCGCGATCCGGTCACCCAGTTTGACCGCCTCGCTCAGGTCGTGCGTGACGAAGCAGATGGTCTTGGCGACCTGTTGCTGCACGACCAGGAACTCGTCCTGCAGCCGCTCGCGGGTGATGGGGTCGATCGCCCCGAACGGCTCGTCCATCAGCATCACCGGCGGGTCGGCGGCGAGCCCGCGGGCCACACCGACGCGCTGCTGCTGCCCGCCGGAGAGCTGGCGCGGATAGCGGTCCCGGAAATCCTTG
The DNA here is from genome assembly GCA_050699955.1 of Pseudonocardiaceae bacterium. GTDB lineage: Bacteria > Actinomycetota > Actinomycetes > Mycobacteriales > Pseudonocardiaceae. The sequence continues at coordinate 70,416 of JBOHGD010000007.1, read as the reverse complement.
GGCTCCATACCGACCAGGTGCAGCAACTCGTCGACCCGGGCGGAGATCCGCTTACGGTCCCAGCCGAGCATCTTCGGTACCACCGCGATGTTGTCCGCGATGCTCAGGTGCGGAAACAGGCCCACCTGCTGGATGACGTAGCCGATCCGCCTGCGTAGCTGATCGGCGTTGACCGCGGTGACGTCCTCACCATCGAGCACGATGCGCCCCGAGGTCGGCTCGATCAGCCGGTTCATCATCTTCAGCGTGGTGGTCTTGCCGCATCCCGAAGGCCCGATCAGCATCACGATGGCGCCCTCGGGTACCTCCAGGCTGAGCTCGGCGACGGCCGGCTGCCGCTGCTTGGGGTAGGTCTTGCTCACGCCGTCCAGGGCGATCATCGGCCGATCTGTCTGCGCGGGGTCGTCGCGGACCCCGGACTGCACGGACTCAGACACGAATCCCCCTCGGGGTAGTGAAACGGCGGACGATGACGAAGATGACCTCGTAGACGATGGCGACCACGAGGCAGCCGAAGGTGCCGACGAGCACCTGCTCGAGCGAACCCGCGCCACCGAGCCGGACCAGGCCGTCGAGCAGGAACTGCCCGAACCCGGGACCGTCGATGATCGCGGCCACCACCGCGATCGAGATCATGATCAGCACGGCGACCCGGATCCCGGACAGGATCACCGGCCAGGCCAGCGGCAGTTGCACCCGCAGCATCCTGCGGGTCGGTCCCATACCCACCCCCCGAGCGGCCTCCAGCACCGCCGGGTCCACCGACGACAACCCGGCCACGGTGTTCCGCAGCACCGGGTAGATCCCGTAGACCGTGAGCCCCACGACGCTGGAGATCACGCCCAGCCCGAGCAGCGGCTGCAACAGGCCGAACAGCGCGAGCGAGGGGACGGTCAGTGCCGCTGACGCGGTCAGCAGAAACGCCTCCCGGCTGTTGGCTCGGATGGATTTCGACCAGGACTGTGGGGTGAGCTGGCTGGTGTGCAGCAGCATGGCCGCCGCGACGGAGATCGCCGAGGCTATGCCCACCGAGTAGAGCACCAGCAGGAAATGAGCCTGCGCGGCGAACTCGACCTCCGACCAGTTGTTGGCGAGGTACTTCAGCAACGAACCCATAGATACTCCCTCCCGACCCGGGAGGCTAACCCGATCGTGTGCACATCGCTACTCGTGGCTACCAAGTCGGTAGTGTCATCCTAGTTCAGCGGCACCCAATCAGGCTGGCAAAGCAGGAAACAGCACGCGCAGCGCATCCCCGCACGGGTCGGCAGCAGGTAGCCAGCGGTAACGGCTGATGGCTGCCTACCTGCGCACGGACGTCACCTGAGAGTTCTCAGGACAGCGTGACGCTACGTCACGTGGTTCCGGTCATCGTGCGACGGCTAGACGCTCGGAGGGCCCATGTCATGGTGATCACCTGTCCTTCCCAGTCCGTCCGCGCGACGCCCCGCTCCGGCACCGATCCGCTACGGCACCGGCCCGGCCGTAGCGATGTTCCGCCGCGCAGCGGAACATCGGAGGACACCCGTGGTCCGACTCGCGCACACCGTCCTCGATCTGCTCGTACAGACCCCCGGGCCGGAGCTGCGGGGCTGGCCTATCGGGCTGGTGCCTCCGTGTAGCCGGATTCGTTGCGGTCTCGCTTGGCAGGTCGTTTGACTGCCCTGGCGGGATTCGCTCGCTGGGTCGGTGCGCGGATCGGAGCCCTCCGGGGGCGTGTAGTTTCCCGGGTCGCGCGATGCTGCTGTGACTCTGGGCCGGAGGATGAGCGCTCATGCGCGACGAGAAGATCGGCGACTTTCTGGACCGGCTGGCCGACCGGGTACCGGCTCCGGGTGGGGGTGCGTCGGCGGCTCTGCACGTTGCTCAGGCTGCGGCGCTGTTGGGCATGGTCGCCCGGTACAGCACTGGTGAGCGGTACGCCGCCCACCAACTGACCATCGACCGGATCGTCGTCGAGACCGACGAGCTGAGGTCCACAGCCCTGCAGCTCGCCCAGGACGACGCGGCGGCGTTCACCGCGGTCCGAGGCATACCAGCTCCCCAAGGCCACCGATGAGCAGAAGGGCCGTTCGGTCGGCCGCCATTGCCGCAGCGCTGGCCGGCGCGGGTGCGCCGCCGGCCGCAGTGATCGAGGTCGCCGGGACGGTGGTGGGCCTGGCCGAGGAGCTGTTGCCGATCGGCAATCGAAACGTCGTCACCGACGTGGCCGCCGCTGCCGAGGCGGCCCGTGCGGCGGCGACCACGGCCCGGGTCAATGTCGAGATCAACCTCGCCCGATCGATCGCCAAGGCTGCGGAAAAGATCGGCATCAGCTGCGACATCGTCGACCTTGGGGCCGGTGCCACCGTGGCGGCGGTGCGCGAGACGCTGGTCGCGCTCAGCGTCGATGAGGCGGTGCACGGCATTGTATTGCTGACGCCGCTGCCTGCTGGGGCCGCACCGCAGGACCTGGCCTGTGCCATTGCACCCGGGAAGGACGTGGACGGAGCCAGCCCGGTGTCTCTGGGCCGGCTCGTGGCCGGGTTGCCGACCTTCGCGCCGGCCACCGCCGAAGCGGTGGTCGGGATCCTGGACCATCACAGGGTCGGCGACGTGGATGCTGCGGCCGTCGCCGAGCAGGCCATGGCGCTGACCCCGGTGCCGGGCGGGGTAGGCCCGGTCACCACCGCGCTGCTGCTGCAGCACACCGTGCAGGCTGCCGCACGTTGAGGTTTCCGTGTCTGTGCCACACCTGCCCGCACACCGGATCATCCTGTGCGGAGACCCCTACCCGGTGCCGCTGGGCTGGCCGACCGCGGTGCACCGGGTCACCGGCACCGTGGCGTTGCCGCCCACGGTGACCGCACACGGACCGGTGTTCTGGGTGCGCCCACCCGAGCCGCACGCACTACACCTGTGCCGGGAATTCGATGTCTGCGCAGCTTTGTACGCTGCGCTACGCGACCCACCGCCCGCATCGAGCCCGGCCCATTTCTAAAACTATCCACATCTGCGGAATCAGTCGATCCAGTTCACGACAGCTCCTCGGCCGTCGCCTCCCGCAAGAGGTCCAGATCGGTGATCGCCCGCTCGGCACGGCACCGTAGCGTCCGGCGGCTGATCCAGCCTTGGGCGTAGTGCCGATGGTCCTGCGCGAGCATCACGAGTACGGCGAGCGCCTCGGCAGGCTTGCCCCGCAGGTGTACCGGCAGCCGACGGATGAACTCCAGTTCGGCGTCCACCAGCCGATCCAGGAAATCGGCCTCCAACCGGGCCGTGCGGCCGCGGCGCGCGATCCCGAAGTGAGTGCGCACCCGGCGAGGCTCGGTGGTGTGTCCGAGGAGCTCGCTCGAACGCTGTGCCAACCCGCACCGCCCTACTTCGTCGTGCCCGCTGCCCTGACTTCACTGCGTCGTCACATTCATCGTCGGACCAGCGCCATGCGTTAGCCGCCCAGGACGCATTCATCAAAGGTGGTCCACCAGTACGACCCACGCGGACTCTGGGATGCGATCCGATTCACCGGGACCGCAGCCGCGCCGTGGCCAGCAGGTCGGGGTCGACCCGCCGAAGTCCCCTGGACGACACCGTCCGCGCGTAGGGCACCATCAGCAGCGGCTGCTCGACCCCGATGTAGTCGGAGTAGACCGGCAGGAAGCCGCGGTAGTCGAGGCTCACCACGAACTCGGCGCACAGCAGCCCGCGACCGTCCAGGCACCCCGTGCCGTGCCACGGCAGCAACGCGGAACCGCCCAGATAGGAGAACCCGCTGCAGCCCTGCCGGGTGGCCACGGTGGCCAGCCGGACGTGTGGCGGGTATCGCTGGGCGACGCCGGAGGCAACGTCGGCGAACGAGGCCGCCAGATAGTTGATCGTGTCCCCCCAGGCCGCTGCGAGCACTTTCCGCCGGGCCGAGGCGAGCTCCGGTGGCAGGTTCGGGTCGGTGTACTCATCAGGCCGGGCGAGTACCTGGCAGGCCCACTGCCGTGGGTCGGTCCCCGAGGGCGCCGGCACCGGCACCGAATACACCAACGAGGACAGGATGTCGCGAAAGGAGGGCGCACCGGCGACCAGTTCGGAAGGCAGTGCTTCGGTCAGCCGCCGGTCGGCCCGCCAGGCACTGTCCAGGGAGCGGGGAGTCGAGGCGAGCAACGAGATCATCTCGCGGAAACTGCGGTGATAGCGCTCCCGCTGCTGCCACCCGCGCGGGCCGAGCAGCCCGGCGACGTAGCGGGACTGCTCGTAGAAACGTACTGCGTCGCCGAGCCCGACCAGCTGGGCGTAGCGCTGCAGTTGCCGGTGGTAGCGCCGCATCTCCGCCGAGGCGCGCGGCCGCAGGTAGCCACCGTCGTTGAGCACCACCACCTGCAGGCCGGGCGGATAAAGCGCGGCGAAGGCCTGCTGCAGCTCCTTGAGTCGCAGCAACGCGCCGAGCTCGGCCAGGTCGGGCCAGGGACCTGCCGCCTTGAGACCGTTGTCATGCTGCTTGAACGGGAAACCGCTGGCCATGATGGTGACTGGCTGGTGGGCCTCGACAAACGGCATGATCTGGTCCATCGCGGTCTGTAAGGGGAAACAGGAGCGCGAGCCCTTGAGAAACCGCGAGCGGGTCAGAACCCGATGCAGCGCCGCCACCACGTGCTGCGGGTGGCGCGGCGACCAGCCGTCCGCCCGGCGGGCGAGGTGTGCCCTGGCGTTGTCGGCGAGCCGGGCCGACGCGTCCTCCGAGCTGGACCGCAGGGTCGCCAGCAGGGCCTGGGTCTCCTCGACATCCAGGTGCAGGGGCATCCGGTTGATATCCGTCGCCACGGACAGCCGGCTCAGCGGCAGCGCCCGCAGCGATCGGGCGTGGGAGATGGTGAGGGAATCGGACGGCACCGGACCGGGGTGCGCAGTCGTCGGTTTGAGCGGAGGCGACTGGCCGGCCCGCTGATCCGGCGGAGCAAGAGTATCCGCGAGCCAACCGGTTCGCGTCACGGTGTCCGCACCCACCGCACCACCGTTCCCCTCGTGCGTCGGCCGGACCGCGCGGAGTCCGGTGGCGGCTGGCCTTGAGGACTCCCACTCGCGGTCCAGAGCGGGACTAGCGCTCCCACCCCCGACCAGGGAGCCGCCGACACCCGTCCGACAGTAGCGGCACCGATCGGTCCGCGCACCCCCCGCAGTACATGTACGGATCAGCTCAGCGCCGTACGGCCAGCCACCGTTCCGACTTCCGGCCCGCGCGCAGACTGGCCATTCTGCGGTCGAACTCCGCCTGGACGGCGGGTGAGGAATCGGCTCGCGGGAAAACGCCGGCGATCAACTTCAGGTCACGAATGCCGTGCAGTACCTCGAAGCCCTCCCAGTTGCGCACGTCGAACCCGTAGGCCTCGATGAAATCCCGCTGGTGCGCGGCGGGCCTGCGGAACCGGACATCGGCCACTGCAACCGGCGTCAGGTCCCACTCAGGGGGCCCGACGCTGCAGGAGTCGAAATCGCACAGCACCGGGCCGTCGGGTCCGGGGATGACATTGCCCAGATGTGCGTCGCCGTGCAGCACGGCCGTGGGCAGGGCGAACTGCAACTGCGCCACCGCGTCGGCCAGATCAGCGGTGCGACTGAGCAGGAAATCACGATCTGCACGAGCCATCGTGGTGGTATGGCGCACCCGATTGCCGAAGTCGGTGAGCGGATCCCAGTCCGGCAGCGCCCGGCAGGGGGGCGGCACCGCGTGCACGGCCCGGAGCAGCCTGGCCAGGTCCGCGCCGCCCGGCCGCGGACCGATCGGCAGGACCGCCTGCCACACGGTGGCGACGTGCTGGCCGGCCCGAACCGGCTGCGGGACACCGGGCAGCAGCCGGATCGCCGGGACGTCGTGCTCGGCGAACACCGTCGCGGCCGCCACGGCCAGTTCGGCTCTCGGGACATAGGAGGGCAGCGTGACCAGCCGGATCACCACCGGGTTGCGGGCCAGCCGGAACACCGCGTTGTTGACATTGCGGAGCAACCGGGCACCGACCGGGTCCAGCCCGAGCTGGCCGCATACCGCCCGCAGGCCGCTCATGAGGCCATCATCCCTGGGCATAGCCGGGAGCAGCGTCACAGCTGGCACCTCAGACGGACTGGGACCGGCCCCGGTACTGCCGGATCAGATGGGTCAGTTCGCGGGCATCGGAATTGCCGGCTCGTTGTGCCGCGGCGAGCTCCAGCGGTGCCATCCGATCGGCCACCCGGGCCGACTTCAGCCCGTGCGCCAGCCCCAGCGCCTCCCGGCCCACCCGGACGCCGTGATCCACATCCCCTTGGCGCAGGTGGTTGGTGGCCAGCGCGGTGAGCATGAACGCCTTACTACGACTCATCGACTCGTTGTAGCCGCTCAGAGCCTGGAGCAGCGCGGGAATGGCCAGCGCCGCATGCCCGATGTCACCGGCCGAGAGCTCGGTGTGGATGGTTCCGGTCATGGCATTCAGGTCCGTCGCGTTGTAGAACCGCGCCCAGTCCGGCGGCTCGAGCAGATCGGCCCTGGCGAGCTCGTCCCGTGACCTGCCGAGCAGCTTCTTCGCCTGCACGTCGTCCCCCATCATCGCATACGCCCATGCCTCGTTCCCGCACAGCACCGCGACAGCCAGCTCCGACCCGGAGTTCTGCGCAGCGATCTGGCCGAGCTGGAACCACTTGAGCGCGTCGTTCGGCGCCTGCAGGTGCAGGTAGATCCGGCCGATCCGGTACATGATGTTGGACATCAGACTGGCGTCGCCGGACTCCTTGGCCAACTGCAGTGCGGTGGCGAAATGAGTACGCGAGGAATCCACCAGCCCGACATCGAACGTGGTCCATCCGGCCAGGTTCTGTAGATCGGCCAGCGCCCGGAACAGCCGCTGGCGGACCAGTTCCTGGCCCGAGGCGGACAGCAGGCGCTGTGCCCAAGACAGCTGGGCGACCACCGCGTCACGGCACGCACCACCGCCGAACTGATAGTCCAGCTGGCGCATCGCCCTGGTCGCTGCCTCCACCTGCTTGACGTCCGTCATACCGATGTGACTGGGCGCCGGCGTCTGGGCAGCGCGGGGCAGCCACTCCCCCTTCTCCTCCCCAAACACGGTGGTGCCGAACAACATGGCGGCACCGTGTGTGAGGAGCTTCCGCCGCTTCACCGACTCGTCCTCCTCAGCCAGCGCGTCGTCGGGTGGTCCGACGACGCTCGTCGCGGTCGCCTCGTCATAGGCGAGACCCATGTATCCGCGCGGGATACCCAGGCCGTCGGAGATCCGCGCGAGCACGTCATAGGCCATGACCTGGCGGCCCTTGAGGATCTCTGAGACCTCGGACTGCGACTGCCCGGTCAGGGCGGCAATCTGCCGTTGCGAGATACCTACTCGCCTCAGCAGTCGGTAGACCGAGCTGACGTCCCGGGCTACCAGCACCCGCTTCATCTCCGGCTCATCCCAGACGTCAGGAGATACCGGATGGTCCTGCGGGCCTGTCACGTTCATTTCGCCCCCTTGCCGTTCGATGGGCGACGGCTGCAGAGTAGGCACGGTTGTTGCGGATGGTGAATAGCACATCGGCAGAGCTGATCGGCGCTACCGATCGCCCTGTACCGTTCACCGTCATAGCACGCCCCCTCGGCGCAGCGCATGCCCACTCGAGACTGAATCACCTCACTCTGTACACCTGAGAGCACACGATCAGGGCATGCTGCGAGGACAGCTCCAGCGGGACAGTGGCTGGCAGCGAGACGTGGTCACAGCGGCCGCGCCGACGGCGGGAAGGATGGTGAGATGGACCAGATCTTGGGCCAGATCCTCCGGCAGGCGGTGTGGGAGCGGCTGGACATGCTCGATGAGCTGGCCACCAGGGCCGATGCCGGGTCGCTGCTCTCCGTCGCGCGCACCGAGCTTCCCCGGCTGACCGACGGCTGGCGTGCACTGCTCGCGGCACACGAACCGGACCCGCGCGGGCGCTGTCCAGAGTGCTCGAGCCGGTGGCGTCCCCGCGCCGCCCCGTGCACGGTCTGGCGGGCCGCCCACGACAACCTGGTTTCCGATGCCCTACCGCAGGCGCGGCATGCGGCAGGCCCGCCTGCACCGCCTGCGCCGGTCAGTGCTGCACGTTGAGCCTCGGGCAGCTTCGTCCAACTCCACAAAGCTGGCGGTATGGCCGGTTCTCACGGGGATTCCCCTCCGCGTGGGTCGGTAACCCGCCTCGTGGCCGGTGATTCGGCGACGTTCGTGCCCCCCCCGACCGCAACGTCGTGCGGGGTCACCGGCCACACCACACAACTCCATAGCCAGGATCTGCACCCCACTGTGTGGTGTGCCGCGCCCGGTGGCGTCGCCTGCCTGAACGACTGCCGCCGCGACCGTTGATCTGATGCCGCCGGATCCCAGAGCCCGATGCCCTAGTTCGAAGCCCTAGAGCAACCAGGGCCGGGAGATCCCCGTCCGGCGCCGGACAGCTGCAGCGCTGGCACCCCCGAATGGGCGGGGCCGTTCGAGAGGAACGGCCCCGCCCCCGTTCTTCCCCACCCTGTCCGCCGCCCAGAGCTGGACGCCGGGCAGAATGGCGCTCCGCACCGGGCACCAACACGGTGCACAGTCCACTTCGGTCAGCGGCTGCGCCATTGCGGCGAACGGACGCCCAATCGGGTGATGACCCAGCGTTGCAACCAACTGTCGGTCCGGACCATCACCATCCTCCCCAGCGACCGGGTCCGTGGCCTACTGACGAGCGACCACGACGGGTACCGCGTCGGCGATCGGGGTGTCCCCGGCCACCAGTTCCAGGGTGAGCCCGGCACTGCCCGGCTCGCGGAGCAGAGCGGCCAGGACGGCGGCGACATCGGCCCGGCTGATCCGGCCGTGCTCCAGCTTCGGCGGAGCCAGCCGCACCATCCCGCCGGGGTCCTCATCGGTCAACGTGCCGGGCCGCAGCACTGTCCAGTCCAGGTCCCGGGCCCGCAGATCGAGCTCGGACGCGGCCTTGGCACGCAGGTAGGCGCTGAACAGGCCCGAGGCCGCATTCACCGCGCGACATCTTCCGGTCAATGTCACCGGACGCCCGGTCGGTGGCCGTCATATTGGCACAAGCTGCAACACGCGAAACCGACTGTCATTCATGGACCTGTTCTCGCAGCTCGAGTCAGATACCGGCGAACTATTCTACGTGCCTTGACGCACCGATCCTAGGCCATTGGTGGGCTGCTGCACGGGCCATACGCGCATTTGGCCGTCGCCGGATTCTGGCGGCGACAGCGGCACTATGAGCCAGGCGCGGGAAAGGTCAGCGCCCGGGCCCGGTGTGGCTGCGCAGCCGGGCGTAGAGCAGCCTGCGTTCGAGGGGCTTGAGCCCATCGGCCAGCCCGGCCAGCGGTTCCAGGAGGTCGAAAGGGCTCGTTCCGTCGTCGACGGCACCGAACAGGGACAGCCCGACGAAGCTCGCGCACACCGCCCGCGCCGCTGCGGCGGGGTCGACGAGATCGGCCAGCGGGGAGTCGACGAGCAGCCGTCGGATCACCCGCTCGACCTCCGTGACCCACAGTTGCAGCGCCGAGCCGGTGGCCGCGGCCAGCGGTGGGTCACCTTGCGCACCGGCCAGCATCTGGCTCAATACGACGACGTTGCCGCGGGTATGCTCCTCGGCCCACAGCTCACGCCCGAGCTCCAGTAAGTCGCGCAGACTGCGCACCCTGTCGAACCGATCCCGGAAGGTCGCCACCCGGGCCTGCGCCGCCACCCGGCTGACCTCGGCGAGCAACTCGTGCAGACTGCCGAAGTGGGCCGGGATCAACGCCTCGGGCACCCCCGCGGTGCAGGCGATGCTGCGTGCCGACGTCCTGGCGATCCCTTGGTGCCGGATCGTCTCGATGGCCCCGTCGATGAGCTGTTGCCGGATGGTCGATTCATCGGCCATCTGTCCCGGCCTCCTCGCGCGGCAGTCGCGGTTGGGATGGGTGTCCGAGAAGTGAAAGCGGTCAGCAGCTCCGCAGCAGCCGGTCGTAGACCAGTTCGTGCACCCATCGGCTGACGGTGTCCGACGGGGTGGGTGCGGACGGACCCAAGCGGCCCGCCTGCACCACGTCGACGGCATCGGGGTCGAGGTCATGCGGTCCTGCGGCGGCGACCACGGTGGGTCCGTGGTGCGCGGCGTGCGCGAGGCACTCCCCATCTCGAGCGATGTGCGCAGGCAGTAGCAGTGCGGTGGCGCACAAGCCGCTGAACGGCACCGCACCGGCCAGGCCGGTGCGCCAGTGCCGGGCCGGCGCCAGCACGCCACGCAGCCGCACCGCAGGAGGCGGCACGAACCGCCGCATCTCAGGCCAGTCCCAGGTGGATATCGACATCCGGTCGGTCACCGGGCCCCAGCCCGAAGCGATCCGCCGCTCGTGCACTTCCTCCAGAAGATCCGCGACGACCACAACGCGGCGGCCCAGCAGTGCGGCCGGGGGCAGCACGGCTCCCTCCCAACCCAGCACAGCCGCAGCGACGACGGCTAGGTGCTCCGGTGCGCAAAGAACCTCGGCGTCGGCAGCGGAAATGTGGCGACCGACCGAGGCTCGGTAGTCCTGCGCGAGCGATTCATATGCCACTGGGCACGATCTCCCATCGTCGCTAGGGATATTCGCCGCAGCGGAGGGACCGCAACGTGCGATAAGGCCTACCAGGACGCAACGTGGCAACGGCAGCAAGCGATACGCGCGCCGCGTCCGACGGCCGTCCCGGCGCGGTGACTGGTCGAACAGGTGCGTTAAACGATGCCGCCAAAGGCGTGATAAACCCGATGGGCGAGCAGGCCGGGAGACCCGGGCACTCGATGTCGGTCGACTGGACATCGCTATCTACTCAACGGTAAGGTTACCGAAGGTAACACCACCGGCCCGGGAGCGTCCCATGAGCGAGCAGACGCACCACCACGTCATCGTCGTCGGTACCGGTTTCGCCGGGCTGGGGATGGCCATCCGGCTACGCCAGCAGGGTATGACGGACTTCGTGGTGCTGGAACGAGCCGGGGACCTCGGCGGTACCTGGCGGGACAACAGCTACCCCGGTTGCGCCTGCGACGTGCCCTCACACCTGTACTCGTTCTCCTTCGAGCTCAACCCCTCATGGAGCCGTAGCTTCTCCAGCCGGCACGAGATCTGGGACTATCTGCGGCACTGCACCGACAGCTACGGAGTACGTCCGCACATCCGGTTTCAGCACGAGATGCTCGATGCCGCCTGGGACCATGCGCGGCGCCGCTGGCGGGTGTGCACCAGCCGCGGTGAGCTGACCTGTGACGTGCTGATAACCGGTACCGGGGCGCTCTCAGATCCCGCTGTCCCGAACCTTCCCGGACTGGATTCCTTCCAGGGCGCGGTGTTCCACTCCGCGCGCTGGGACCATGACTACGACCTGCGGGACCAGCGGGTTGCGGTGGTAGGTACCGGTGCCTCGGCCATCCAGTTCGTCCCACAGATCCAGCCCGCCGTCGCCTCCTTGACGATCTTCCAGCGCACCCCGCCGTGGATCCTGCCGCGCGGTGACCGGAACAACAGTGGGTTCGAACGCACGCTGTACAGCGCGGTACCCAGCCTGCAGCGGCTGGCACGGGCCGGGATCTACTGGTCCCGAGAACTGACCGTGCCCGGCTTCACCAACAACCCGCGACTGCTCAAGATCGCCGAGTTGATGGCCCGCAGACACCTGCGCCGACAGGTCCCCGATGCCGCTCTGCGGGCCAAGCTGACGCCGGACTACACCATCGGATGCAAGCGCATCCTGCTCTCCGACGACTACCTTCCCGCGCTGACGAAACCCAACGTCGACGTGGTCGATTCGGGGATCGCCGAGGTCGGCCCGGACTGGGTGCGCGCCACGGACGGCACCCGCAGCGAGGCGGACGCCATCGTCTTCGGCACCGGTTTCCACGTCACCGACATGCCGGTCGCGACCCGGCTGCACGGCCGCGATGGCCGCAGCCTGGCCGATGCGTGGTCCGGTGGGGTGCAGGCACACCGGGGCACCACCGTCGCCGGGTTCCCCAACCTGTTCATCCTGGTCGGCCCGAACACCGGGCTCGGTCACAGCTCGATGATCTACATGATCGAATGCCAGCTGGCCTACACCATCGACGCACTGCGCTACCTGCGTCGCAGTGGTGCCACCGCGGTAGAGGTCCGACCCGAGGCGCAGGCCGCGTACAACGATGCCATCCAGTCCAGAATGGGACGGACGGTGTGGAAGGCCGGGGGCTGCGTCAGCTGGTACCTGGATGAGCAGGGCCGCAATACCACGCTGTGGCCGACGTTCACCTGGCGCTTCCGGCAGGCCACCCGTAACTTCCGGCCGCACGAGTATCTGGTGTACGAAAAGGTCCCCGAGTCGGTGCATGCCTGATCGAGACCAGGAAAGGTAGCTCCGTCACCGCACCGGCTCGGCCTCGTCACCCGAATACACCCAGGTGGGACCGGCTGTCAGGGAATCTTGACATGCGGTTCCGCCTACCCAGAAGGCGCCGTAGCATCACGTCCGGCCGCAAATCTTGGGCCAAGACCGGCCCCCGCCGGTCACTTGCGGGTCGAGCGGGGGCCGCGCGGGGGACCGCCGGCCGGGTATGGGGGGCGGGGGTGTACCCGACCGGCGGCCGTGCGCCCGCGAAGCGCCGTAGCCCATCCGGTGGATGCACCACTGACGGTGCAACGTGCCTGCCGACGGGTACAAATTCACCGATCAGGTTGGAATCCGTTAGTCTTGTGTTCATCTGTTGAGGAGAAGCTCCTCTGCCATGCTGCTGTACAACGGGTCAGATTCCGACGAGTTCACCGATGAGCATGAGGGCTGGGTCGCCGGTCTGTTACCGGACGGCTCGCTGAGTGGTATCTGGACCGACGTGCGCGATGGCGCTGATCAGACCTTTTCCGCCTACCTGCCCCGCTGCGAATGCGGCTGGGTCGGGATGACGGTACTGGCGACACCGGGTGGTTACCACGCCGCCGAACGTCAGTGGCGGGCCGGGCATCTGGCCGAGGTCATCGCCCGACGCCCGGTCCGTCGCGTCCTACCAGAACCCGAGTACGTGCAGGGCAGCTTCGTCCCGGAGGGCTGAGGCGGCTAGGCAGGCGCCGGACCCGCGGCTGACTGACGGCGGCGGTGCGAGAATGGCCCGATGCGGCTGTTCGTCGCCCTGACCCCGCCTGCTGAGATCGTCGAGGAGCTGCGGGCGAGCATATCGGTGTTGCGGGAGCGGGCCCCGGAGCTGCGGTGGACCCGCCCGGAGCAGTGGCATCTGACGCTGACGTTCCTCGGGGAGGTGAGTGATCGCGTCGTGGCCGAGCTGACCAACAGGCTCGGCCGCGCCGCGGCCCGGCATCCGCCGCTGTCGCTGTCCTTCGGCGGTGGCGGCCGGTTCGGGCACCGGGTGCTATGGACCGGGATTCGCGCAGACCCGGCGCAGGGGCATCGCAACGCGCTGCGCAGGCTGGCCGAGTCGGTACAGGCCGCTGCCCGGCGCAGCGGTGTGCCGGTCGAGCAACGTCCGTACCGCCCACACCTCACGCTGGCCCGCGCAGCCGGGACGGCTGACCTGCGCCCACTGGCTCAGCAGCTCGCGTGTTTCGAAGGACAGCCGTGGGTCGCCACGCGGCTAGATCTGGTCCGTAGCCGACTCGGCGCCGGACCGGACGGCTCGCCACGCTACGAGCTCGTCGCCGGTTGGCCGCTGGGTGGATAGCCCACCAGGAGCGTTCGCCCGCGCCTCGGCCAGGGCGAACTCCCCGGGAACATAGGCGAGCGCCCCCATCCTTGTCGCGGCCAGGTACCTCTGGCCGGCCCGCGTATCACCACACATACCGGTCAGCAGATCGGCAGTGACGGTCGAACGTGGCTCCCCCGGCAACGGCGGTTGGTGCCGATCGAGCAGGGGGAAGTCCGCCAGGATCACCGGCAGGTCAGCGAGGTCGATCCCATACGCCGCACACATCAACATGTCGATCTCGGCGCGATCCTGGGCGACCTGTCGGGCGCTGTCGTACCGGATGGCCTCGCCTGCCGTCAGGTGCGCTGCCAGATCCACGAGCCGTTCACCTGCCGGGCTGGCTGGGTCAAGCATGGGCAGCGGCAGATCCAGCAGAATGAAGAAGTTCAGGCTGGTCGTGACCACCCGGCGGACGAACCAGTCGAGGACCAGACTGTTCGCCGCGGCGAGGAAAAGTAGCTCCCGCCGCCTGCGCTCACCCTCATCTGACTCACCTGAGGCGATGAAATCAATGGTCGGTACCTTGTTGCCGCACACGCGCCCTGGTTCGATCAGCGCCGCCTGAACAGTTCGTTCATTCGTCTGGCCGACAATGTCGCAGAACCCGATTCGGGATCGCGATATGCACGCCTGCGCGGAACGCGTGAGCCGAGCAGGATCGACGAAGAACTGGGCGCGTGCACCATCGGTCTCGCCGAGCGCCAACGGCTGCCAGATCGCCGTACGGCCGGTGCCGGTGACGTAGGTCTTGGCGCCGCTGCGGTATTGGTGGACCATCCGTCCTTCGACGACCGGAATGTGCACCGCCGATCTCGTTCTGCTGAACAGCGGTCTGGCCCGGGTCATGTCGACCTCCCGGGTGATCCGCATCGCCCAGGGGCTGTCCGGATCCCGCGGGCGGCTACCGCGCGCCGTGATGTGCTGGAAGATCTGCCATTCGCGCTCACCGGTGACCTCCGGCACCGTCAGATCACGGCGAGCGGTGGCGAGCGCATCGAATGTGATCCGTACTGCTCTCGGTTCAGCAACACCGTGGTCGTCACTCTCGCTGTGGCTGACCCGGATCATGGCCTTTCGGCCGTCCGCCACCTGCGCACACACCGCGAGAAACTTGAATCGGGTATCGATGCCGAAGAAACGGCTCCGGTTGTGGAACACGGTCATATCGACCTCGGTCGTGTTCGTCAACAGGTGAGCCCGCAGAGCCTCGGTTCCCTGAGCCCGGATCAGCCCCGCCGGAAGCAGCATGCCAAGGCTGCCGCCAGGTCTCACCAAAGACCAGCCGAGGGCCAGGAAAGCGTGCCAGAGATCGATCTCCCGGCCGCTGAGCAGTGGGTATCGAATCGTGAGGTCCTCGACGTAGCGGCGCACCCGATCGGCCCCACCGCGGGCCGCTGCACCGCTCGGCCGCGGTTCAGGCTCGTAGTCGGCCCCATAATGCCGACGCGACCCTCCGGCCACCAAGGTTTCGTGGCGCGTTACTCGGAGGCGTTCCCAGGGCGGATTTCCGATCACGGCGTCGAACCTGCCGCCGCCGTTGAGGCTGCGCCACAGGTCGCCGTCGGCCACGAGGCTGTCCGCGGTCCTGACCCGCTTCGCCATGCCGGCGATGGCGTCCAGGTTGGCGGTGAGCGACGCCAGCGCGGCCACCGTTGCCCGGCGGCACTCCGGATCGAGATCGACGGCGCTCAGGCCATGGGCGACCAAACCACGCAGGGCGCCGGCGTCGGCGCGCCCGATCTGTTCGGCGAGAGCGACCAGGAGTACCCCGGTACCTGCTGCGGTGTCGATCACCGTGCTGGACGGGGTGAGCGGGCGGGCGGCGAGTTGCGCGGTTCGGCGAGCGAGGTACTGGGCCAGCCGAAAGTCGGTGTAGTAGGCACCGGTGGCCCGCCTACGCGTGTCGGTCACCTCGGGTTGTCCCAGGGTCGCCAGGGCCAGCCGCTGGGGTACGCCGCTGCTCCCGATGAGGTCGAGTAGCTTTCCCGCCCAGGCGGTGGCCAGGCTGGTATCCAGCCGCGGATCGATGTCCAGGATGTGCCGGTACCCGTCGAGGTCGAATCCAGCCACCTGGCCTGCGGCGGCATCCAGGACATCTCGGGCGGCCATCGGATCGCCGTCGGTATCGCGTACCACGTGACGCAGCAGCGCGACAGCGGGGGCGAGCAGAAGCTGCTGATGAGCCCGCACCGGGCTCACGCGTCGGCTCCGGTCCGGACGCGGCCCGCGTGCGGCGGCGACGTGCGCAGGTCGAGGAGCAGCTCGGCCACGGTCGGCCGGGCAGCGCGAGCAGGCCCGTTGGGCCGATAGCGGGCGACGTGGCCGAGCTCATGCACCGTGAGCGCGCCGAGCCTGCCGACTGCGTCGACCAGCTTGTCCCGCGGCACGTGACCGTCCTCGCTGTAGGACAGCAGTATTCGATGTGCCGGGCAGGACTCGACGAGTCGGCAGATCGTGTTCAGCGCATGCCGCTGATAGCAGAACTTCGACGCCAGGTGCGTCCACGGCCGCAGGCCGGTTACTCCCCCTACCCCGGGATCGTCGCCGTAGGTGATGGTCTCCAGAATATGATAGTAGGCGGCATACTGGCGCTTCGTGTATGGCGGGTCGTAATAGGCCACGTCCGTGCTGCTCACGGATAAGTTGAGGACGTCCAGCGTGGTCGTCTCCACCTCAACCGGCTCGGCCAGCAGGGGACGCGGGCTCAACGTCAAGGGTCGCATCGCGACCGGCGACCAATGGCGCAGGTAGCAGCCATAGGTTCCGGCCGTGTTGGCGACGGAATTAGTGGCCCGCAACAGGTCGGCGAGAAGCAGCCGTTGCTCGGCTCGGCTGAGTAATCTTCGACCGGTCCAGCAGTCTATCTCAGCGCGGATACCGTCGATGCGCGCGGCGTTCTTCTCCGTGAAATAGCGGCGTTCGTGCCCCACCGTCGCCATGGATGCCGGGCTGTATTCCCGATGGATAACACCGTATCGCGGTGGCGCCTCATTCAGTGTGGCGATCGCACCCTGGTAGCCACCCCACGAGGTGAACGGCACCTGGTGCGCGGAGGTGACCCGAGCGGCAGAGACCGTGACGCTGCTGAGGAGATGATCGTTGATCCGCAGGTTCCACCCTCGCTCGGCGACCGCGCGGGCGACGCTGCCCGAGCCGACCATCCCGTCAACGAAGGTGCGTCCGGTTTCCGCAGGTCCGGCGATCTCGGCGATCTGCGCTGCCACTCTGGTCTTCGACCCGATGTAGCGGATGCTCACCGGATCATCCTATGAACGCGCCCCAGTACCACGCCGTACTGCGCCCGCGAACGGGCGACACGCCAGGCCACCAACGCCTAAGGCCATCCCGCCAGGACGGCTCGACCGGTTACTGGACCGCGTCGCATCCGACCTCAAGATCTTGGACAGGTACCGAGCCGCGCCGGGAGATCTACTCGACGATCCCACCCGGCTAGCGGCAGCGAAGACCACTTCATCACGGCCATCGAGGGCTGTGCCCGCATTGCGCGTCACCTCATCGTCTCGGAGGGCTGGCGTGTTGCGGAGTCCAACGCCGATGCCGCTGCGCACGCTCGGTGCGCAGCGGGTTGTGCCCGCCTCGACGGCCAGGCCGTGTTCCCCACGACATCGACTCCAGAACCGAACACTCGGTAGGCATTGTGAAAGGCTGCAAGCGCCCACGGCCGGAGGCCGTACCCATCGGACAAGGACCCGAGCGATGAGCACCCGCCCGCACCAACGCCAGGCCCCCGGGGAGAGCCCGGCCGTGAAGGAGATCAAAGAGGCGGGCAGCCTTCTCGGGGCAGCCGGGTTCACCGAATTGCCCGGCATCCGCGCGGACGCCCGGGTGGGCTTCCGTACCATCGGCGAGCACTACGAACTGGTCATCCTGTTCGCTGACGGGCACATGGAGGCCATCCGGCAGGCCGTCGACGGGCCGTTGTGGCTTCCCGGCCACGACGAGCGGAGCGACTTCGAGTGGATGAAGTCGGGTGAGCCGCTCGACGTCGTCCAAGAACTGCTCGCGTTACCCGGCTAGCGCCGGCACACCTTGAGCCCCTCGCGCTCGCCGAGCTGAGGCAGCAAGCTGGAACCACCACGTCCGGCACGGAACGAGGGTGGAGCGATGGCCAAACCCGTCCTGTTGACGGTGGACGACGACCCCGGGGTGTCCCGGGCGGTGGCCCGGGATCTGCGCCGCCGCTACGGCGAGCACTACCGGATCGTGCGCGCCGACTCCGCGCTCGACGCACTGAGCGCACTCAAGGAGCTCAAGCTGCGTGGGCAGCCGGTCGCGGCGATACTGGCCGACTACCGCATGCCGGAGCTGAACGGCATCGAGTTCCTGGAGCAGGCCATGGACCTGTTTCCGCGCGCCCGCCGCGCTCTGCTCACCGCATACGCGGACACTGATGCCGCGATTCAGGCGATCAACCTGGTGGACGTCGACCACTACCTGCTCAAGCCGTGGGACCCACCGGAGGAGAAGCTCTACCCCGTGGTGGACGCGCTGGTGGAGATCTGGCGGACCACCGGCGAGGCGGCCGTCGAGGAGACCAAGGTGGTCGGCCACCGGTGGTCGGCGCCCTCCTACCACGCGCGGGACTTCCTGGCTCGCAACGCGGTGCCCTATCGCTGGTTCAGCGTGGACGAGCCGGAGGGCCGCCGGCTGCTGGAGGCCGCGGGAGCAGAGCTGACCGACATCCCGGTCGTGATCACGCCGGACGGCACCATCCTGCGCGACCCGGCCGAGGTGGACATCGCCACCGCGGTCGGACTGTCCACCGAGCCTGCTTCCGCGTTCTACGACCTGATCGTGGTCGGCGCCGGACCGGCCGGTCTGGGTGCGGCGATGTACGGCGCCTCGGAGGGCCTGCGCACCGTGCTGGTCGAGCGCCAGGCCAGTGGTGGGCAGGCCGGCCAGAGTTCGCGGATCGAGAACTACCTCGGCTTCCCGGACGGAGTGTCCGGCGCGCAACTCACCGACCGGGCACGACGACAGGCCCGGAAGTTCGGCGTGGAGACACTGTCCGCGCGTGAGGTGACCGAGATGCGGGCCCGCGGCTCGGCACGGGCGGTGCGTTTCGGGGACGGCAGCGAGATCGCCGCGCACGCCATCGTGCTGGCCACCGGGGTGTCCTACCGGACATTGGCCGCGCCCGGCGTCGCAGAGCTCACCGGGCGGGGCGTCTACTACGGCTCCGCGGTGACCGAGGCACCGGCTTGCGCCGGACAGGACATATATATTGTCGGCGGGGCGAACTCGGCGGGACAGGCTGCGGTCTTCTTCTCCCGGTATGCCCGGCAGGTCACCCTGCTGGTGCGCGGCGACTCGCTACGTCGCTCCATGTCGCATTACCTGATCGAGCAGCTCGAGAGCATCGACAACATCATCGTCCGGACCTTCACCGAGGTCGCCGAGGCACACGGCGACGAGCACCTGGAGAAGCTCACGCTGCGCCACACCGGGGACGGCACAACTGACACCGTGTCGGCCGGATATCTGTTCGTGTTCATCGGCGCGGCGCCATGCACCGACTGGCTGGACGGGGTGGTGGCCCGGGATGCCCGCGGCTTCGTCCGCACTGGACCGGACCTGCTCGTCGAAGGCCGCCGTCCCAGCGGCTGGACGCTGGCGCGGGACCCGTACTACCTGGAGTCCAGTCTGCCGGGGGTGTTCGTGGCCGGTGACGTGCGTGCCGACTCGGTCAAGCGAGTGGCCTCAGCCGTCGGCGAGGGCGCGATGGCGGTCGCCCTGGTGCATCGGTATCTGGAGGACGGATGACCACTCCGACCCGCGACGAGCTGCGGGAGCTGTTCCTCTTCACCGACCTCGCCCGGGATCAGCTGGACTGGGTCGCCGAGCACAGCGACGTGGTCACCGTGCCCGCGGGCCATGACCTGGTGACCGAAGGCGAGCCCGCTGAGTGCTTCTACGTGCTGCTGTCCGGCACGCTGGTGATGACCCGGCTGGTCGGCGTCGACCCGGTGGAGATCACCCGCACCGACCAGCGCGGGGTGTACGTCGGCGCCGTGCAGTTCTACCTCGGCGACCAGGTGGACCAGACCTACGGAGCAACGGCCCGAGCGATCACCGAGAGCACATTCCTGGCGCTCCGGGCGGCGGACCTCAATGAGGTGTTCCGGGCCTGGTACCCGATGGCCGTGCACCTGCTCCAAGGCCTGTTCGTCGGCATCAGCAACACCAATGCGCTGGTCGGGCAACGAGAGCGGCTGCTCGCGCTCGGCAAGCTGTCCGCCGGGCTGACCCACGAGCTGAACAATCCGGCGGCCGCCGCGGGCCGGGCCGCCGACGCACTACGCGACCGGGTCGCAGGTATGCGCCACAAGCTTGCCCTGCTCGCCGAGGGGAAGGTCGACCGCGCACAACTGCGTACCTTGACCGCACTGCAGGAACGTTTCGTCGATGCGGTCACCACCGCACCGAAGCTGTCCGCACTGCAGGCCGGAGACCTGGAGGACGACTTGTCCGACTGGCTCGACGACCACCAGGTACCGAGGGGCTGGGAGCTGGCACCGGTGTTCGTGGCCGGCGGGCTGCGGGTGCCCGACCTGGCGGAGGTGGCCGCGGTCACCGAGGCCGCCTCGCTGGAGGGCGCGTTGCGCTGGCTGGCCTACACGGTGGAGACGGAGAATCTGCTCCGCGAGATAGCCGATGCCACCGCCCGGATCTCCGCGCTGGTCGGCGCCGCCAAGCAATACTCCCAACTGGACCGCGCCCCGCACCAGTGGGTCGATGTGCACGACGGGCTGGACGCCACCCTGGTCATGCTCGCCCGCAAGCTCGGCGACGACATCCGGGTGGTCAAGAGCTACGATCGCACGCTGCCCGCGCTACCGGCTTATCCGGCCGAGCTGAACCAGGTGTGGACCAACCTGGTGGACAACGCGGTGGACGCGATGGCCGGGCACGGAACGCTGACCGTACGGACCGCGGTGGACGGCGAACACGTATTGGTCGAGATCGGCGACACCGGTCCCGGGGTCCCGCCCGAGATCAAGCGGCGGATCTTCGAACCGTTCTTCTCGACCAAACCCGTCGGGGCAGGCACCGGGCTCGGGCTCGATGTCGCCTGGCGGGTGGTGGTGAACCGGCACCACGGCGACCTGCGGGTCACCTCTGACCCGGGTGACACCCGATTCCAAGTGCGGCTGCCGCTGACCGAGCGCTAGTCCGCTGGTGAGGAGGGTGGGCGAGGGGGGAGTTGAACCCCCACGTCCTTACGGACACACGGACCTGAACCGTGCGCGTCTGCCATTCCGCCACTCGCCCGAGCGACGGCAGCAGCCTAGCACCCAGGCGACGGTTCTCTGACGCCAGTGGACCCCACCGGTTTGCCGGATACGATCGGGGTAGCGGGTCCGCGCAGCCGCCAAGGGACCCAGTGGATTCGGGGGAGAGGAGGTCGCCTTGGGTAAGGTCGCGCGATTCGAACGTCGGTTACAGGGTATGGTCGGCGACGCTTTCGCCCGGGTCTTCGGCGGCAGCGTAGTCCCACAGGAGGTTGCTCAGGGGCTGCAGCGCGAAGCCGAGGACAGTGCACGTCCGCTCGCGGGGGGGCGGGTGCTCGCGCCCAACCGTTATACCGTGACACTCGGAGCGGCTGACCACGACCGGCTCGCGGGCGACGAGCAGCGAGTGATCAGGTTACTCCAGGACTGCATCCGGGAACACATCGACGAGCAAGGGTGGGATACCTATGGAGAAGTTGTTGTCAACCTTGAGCGATCTGGGACGCTTCACACTGGACAGTTCCGCACCAGCTCGTCGGTAGACCCCGACGCATCGCGCCAGGTGGTGGCGCAACCTCGTACCGCAGGAGACGGAGCCATGAGCCAGCAACCGGGCCAGTACCCCCCCGAGGATGATCGGCGGGGCAAGTACGGCCAGCAAGGCGGATACGGCTACGACCAGGGCCAGGGCAGCTACAGCGCCGACCAGAACTACGGCCAGCAGTACGGCTACGACTCCAACCAGGCCCACGGCCAACACGGCCCCGGCCAGGGTTACAACCAGAACTACGGGGACCCGAACTACGGAGGTCCCCAGGGCGGCTACGACCAGGGTTACGGCTACGACACGAACTACGCCCACGGTCCGCAGCAGGCGCCGCAGCAGGCCCCGGAGCAGAACTACGGCCAGCAGTACGGCTACGACCAGGGCCGGGGCTACGACCAGGGTTATGGCCAGGGTGGCTACGGCTACGACTCCAGCTACGGGCAGGGTCAGCAGGCTCCCGGCCAGGGTTACGACCAGAACTACGGTCAGTACGGCGGTGCGCATCCGGGCTACGGCTACGACCAGGGCCCCGGCGTGAACTACGGCGAACCGAACTACGGCATCCCACACCCCGGCTATCCGGCCGATCCCGGCGCCCAGGGCTACGCACCCCCCGCGGTGCAGACCGGCCCGCGTCAGCTCGCCGCGTCGCTCATGCTGGACGATGGGTCGAACCGCAGCTACCAACTGACCGAGGGCAGCAATGTGGTGGGCCGCGGCCAGGACGCCCAGTTCCGGTTGCCCGACACCGGTGTGTCCCGGCGGCATCTGGAGATCACCTGGGATGGCCAGGTAGCGATGCTCTCCGACCTCGGCTCCACCAACGGCACCACGGTCAACGGCACTCCGATACAGACCTGGCAGCTCGCGGACGGCGATGTGGTTCGGGTGGGACACTCTTCGCTCGTCTTCCGTACCCAGGGCTGAGCCGATCAACCACCCCGCGACCTAGAAGAGACGACCCGAGCGTGCCGGAGTTGGTGCTGCAGCTGACCAGAGCGGGCTTTCTCATCCTGCTCTGGATGTTCGTGGTCGCCGCGTTGCGAGTGGTGCGCTCCGACCTGTTCGCGGCTTCGGGGCTGCGCGCCAATCTCCCGCTACCCCGTGGCCTGCGGATCCAGCGCAACCGCAAGGCGCCCAGCCAGCTTGTGGTCACCGGGGGCGCACTGGCGGGCACCCGCATCTCACTGGACGGCCGACCCATCCTGATCGGCCGTGCCGATGACTCAACCCTGGTTCTGGACGACGACTACGCGTCCACTCGGCACGCCCGCCTCGGGTTCCAGAGCAACGACTGGTTCCTGGAAGATCTGGGCTCAACCAACGGCACCTACCTGGACCGGGCTAAGGTCACCGGACCAACCCGGGTGCCACCCGGAGTCCCGATCCGCATTGGCAAGACGGTGATCGAGCTGCGCTCATGACTCTGGTCCTCCGGTATGCTGCCCGTAGCGACCGCGGTCTGGTCCGGCAGAACAACCAAGACGCGGTCTATGCCGGCCCGCGTCTGCTGGCGCTGGCCGACGGGATGGGCGGGCACGCGGCAGGCGAGGTGGCGTCCAAGGTCGTCATCGCGGCCTTCGCTCCGCTGGATGACGACGAACCTGGCAACGACCTGCTCGATCAGCTGCACGACGCCACCCTCGCCGGTAACGCCGCGATCAACGAGCTGGTCCGCGAGGACCCGGAACGCGAGGGCATGGGCACGACGCTCACCGCGGTGCTCTTCGGTGGCAACAAGATCGGTTTGGCCCATGTCGGTGACTCTCGTGCCTACCTGATGCGGGACGGGCTGTTCAGCCAGATCACCCACGACGACACCTTCGTCCAGTCGCTGATCGACGAGGGCCGGATCACCGAGGACGAGGCCCACCACCACCCGCAACGCTCGCTGCTACTCAAGGCGCTCACCGGGCACGAGGTGGAACCTTCGCTCACCGTCCGGGAGGCCCGAGCTGGGGATCGCTACCTGCTGTGCTCCGACGGGCTGTCCGGGGTGGTGAGTGCCGAAACCCTCGCCGAAGCGATGCAGATCTCCGATCCGCAGGGCTGCTCCGACCGTCTCATCGAGCTGGCCCTCAAGGGCGGTGGCCCGGACAATGTGACCTGCATCGTGGCTGATGTGGTGGATGTCGAGTACGGCGAGAACGCACCCATCATCGGCGGGGCGGCAGGCGACGGCGTCGAGGACCCGCAGCCCGACTCGGCAGCCTCCCGAGCCGCGACGACCACGCTGCGGCGCCCCGAACCCAAGCGAGTCGAACCCGCCGCCCCCGACCCGGGGGCCCGTCGCCCGGGACGCCGCCGCACCCTGCTCAGCCTGATGGCGTTGCTCGGTCTGCTGGTCGCAGGCACCGCCGCCGGCTCGGCCTGGGTGCTCAGCCAGTACTACGTGGGGATCGCGGACAACGGCGAAGTGGTCGTCTATCAAGGGGTCCGAGGTTCCGTACTCGGCATGCCGCTGCACACCAGGGCCGAGGGCAGCTGCCCGGACGGCGAGCCCGGTTGTGAGGCGATCTTTCTGGACGACCTGCAGCGTTCCGCTCGGGTGGATGTGCAGCGAGGGTTGATCAGCAACGATGGGCTGCAAAGAGCCCGCGACATCATCGACGGGCTACGCAGGAACCAGCTGCTGCCGCCCTGCCCGAAGCCCGGCGCCGCGGACGCAGGCGGGTTGCCGGCCACGCCGTCCCCCTCGGCCACTCCCCCGGAACAGCCGAGCCCCACCACAGCAGTTCCCCCGACCGGCCGGCCCGCCGGTAGCCAACCTGCCGCCGACCTGCCCGGCGCCGGACAGCCACTGCGGCAGCCCTCGATTTCCCCAACCCCACCCCCCACCGGCACGCCACTGCCGGAGCGGCCCTTGGAACCTGGGGTGGAGTGCCGGACGATGCGTTGATGGTCACGGTCGCCCCCGCTCCCGACACGGGCTCGCAGCCCGCTCCAGCCCCAGTCACCAACCGCAACCTGGAGCTGGTCATGCTGGCCTTCGCCGCGGTAGTGGTGACCGCGGCACTGGTGCTGGTCGAGCTCAACCAATCCCACCAGCTGACCCAATCGCTGCTCTTCTACGGAGCCGCCTACCTGGGCCTGTTCGGGGTTGCGCACATCGCCGTGCGGATTTTCGCTCCCTACGCCGACCCGCTCATCCTGCCCTGCGTCGCCCTGCTCAACGGGCTCGGACTGGTACTCCTGCACCGGCTCGACCTGGCCCAGGCCGTGAACGCCGTCGCGGCAGGCGACCCGATCCCGAGCGGCGACGTGCCCCGGCAGATCGCCTGGACCGCACTCTCCCTTGGCCTGTTCGTCGCCGTGCTGGTGCTGGTGCGTGACCATCGCATGCTGACTCGCTACGGCTACACCTGCGGGCTGTCCGGACTCGTCCTGCTCACCCTTCCGGGCCTGCTGCCCAGCTCCCTGTCCGAGGTCAACGGCGCGAAGATCTGGCTGAAGTTCGGCCTGTTCAGCATTCAACCAGGTGAGTTCGCCAAGATCCTGCTGATGATCTTCTTCGCGTCGTTCCTGGTGGCCAAGCGGGACCTGTTCACCACCGCAGGCAAGAAGGTACTCGGCATGGAGCTGCCGAGACCCCGGGACCTGGGCCCGCTGGTGGCGGCCTGGGCCCTGTCGGTGGGCGTCCTGGTGCTGGAGAAGGACCTGGGGACCTCGCTGCTGTTCTTCGGTATCGTGCTGGTGCTCATCTACGTCGCCACCGAGCGGGTCGCCTGGCTGGTGATCGGCCTGGCCTTCTTCATAGTCGGCGCTTGGGTCGCGGACCTGCTCTTCACGCATGTGCAGGACCGGGTGACCGCCTGGCTGGACCCGTTCGCCGCCTACGACGGTGCCGGGTACCAGATGGCACAGTCGCTGTTCGGGCTGGGCACCGGCGGGCTATTCGGCACCGGGCTGGGCGCAGGCCGCCCGGACCTGGTGCCCGAGGCACACACCGACTTCATCACCGCCGCGATAGGTGAGGAGCTGGGTTTCGTCGGTCTGGCCGCGGTGCTCTTCATCTATCTGCTCGTGTCAATGCGGGGGATGCGTACCGCGCTCACCGTGCGGGACACCTTCGGCAAGCTGCTCGCCGCCGGGCTGTCCTTCGCCATCGGGCTGCAGGTCTTCGTCGTGGTCGGCGGCGTGACCAAGCTGATTCCGCTGACCGGGCTCACCGCACCGTTCCTGTCCTACGGAGGTTCCTCCCTGCTAGCCAACTACATCCTGGTGGCGCTGT
Source organism: Pseudonocardiaceae bacterium (assembly GCA_050699955.1). Lineage (GTDB taxonomy): Bacteria > Actinomycetota > Actinomycetes > Mycobacteriales > Pseudonocardiaceae. Next base: position 44,687 of record JBOHGD010000007.1, on the reverse strand, counting down.
TGCTCCGGATCTCCGACGCCGCTCGCAGACCCGCTCCGGCGGCGCCACGCAAGCCGGTCGCCCCGCTGGCCGAGGCGCACACCGAGATGGTGAAGCGGTCGTGAACACACCGCTTCGCCGGGTCGCGCTGGCGGTGATGGGCATGATCGTCCTGCTGCTGGCCAACACCACCTACATCCAGGTGGTCAATGCGGACACCTATCGCACCGATCCGCGCAACCGCCGGGTGCTGCTCGACGAGTACAGCAGGCAGCGCGGGCAGATCATCGCCGGCGGGCTGCCGGTGGCCAGCTCAGTGGAGACCAACGGGCAGCTGCGTTACCTGCGCACCTACCTCGACGGCCGGATGTACGCCCCGGTCACCGGGTACTACTCGCTGCGCTACGGCGCGGGTGGCACGGAGCAGGCGATGGACTCGGTACTCAACGGCTCGGACGGCAGGCTGTTCGTCCGGCGGCTCTCCGACCTGATTACCGGCCGGGATCCCAGCGGCGGCAATGTCGAGCTCACCATCAACCCGATCGTGCAGAAGGCGGCCTACGACGGACTGACCAGTCGCGGCTACACCGGCGCGGTCGTGGCGATCAAGCCGGATACCGGCGAGATACTCGCGATGGCCTCCACACCCTCCTACGACCCGAGCCAGCTGGCCTCGCACGATGACACGGTGCAGGAAAATGCCTGGAACAAGGACACCTCGCCGGATAACGGCACTCCATTGACCAATCGGGCCGTGCAATCCATCTATCCCCCGGGGTCGACGTTCAAGCTGGTGGACACCGCCGCGGCGTTCGAGGACGGCAAGGCCACCCCGGACACCCCGCTCACCGCGGCGTCCTCGATACAGCTGCAGAACACCTCGACGGTCCTGCACAACTTCGCGGACGAAAGATGCGGCAGCGGTCAGACCGCCACGGTCACCCAGGCGCTGGTGCTCTCCTGCAACGCCGCGTTCGCCCAACTGGCCGGCATGGTCGGCGAGAACGATCTGCGCAGGCAGGCGGAGCTGTTCGGGATCGGGCAACAGGACCTCACCATCCCGATCCCGGTGGCGCCGTCCACCCTGGGCGACATCCCGGACGTCGCCGCGCTGCAGCAGTCCGGCATCGGGCAGCGCGACGTGGCACTCACCCCGCTGCAGGACGCCATGATCGTCGCGACCATCGCCAACGGCGGGGTGCGGATGAAACCCCAGTTGGTGCGTAACATCCTGGCCCCGGATCTGTCCGTGATCGACGGGTTCACACCGGAGCAGGCTGACAGGGCGATGTCGAGCGCGACCGCTGCGAAGATCCGCGACATGATGGTCGCCGCGGAGAACAGCTACCGCGACGACGGCAAGATCAAGGGTGTCAGCATCGCGGCGAAGACCGGCACCGCCGAACACGGCTCCGATCCCAAGCACACCCCGCCACACGGCTGGTACGTGGCGTTCGCGCCCGCCAATGACCCTCAGGTGGCGGTCGCGGTACTGGTCGAGAACGGCGGCGACGAGGGCCTCGAGGCGACCGGCGGGTCACTGGCCGCACCGATCGGCCGCGCCGTCATCGCTGCCGCCCTGCAGGGGCGCCAGTGATAGTGCGTAGGCGGTGCGGCGTGGTGGCGATGGTATGACGTTGCTCACCGGCCAACTGCTGGCACAGCGCTACCGCTTGGAACGGCAGATCGCCGTTGGCGGAATGGGAGTGGTCTGGCAGGCCGACGACACCCGGCTGGGCCGCCAAGTCGCGATCAAGGTGCTCAAGCCGGAGCTCTCCGGTGATGCCGAGTTCCGGCACCGCTTTCACACCGAGGCGCGGATGACCGCGTCGCTGAACCATCCCGGTATCGCCGCGGTGCATGACTACGGCGAGACGGCGACCGAGCTCCCGGGCGCCGGACATGCGGGCCCGCACATCGCCTTCCTGGTGATGGAACTGGTAGCCGGGGATGCACTGGCCACGATCCTGCGACACCATCCACGCCTGACCGCCGACCGCACGCTGGACATCCTCGGGCAAGCCGGAGACGCCCTGCAGGCGGCGCACGAGCGAGGCCTGGTGCACCGTGACATCAAGCCCGGCAACATCCTGATCACCCCGACCGGGCGGGTGAAGCTCACCGACTTCGGTATCGCCAAGGCGGTGGACACCGCTCCGATCACCCGCCACGGCATGGTGCTGGGCACCGCGCACTACATCGCCCCGGAGCAGGCCGCCGGACACGCGGCCACCCCGGCCAGCGACGTTTACTCCCTCGGGGTGGTGGGCTACGAATGTCTGGCGGGACGGCGGCCCTTCACCCCGGACAACCCCGTGACCGCCGCGATGATGCATGTTCGCGACCTGCCACCCCCGCTGCCGCCGGACGTACCGCCGGCAGCCCGCGCGCTGATCGAGGCCACCCTGGTCAAGGATCCGCGGCAGCGCTACGGAAGCGGCGGCGAGTTCGCCGCAGCGGTTGCCGCAGTCCGGTCCGGGCACCGGCTGCCGCCCATGCCGGCGGGGCTGGGCGACACCGCAGTCACCACCGCGCTCACCGGCGACTCTTCGCGGCAGACTTCAGTGCTCGCACCCAGGTCGCAAGCCGGCCCACCGACCGGCCCGTACACTGGCCCCTGTCCAAGCAGCCGTTCAGGATGGCGTGGCGTAATAGGGGTCGTGGTGGCTCTGTTCGCCGTGCTCGGGCTGGTGGTCGGGGGCTACTTGATCCGCGAGACGGTGCGTTCCACCGGTACGGCTGCCGGGACCGGTAGTGCTGTGCCGTATCGGCGGCCGGTGGCGCCGGCCCCATCCGGCCGATCGGCTGCCGCACAGCCGACGACAGGCCACCAGAAGCCGGCCACCAGCGGGCGCCTGTCCGCGAGGATATTTGTACTTCCGACCGACTACCTGTTTCGGTCGGGCAGCGCCGCCGCGGCAACCGCCAAAGACAAGGGTCTGAAGCCGCGGCTGGTCGACGAGCAGGGCGCGAAGATCGATCTCGGCCGACGGTCGAAATGCCTGGTCACCGGGGTTGACCCGGCAGCCGGGTGGGTGTCGCCAGGATCGAGCCTCGCGCTGACCTGTAAGGAGGGCTTGTGAGCGGGAGACCCCGATCGGGTGACAACCGGTCAGCAGGCATGATAAGGCTCCCCGTCGGCGGGCGGGGGTCACGGACATGGACCGGGACGGCCGAGGAATGACCACTCCCCGACTGCTGTCGGAGCGCTACGAGCTGGGCGAGACGCTCGGCTACGGCGGTATGTCCGAGGTGCACCGCGGTCGCGACGTCCGGCTCGGCCGGGATGTGGCCATCAAGGTGCTGCGCGCCGACCTCGCCCGCGACCCGCAGTTCCAGCACCGCTTCCGCAAGGAAGCCCAGAACGCCGCCGCACTCAACCATCCTGCGATCGTCGCTGTATACGACACCGGCGAGACGGACTCCACCTACGGTCCGTTGCCCTACATCGTGATGGAGTTCGTCAACGGCAGGACGCTGCGTGACATCGTCAAGACCGAAGGTCCGATGGACGAGCAGCGGGCCATGCAGACGATGGCCGACGTGTGCGCCGCACTGGACTTCAGCCACCGCCACGGCATCATCCACCGGGACGTCAAACCGGCCAACGTGATGATCACGAACAACGGCGCGGTCAAGGTGATGGACTTCGGCATAGCCAGAGCGCTGGCCGATGGGCAGGGCGTCACACAGACCGCGGCCGTGATCGGTACCGCCCAGTACCTGTCGCCCGAGCAGGCCAGAGGTGAGCTGGTCGACGCCCGTTCCGACGTCTACGCCGCGGGCTGTGTGCTCTACGAACTGATCACCGGTGATCCACCCTTCACCGGGGACTCTCCCGTCGCGGTGGCCTACCAGCACGTGCGCGAGGACCCCACGCCGCCGTCTCACCAGAACCCTGGCGTATCAGCGGAGATGGACGCCGTAGTGCTCAGGGCGATGAGCAAGAACCCGGCCAACCGATACCAGTCCGCAGCTGAGATGCGATCGGACATGATCCGGGTACTGTCCGGCCACCGGCCGATGGCACCGATGGTGATGACCGACGCCGACCGAACCTCGATGCTGGACGCCGCACCCACCAACGTGATCCACCCCACCCGGCACCGCGCGGCACCCGCCGGGGTGCCGGAAGGGGACGAGCGACGCTCCCGTACCGGCATCTTGATCCTCACCGGTCTCGTGGCAGCCGCCGTCGTCGCGATGTACCTGGTGCTGTTCACCCCGCTTTTCGATACTGGACCTAAGCCGGTGGCGCTGCCCAACGTGGTCGGCCAGCCAGTGCTGCAGGCCCAGCAGACACTCAACGCTGCCGGGTTCAAGATCAATCGAAACTCCGTCATGTCCACCCCAGAGAACGTCGACCGGGTGATGGACATGAATCCCAAGGGCGAGGCGCTGCCGGGGACCACAATCCGACTGGACGTCGGCACCGGACCGGCCCAGGTGCAAGTGCCCAACCTGATCGGGCTCGATCAGGCCCACGCCCAGGACGCACTGAAGCAGGTCGGCCTGACACTGTCCCCGGAACAGCGCCAGAAAGTCGTCCAGAAGGACTCCGACATCGGCCAGGTGATCGATCAGGATCCGCAGGCCGGAGGCCAAGTGGCGAAGGGAGCCTCGGTGATCATCACCGTCGGCGTGCCACCGGAGAAGGTGGCGGTGCCCGACGTCGTCGGCAGCCCCGTCGACCAGGCTCAACGCAACATCGCCGGAGCCCGGCTCGCCCCGCAGATCCAGCAGGTCGACTCCTCGGCGCCGCAAGGCCAGGTGCTGCAGCAGAACCCACCCGGAGGCACCCAGGTCAAGGTGGGCAGCCCGGTGACACTCACCGTGTCCCGCGGCAATCTACTCAAAATGCCCGACCTGACCGGGAAGACACCCAGCCAGGCGAAGAGCATCCTGGAAGGGCTCGGGTGGAGCGGCAGCCTCAACCAGGTCACCACCACGGTGGACGACCCGAACAAGGTCGGTCAGATCGTCGCTCAGGACGTCCAGCCGGGCAGCGGGTTCACTAATGACCAGACCATCACCGTCACGGTCGGCCAGGACAACGGAACCACGTCATCAAGCTTCGGCGGCGGATTCTTCGACCCACCCCGAAGCAGTCGCTAACGCACGGTGTGTCAGGCCCCCGTGCACGGTGTGTCCCGCATTCGTGCACGGGGAGCCGGCGTCAGCGCATCACCGCGGCATTGGCCAGCTCACGCATCCCGGTCTCCAGCTCGATCACCCGCCGCTCGGACACGGCGGCACCCGCGCTGCGTAGCCAGTTCGCCAGCAACCGGTGCCCGCCGTCGGTGAGCACCGACTCGGGGTGAAACTGCACGCCATGTACCGGCAGCTCCCGGTGCCGCATCGCCATGATGACCCCCGACTCGGTGCGCCCGGTGACCTCCAGCTCATCGGGAACGGTTTCGGGCAGCACGGTGAGTGAGTGGTACCGGGTGGCCACGAACGGCTGCGGCAACCCGGCGAGCACCCCCGACCCTTCGTGGTGCACCAGCGAGGTCTTGCCGTGCAGCAGCTCCGGAGCCCGCGCCACGGTGGCCCCCCACACCGCCCCGATGACCTGGTGCCCGAGGCACACCCCGAGCAGCGGGCGGGCGTGCTCGGCACAGTCTCGAACAAGGTCCATGCTCGACCCGGCCCGCTCGGGTGTGCCCGGCCCCGGACTGATCAGAACCCCGTCCGCAGAGGCGATGGCCCCGGCCTCGACCGCGTCGTTGCGTCGCACCACGCAGTCCGCCCCGAGCTGCGCCAGATACTGCACGAGGTTGTAGACGAAACTGTCGTAGTTGTCGATCACCAGGATGCGCACGAGGCCAGCCTACGGTCGGGCGGAGGTTCCCCGGCCGCCAGCCGCTCGTCCGGCGTCCGGCTCAGCCAGTCGTCACGTTGTTGAACGGTAGCCGGGAATCGGCCCACGGGAACAACACGAACATCAACAGCGCCACCACGACGATGAACAACAGGAGCGCCTCGGCCATCTTCACCCCGCGTGACCCGGGCAGATGCCGCCAAATCCAGCTGTACATGCTCTCCTCAACAAGAATGATCGTCGCCGCTAGGCCCCCCGAGGGGCCTCAGCTGGCAGTCAGCTCAGCCGGCCGCTGGCCGGCGACCTTCGGGTATTGCGCCACTAGCACACCGTGCACGATGAGCCGCTCCCGAGCGGAGAACTGCGGGTGACAAGTGGTCAGCGTGATCAGCTTGGCCTCATCGGCGGGCGGGGTCATGCCAGGGTGCCCGGGAATCGGAGCAATCACCTCGGTCTGCGAGGGCAGCACGATCTCCTTGCCGACGACCTTCGCGTAGGGACCGGGCAACGTCCCGACGCCCGCGCACTGCGGGGACGTCCCCTTGCCCGCGGCCCATCCGGCAGCCTCCCCCTGCAGTGGCAGCACCCGGTAGACGAACCACTGGTTGACCGTCTCCACGACGATGGAGTCGCATGAGGACAGCAGGTCGAGGTTGTTGAACGGGGATCCCTTGCCGACCCGGTGCCCGGCCACTGCGAAGTTGCCCGGCTCCCCAGGCATGGCAGTCCCGATGTAGTGCCCCGGCCCGACGGCCAGGACGTCCGCATTCGTGCCCTCCAGGATGGTGAACACGAAGTCGGGACCGAACGACGGGACGTATATCTTCGCGATACCGGAGCCCTCGATCGGGCGGTCCGTGAGGCCCCGATGATTGCGCCATTGCTGATCCAGCGTGGCAGTGGCCTCCTGCTGCTTCTCCGCGGAGAACCAGTCGGTGACGTAGACCTCGTAGAACGCGAACAGCAGCACCACCAAACCCAGCGTGATGAGCACCTCGCCCACCCCACGGATCACTCCCCGCACGCCGTTTCCCTTCCGGCGCTCTGGCGGGGTGCCCCGCACTGGGGACAACACATGGGTCACCGCGGTACCTCCTGAGCCGAGATGGGTTGCAGGCCGCCGGCGTACGCCGGCACCGAGACGGTACGGGGTAGGTGTACCTCGTAACCAAGCCCATAGGTCTGCGCATACCGTTGGTAAAGACGAAGCCCGTCCTCCTCGTCCACGCCCGCGGGGCGACGCCCACACCGGATCGACACGACGTGTCGACCAGAACCCGCGCTACGTTAACGTGTCAGCAGCGCCCACCCCGCGCCACGGTCCGCACGCTGAACGAGGACGACCATGCCGAAGTCGAAGGTCCGGAAGAAGTCCGTCTACACCCCACCGGCCGACCAGCGCATCCCGGTAAAGGTCCGTCCGCCCGGCCCCTCGCACCCGTTCTACGTCGCGGTGATGCTGGGCACGATGCTGCTCGGTCTGTGCTGGCTGGTGGTCAACTACCTGGCCGGCGACAAGATCCCGCTATTGAACGGTCTGGGCAACTACAACTTCCTGATCGGGTTCGCCCTGATAATCATCGGGTTGTTCATGACCATGCGCTGGCGCTGATCGCCCGCATCGCTGATCAGTTCGCCAGTCCCACGATCACTGTTAGTAGTAAGAGTGGCCCCGCCGAACTTACTCTCGGTCATCGAACAACATGGCTGGAATTAGTCCCCACTGTGGATAACTGCTGTGGATAACTCGGGCACGGGCATCCGGGTGTGTGCACCAGAGGCGGACACACCGTACATAGCAGGCGGACACGCCGGGCGGCGGCGGCGGACACGCCGGGAAGATGGGGGCGGTTGCGCTATTCCCCGAAACCACTAGCCGTGCTGCTCGCTTGGGTGGCGACGCTGGTCGCCCTGGGCTGGGCGGTAGCCACCCCCGATCCGATCGGGCGGGTGCTGGCTGTCGCCGCGGTGGGGCTGCTGGGCTCGCTGGCCCTGATCGCCACTGTGGCGCGACCCCGGTTGGCCGCCGATCGCGCCGGGCTGCAGGTGGGCCGGCTGCGTGGGACGCGGCGCTGGTCGTGGCGGGAGGTGGACCGGATCGAGGCGGTACGCACTCGGCGGCTGGGCCGCGACTCCACCGTGCTGGAACTCGAGACGACAGATACCGACGGCACTGAGCACCTGCTCGTGCTCACCCGGCTGGACCTGGGCGCCGACCCGGTGGATGTGGCGCAGGAGTTGCGCGAGCTCAGCGGGACGCCGGACAGGTGAGCTGCGGCTCGGTGGGGCATGCGGTGGCGCCGCTGAGCTGGTTCTGCCGCACCAGGACACCGACGACGATGACTCCGATCAGCGCGGCCACGATGGCTGCCTGCACCGCGACCCGCCGGTCCCGTGGGGCGTACACCATCCCGGCCGTGACCACCGTGCCGAACAGCAGCCCACCGAGATGACCGAGGATGGAAATCCCCGGCACCACAAAGCTGATCACCACATTCAGCAGGATGATGCTCAGCGCAGGGCCCGGGCTGCGGCGCAACCGCAGCAGCACCACGGCCAGCCCGCCCATCAGGCCGAACACCGCACCGGAAGCGCCTGCGGTCACTGAGCCCTCGTTCTGGAACAGGAAGACCACCAGGGATCCGCCCAGCAGCGAGACGAAGTACACCGCGAGGAAGCGGACCCGCCCCAGCACCTGCTCGAGATCGCGGCCGATCACCCACAGGGCGATCATGTTGAACGCTATGTGGATCAGCCCGAAGTGCAGGAAGCCAGAGGTGAGCAGGCGCCACAGCTCACCCTGGCCCACCGCGGCGGGCGACAGCCCCCACTGCTCGAACAGGGGCGCCGCCGCGGTCCGGTTCAGGCTGCCCGCCTGCACCACGGTGATCAGGTAGACCACCACATTGAGCGCGATCAGCAGCAGGACTACCACCGCCCGGCCTGCCGGCTGCGCCCCGACGATGGTGGTGGCGCGACGCACTGCACGGGTGCCCTGCGCCACGCAGTCGACGCACTGGTAGCCGACCGACGCCTCGCGCAGGCAGCTGGAACAGGCCGGCCGGTCACATCGAACACAGCGCAGCCCGGTCTCGCGCTCCGGGTGGCGGACGCACACCTGAACCGGCCACGGCGCGCCCGCGCCGCCAGGAGGCACGTCGTTGGTCACCAGCAGAGCCCCAACAGTTCGGTCACACCCCAGCCGGTTGGACTGTCACTCGTTCGATGAGGACGTTGCTCACCGGACGATCAGCACCGCGGGTCGGGGTACCCGCAATCGCGTCCACCACGACACGGGACTCCTGGTCGGCCACCTCTCCGAAGATGGTGTGCTTGCGGTTCAGGTGGGTGGCGGGACCGACCGTGATGAAGAACTGCGAGCCGTTGGTGTTCGGCCCCGCGTTCGCCATCGCCAGCAGATAAGGCCGGTCGAACTGCAGGTCCGGATGGATTTCGTCGGCGAACCGATAGCCCGGACCGCCTCGGCCGGTGCCGGTCGGGTCGCCACCCTGGATCATGAAGCCGGGGATCACCCGGTGGAACAGCGCACCGTCGTAGAACGGCCCGGATAACTCCCCCTTGGCGTTGGGCTGGGAGTACTCCTTGCTGCCCTCGGCGAGCCCCACGAAGTTCGACACCGTTTTCGGTGCCTGATACGGGAAAAGGGTGACGCGGACGTCGCCCTCACTGGTGTGCAGGGTGACCTGCGTCTCGGTTATGTTGCCCTCAGTCACCAGACACATCTTGCCACTGCGCGCGCGAAGCGGCCGGACGGGGCAGGATTGGGTGAGTCATCCACCCCGGTAGGGGACTGGGGGGCTTCGAAGCAGGGAAGAGGTGAGGACGTTGAACGAGGTCGAGACTTTCGCTCGAGTCGGCGAGCGGGTCGGCGAGCGGACGGGTGCCGCTCTGGGTATCGGTGTGCGCACCGCGAGGAAAGGAGCCCGGAAGGGAGCCGAGGTGGCTCGCGAGAACGCCACCTGGGCCAGCAAGGAGCTCGTACGGCGAATGCCCGACCACACCGCCAAGCTGACCGAGAACGCCCGCAGGGCTGGGTATGCCGCCCAGGCCGCGCTGGCCGAGCGCGCGGGCCAGGCCCAGGACGTGGTCGCCGAACACTGGGGTCCCGCACTGGATGCGCTGGCCGAGCGCTGGGGCGTCACCCAGGACGTGCTCGCCGAGCGGCTGCTCGAGGCTCGCCACGAGCTCGCCGCCCGGATCGAGCCCGAGCCGCCGAGTCACCGCAGGCGCTGGCCGTGGCTGGTTCTGCTGCTCTTCGCGGTCGCGGGGATCGCGGGTGCGGTGGTACTGACCCGTCGGCCGCGCGAGATCGAGCCCGACACGTTCTTTGACCCGTCCCCCCGGGAACCGGGTTCGCGGGACAGTGATCCGGACCCAGGCGGGGGCTCAGTGGCAGGCAACGGCGTGGTCGGTGCTGAACGACCTACGGCAGGCACCGACTGACCGAACCCTGTGGTTACCGGTCCAGTGCGGCGATCACCTGCTCGGCTATCTGCCGGGCACCGACCGTGTACCGCTGGTTGGTGGTGACCACGACCGCGGTGCCCTGCCGGGTCACCGCGAACACGGCGCCGTGGGAGGTGGGCTGAGACCCACCGGTCCAGCCGCCGGGCAAGTCCTCCCGGTCGGAGGTGGCCACCGGGGCGGCGGCGTCCACCGTCGCCCCGGCCACCGCCGGTGTCGCCACGACGACCCAGGTGCGTAGCTGCTCGGCGCCGTCACCGAGTCGGTAGAAGAAACAGGCCGGGTGCGGCCGGTCCGTGGAGACCCGCACCGCGCCTACCCGCTGCCCGTTGATCCGCTCCACCACCTTGCGATCCAGATAGGGGCACGGCCCGTCCGCGGAGGGCTGCGGCTCGGGTGGCGCAACCGCGGTCGGGGGCGTCACGGATGCCGGCTGGGTCGGTGGTGCGACCCCGCCGGGCAGGTCGGCCCGACTGCCGCAGGCCGCGAGTGCCGCGAAGAGAAGCCCGCCTGCGACGGCGCCGCCGGCCCGGATGAAGCGATGCGGTGATGACATGGCGAGGCAGAGTCAAGCACGACCGGACTCGTGGGCCCAGCCCGCCCGGATACCCCTTCCCCGGGGGTTGACACGCTCCAGCTGAGCACCTGCACACGGACTTTATTACTCAGAGTGTTCAGGCTGCCTGCCAACATCCTCTTTTGGAGTAGTTACCGAGCAGGGCGGGTCCGCAGCAGAAGTAATCCGTGTGCATAGCGGAGGCGATGGCCAGCCAAAGATCACGTTCGGGGAATACTCGTGGATTTCGTCGTATCTGTGGTGATGCCCGCGTCGTTGAGCCCATACCTGGACGCCCACAGATCAGAGATCGGCGACCGTCGGTCGTGTCGGGGTGTCGAATGCCAGGTATGAGGGATCCGCTACCACCACAGGGTGGAAGTAGTACTGCCCTCTCGCGGAGAGATCTCGAACGAGGAGGAACACGGGAACATGACGTCACGCACGCCCAGGAGGCATCGCCGCCTGGCTCTCATGGCCGCCGGGACGGTGGCCGCGATGGTTTTGGTGCCTGGCACCGCCTTGGCGCAGGAGAACCCGATCAACAACGTGGTTGACACCCTGCAGCAGATGGCGGGCGCAGCGGGTGCCCCGGCGGCGCCCGACGTGCCCCAGGTCCCCGCCGCCCCCGCACTGCCCAAACTGCCTGTGGCCGTGCCCGGAACCGGGGACGCACCCCAGTCGCCGGGTGTGGCGAAGCTTCCACTCGACTCCAGCAGTGACTCCCCGGGTCACACGACCAAGGTCCCGGTCGAGCCGGACCACGGCTCGGGCTTCGTCGGTAACGTCGATCTCGGCAAGCAGGAGATCCTCGACCTCACCAAGTACGACGCGACCATCGGCAACGACGGCACCCCGCACTCCGACTCGACCGTCCTCGCGCTGCTGGGCAACCAGCTCACCGGCTCCAGTCAGGACGCGAACGGTGAGAAGCTCACCAACCCGACCGACGGGATCGGCAAGCTCACCAACGGGGCGCTGAGCCTGAGCCTGCTCTACCACTACGTGGGTGCCTTCCAGAACGACCAGGGTTCCAAGGCTGCCGCTGCTGGTGGCGTCCTGGCACTGTGCGCGCTGGGCAACCAGCCCGTGACTGCCTCCTACGAGTGCAAGGGCCTGCTGGGCGCCGGTGCCGCGGAGGGCCTGGGCCGCGCGCAGCGCGACGGGATCACCGGCCACACCAAGGCCGACTCCGCCAACGAGGTGCTCAACGCCTGCCTCGGCGGCGAGCGCAACGCGGACAACTACGCCTGCAAGGGCCCGCTGGGTGCCGAGGTTCTGCACTCTGACTCGAAGTCGGAGTCCAAGACCCCGGACACCGCGCGGCACTCGTGGCTGGTTGCCCTGGACAGCGGCGGCAACGCCATCCTGAAGCTCGACCAGCCCACCGGTCTCTCGATCCCGCCGGAGTGCGGCGACTCCGGGATCCTGTGCCTGTTCCTCAACCAGGGCAAGTCGATCGTGTTCGACCACGGCGCAGGTAGCGCTCAGGAAGCACTGCACCTGGACCTGCTGAAGTCCACCCCGCTCGACGTTCTGGTCGAGCTTGGCCAGGCGGAGTCCATCGCGCACCTGGTGCCACCGGCTGGCTGCAACCCTGGAGAAAAGGGCCCATGCGGCAAGCCGCAGTGCAGTGACGGCATCGACAACGATGGCGATGGCAAGATCGACTTCCCGGCCGACCCGGACTGCAAGAGCCCGAACGGCCCCTCCGAGTCGCCTGAGTGCAGTGACGGCATCGACAACGATGGCGATGGCAAGATCGACTTCCCGGCCGACCCGGACTGCAAGAGCCCGGCTGGTACGTCGGAGTCCGGCAACGGCAACGGTGCTGGCAGCGGTAACGGCAATGGCCTGGCCTCCACCGGTGCGGACATCGCACCGCTGCTGGCTGGTGCGTTCGCGCTGATCGGGATGGGCGCGCTGACGATGGCGGCTACTCGCCGTCGGGTCGGCAAGCACACCATCTGAGTACACCTTGACGGGGGCCGACGATTCGTCGTCGGCCCCCGTCAGCATGTCCGGACCCAAGTCTCCTAAGATCGGCGCCCTTATGACTACCTTGCTCACGCGGCTGCGCGCGCGGCCGGTTCCCTCTCTCATCGCCGCGGTCGCGATCGTGCTGGCCATCGTGTTCGGTGTGCTGGCCCTGGTGTTGAACAGCAGCAGCGGTACCAACACCACCGGCGACGTGACGAATACCGCCGGTGGGTACAGCATTCACGTCCCCGACGGCTGGACGGCCAAGACGCAGGACCGCACCACCACGGTGACCAGCGCTGACGGCCGGACTCTGATCAGCTTCGGCATCGGGCGCACCGGGCCGTTGCCGGTGGCCGGCACCTTGTTCTTCCAGCAGGTCGGCGGCAAGTACCACCAGGTCCAGGTGTTCGCTCCGGAGGCCAAGCAAATCGGTGGCCTGCCCGCCTTGGTCTACGGCGGGGCCGGTGTCAACGACAAGAACGCAGGCATCCGCTTCCTGGCGATCAGCGTGACGAACAATCCCACCAACTACGGCATCGCGGTGTTCACCGCCGCCGACTCTGATCCGGCGAAGGTGCTGCCCCAGGCGGACGCGATCGTGGACTCCTTCCGGAAGCTGCCACCGACCTGAGTCGACCGGTCAGGAGCGCCACCATCGACGGTGGGCACGGTCACTACCACTGCGGTGATGTTGTCCCGGCCCCCGGATTCCAATGCGACCTCGGTCAGCACGGTGGCTGCCTTCAGCGGGTCACCGGCCTGGCGAACGACCGCAGCCAACTCGTCGGAGTTCCACAGGTAGTTCCACAGCCCGTCGCTGCACAGCAGCACGGTGCCACTGCCGGTGGTGTCCAATGTCGTGACCTGGGCGGGTTCGCTGTCGGCGTCGGCACCAAGCCAGCGCCACAGCGGGCCCGCCCTGCCGTCGCCATAGGCCTCCTGCGGGGTCTCCCGACCGGCCCGCACGGCCTGCCCGGCCCAGGTGTCGTCAGTAGTCAGGCACTGCGACGGTGGGTCGCCCGGTCCCGCTAGCCAGTAGGCCCTGCTGTCTCCGATCCAGCCGACGGTGATCCGCCCTCCGGTCACCACCGCGGAGACGAACGTGCACGCCGGAGCGGTGCCGCCATCCTCGGGGCGGCGCAGAGTGGCCACCACGGCGGCGGCCGCAGCGACCGCGTCCCGGGTCGCGGCGACGGGATCAGCTCGCTCGAGCACTGCCGTAGCCAGCACATCGACCGCCACATCGACCGCTGCCCGGGATGCCTCGTGGGGCCGATGGGAGGCCGACACGCCGTCCGCGACAGCGACCACCACGGCATCCGGCGCAACCTGACGCAGCGCCATCGCGTCCTCGTTTCGGGCGTGCCGCAGCCCGCGGTCACTGACCCCGGCGGCCGCGCCCAGATCTGCCAGCACCCGGTTCCGAGCCGGGGCCTGCTCTTCCGGTTGGGTAACTCGATACACCAGCACCTTCCCTCCACCCGCCACATGCGGCTCAGCGTCGGTTGGTCACTGTCATTCTCAACGGGAAGAGCGTCCACCTATGAGCTAATTCATGCCGCTTACAGGCGAATTGAGGGGTTCATCGCGTCGGATCGAAGCATCCCCACCCACGCGGGCGACCGACCGCCGCCCGCTGCGGTCAGCCGATGTCGTGGTCCGGTTCCTCGTGGCACGGTCGGGGCCGCGACGCTCGCCACTGGGCTAGCCAGTCGTCGGTGGCGATCGCGGGAAGTATCAGGTTCCACGCCTGGCCGATCCGTCGCGACAGGTCGGCGCGGTCGTCCAGGGAATCGCAGATCTGTCGATGCCCGGCCACCAAGGCGACGATCTGCCGTGCCACCACCGAGGGTTCGACCCCGCCGCGCAGCTGACCGCGGCGGGCCGCCTCGGTGAGCAGGGCGACGGCGTCACGCTCGCCGAAGGCGTAGTGCTCGCCAGCTTCGGGCCCGCGCGCGGGCAGTTCGCTGAGCAATCGGGTGCCACCCCGGGCGACAGGGCTGTCGACCAGTCGGGCGATCACCTCGTTGACCAGCGCCAGCAGTGTTGACAGCGGGTCGAGCCCACGTTCGCTGATCTGCAGCCGGAGATCCCCCCACTGCTGCACCATCTCGGCGACGACCGCCTGGGCGAGCGCCAGCTTGGAGGCGAAGTGGAAGTACATCGCACCCTTGGTCCCGCCGCTGTCCGCCAGCACTCGGTCCAAGGAGGTGGCGTGGTATCCGTCGCGAGCGAAGTGCTCGGCCGCAGCGGTCAGGATTGCCGAGCGGGTAGCCCGGGCCCGCGGCTGCAGCTCAGCCCGGCCTCGTGGGACATTCCGCCCGGCGATCCCGGGTTTATGGGGAGTGATCCTGGCCATGAGGGTTTGCAAGCTACTCGCACGGGGCCACTGGGCTGTACTCGTTTGGGGGTGCAGGCCAAAAACACCGCCCGGTATGTTTCACGGGTGCCGTCCGGATGTTGATCATTATGCCGGTCGGGGCGTGTTGTGTGGGGGTCCCGCCGAAGGCGTGGCCGCCCGGGGTAGTCGGGGGGCCTGCTTCCGGGCGGTCACACCTGGTCTAGCCGGGACCGTGCTGGTTGCCGATCGATGCGCGACCAAGGTCCGCGGCACCGGGACCTTCGACTCTCTTTCCGCTGCGTGGCCGCATCCACCATGGACCGGACGGACACGACGATCCGGAACCGGGAGATCATGAAAGCCTCCATCGCACTGGCCGAGCTCGACCGGGCGGAATGCCTCCGACTGCTGGGTGCCGCAGTAGTGGGCCGGATCGTCTTCACCGAAGGCGCCCTGCCGGCTATCCGACCGGTCAATTTCCGGCTTGACGGTGATGAGATCGTCTTCCGGACCGCCACCGGCGGCACGTTGGCGGCCGCCACCCGGCACTGCGTGGTGGCCTTCGAGGTCGACGAGATCGACCCCCGCACGCACACCGGGTGGAGTGTGGTCGTCGTCGGCCAAGCCTACGAGATCGCCGACATCGACCGCCTGGTCCGGCTGGCCGACCCTGAGCACACACCGCGGCCCGCGCACAGCACCGACCACACCATGGCGATCCCGATCCACCATCTCTCCGGCCGCCGTCTCGTACTCTGCGCTCCGGCCTGACCCCGGGTCACGTCGGTCTCGGTCGGGCCGATCCGGAACACCTACCCGTGAGCCGGACAACGGAGTGCGCTTGACCGACCAAGCTTGGGTCGTGGCTGATCAGCAGGGTGGTTCGGGCACCCGCGGCCCGGGCCAGATCCTTCCCGAGCGCCACAGCCGTCGGCCGGTCGAGATGCGCGGTGGGCTCATCGAGCACCAGTACCGGACGCTCGGCGAGCAGCGCCCTGGCCAGACCCAACCGCTGACGCTCACCACCGGAGAGCCGAGCTCCGTTCTCTCCTACCAGTGTGTCGAGGCCGTCGGAGGTGGCCAGCACCCAGTCCCGCAACCGGGCGGCGGCCAGTACGGCGAGCAGCTCATCCTCGCCCGCCTCCGGACGGGCCAGCAGCAGGTTCTCCCGGACGCTGGTGTCGAACAGTTGGGTATGCGGTCCGCACCAGGCGATCCAGGAGCGCACCGCCGCGGTATCCAACTGCCGGACGTCGACCCCGTCGAGGGTCAACATGCCTGCCGACGGATCCAGGAAGCGCAACAGCGCCGCGACGACGGTGCTTTTTCCGCAACCACTGGGTCCGACCAGCGCGACGCACCGGGCGGTGGTCAGTTCCAGGTTCAAGCCGGTGACCACGTCATACCCGGTTCCCGGCCAGCGCAGCCCCAGCCCGTCGGCCCGCAACTGGCCTGGCCCAGCGGGCAGCTCAATGGACAGTGCGGGCTCGCCGACAGGAGCAGGAATGGTTTCCAGGGCCCGGAGCCGGCCAGCGGCGGCGGCCAGCCCCGGCAGCCGCTGCAACGCAGGTGGCAACGCGGCCAACGCCTCCCACAGCGCGAGCGGGGTGAGCACGACGACAGCCAGTTCCGGACCGGTGAGCACACCATCGTCCAACCCAGGCACGCTGACCAACAAGCAACCGACCACCGCCACGGCACAGCCGAGCAGCGAGAGTCCCGTACCCGCCCCGGCGCTACCAGCCGCCCTGCGCAGCAGCGCGGTCAGCGCGGCGTCCCGGCCTGCCACACTCCGCAGCCGACGGCCGGCCGCACCGTAGGCGAGCACCTCAGCCCCGCCCTGCAGCAGATCCACGACCTCGGCGGTGAGCTCGCCGCGCGCCGCCGCCAGGTCGCCCTCGGCCCGGGATGCCCACCACGTGGTCAGCACCGGCACCACCACCGCGCAGGCCAGCGCCGCTGCGCCGACCACCAGCGCGGCGGCCGGCCGCAACACGGCCAGCAATCCCACCGTGCCTGCCGTGACCAGCCCGGCAGCAGCACCCGGCAGCAGCACCCGAAGCAGCAGATCTCCGACCGCATCGACGTCGGAGACGACGCGGGACAACACGTCCCCGGTGCGAGTGCTGCCCAGGCCGGCTGGGGTGAGCCGTTCCAGCTGCTGGTAGACCCCCACCCGCAGGCTGGTCAGCACCCGCAGCGCCGCATCATGGGAGACCAGCCGCTCGGTGTAGCGCAGGGCACCGCGGGCCAGGCCGAACGCACGCACGGCCACCACGGCGAAGGTCAGGGTGAACACCGGCGGATGCAGCGCGGCAGTGGCGATCAGCCAGGCGGAGGTGGCGATCAGCGCAACGGCTGAACCGAGCGCGCCGGCCGCCGCCAGCGCCGCGAGCAGCAACCGGCAGGCGGCGGGCCGGGAGTGGTACAGCACCCAGCGCAGATCAGCGATCACAATGGCACGTCATGTCGTGCACAGGGGACGGACACACCGTGCACAGGGGACGGACACACCGTGCACGAGGGACGGGCACGGCGTGCATGAGGGACGGGCACGGCGTGCATGAGGGACGGGCACGGCGACGACGGAATCGCAGCATCGGAGTACCTCGGGCCGGTGGGTGACCAGCAACACGGTGCGCCCGGTCGCGGCGGTGGCCAGCGCGTCGACGATGGCGCGCTCGGTCGTGTCATCCACGCCTTCGGTGGGCTCGTCGAGCAGCAGGATCGGCCGGCCGGTGACCAGCGCGCGGGCCAGCGCCACCCGGCGCACCTCGCCGGTGGACAACCCGGCGCCGCCGTCGCCGATGACCGAGCTCAGCGGGGTATCCAGCCCAGCCGCGGTCGCCGCCGCCGTGACAGCCGCTTCGCCGGCGTTCGGAGCACCGAGTCGGATGGCTTCGGCGATCGTGCCTGAGGACAGCCGGGGGCGCTGCGGCACCCAGGCGATCTGCGCGCGCCAGGCATCCAGGTCGAGCTCCGCGAGCGCAACCATGTCGCCACCCTCCCCCACCTGCACAGTGCCGCGGTCCGGGCGCACGAAGCCGAGCAGCACGGCCAGCACGGTGGACTTGCCTGCACCGCTGGGACCCACCAGCCCCACCGTTCGCCCGACGGGAAGGTCGAGGTCAAGCCCTTCGAACAGCGGGCCACCGCGGCCGTCCACGCCCAGCCCGCGGATCCGGATCGCCGGGCTCTCGGGCGGGCGCCGGGAGCCACCTGACACCTGCGGCTCGGTCTCCAGCACGGTAAAGGCGTCCTGTGCCGCGGCCAGGCCTGCGGTGCTGGCGTGGAAATGGGTACCCAAGGCTCGCAGCGGCAGGTAGGCCTCCGGGGCGAGCACCAGCACCAGCAACGCGGTCTGCAGCCCCAACCCGCCGGACACCAGCCGCAGCCCGACCGACACCGCGACCAGCGCTACCGACAGGGTGGCGACCAGCTCCAGAACCAGCGATGACAGGAAGGTGATCCGCAGAGTGCTCAGGGTGGCGCGGCGGTAGGCGTCGCTGGTCCGCGCGATGGACTCGCGCTGAGCGGCCGAGCGGCCGAAGGCCCGCAGCGTGGGCAACCCGGTGACCACGTCGAGAAAATGGTGGCCCAGCCGGGCCAGCCGGCGCCACTGCCGCTCGGTGTGGGCCCTGGTGTGCCACCCGACCAGCACCATGAACAGCGGTATCAGCGGCAGAGTGCCGACGATGATCACGGCGGAGAGCGGGTCCGCGCCCAGGATCCACCCCACCACCGCGACCGGCACGATCACGGCCAATACCAGCTGCGGTAGGTAGCGGGCGAAGTAGGGATCCAGCCCGTCCAGCCCGCGGGTCACCAGGGTGGCCAACTCGCCGCTGCGCTGCTCGGACAGCCACCGCGGCCCCAGCCGCAGCGCGTGGGCCACCAGCCGGGTACGCAACTGGCTGCGAGCCGCCGCCGAGGCCCGGTGTGCCACCGTCTCACCGAGCCAGCCCAACGCGGCCCGCCCAGCCAGCACCGCGGCCAATGCCGCCAGCGGCGCAGTCAGCGCAGACAGGCCGACGTCGTCGAGGAAAGCCCGGCTGACCACATCCGCGATCAGCTCGGCCTGCGCGATGGCCACCGCAGCGCCCACCAGCCCGAGCAGCACGGTCGCCACCAGGAAAGGCCTGGTGGCGGCAGTGTAGGAGAGCAGCCGGGGGTCCAGGGGACGCATCGGTCGTGACGCTACGGCCGGGCGGTGATCCTGCTCAGTGCAGCAGGTCGTGGCTGCCGGGGACGTTGGTCCCGGTATGGGCCACTCCGGGTCGCCACCCGGGTGTTCCCGGTGATGGGGACCTTCGTCCCCCGGTGGTCAGGCTCTGCGCCCCTGTGGGCACCGTCCCGGCTGGACGACGCTCAGGAACCCCGCTCGTGGTGGTGATGATCAATGACGATCTATGCGTACCGGTGCCCGGTCTGTGGGCCGTTCGAGCTGCGACTACCCATGGGTGACGGGGACGGTCATCGACCGTGCGTGCACTGCGGCCGGGCCGCGCGCAGGCTGTTCACGGCTCCGTTCCTGGCTCGCACTCCCCCGGCACTGGCCGGCCGGCTACACCGCGAGGAGGCCAGCGGGGACACCCCCGAGGTGGTCGGCGCGGTTCCACCGGCAGCCCGGCGACGCACCACCATCCCGGCGCATCCGGCTTGGGCATCCCTGCCGCGACCATGAGGTCCGCCATCCCCAGGGCAGCACTCGGCCACCCCACCGGCGCTGACTCCTCACGTCCGGCCCTCCCGCCCCAGGCGATGTCTTCTGCCACGAGCGCAGCGTCACCAGATCTGTGGAGGTTTCACTGATGGGACTTGTTGGCCTGATCTATGTGGGCGCCGTGCTTTTCATCAACGGCGTCATGCTGCTCGGCCTCGTCGACCAGAAGTCAGCGGCAGTGTTCAACCTCTTCGTCGGCACTCTTCAGGTGATCACACCGACCTACCTGATCTTCACTGCCGGTGGCGATGCGAACACGATCCTCAACGCATCCGGGATCTACCTGTTCGGCTTCACCTACCTGTACGTCGGTATCACCCTGCTCGCGAAGCTCGACTCGACCGGTGTCGGCTACTTCTCACTCTTCGTTGCGGTCATGGCACTCGGCTACTCGGCAGCCAACTTCATCCGCGCGGGAACGAGTGACCTGTTTACCAACGTGTTCGGTGTCATCTGGCTGTACTGGGCCTTCCTGTGGGCTCTGTTCTTCGTCCTGCTCGGCCTCAAGAAGGAAGCTGTGACCATCTACACGGGATGGGTCGCCGCCATCCAAGGCTGGGTGACGGGCGCGATTCCGGCATTCCTGCTGCTGACCAACTGGTGGCGGAATCCCGACCTCATCGCACTATTGCTGGCGATCGGCGGCGTCGTGGTCTTCGCCGCGCTCATTCCGCTGACCAGACCAAGGGATCCACAGCACCGGGTGCCCTCGGCCCGCGCGGCGACCGACGTGGCCGCCACCGCCTGATGACCCGACCCACTGATATCGAGTACCGGAGAAGGAGTGGTGACATGCCAGAAGTGGTATTCACTGTCGACCAGGCAAAATCCATGCGCGACCAGGCCGTGCCAGGGCACAACCGGTGGCACCCCGACGTCCCCAACGCGGTCATGGTGCGGCCCGGTGACGAGTTCCGCGTCGAATGCCGGGAATGGACCGACGCCCAGATCGGCAACAACGACTCGGCGAACGATGTGCGCGATGTCGACCTCACGCACGCACATATGCTGTCCGGCCCGATCGGAGTCGAGGGAGCCGAGCCCGGCGATCTGCTGATCGTCGACATTCTCGACCTCGGCGCGGTGCCGGCCGGGCCTCAGGAGCACGGCGACGCACCCGGCCAAGGGTGGGGGTACACCGGCGTCTTCGCCCGGGACAACGGCGGCGGCTTCCTGACCGACTACTTCCCGGACTCTTACAAGGCGATCTGGGACTTCCACGGCCAGGTGGCGACATCGCGGCATCTGCCCGGCGTGCGCTACACCGGGATCACCCACCCGGGCCTGTTCGGCACGGCCCCTTCGGCCGAACTGCTGGCCCGGTGGAACGAGCGGGAACGCGCGCTCATCGCCACCGAACCGGACCGGGTGCCGCCACTGGCGCTGCCGCCGCTGGAGAGCAACACTCTGGCTGGAACGGCACAGGGCGACGCCGCCGGTGCGATCGCCCGGGACGGTGCCCGTACCGTGCCTGCCAGGGAGAACGGTGGCAACCACGACATCAAGAACTTCACCCGCGGCTCCCGCGTGTTCTACCCGGTGCACGTCGACGACGCCAAGCTCTCCGGTGGCGATCTGCACTTCAGCCAGGGCGACGGGGAGATCACCTTCTGCGGGGCCATCGAGATGGGAGGCTTCATCGACTTCCACGTCGACCTGATCAAGGGCGGCATGGAGAAGTACGGGGTGAGCACCAACCCGATCTTCATGCCGGGCAACGTCGAACCGCGTTACAGCGAGTTCCTCACCTTCATCGGCATCAGCGTCGACCACGACACCAACACCAACCACTACCTCGACGCGACCGTGGCCTACCGGCGGGCGTGCCTGAACGCCGTGGAGTACCTGAAGAAGTTCGGTTACTCCGGCGAGCAGGCCTATCTGCTGCTCGGCTCGGCACCGATCGAGGGCCGGGTCAGCGGTGTGGTGGACATCCCCAACGCCTGCTGCTCGCTCTACCTGCCGACCGCGATCTTCGACTTCGACGTGAAACCGTCGGCGGATGGTCCGGTGCGGGCCGACCGGGGACAGGCCGCGATGACATCCTGACACCCCGGTGTGTCAGGCACCTATGTCCGGTGTGTCAGGCACTTGTGTCCGGTGAGCGTGGGCGCTCGCGGCATCGGGGGGTGCCACGTGCGCCCGCATCACGCGTTCGGCGCAGCTCAGTCGCTGTCTGTGCGCACCGGTATCGTGGGCCGGGCGATAACGGTGACCGGGAGGCCGCAGTTCCAGCAGGATGGCTCGGTGCCGACGTCGCGGCCCTCGACCTCGCATGGTGCGCATACCCAATGCACGACGACCTGGAAGCTCATCGTCGTCTCCTTTGTGTGAGCGCCGCGGAACGTCATCACGGGTGGCGCTGTCATCCGATCGGGTACGTGACTGTAACCTTTCGAGCAAGCTTCAGCACCTTGAGGCGTCAACTATCTACCAGGCGGGGGCGGTGAGGAGGCGTCGGCGGTGGCCGATCAGGTTCCGGAGATTTCCGCACACCACGCCAAGGACCGCTTCGGAAAGATCGCGGTGCATGCCGCGCACGAGATCTCCCGAGCTCTCGCCGAGTCCGGCGAGCGTGACGACGGAGTCGTGGTGCTGCGCATGAACGGCCCGCACCGATCTCTCGCCGGTCTCGAACGACTGATCGATGACGTGCTGGCCGGCGAGGACGAGCCACCCAGTCCCTGAGCAGGCGAACCCCGAGGTCCACCTCAGGCCGTCGCCCCCTGGGAGGTACTCGAACTCCGGACGTACTGGATCGCCTCGACCTCATCGATCGTGACCAGGCCCTCGCAGATCAGTTCATCGAGCTGGGGAAGGAACCCGCGGACCCGATCGGGCGTGTCCACGAGCACGATCACCATCGGGAGATCCTGCGCGAGGCTCAGCAGCCGGGTGGTGTGGATGAGCGAGGACGTCCCGAATCCTTCCACCCCGCGAAAGACGCTGGCGCCGGCCAGACCCGCAGCTTTGGCACGGTGCACTATCTCGTGATAGAGCGGCTTGTGCTGCCAGGTGTCGTCGTCATCGATGAAGATCGTCGCACGCAGCGCCTTACCGGTCACTCTCATCGCAGCCCCCGCACCGTTAGCAACCGGGGCGACACCGTTCTCGGTCAGGTCGCCGATGTGGCGAGACGACGGTTTCCCCCGGGTCCCCATCATTGGATCACCTACCTGCTCCCGTTGCATATCGGTTCGATCAGGTAGGGACTGTTGTCGGCCCCGCTGCAGAGGCCGCGGTTCGGAACGGCGAGCCCCACCGCCGCAGACACCGCCAGCAAAGCTGGCCATCCACCCACCGTTTATACTCCTCCGCCGGATTGATTACCAGGTCGATCGGTGTTACCAACATTGGGCGACCCACACCGATCGCACCCCTCCTAGAGGGTCAGGCGCCACGAGGCCGGACCCGCAGCCCAGCCCGCATTGTCATAGTGCCAGTCGTTTCGCTGTCGCGCCGCCATTGCCAGAAGCGTGAGTTCGTGGCTATGTACGAAGACGTCGAGCGGACCGTGACTGAGGAGCCCGTCGACTCCGATGTGGATCTGTCCGTTCCCCAGCAACGCCGGGAACCGTGCCGCGGATTCTGGGACATCATCGCAGTGATTGCGATCGGCGGGGCACTCGGCGCGACGGCCCGTTACGGCATCGGAGTGGCATGGCCGACCCCGCCGACTGCATTTCCGTGGGCAACCTTGGTGATAAATGTGATCGGCTGTGGGCTGATCGGCGTCTTGATGGTGTTCAGCACTGATGTCTGGGCCACCCCTCGACTGGTGCGGCCCTTCCTGGGCACCGGCTTGCTGGGCGGATTCACCACCTTCTCCACGTATGCGGTGGACATTCAGCGTCTGATCACTTCCGGTGCCGCCCGCACGTCTCTGCTCTACATGGTCGTCACCCCCATCGGCGCGGTGGTCGCGGTGGGAGCAGCCGTGGTGCTGACCCGTCTAGCGGTACGGTCGGTGCGGGAGTCCCCACCATGAACGTCCTCCTGGTGATCCTCGGCGGCCTGATCGGCGCCCCACTGCGCTACCTGACCGACCGGATGATCCAGAGCCGGCACGACACCGTCTTCCCCTGGGGGACCTGCACCGTCAACGTCGTCGGCAGCCTCATCCTCGGCCTGCTCACCGGCGCCACCCAGGCCGGTGCGACTCCACACACGCTGCAGCTGTTCGCCGGCGTCGGCCTGTGCGGGGCACTGACCACCTACTCCACCTTCAGCTACGAGACGGCACGACTGCTGGAGGAGGGCGCCGTCTTCTACGCCGTCGCCAATGTCGCGGTCAGTGTCATCGCGGGGCTCGGAGCCGCCTTCGTCGGCGCCGCGCTGAGCCAAGCCATCTGGCCGTGACCACGGGACCGGAGTGGGTAGCCGAAACCCCCGGGTTGCGTCCGGTATCGTTCAAGTCGACGCTGACACTTCCGGTGGTGGGGTTCACCGGGCTCGTGAGGACGAGCCAACCGCGGCACCTGGCCGCCGACAATCCCTACGTGGTCAATGATCCCTACGTGGTCACGGCATCCGAGAGCACCGTAGCTCGGGTGGTCCAGGGAGACATGTGATGGCGGCATCGGACGGTCGCGAGCTCGCTGCGGTCTTCGTCGGCGGCGCACTCGGTGCGCTCGCGCGCGCAGCCTTGGGTGAAGCGTTCGGCTCAGCGCAGTCCGGCTGGCCCTGGCCGACCTTCGCGGTGAACATCCTCGGGGCGTTCTTGCTGGGGTACTTCGCGACCCGGCTGCAGGAGCGTCTTCCGCTGTCCAGCTATCGTCGGCCACTACTGGGCACTGGGCTGTGCGGTGGTCTGACCACCTTCTCGACGATGCAGGTGGAGATCGTGCAGATGCTCGACCACGGTCACGTCAGCCTGGCCCTGGGGTATGCGACGGCAAGCGTGGTGGGCGGCTACGCCGCGATCCAGGTCGCGACAGCCATGGTGCGAAGGGTCCGGGTCCGGGTATGAACCTGACGTTATGGGTCGGCGTCGTGCTGATCGGTGGTGCCGGTTCCGTACTGCGCTTCCTGGTCGACGGTACGATCGCGTCCCGTACGGCGAGCGCCTTCCCGTACGGGACGTTGGTGGTCAACCTCTCCGGCGCGGTACTGCTCGGGCTGGTCACCGGCTTGGCACTGAGCCACGACGAGGCACTGCTGGCGGGCACCGCAGCGGTGGGCTCGTACACCACGTTCTCGACCTGGATGTTCGAGACGCAGCGCCTCGGCGAGGAGCGTCAGCTGCCGAGCCTCGCGGCGAATGTGCTGGTGAGCCTCGTCGCCGGGACGGTCGCCGCGGCGATCGGCCGGCTGATCGGGAGCCGGCTGTGAACGAGGACTGCCTGAAGCTGACCACCTACTTCGGCGAACGCCAGCGGACCGGGCGGGCCTTTCTCGCCGACACCCAACTGGACCTGTTCGGCAGGCGAGAGATCGCCACCAGCGTCCTGCTCCGCGGCACCGAGGGATTCGGGCTCAAGCACCATCTGCGGACCGACCGGCTGCTCACCCTGTCCGAGGACCTGCCGGTCGTCTCGGTGGCCGTGGACACCCGCCCGAGGATCGAGGCGCTGCTCGGCGACCTTCGCGCCATCGAGCACCGGGGGGTGGTGACCCTTGAGCGAGCACGCATGCTGCGCGGTGACATCAGCCCGCTGCGCCTGCCCGAGGAGCTGCTGCCCGAGGCGACCAAGCTGACCGTCTACGTCGGCAGGCAGGAGCGGGTCTACCGGGTGCCTGCCTTCGTCGCGGTCTGTGACCTGTTGCACCGTCGCGGCATCGACGGCGCCACCGTGCTGCTGGGCGTCGACGGGACGGCTCACCGGCAGCGCACCCGCGCCCGATTCTTCGGGCGCAATGCCGACGTGCCGATGATGATCATCGCGGTCGGCTCGGGGGAACGCATCGGCCGGGTGCTGCCCGAGCTCGGTGGCCTGCTGCGGCGGCCATTGATCACTCTCGAACGGGTACGGGTCTGCAAACGGGACGGCGAACTCATCGGGCACCCCCCTGCGCTGCCTGGGACCGACGAGCACGGTATGGGCAGGTGGCAGAAGCTCATGGTCTATACCTCGGAACGGACGTTGCACCACGGCCGGCCGGTGCACCGGGCGCTGGTGCGGCGGTTGCGGGAGTCCGGAGCCCGGGGCGCGACCGTGCTGCGGGGGATCTGGGGTTTCCACGGCGAGCGCGCCCCGCACGGCGACCGGCTGCTGCAACTGGGCCGCAGCGTCCCGGTGGTGACGGTCATCATCGACGCGCCGGACCGGATCGCGGCCTCCTTCGACGTCGTCGACGAGCTCACCGCTGAGCACGGCGTGGTCACCAGCGAGACGGTTCCGGCACTGACGGCGTCCCCTTGCGTCGACTCGCGATCGACGGCAACACTGGACCACACGGCGATGGGACTCGCCGAAACCGCGGACCACCCGGGCCACTGATGGCAGGGCGAGACATGGCCGCTGGGTCGGGGTCGCTCCTCACATCATCCCTTCTTTCGGGTGATTATGTAGTTGTCGTACCGTGCCGACACTTACTCACGGGGAGGAAGCGCCGGTCGGTCGCCGGAGGCCTTGGGGGAGCAGCAGGAGGAGTGCTCATCCGGCGACCGGCTGGGGTCACACGGTCGTGCCTTCGTCCAACGGCATGCCGTGAGCAGCCTCCATCTCCAGGGGCGTTCCAAGATCATGATGTGAGGCGGGTTCGGACGGTGGAGTTGTCTTCGCGGTAGACGGTGTCGCGGAGCCGGTGCAGCGACTCGATGCTCCAGTGCTCGCGCACGAGGGTGGCGATGTCGGTGGGGCTGGCGCGGGTGGTGGTCAGGCTGGTCACGCCGAGGGCGGCGACGGCGGAGAGGGGCTTGCCGGTGGTGTCGTGGACGTAGCGTTCGATCAGCCAGGCCTGGTTGACGTGTGGGAAGGGCAGGTCTGTCGGGGCGGGCAGGACCTGGATGGTGCGGGTGGTGATCCGGCCGTGGCCGGTATCGACGTGGCGGTCCGCGATCGGGGTGCCCGCCCAGGGCAGCGTGTCGAGGGCGGCGTAGAGCCGGGGCTGGTTGAGCTTGGCGGTGAGCACGAACTCGGCGCCGACCGAGTGCAGGTACTCGGCGTGGCCGCGCTGGGTGTGCAGGGCATCAGCGGTGATGACCACCTCGCCCAGGTCGACCCCGGCGGCGGCGAGGTTCTGGAGCAGTGGGGCGAGCTGGGGGATCTCGTTGCTTTTCGTGGCGACCTGCACCTGGCCCAGGACCAGGGAGTCGGTGTGCGTGGCAGCGGCCAGCAGGTGCACCTGGGCACCGTCGGAGTCCACGGCGCCGCGGACGGTCTTGCCGTCCACCGCGATCGCGAACAGTCCCGGCTCCTCGGGCTCCCCGGCATCGGTGTGGTGCTCGCCGGTGGACTGTCCGGTGGCCGCCTGCGCGGTCAGCCAGGCGCCGACCGCAGCGTCCACTGCGGCGCCATCAGCCCCGGTGAGGACCCGCCACAGCGTGGTCTTCGACGGGCACCCGGCGGGCCCGCCGTACAGCTGGGCCAGCAGCTCGGCGGGCACATCGGCCACCCAGCCGGCGATCGCGGTGAACGAGCCCATACCGGCCAGGACCGCCGCCGCGCACAAGGCCAGCACCACCGCGACCGGGTGATCTCGCCCCCGCCCCGAACGCCCATCCGACACCGCACCGAAGCGTTGCACCAGCTCAGGACCGGTGAACACAGCAGCTGACAGGTCGATACCAGCCGACTGGCCCGATACCACGTCGCCCAGCGCTGTCGCGTATGACTCGGCAATGACAGGATGAACCAGCAACGAAGCTCCGATGGTGTCGAGAAGTCTGTGGAAGGACCACTCGTCATATCGGAGCTTCGTTCGCCTACCGGCGCGACACGCCGAAGATCACCAACTTCCGTCACCGGGCCGACCCACCCGGACCTCAGACGATCTTGGAACGACCCTGCCTCCATCTCATCCCATGACCGCCGTTCCGGGCGAACGGAAGTGCTATCCACACAACCATCCCCTCCATGATCGGCGTGGCTGGTGCACTGACCGCTTGATTCCAAGCCATACGGCATCACGCGGTATATATTAAAACTGTGCGTCAACTCAGCATCCAGCAGCAGTCTACACAGGTGAGAGTACAGCTCGAATCTTCTCAGCATAAAATTCGGCGGTATGGTCCGCGTCGTATGGGCGCCTCGGGCCGAGCCAGAAACGCAAACCGTCCTTCTTTCTGCGAGGGATCACATGAAGATGCAAGTGTGGGACGGATTGACTGACCACGTTATTAATGAGGATCATCGACCCGTCCGCTTCAAGAGCAGTTTCAACGGCGCGCTCAAGGCGCTGTACTTCGACAAAGAACTCCTGTACTCGGTCGGCGGGCAACTCACTCATGAGCTGAACGTGAATCTTGGGAATAAGCAGAACGTGACCGTGGAACAGTGGGCGATGGTCCAAGAATGACATAAGACGCTCGTTCTCATCGATCAGCGTAACTTTTTCCTCGCCTCGCAGAACTGCACAGAAGCCACAGGCGTCGTCGGTAGCGCCCCGTTCAGCGAAGACGTGAGCGTCACCACTATCGAACAAAGTGGCTTGGTCATTCTGCGCGGCCATAGTGGCTCCTACTCATAGCTCGGCTGGTAGGACGGGGCGTTCAGCGTCTTCAGGGAAAGGCTTGGCGTCACGGAGGATTCGATAGTAGGCCAACCGCTGTCGTTCATAGAACTGCCCTCCTGGGCCAAGGGTGAAGCCGTAGCTGTCCGACCGGGGTGCGTCGTAGAGCTTGGTCTCAGTCTGCAACTGCGCAGATGGAAGCCCGTCGTCAATTAAAATTCCGCTGAAACTCGGGATCACGACATGTTGCAGAAGGTATAGGCGGCTTGCCTGGTGCGAGGGCAAGCCCTGTCGCAACACTGCCAGGTCTGTAAGTACGGACTCGACCTCAGCCCGGAACACATTGTGGGGCACATCGAGGATTACCGAGGCAGCCTGGCACGCCGGGCTGCCTGGACGGACAAGCGAAACTATGATGCGAAACTGTGGCGACTTGGCTAGCAGTCGCTTGAAGACTTGGGCAACTTCGTTCTCGGCCCCCTTGGTCTTGAGCGACATTGACACAAGCACGATGCTATTCTGCGCTCGTTCAAGAAACTGCGCCAACGTCGTGGTGTAGTCCGACCGCGACAAATGGAAGTCGATGACTCCGGCCTCGTACAGCTTGGCGGCTAGTCTCCGTTCAGCCGATGTGGTGACTACTAAGGTTTGCCCCGCCTCGACCACTACGCCAGGCACCTGTACGGACTCCGCATTCGACGCGGACGGTTGGTGATGTTGGCCGCGCTCGTACAAGAGCATGAGAATGCCCTCGGCCACCTGGTCGATGAGCACGCCCTCATACCCCTTACGGAAACGTTCCACGCTCACACCTTGTGCCTTCGCAGCAGCCTTGCGTCTGTCGGTCGAGGTCCACAACTTGGTGCCCTGGACGAGACCGAAGGTATAACTCACCGCTTCACCGGACTTACCCCCACCCACTTTCGTCACTGCCTCACTGAGCAGCGCTTCCACGGCGGCTGGCCGATGCGTGTCGTCGTTGGTGGGACAGTACAACGCGCAAGCGACCGTTAGCGCTGGGGTGGCGTAGTGCCGGAGGTGGCCAAGGCCCTTTTCTCGGACTACACGGAGATCAACTACCAGGTCACTGAATCGCCCCGGCGAGTCCGGAGACTCGACTTTGATAGAAGCTACGCTACACCACTGACTTTCAGATTTCCATAAAATAGCCCTTCCAGCGTGACGGGCGGCATGTCCCCGCAGTACTCGTAGAGGCGCCGGTTGTTGAACCAGTCGACATACGCCGCTGTCTCGGCCTCGACATGCGCGGCGTTACGCCACGGCCGGCGAGGCTTGATCAGCTCAGTCTTGTACAAGCCATTAACCGACTCGGCAAGCGAATTGTCGTGGGCATCTCCCACTGTTCCGATCGAGGGGTCAATTCCCTCCTCGAGCAGGCGCTCGGTGAACCGGACCGCCGTATACTGGCTGCCCGCATCATTATGGTGAATCAGCCCCGAAAGATCCTTGACACCCTCCCGGTGTCGTGTGAATATTGCCTGGTCGATCGCATCGAGAACCAAGTCCGTGGTCATCGACGTCGACACCTTCCAGCCCATGATCCGGCGGGCATAGGCGTCAATGACGAACGCGACGTATACCCAGCCGGCCTGGGTGGATACGTACGTGAAGTCGGCCACCCACAGCCGATTGGGCGCCAGTGGCCGGAAGTCACGCCTCACCAGGTCCTTCGCCCTGCCAGCAGCCGGATCGGCGATGGTCGTGCGCTTCACCGTGCCGCGGCGGGCCCCGCGCAGACCCAGAGCCCTCATCAGGCGTTCCACGGTGCAGCGGGCCACATCGATACCCATCCCACGCAGGTGCAGCCACATCTTCCTGGCGCCGTACACCCGATAGTTATCGTCATACTCCGCGACGATCACCGTTTTCAAGGTCTCGTCCCGCATCGTCCGCGCCGCCGGTGGCCGGGAACGCGCCTCGTAATAGCTGGACGGGGCGAATGCGCAGCCCAGCTCAGCGAGCTGGACGCACATCGGCTCGACCCCGTACTTCTCCTTATGCCCGTCGATGAACACGACGATCAGCGCTGTGGGCGGTCGAGCTCCGCCGCGAAGAAAGCCGAAGCCGCCTTCAAGATCTCATTCGCCCTACGCAACTCCCGGTTCTCAGACTTCAGCTTCCGCAGCTCGGCTGACTCATCGCTAGTCACCCCAGGCCGCTGCCCCGCATCCACCTGAGCCTTCCGGACCCAATTATGGACAGTCTGCGCGGAACCGACACCAAGCTTGGACGCCACAGACTCCATCGCTGCCCACTCCGATGAATACTCTGACCGGATCTCCGCGACCATCCGTACCGCACGCTCCCGCAGCTCCTGAGGGTAGTTGCTCGACCGCCTCGACATGACCCCATCCTTCCCAAGAGACGGAGTCTCCGGCAAATCCGGGGCGGTTCATGTTGCACGCCGTACCAAGGACGTCGACGGTGGGCGGCTACACATTTCCAACACGCTACGACTACCTTGCGTGCTGTGGGAGCAGCCGAACGGTTGACGACCTGGACGCTGACACGATCATCGCGATCCAGCGAGACTGGCACATGAGAGGACAGAACGGTTGTGTCTTCGCTATGCATGCTGCGCGGAAGCTGAACAACCAGCAGTGGCGCTACGAGACATACCCGCGTGTGCCTGACGCGAGCGCAATCAGACAAAGTATCACAAACGCCATCGCAGACCCCGAGAACCAGATACTCAGTCTCGTCTTCCCGGCTGTTGAATGTGAAAAAGATGTACGCGACCTCGTTAGTCTCGCTCGATCAGCTGGTTGCTACGAGGCTGTCGAGGTAGAAGAGTGCTCTGATTTCGTATCCTTGCGCTATCCCATACATGACGCCGAGTCGTGGATCGTCGGCTTCGCGCCCCTCGCGACACTGCCCCCCACACGACGGGCACCCTTCGCTGAACTGGCTATCCGTACCAAGGCCAAGTCCAAGGTCAATGCTGTTCATCCGGAACTCAACGGTGAAACCACACAGGCTCATCTTGCCGACGTGGATCTCAGCTTCGACCCGAAGGTTGTAACGAACCTGATTTCCAAATCAAAGGCGCGTAGCGCTAAGATTTTAGGAGGTGAATCCATCAGAAACGCCACTAAAGGCGCCAAGGCCAGGGTCACGTACGGCCTCTCGATCAAGTAGTATTCTAATCACAAACAGGAGAGCTGCGTCATGCAAGAGACAGAGAAGCGTGCCGGCTTGACGCTGAGGGATGCCGTGCGACTAAAACGCGCTATCAACAATCGATACAACCAAAAATCGGTCGTCAACCGTACTGTTGTGATCAAGGTTGAGAACGATGACTTCTCACCCAACCCTGACACCCTCGTCGACATCAAAATTAAGCTTATCGGCGACCAAACGCTGCTATCCGTCAAGTATGGCTCGTGGCACGGCGACATGGCTCGACAGGAATATGAAGTCGGATTTCGCCGCGGAGACCTGGGCGGCCTGTTCGCGATTCTCAATCTGTTTGGTCACACCAAGTTCATCGTCCTCACCACCGTGCGCACGACTTGGGTTTCCAGTGGAGTGGTCATCACCCTCGATGAGTACAGCACCATTGGACGAGCACTTTTTGAAGTAGAGCTAGAAGGCGGTAGCACGAGCGATGAGCATCTAATTGATGATATCTTTACATCTCTTGATGTCGAGCCGATGAACTCTGAGCAGACCGTGAGGTTCGTCAGCGGCGTCAACATGGCCAAGGAAATTCGAATCGATCTCGACCGCATCCACGCCGACGAACTGGCAAAGAGAATACTGGCGAGGCACGTCGCATGATGAGCACACAGGTGGGTGGCAAATACCATGCCGACGACAACAGCGTTTTTCGGGTCAAGCAAGTTCTCACTCAACTTGGCGTCTCGGTTTCGCATCCGCTTGCCGGCGAAATCAAGGCTTCCAACGTGAACCATGCGTTTGCCTTCGACCCTGCCACACAGTCGTTCAGCGACGTCGAGCGCCACTATTACGAGTGCATCCGAATGTGCGACTTCCATATAGTGTGCAATCAGTTCAAGGAGAACATCGGCTACCTCGGGGATAGCGCAAGCCTCGAAGTAGCGTATGCCATGTGCTATGGGCGACCCATCGTAGTGCTCCATCCCGTACCCATCACTGCTACCGTCGATAGCCGTGTACGGTCGTTCCTTCTATCACGACTGCACCACCTTACTACGTATGACTGCTTGCGAGCGACACCTGCGCAGAGTCGGCGGTTTTTGACTAGCCTCCAGACTAAATGCGTCGATTATGGCGTGACTGAAGAAGAGCAAAACGCTATCGAAAATCAGGTGCGAACTCTGCTCGATGGACTAAGTACAGAGACAGTCGATGCTGCAGCGCACGTTTGATCCGGGTTCTCTCATCGACCGGTGCGACCTGGCGCTCACGACGCTCTATTCGAAGCACGCCGAGCGTCAAAGATTCGTAGTCCGGTTCCAGGAGCTCATAGCTTCTGACGACAGTCTGCTCCGCGTCGTTGAAGCCCGCCGTGACGTGTTGAGCTACGAGTCAGAGTCTTTTATTCCTCCACAACCCGATCCCGCGAAACCCAACCTATTCTTCGTGGTCGGTAACCCGGCTCCGAAATCGGTAGCTCTCCGCGCCATGTACGCGCATGAGGGTGGTGGCGATAAAAAGCGGCAGCATCGCTTCTGGAAAGTGTTGCACACAACCAGCGTGCTGCGATTTTCGCAGCACGATCCAGATTCGTATCAGCCCGACGAGAAGATGCGGCGGCTCTACGCTGGTGACTATGAATCACCGTTTAACGTACACATCGTCCCGTTCTTCTCGCTACCGTCACCGCCCGGTGGCCCGTGGGGCGGCGTCGCCGGCCTTCGACGACTGTTCGGCCAACAGTTCCAAGATGTCGTATACGCCGAGCTTACCGCCGTGCGTGGACTCATTGACGCGAGGGCGAAAGCAGGCGACTGCGTTCTTGTTCTCCAAAGGGACGCCTACATGGCTCTTAAGCAGCCGGACGCGCCACCATATGATGGACTACTACTCCGAAACGCTCCGATCGCCAGTCACTACGCCCGTAGCGTAGACCTCATGTGCATTCCGCCAACGCGACTGCTGTACTCGCGAGTTACACAATCTGTGCTCAGTACGCAAGTAGCCAGGGCGACAACAAGCGCGTCTCCTGTTTGAATTGGTGGCTTCGCCATAGCACCGAACTTCGCCTCACGAGAGGGGCGGCCTGCGCAGTAGTAGCAGCGTGACGGCGAGCAGGGCGACCCCGCACAGCACCATTGCCAACGGCACGCCGAGGGATTCGGCGAAGAAGTGGCCCATGGTCCAGGGCAGGTAGACAAAGGCGCCGACCAGGCCGACCACGGTCAGCGATGCCCGGTTCCGCACCCGCCCCCACCGCAGCCAGCACGATCGCGGCGAGGCCGAACAGTGGCGCGGGAGACGGGCCAGGCCCCGCCGGTGCCTGCCCCGCCTGCCGCGCCGGGCCGCCCTGCTGGCCCACAGGCTCGGCGCGCACCATGTCACCAGCGTGGAGATCGACCCGGCCGTGGCCGAAACCGCCCGGGAGGCGCTGGACCGGACCGGCTACGGCGAGGTCACCGTCGCCACCGCCGACGGCACCCTGGGATTCTCGGCCCGCGCACCGTACGACCGCGTCCTCTCCACCGCCTCCTGCCAGCAGATTCCCTATCCCTGGGTGGCGCAGACCGCCCCCGGCGGGAAGGTCCTCACGCCCTGGCTCAACGCTGCATGACTGACCATGACCGTGCCGGCTGAGGAATGGATACGCAAAGCGCGGCAGCTCGCTGAGCAGCTCGTTGCAGCCGGGAAGCTGAGGTCGGCGGCCTGGAGGCGGTGTGTGCGGTGCCCCTGGTGTGGTCACTCGCGACCTCGGCCACCGATATGCGCCTCGGACCGCATGCGCTCTGACATGTGCGGGTAGTGCAGCTCGAAGGCTGGGCGCTCGGAGCGGATTCGGGGCAGCTCGGTGAAGTTGTGCCGCGGCGGCGGACACGACGTCGCCCATTCCAGCGAATTACCATAACCCCACGGATCGTCCACCGTGACGCGCTCACCGTAACGGTAGCTGTAGAACACGTTCCACAGGAACGGCAACATGGAGGCGCCGAGCAGGAACGCCCCCGCCGAAGAGATCATGTTCAGGGTGGTGAACCCATCGGTCGGCAGGTAGTCGGCGTAGCGCCTAGGCATTCCCTCGGCACCCAGCCAGTGTTGCACCAGAAACGTCATATGGAACCCGATGAACGTGGCCCAGAAATGGAACTTCCCCCACGTCTCGTCCAGCATCCGGCCGGTGAACTTGGGGAACCAGAAGTAGATCCCGGCGAACGTGGCGAACACGATCGTACCGAACAGCACGTAGTGGAAGTGCGCCACCACGAAGTAGGTGTCGGTGACGTGGAAGTCGATCGGCGGGGAGGCCAGCAACACCCCGGTCAGCCCGCCGAGCAGGAACGTCACCGTGAAACCCACGGAGAACAGCATCGGGGTCTCGAAGGTCAGCTGACCGCGCCACATCGTGCCGATCCAGTTGAAGAACTTGATCCCGGTCGGCACCGCGATGAGGAACGAGGTGAACGCGAAGAACGGTAGCAGCACAGCACCCGTGGCGTACATGTGGTGCGCCCAGACCAACATGGACAGCCCGGCGATCGACAGCGTCGCGAACACCATCCCCTTATAGCCGAACATCGGTTTTCGGCTGAACACCGGGATCACCTCGGTGACGATGCCGAAGAACGGCAGCGCCACGATGTAGACCTCAGGGTGGCCGAAGAACCAGAACAGGTGCTGCCACAGGATCGCGCCCCCGGTGGCCGGGTCGAACACATGCGCCCCGATGATCCGGTCGGCCAGCATTCCCAGCAGCGCCGCGGCCAGGATCGGGAACGCCATCAGGACCAGCAGCGAGGTCACGAAGATGTTCCAGGTGAAGATCGGCATCCGGAACAGCGTCATCCCGGGCGCTCGCAGGCACACCACGGTGGTCACCATGTTGACCGCACCCAGGATCGTGCCCAGCCCGGTCAGCACCAGCCCGATGGCCCACAAATTCCCACCTGCACCGGGCGAGTGCCCCGGGCCGGCCAGCGGATGGTAAGCGAACCAGCCGAAGTCCGCCGCACCCGCCGGGGTCAGAAACCCACTGAGCACGATGATCCCACCGAACAGGAACAGCCAGTAGGACAGCGCGTTGAGCCGGGGGAAGGCCACGTCCGGCGAGCCGATCTGCAGCGGCAGCACCAGGTTGGCGAACCCGAACAGGATCGGTGTCGCATACAGCAGCAGCATGATCGTGCCGTGCATGGTGAACAGCTGGTTGTACTGCTCGGTGGACAGGAACTGCAGCCCCGGCTGAGCCAGCTCAGCGCGCATCAGCATCGCCATCGCGCCGCCGACCAGGAAGAATCCGAACGACGTGACGACGTAGAGCGCACCGATCTGTTTGTGGTCAGTGGTCCACAACAGACCCAGGAAAACCGAGCCTTTCAACTGCCGCTGCGGCGGATACCGCGTCGTGGTGACCACTGTCGGCTTGATGGTCGATGAAGCCGTCACCGCCGGGCCTTTCTCGCCGTCATGCCGAGCTCCCCTCGGAGCGGGTCGCCGTCCACGCTGCTCGGCCGGGCAGGCCCGACGCTACGGACCCAGGACCCAACCCGGCCAGGGCCACGGGTCCTGGCCGGGTGGCTGTTGGGTCGTCCGGGGGCACAGATTGGGTCTTAGGTCTCATTCCCCGCCACGACATTCGCGCGCACGATGCCGTGTCAGTTGAGGAGGAGACGATGGGGTCTACCGAGCACGAGCGCGCCGAGCACCACTTGGATTGGCGAAGCACCGCTGTTCAGGACCGGCCAGCCTCGTACGGGGTCGCCGGGGCGGGGGCACCTGTGGTGTTCCTGCACGGGTGGGGGCTGGCGCACCGCTCCTACAAGCGGGCCCTCAAGCGCCTCGTCGCCAAGCACCTGCGGGTGTACGCGCCTGCGCTGCCGGGTGGCGGAGGCACCGCCAGCCTGCCGGCCGCCGAGCTGAGCCTGGCCGGGTACGCATCCTGGGTCGCGGAGTTCATCCAGGTCGTAGGAATCGACGAGCCGGTCACGCTGATCGGGCACTCCTTCGGCGGCGGGGTCGCCATTCGCACCGCGCACGACGCCCCCGGACGAGTTTCCCGGCTGATCCTGGTCAACTCCATCGGCGGTTCGGCGTGGACCGACGGGAAGGGGGTGATCCGGGCCATCGCGGAACGACCGTGGTGGG
Source organism: Pseudonocardiaceae bacterium (assembly GCA_050699955.1). GTDB lineage: Bacteria > Actinomycetota > Actinomycetes > Mycobacteriales > Pseudonocardiaceae. Next base: position 7,906 of record JBOHGD010000007.1, on the reverse strand, counting down.
ACTGGGGGCTGCATCTGCGCGAGGACGTCCTGCCGCTGCGCCAGATCACCCGGGTGCTCCCGGTGATCACCGAGGACCTGCTGCCGAACCTGCTGCACGACCCGGCGGCGATCTGGCGGGCGGCCCAGATCGCGCGCACCGCTGACCTCACCAACGAGCTGGAGGAGCTCAAGCGCAGGCGGCTACCCGTCGTCATCGTGTGGAGCAAGGACGACAACGTGATCCCGCGCGCGTCACTGGCCACCCTGCGGTCCGCGCTCGGGGATCCAGCCGTGATCACGGTGCCCGGCAGTCACGGCTGGGTGCTCAGCGATCCGGAACGGTTCGCTGAGGTGATCACCAACCTGATCCTCATCCCGGCCGGGCTGGATCCACCGGCCCCACTGCGGCCGCACCACGGCACGCCCGCATCGGATGTGCTCACCGGCGAGCACAAAGGACCGGAAGGCGCCGGAGCCACCGCGGAGCCCGCGTGATGCGTGGTCGTCGACGTTCCGGTGCTGCAGACAGGGACCGGCGAACCCGGCCACCAGTGACCTACGGCCCTCGACCCACGGCCTGGGCTGGCGGACTGTCGGTGTTTGCAGGACCGGACGACTTGTAGGACGGAAGGCGAGCGAAATGACATCGCTGATGCGACGCGGGGGTACAGCTCCCGAGCCCTTTACCCTCTTCGACCGGATGGACCGGTTGTTCGGCGAATGGATGCGGTCGATGCCCGTGCGCACGCCGTTGGTCGAGGACGTGATCCGGGTCGATGAGTACCAGGAGGGCGACGGGCTGGTTGTGCGCGCGGAACTACCGGGTATCGATCCCGACCGGGATGTCGACGTGGCCGTGAGCGACGACATGCTGCGGATCAACGCCCAACGGCGCCTCGAGGAGAACACTGAGGACAAGGGCTATCTGCGGCACGAGCTGCGCTACGGCAGCTTCACCAGAACCCTGCCGCTTCCCGAGGGTGTGCACGGGGACGACATCACCGCGAGCTATCAGGACGGCATCCTGGAGATCCGTGTCCCGTTGCCCGAGCAGCCCCAGCCGGAGCAGCCCAGGAAGATCTCGATCAGCAAGGGGGGTGGGGAGTAACCGACGGCGATCCGCCGGTTACCGAGAGGGCCTGCGTCACCGCCCCGGCCCCATCCGGCGTCGCACGGTCGGCAAGGTGTAAGCCGAAGATCGCCCGCTGCATCTCGCGGAGCACGGCGTCCAGGCGGTCCACTTGTTCGGTGAGGCGCTGAGCGTCGTCGCGAGACTGCATCCGGGCGGTCAGGCCGTGCACGGTCGTACTGATCCCCAGCAACGCCTGCATGGCGTGCTCGCTGAGGTGCGCGGCGATCCGCTCTCTGTCCTCGACCAGGTGTTCCAGCTCCCGCTTCCTGCGGTCGTCCGCCAGGTTGAGCGCCAGGCCCACGTGCCCGGCGAACGACGCGATCATCGTGACGTCCTGCGAGGCGAACGCGGGTTCCTCTGTGGTGCGCGCGACCAGCAGCACACCGTCCGCCGTCTCGGCACCCAGCCGGACGGCGACCGCCGGTCCGATCCCGAGTGCGCCCGCCGCTGAGGTGTGCGTGCCGGCGGCGATGTCGTCGACGACGATCGCGCTACGGCTGGTCAGAGCGCGCTGCGAGATCGACCCCTCAGCCGGGAAGAACTCCCCCACCAGCCTCTGGTCCAGCATCCCGGTCCCAGCAGCCACCCTCAGCAGGCCCGGATCCTCGGTGGGAACGGTGATCGCAGCCGCCGCGGCGTCGCCCAGCCGCCGGGCATGCCGGGCGAGAACCGCCAGGATGTCCTGCAGGTCCTGCCCCGACAACAACAGTGTGGTGATGTCCGTTGTTGCGCGCTGCCAGGCCTGGCGTCGCTGCGTCTCCTTGAAGAGCTCGGCGTTGTCGATCGCCACCCCGGCCGCCGACGCCAGCGCCGCCGCGAGCTCCTGGTCCTCGGCGGAGAACTCGGTGCCATCACGCTTCTGCGTGATGTACAGGTTGCCGAACACCTCGGCGCGCGTCGTGATCGGGACCCTGAGAGCGGAGCGCATCAGCCGGCCCAGCACGCCCTTGGCCTCCGGGGGATGAGCGATCCTCGCGACCGTCTCGGCGTCCATTCCGGTGTGCACGAACCGAACCGGATGTCCCCGGCTGACGATCCCGACCGCGGCGTACTCGGCGTCGACCAGCCGACGGGCCGCATCGAGCAGATGGTGGAGCACGTCGGTCAGGTTGACCCCGCTGGTGACCTCCAGGGTCGCGTCCAGCAGCCTCCAAGCGCTCGGTGTCGATCGAGCCTCCACCGTACGGCCCCCGTCTCGACTACCCCCCGCGATATTTCTTCGATCATCTCACCTGATCTGGTGAGACTCCATACCTTCCGAGTAGTGGTTTTACTACCCTTGGGCACAACGGTACCTACCTATAGTGATCGCTGGGGATATGCGTCCGTACCTCACCGGCCGGGGCGGCACCTCGATCAGGCCTGGACCGGCCCACTAAGGCAGCCGCACCGCGGGCCAGTGACACGTCCTCCCTGGCCTGGATCAGCAGCACCGCGGCCTGCTCGCCGGGTTCGCTGAGCAGCGCGTCGTGCGAGGCCTCCCGGTTGCGCCGGTGATCGAGCCGGACGCCGATCAGGCTCAGTCCGTGCACGAGCTCGGAGCGCAGCCACGCCGAGCCCTCAGCCACCCCGCCGGTGAGCACCAAGGCGTCCAGCGACGCGACCGACGTCGCTGCGGCGGCGATCTCCCGGCGCAGTCGATGCAGGTAAACCTGCACGGCGAGGGCCGCATCCTGGTCGCCCGCCGCCCGGGCGGCGAGCACCGCCCGCATATCGCCGCTACCACCGGTGAGCCCGGCCAGACCGGCCCGCTGGGTCAGGGCCGCGTCCAGCCCGTCCGGACCGAGCCCACTGGTGCGAACCAGGTGCAGGATCAGGCCGGGGTCCAGCGAGCCGCTCCGGGTAGCCATCACGGCACCCTCGGCTGGGGTGAACCCCATCGAGGTGTCCACGCTGCGGCCTCCGTCGATGGCCGTCACCGAGACGTCGGCCCCGATATGAGCGACCACCAGGCCCAGTAGCTCCACCGGCGTGCGCAGCAATGCGGCCGCCCTGCGCTGAGCGTATTCGCAGGACAGGCCATGAAAGCCGGCCCGGCGTAGCTCGGGCCTGCCCGCCCAGGGTCTCGGCAGGCCGTAGCGGGCCGCCTGCTCGGGCAGTCCGACGTGGAACGACGTATCGAAGCAGCCCACCAGCGCCACGTCGGGCACCATCCGGCGAACCATCCGGGCCAGCTCGACCGACCGCGCCTGATGCAGCGGGGCGCGCGGGCTCAGCCGCTCCAGATCAGCGAGCTCGGCGTCGTCGAGCAGCACCGGTCCGGGCCGGTCACCACCATGCATGAAGCGGATCGCGATGGCGTCGATCGGGTCGTGGCGCAGCACCAGGTCCTGGAACTCCGGCCAGCATGGACCGGACCCATCCGGCAGGGCGTGGCCGAAACGCAGGGTCTCGCCGTCCAGCACGGCGAGCTTGAGGCTCGACGAGCCCGGATTGACAGTGAGCACCCGCAGCGGCCGGTCGGCCGGGCGGTTCCGCCCTGCTGCCTGCTCGCGGTGTCGTTGTGCAGGGATAGCGGGGTTGGTGTGCACCTGTATCGGCGCCTTTCCCAGGTTCGAGCGGGGCGGGTGCGCCCGCTTGCTCCCATGCTGAGGTGGCGGCGATCGGGCTCCCTAGGGGGTTGCGACCCCCGGTACCGGGACCTTGGTCCCGGTAAGGGCACGGCCGGTCGGCCGCCGAGAGCTGGTGCCGAGCGTCGTCAACCTGCTGATGGGTCCGGCAGGGTGTCCGGGTAGGTGACGTCGATGTCGGTGAGGGTGTCCGGAAAATCGCGCCGGTTGTTCGTGACGAATCTGTCCGCTCCGACGACAACGGCGGTCGCCAAGTGGACCGCGTCCGCCGCTCGCAGCCGGTGGGTAGCTGCGAGAGAGGTCGCGACCTCGGCGGTCACTGCGTCGAACACCCGTAGTTCGAGCCGGCTGAGCAGGCTCACCAGAGTGGTGAGCTCCTCAGCACGTCCGTCCCGCATCGGCTTCGCGAGGATCTCCGGCAACAACAGCACTGAGCCCACTCCGGCGATGGATTCCGGCTCTGTAGCGAACAGGGCCCTGATCCGTCGGCCCAGCGGGTGGTCTGCAACCGCCGCGTAGATGAGGACATCGGCGTCGAAGGCGTCCATCACGAACGATCGCGAGCCTCGCGTACCGCCCGGACGAGTTCGTCGGCTCGCTCGGCCGACAGGGCAGCCGACGTCAGGGGCTGCTGCCCGACGGCAGCCAGCAGATCACCGACTTGACGCGCCCGCCGGATCGTCGCCTCGGCTCTCCGCGTGCGCAACGCGTCCGGCCGGACGACCACCGCGACCGGCAACCCATGCCGGGTAATCGTGACCTCGTCGCCGTCGGCCACGCGGTCAAGAACCTCTGGGAGCCTTGCCCGAGCTTCGCTGACACTCAACCACGTCATGTACCGAAGCGTACACGAATGTACAAACTTGCCGGCAACAAGGCGAGCTCTGCGATCCGTGCGAACGGGTCGGGCCGGATCCTCGCCGGGCGCTGCCCGCGGACTTCTACAGCCGTGCGGCCATCGTGGGCATGCTGGCCGGCTATGACTTCGGCGCCTTCGTCATCGAGGTGCGCAGAGCGACCGGCTGGACGCAGCAGGCCCTCGCCGGGGTGGTCGGGCTGACTCAGTCCCAGATCTCGTCGATCGAGCGCGGTGAGCGCCGGCTGCGCGATATCGAACTCATCGCCGGCCTCGCCCGTGCCCTGGCGATCCCACCAGCACTGCTCAACTTCCCCGACATCGGCGCTACCGTGGGTGCCACGGGGGTGACCAGGCTGAAGGATGTGAGCTGGGTGGACCGACGAGACTTCGGACAGCACATCGCCGGGCTGGTCCTCGGACGCGACCGGGCTGGACACCGGCCGCCCGTTCGCGCCGGTCAGCGCGCAGTTCGCGCTCGCCGGGGCAAGCTTCACCAACAGGCGGAACGACGTGGCCTCGCCAGACGGTGTACGGCCGTGGGGGCTTCGCCGCGCGCGTACGGCTGGCACCGGTCGCGTGCTACCGAACTGGACCTACGACGAGCAGCAGCAGAAGGCGGTCGATTCGGCGGGGCGTCCGTTGATCGAACTTCCGGTCGCTGGTGATCCGTCGGCGGACACAACCTCGACCACGGACGGCGAGGATGGCCCCAGTTCCGAGGATTGGGACAACGACTAGTGACCGTCCTCATCCTCGCGCCTGAGCGGGATTTCACCGCCGACCGCATGGTCAAGGTGTTGGAAGATCGAGAGGTACCTGTCACGCGGTGTGACACGGCTTGGTTCCCGCAGCGGGCGAGTGTTGATGCCGAGTTGCGGAACGGGCGGTGGGTGGGGACCTTGTTCGCTGGTGGGCGGGTGATTGAGTTGCAGCGACTGCGGTCGGTGTGGTACCGCAGTCCCTCGGCGTTCGGTTTCCCCGCTGAACTTTCGGCGACGGAACGAAATTGGGCCATGAGCGAGACAAAACTCGGCCTTGGTGGTGTGCTCGCGTCACTCCCAGTGAAGTGGATCAACCATCCGTCACGTAACGCTGACGCAGCGTACAAACCCGTGCAGCTCGTGACCGCGGTCCGATGCGGGCTCACGGTCGCCGACACGTTGGTGACCAACAGGCCGGATGCCGTTCGGCGGTTCGCCAAGACCGGCGAAACAGTCACCAAGGCATTCGGGGCGGCTGCCATCATCGAGGACGGTGGCCGGAAGACCACCTTTACCCATCGACTCGACGAAGCGGACCTCGCTGATCTGCGGGGCATCGAGGTCAGTGCTCACCAGTACCAGCGTGGATACCCAAGGCATACGAATCACGGGTGATCGTGGTCGGCGACCGGCTGTTCGCCGCTGCTATCCACGCGGACAGCGCCGAGACCTACATCGATTGGCGCAACGACTACACAGCTTTGCGATACGAGCGGATCGAGCCGCCGGCCGGCGTCGTCGCCGGCGTCCTTGAATACTGCGTCGAGTTGGGGCTCACATATGGGGCGTTCGACTTCGTCATCCGGCCTGATAATGAGTGGGTGTTTCTAGAATGCAATGCAAATGGCCAGTATGGCTGGATTGAGGACGCGATCGAGGCACCGATCACCGAGGCGCTCGCGGATCTCTTGGAGGAGGGGATCGCAACATGACGGAGGTATCGGCGCCGTGGCGCGAGCTGGCGCACCGGCTCGCTGACGAGCTGGCGGCCGAGGGAGTACTACGCACGCCGGCCTGGCGGGTCGCGGTTGAGGAGGTCCCGCGGCACGTATTCGTGCCGCGGTTCTATGTTCAGCAATCCGGTGGACGATGGGTCGAAACGACCGGGGAAGCTGACGGATGGCTCGCGGCGGTGTACCGGAACGAACCGCTGATCACCGAGCTTGCGGTCGCGGCGAGCGGCAACCGGGTCACCGTGTCGTCGTCGACCAAACCGGGCCTGATGGTGCGGATGCTTGAGGTGCTCGACGTGCACGACGAGCACCGGGTGCTCGAAATCGGCACCGGCACCGGATACAACGCCGGTCTGCTCTCTCACCGGCTCGGTGCCGATCGGGTGTTCTCAGTCGACATCGGGGCGGGTTTGGTCGATGCGGCGCGAGATTGGCTCGCCGCGCTGGGGTTTGCGCCGACGCTGTCTGTCGCACACGGCGTCGGCGGGATGCCGCAGCACGCGCCATTCGATCGGATTATTGCGACGTGTTCACTGCCAGCGGTTCCGTGGGCGTGGGCCGAACAGGTTCGCGAGGGTGGCCTGGTGCTCGTCGATGTCAAACGCAGCGTTCACGCCGGCAACCTCGTCCTGCTGACCCGGCACGCTGACCGGCTTGAAGGGCGATTCTTGCCCCGATGGGCCGGATTCATGGCGATTCGCGACGCCGATCGGGCACCCGACGGCGCTACTACTGTCGGAGATGTTCAGGCGGGCATTCGGTCGACGACAGACCTGGAGCCGTTGCCGTGGTCGTCGCTGGTGCCGTGGTTCCTCACCCAATCGCGTGTGCCCAGTGAACTCACTTTCGGGTACCGCGGCACCACCGAGCACGGCCCAGAGTGGGCGGTCTTCAGCGCTCGTGACGGTTCGTGGTGCGCGGTAGGAATGCAAGCTGACGTCGCCGGTCGACGTGAGGTACGTCAAGACGGATCGGTCAACCTGTGGGACGAGTTCGAGGCCACCCACCGGATGTGGGACGGACTCGGCAGGCCGAGCTGGGATCGACTCGGCCTAACGGTAACCCCCGATGGTCTCCACCGAGTGTGGCTCGACGATCCTGACGGCGACTTTGAGTGGAGCCTTCCGCCGATTATTCCTTGACCAAGGAGTAGAGCCTGTGGACGTCGTCGACACCGGCTCTTGGAAAACCCGGGCGTCCGGGCTCGCCGCCACACTGGTCGCCAGCGGTGTCCTGCTCGACCCGGCGTGGCAGGACGCCTTCGCCTCGATTCCCCGGCATGTGTTCGTGCCGCAAGTCCTCGATGGCGACGTGGTGCGGGGGACGGGCGATCCAGGCTGGACCAGCAGGCCGACGGTCATGGCGGTGATGCTGGAAAGGCTCGCCGCCGAACCCGGGCACCGGGTGCTGGAGATCGGCACCGGCACCGGCTACCACACTGCGCTGCTCGCTCACCGGCTCGGTGACCACGCCGTGTACTCCGTCGATCTCGACCCGGTGCTGGTCGACTCCGCCCGTGACCACCTGGCCGAGATCGGCCGGCACCCGCAGTTGGCGGCCGGCGACGGCGCGCAGGGTTGGCCTGATGGCCGCTCATTCGACCGGATCATCGCCACCTGCGCCGTCACCGCTATCCCGCTGGCCTGGATC
>JBOHGD010000006.1:0-135662 GCA_050699955.1 Pseudonocardiaceae bacterium | reverse complement strand
CACATCACGAACCTCAGCCAAGATCACCGGCAACCGAGCCACCACCGCCGACACCAACCCCGGAACCCGAACCTCCTCCTCAGCCCGCACCACCCAACCTCCCTCCACACCACACCCAACAAGGTCCGGATACACCCCGCTAGCAGCGCGAAGATGACTCCATGACAGCGGCCCCAGACCACTGTGCGGCCACACCGACCGCGGCGCACCGTCGGTGGTCGGTGTCGCGCCCATCGATGTCGGTGACTGGGACCCCCGGGTTCGGGGCCACCTGTGGCGAACGGACCCCGTCGCGTATCCAGCTCGCGGCGGCATCGGCCGAGAACCCGGCCGCGACCCACTGCGTGGCCAGCACCACAGGGTGCACCCCGGTCTCGGCAGCAGCGTCCCGCACCAAGTGCGCCAGTCTCATCAACTCAGTGTTGGCGGACACGTAGCCAATGCCGTGCCGACTGTGGGTGCCGGGGCCGGCTGACGAATCGCAGAACAATTCCAGCCCGCGTTCGGCGAGCAGCTCGCGGGCCAGCGCCTCCGGCTCCGGTTGCGAGATCGGCACGCCCGAGCTGATCCAGTCCATAATGGCCCCGAGTGCCGTGCCACCGTCGAGCTCGTGGAGCTCCAGTGTCCACGAGGTCCCCACCGAGCGGCACCACAACGCGGCCAGCACGCCCGTCGCAACCACGTCGTCTGAAGCTGGTCGCCCGACCTCATACTCCCGACCGGTTGTCGTCACGGCGACATCCGTGCGGTTGTACTCATTCCGCACCCGCTGGATCATCGGCGTGGTCACCGCTGCAGGCTGGTACACAGCGGGCGGCCTCCGCCGATGATTCGTCGGTGCAGAGCTGAACGGAATGGTCTAGGTGTCGAGTAGTCAGTGTGCCGGTCGCCTCAATCCGCAGCATCTCGGCAACCCGGCCAATGGCTCTGCCCGCCTCGTATAAGGATTCGTGCGCCGCATAGGAACGATAGGTGAAAAGTGGCATGTCCCGTGTGGCCGAATTCGCGCACCGGAATCTGAAGTCGAGATAGTTCATACGAACACCTCCGAACGTGCGACGAGCGGTGCAGTAACCCCATCTGGTGACGGCCCGCTGACCTGCCCGACGGGTAACGCACGAGGTAGAGCTCCAGGTGGTCGCGGCAGACTGTCACGGTGCCCGGTAGCCGCTGTCTCGGACGAACCTTCACCGGCGCTCGGTCAAGCACACCCCGCGGAAGAAACAGTCCGGCGGCATATCACTCCACACAAAAATGAGTCGATGTGGGCTGGCCGCGCTTCCGGACCGTGATAGAAATGTAGCAGACTCGGGGGCCGGGTGGACCGTGCCCACACTGGCATGCGACAGTGGGTGACGTCGGAGGTGATTCTAGCCGCCAGCCAGTGGCGTGCCATCTACGACGAGAGCCCAACCCGGGGTCGCCGCTCCGAGATCGGCACGGGTCCAATGCAGGACCATACCCTCGAGCACGCTACCGCCGCCTTCGAGCTGCAGCAACTGCTCATCGAAACCGACCACATCACCGAGTTCCTCAACGAGCTGGCGCGCTACGCCGCCAGCGCCGTAGCACCCGACCTGTCCTGCGGGATCACCATGGACCGTGAGGGCAGCCCGCTGACCGTGGCCAGCAGCGACGCCTACGCCGTGGGCCTCGATGAGGTGCAGTACGGCCACCACAACGGGCCCTGCCTCACCTCCATGCGCACCAGCGTCACCGTGTCCATCAGCGATCTCGCCACCGATGACCGCTGGGGCGCCTACCGCCTCGATGCCCTTGCCCACGGGATCGCCTCAGCCCTGTCGATCCCGCTGATCGGTGGTCCAGGGGTGCGCGGGGCGCTGAACTTCTACGCACGACAGCCGGCGATGTTCACCACCGAACGGCAACAACGAGCAGAGGACCTCGGCGAGGAAGTATCTCGGGTGCTTCGCCTAGCTGTGCGACTGACCGACCAGGTCGAGCTCACCCACCACCTCGAAGCGGCCCTCGCCTCACGCACCGTCATCGACCAGGCCATCGGCATCATCATGGGCCAGAACCGGTGCACTGCCACTGACGCTTTCGAGATCCTCCGCCGCGCCTCGCACCACCGCAACATCAAGCTCCGCTCCGTCGCACACGAGATCGTCACCCGCATCGGCGGCGAACCACCCGACCCCGGATCGACTTTGCACAGCTGAACCCACCGGCGTATCGCGCTGACCAGCCTGTCGATCACTGCGGATGGCCCGGCCGACGATGAGATCCGCGTGGCACCGCGATCCCGCGATCAGACGGGCGTTACGTTCTCGCGCAGCCGGACCAGCAGAGCGACGAAGCCTCGGACGTCGAATGTGTCTGGTGCGCCCTTGCGGTCCACGCTCCCGAGGCGGACCAGTTCAGCATGTGCGAGGTGGAAGCCGTCCATCCCCACCACGCGGACCCGATGCCCCAGCGCCTCGCCGAGCGCTGCCGCAAGCGTCGACTTGCCGCTGCCCGGACCACCGGTGATGCCGAGAATGCGCCACGTTCCGCATTCCGCGAGACCGTCAGGCTTTGCCGCGAGGTCGGCGAAGGTCACGGGGTCGGCGCAGCCCCTCGACCAGGGCGCGCAGGCCGGCATCGTCGCGCCAGGTTCGTGGGCCGACGTGCTGCACGCGCAGTGCGGCGACCGCGACACCGAAGCCGAGGCTTCGCTCGGGATCGCGGATACCGCACGCCCGGGCAAAGGCGACCGCCCCGTGCAGCACGTCACCGGCACCCAGGGTGTCGCGGACGGCAACCTGCGGGACCTCGACGAAGCCCGCACCTTGCGGGGTCCGCCAGCGCACCGGCGCGGCGCCGTCGGTCATCGCCACCAGCCGGGCACCCTCGCCCAGCAACGCGGCGCAGACCGCGTCGAAACCCCGAAGCCCCCCGGTGGTGAATCCGGCGGAGCACACCACGGCGTCGGCGAGCGGCACGACCTCGGTGTAGACCGGCTTGGCACTGCCACAGTCCAGCACCACTGGGACACCAGAGGTACGGGCGACCATGGCGGCGGCGACAGCCAGCGCCGGGTGGTGCCCATCGACCAGGACCACGTCCGTGTCGCCGACCAGTACGGGCAGGTCGGCGGGCACCACCGCGGTCACATCCCGGGCATTGCGGGAGACCACGGACCGCTCGCCGCTGCCCTCCAGCACGGTGATCGCCGAGATACTGAGGTCGGCCCCGGCAGCCCAGACATCGACGACCCGCACTCCGGATCCGCTTAGTTCCCCCGTCGCCAACCGGCCGATCGGGCCGGGCCCGAGCGCGGAAAGCAGCACGCTGCGCCCACCGAGGGCATGAAACGTGACGGCTGCGGTGGCTGCCGGTCCCCCGGCCGCGATGTCCGAGCGTCGGGCGACGATTTTTTCGTTCACACCGGGCTGCCGGTCCACCCGGTGCACCAGATCGAGGGTGGCCAGGCCGACGAACAACCCCCGGGGCGTCATCGGCGGCTGCTAACCCGCACCACTGTCAACGTCCCAGCCGCCAGCGCCCTCACCACAGCGCCGACCGCAACCAGCACGGCGGCGCCGCTGCGCGGGGGGAGCGCGTCGGGTGACGTGGTCTGTGCATGTATCAGGAGACGTTTCCTCCTCGGCGCGCCGAGTTCATGCTGTGGGCAGGCTCAGGTATGCGGGGGCACGGCGAGCATGCGGGTGACCGGCCCTTCAGCTGGGCGTCCGGTGCGGGCCAACCATCCGGTCAGGCCGGCATGCACCTCTGCGAGCGTCGGCCGTTGCCGAGGATCGGGGTGCAACGCCCGGTGCAGCAGCCCGCGGTGCGCCGAACGCTCCGGCAGCCGCGTCGCAGGTTCCCGGTCCGCGGCCGCCTGCAGGGCGGCCACCGGACTGTCCCGGTACCCGCGCGGTGGGTGCCCGCACAGTGCATAACTGACCGTGGCCGCGAGCTGCCAGGAATCCGTCCTGGGATCGGCGACACCGCCCGCGGCGACCTCCGGGGAGAGAAAGTCAGGAGTGCCGATGACGATGCCGGTGGCGGTCATCGTCGGGTCCCGGGCGGTGCGCGCGATCCCGAAGTCGATCAGGTGCGCCCGGCCCGCGTCGTCGATGATGACATTGGACGGTTTGACGTCCCGGTGCAGCACACCGCGGTCGTGGGCGGCGGCCAGCGCACCGGCGAGGGTGGACCACAGATGCGCTCCCGCGGTGTCCGACAGCAGTCCCTGCCCACCCACCTGCTGGGCCAGCGAAGGCCCTGGCAGGTACTCCATGACGATCGCCAGGCCGGGCAGGTCATCGATGCCGGACAGGATGTCGTACACGCGCACGCAGTGCGGGTGGTCCACGGCGGCGAGTGCCCGCGCCTCGCGGCGGATCCGACGCTCGGTGTCCGGGTCAGGAGCGCGAGCCACCTTGATCGCCACCTCACGGTCCAGGGCGCTGTCCATGGCCAGCCACACATCACCGAAACCGCCCTCCCCCAGCTGGCGCAACCGCCGAAACCGGCTGTCACCAGCACGATCTCGACTGTTGGGCGGCAGCGCAACTCCCGCTCCGGGCACCCGGGCCGCCAGCGTGGGAGGCAACCGACCGGGGTCGGCAGCCAGTGGTGCTGCTGAGCTCGGTACACCGGGCACCTGCCGGGTCGGTGGCAGGCCGGGAACCTGCGGCGGCAGCGCCCGGGTGGGCGCGGGTCGTGGTGGCGGCGGCACCGGCCGCTCCTGAGGTATCGGAGGTTCCGCGAGCACCGGCTGCTGCCGCGAGGAAGCCTGCTCCGGCGGTGGCTGCGACAGTGCCTCGCTGCGGCGGACCACGCTCCACCCAGGTCGGCCGATGAGTAGCAACAGAAACAGGCCAGGCACGATACCCGCGATGTAGCCCACCCACAGCTGGCCGACCACGCCCTCGTTGAGCCGCAGGGTGCCGGCCAGCAAGCCGAGGAACGGCACCCACAGCAGGAGGGCCGGCCACGCAGGCCCACGGCGCACGGCCAGCCGCGCCAGGATCCACGTCAGCAGCAGTGCCAGCGCGGGCGCGGCCACCAGCAGCACAACTGCGCGCCCGGCGAGCAGCCAGTCCGGCCCGGGCAGCTCGGTCAGCGCGTCGGACACCGATCGGCCGCCGCCGAGGTAGCCGGCCTGTGGCGGCAGGAAGCAATAGGCATCGTGCAGAGTAGTCACCTCACGCCGGGTCAGCCCAGAGGAGCCGATCCCGAGTGCGGCCCGATGCAGCGTGGTGGCGATCCCGGTGAAGCCGAGCAGGGGTATCACCCCGGTCCCGGTGATGCCCAGCAGGGCGAACAACAGCACCGTCGCCCCGGAATAACGGTTGCCCCGCACCCGCCGCACCAGAGCGATCACAGCCGCAGCCAGTACCGGCGGGACAGCCAGCAGGACGCCCGCTGCAGTGACCGTCCAGACCCAGTCCCCCGGGCACACCGAGGGCCCGGCAATGCCGTGCAGCAGGGACAACACCGTCCCCACCAGGGTTACGAATCCACCCACAGGGGGTCTCCTCCCAACGGCGTGCGGGGCCAGGTCGCCATTCAACCTGCCCGATGGCCCGACACGAGGCTGCCATGCAGCGAGGGTCCGCTGGTACCGCGGTCACCGAGCCGGCACCGATGATGCGCGAACCGGGCCGCGGAGAGCACGATGTGACGATGGCGACGGTAAGTGACCGGGTGCGCCGTCAGCGGCTGGTGTCCGCGCTACGGGCCAACGGAACGCTGCGCTCGGCCCAGGCGATCGCCACTTTCGCTGCGGTACCCCGTTCCCAGTTCGTCCCGGAGGGCACCGCACCGGATGACGCCTACGCAGACCGCGCTCTGGTACTCACCGCCGACCACCGAGGCAGGCCGACCAGCACGATCAGCCAACCGAGCATGGTCGCGCTGATGCTGGAGCAGCTCGGCGCCAGACCGGGCCATCAGGTCTTGGAGATCGGCACTGCCAGCGGCTATACCGCGGCGCTGATCACCGGGATGGTCCGGCCGTTGGGACGGGTGGTGACCATGGAGCTGGACGCGGTGCTGGCGCACAGCGCGGCCGACCGGCTTGCCGAGTGTTGGCCCGAGGTCACGGTGCGCTCCGGTGATGGCTGGTTGGGTGCACCGGACGAGGCACCTTTCGACCGGGTGCACGTCACCGTCGGGGTCGACGACCTGTCTCCGCACTGGCTTGACCAGCTTGTCGATGGTGGGGTGCTGGTCGTGCCGCTCGCGTTGCGCCCCGCGGTCGAACTGTCGGTGGCCTTCGAGCGGCGCGGTGCCGAACTGGTGAGCCGTTCGGTGCGGGCCTGCGGATTCGTACGGTTGCGGGGACCGCACGCCGCCCCGTCCGGCACCTTCCTGTGGGAAGGGGTCGGCACCGTACTGACCGGCTGGGCAACCGAGGCGCAGGAGCAGCGGTTGCAGTCCGTGCTGGCCACGTCGCCGGTCGACGGCGGTCCGGTCGGTTCGCCACCCGAGGGATGGCCAACCCGGCTGGCGCTCGAGCAACCCCATCCGCTGGCCGTGCTGAAGCTGTCCCCCAAGCCGATCATCGTGCCCGGCCTGCATGACCCGGTGGCCGGCGGCGTCGCGCTGGTCGACCGCAACCGGATTGCGGGTTATGGCCACCCGGGGGCGATGACACTGCTTCGGGAACAGCTCGCAGGTGGTGATCCGGTCCCCCTGCACTCGCTGCGCCTCACCGTGCGGGTGGCAGGCGCTGAGCCGTCCCCGGGTCGATGGACGGTGCACAAGCAGCACTTCAGCTATGCCATCGACCTCTGCTGAGGGTGGCGAAACCCGGCGGACTCGGGTTCCATCGAAAGGAGAGAGGAGTGGTGGCGCATGCGCTCGGTATGGAAGGGCTCGGTGGCGTTCGGGATGGTGACCATCCCGGTGCGGCTCTACACCGCCACCCAGGAGCACGACATCCGGTTCCATCAGGTGCATGACGCCGATGGTGGCCGGATCCGGTACAAGCGAGTCTGCGAGGTGTGCGGCGAGGAGGTGCCTTATGACGAGATCGATCGGGCGGTCGAGCAGCCGGACGGCACCGTTATCCGGGTCACCAAGGAGGAGCTCGACGAGCTGGCGGTACCGACCGGCCACGAGATCGACGTCGTGCAGTTCGTGCCTGCGGAGCAGATCGACCCAGTGCTCTTCGGCCGGTCCTACTACGTCGAACCCGACACCAAGGCGGTCAAGCCCTACGTGTTGCTGCGGGAAGCCCTGCGGGACACCGATCGGATCGCCATCGGCCGGATCGCGTTGCGACAGCGGGAGAGCCTGGCGGCGCTGCGGGTACGCGATGACGTAATCATCGTACAGACCATGCTCTGGCCCGACGAGGTCCGCGAGCCGGCGTTCGACGTACTCACCACCGATGTGCAGCTGCGTCCGCAGGAGAAGCAGATGGCGCAGACCCTGGTGGAGAGCCTGACCACCGACTTCGACCCGGATTCCTTCACCGATCGTTACACCGAGGCGGTAGCGGAGCTGGTCGCGTCCAAGTCCGCCGAGACAGCAGCGACCCGGCCGAAGGAACCGGAGCCCGCTGGATCAGAGCAGGTCCCCGGGACCGATCTGGTGGATGCCCTGCGGGCCAGCGTCGAGCGGGCCAAAGTCCAGCGAGCGGACGCGGCGTCGGGGACGTCGACATCGGAGGCGGAGTCCGCGTCGTCGAAGTCCCCGGCCAAGACCGCCAAGCGCCGCTCTGCCTGACCACCCGGCGAACCCGCATTCAGAACCCGCTGGCCCAGTTGCTTGCGTTGCCGACGAGTACCGTCCGTGACGTGCGTTTTCTCGATGACCACAAGCCCGGTCACGACCTCACCTACGACGACGTCTTCCTCCTGCCCTCGCGCTCGGACGTGGCATCCCGGTTCGACGTCGATCTATCAACATTGGACAAATCGGGCACCACGATCCCACTCGTGGTCGCCAACATGACCGCGGTGGCGGGGCGCCGGATGGCGGAGACGGTGGCGCGGCGAGGCGGGCTGGTGGTGCTGCCGCAGGACGTGGACCCGGCCGTGGTCGCCGAGACCGTGGCGTGGGTGAAGTCCCGGCATCTCGTGCTGGACACGGCGCTCACGCTGAGCCCGCAGGACGCCGTCGCCGATGCGGCCAACCTGCTGCCCAAACGCGCACACGGGGCGGTGGCGGTGCTCAACGAGCACGGCCGTCCGGTCGGGCTGGTCACCGACGCCGAGCTGACCGGAGTGGACCGCTTCACCCGGCTTGCCGACGTCGCACAGACCGACCTGGTGGTGGTGCCCGCCGACACCCAGCCGCGCAAGATCTTCGAGGAGCTGCAGCACCGCCGTCAAGAACTGGCATTGGCCGTGGACGTCGACGGCCGGCTGGTGGGTGTACTGACCCGGACCGGCGCGCTGCGCGCTGAGCTGTACTCCCCCGCGGTGGACGCCGAAGGCAGGTTGCGGGTGGGCGCCGCTGTCGGGGTGAACTCGGACGTCGCCGCAAAGGCCGAGGCGCTCCTGGCTGCCCGGGTTGATGTACTGGTGGTCGACACCGCGCACGGTCACCAGCGCAAGATGCTTGACGCGCTGCACGCGATCCGGGGATGCCGGCCGACCATTCCGGTGGTGGCCGGCAACGTGGTGTCCGCGCAAGGCACCCGCGACCTGGTCGAGGCCGGTGCCGACGTGGTCAAGGTGGGTGTGGGGCCGGGCGCGATGTGCACCACCCGGATGCTCACCGGGGTCGGCAGGCCGCAGTTCTCCGCGGTGGCCGAGTGCGCCGCCGCTGCTCGGGCCGCCGGCGGGCACGTCTGGGCCGACGGTGGCGTGCGTCATCCGCGTGATGTTGCGCTGGCGCTGGCCGCAGGGGCGGCGAACGTGATGATCGGCTCGTGGTTCGCAGGTACCCACGAGTCGCCCGGCGATCTGCGGCGCGACCAGGAGGGCCGCCCCTACAAAGAGTCCTTCGGGATGGCATCCAAGCGCGCCGTCGCCGCTCGCACCACTCACGAGGACACCTTCGACCGAGCCCGCAAGGCCTTGTTCGAGGAGGGCATCTCGACCGCCCGGATGTACCTCGACCCGGCCCGGCCCGGGGTCGAGGACCTGGTGGACCACATCTGTGCCGGCGTGCGTAGCGCGTGCACCTACACGGGTGCCCGCACCTTGCCGGAACTGCACGATCGGGCCGTGATCGGGGTGCAGTCGGCGGCCGGCTTCGCCGAGGGTAGGCCGCTACCCGCCGGCTGGTGAGCACCCGCAACTCAGGTGCACGAAACCGGCGCCACCGTGCTGACCCGCATGCCTTGAGGCTGCAGCTTCAGCCGCAACGTCTCCCCCACCGCGTGCACCGCGGCTTTGCTCGCGGCGTACACCCCGGCCAATGCCCGACGAACCACAGGTGACCAGTACCCGCTTGCCCTCCAACTCGGTGCTCATCTGAGCCCTCCTCGTCGCGCAACCAGCAGACTCGGCCGACTCGGCGGCCCGTGGCAGCACGGTCACCCAGGACGCCGATCCATGATCGGATACCGTAACCGGACTCCCCGTGCCATGCAGTCTCGAAGGGGCCGGCCGACTCGACAGCCCGCCGGGTGTCGGTAAGAATCGGGCGAACCCCCGCGAGGAGTGTGACGAACTCGGTGCCATCCGCATCGACGCCTGGCTGCAGTACGGAGCCGGGCTGCTGGCCCGGCTGCCCCGGATCCGCCATTCCCTGGGCGGCATGACATGGATGTTCTGACCGGCATCCTGGGCCTGCTCGGGATGCTCCTGTTGACCGCAGGCACATTCGTCTGTGTGGCCGGGGAATTCGCCCTCACCGCACTGGAGCGCAGCACCGTCGATGCGCACATGCAGCAGGTCGGGGACCGTCGTGCTCAGCAGATCAAGCACGCGCACAGCACGCTGTCGTTTCAGCTGTCCGGGGCCCAGGTCGGCATCACGATCACCACCCTGCTCACCGGCTACCTCGCCCAGCCCTCTATCGCCGACCTGATCCGGCCCGGTCTGGAAACCATCGGGATACCCTCGGACATCGCGAGCGGGGCGTCGATGGGAATCGGCCTGACACTGGCCACCGTACTGTCCATGGTGTTCGGAGAGCTCGTACCCAAGAACCTGGCGGTGGCCCGACCGCTGCAGACCGCGCGGCAGGTCGCCGGGATTCTGCACGCGTTCTCCACCGCATTCCGCTGGCTGATCACTGTGATGAACGGGTCGGCGAACTGGATCGTGCGACGGCTCGGCGTCGAACCGGCTGAGGATCTGCGTTCCGCCCGTTCCCCGGAGGAGCTCGGCTCTCTGGTCCGCAGCAGCGCCCAGCGGGGCACACTCGACGAGGGTACGGCGACCTTGCTGTACCGCTCGCTGCGATTCGGCGAGCGCACTGCCGACGAGTTGATGACCCCCCGGGTCAAGGTGGTGACACTGCAGGCGCAAGACAGCGTGCTCGACCTGGTGAACGCCGCCCGGAGCACCGGCCGGTCCCGGTTTCCGGTCTATGGGGGCGACCTGGACGATGTCCTCGGCGCGGTGCACGTGAAGCAGGCCTTCGTCGCATCGGCCGACAAGCGTCCCCAGATCACCGTCGGTTCCGTGGCCATGCCCGTTCCCATCGTGCCGAGCTCGCTGGACGGCGACGCACTGCTCGACCGGTTGCGGGCTTCGGGCTTGCAGTTCGCGGTCGTGGTCGACGAGTACGGCGGCACCGCGGGGATCGTCACCCTCGAAGACCTGGTCGAGGAGATCGTCGGGGACGTCCGCGACGAGCACGATCGCATGGAGATGGCCCAGAGCCGCCGGCTCGGCGAGCGGACCTGGCTCGTCTCCGGGCTGTTGCGTGCCGACGAGCTGGCCGAGACCACTGGTTTCGTGATGCCCCCGGGTGACTACGAGACGGTGGCCGGGCTGGTGTTGGCGCAGCTGGGCCGCATTCCCGACGCCGGCGACGAGATCGAGGCAGGCGGGTGGCAACTGACCGTGACGCGAATGGAGGGCCACCGCATCGCCGAACTGCAGCTGACCAGGACCGAACAGGCCGATGCGGAGGGCAGCCGGTGAACCAGGCCACTGCGATGCTGCTCGCCCTGCTGCTGCTGGCCGGCAACGTGTTCTTCGTCGGTGCCGAGTTCTCTCTGATCAGCGCTCGGCGGGACCGGCTGGAAGCGATGGCAGCACGCGGCGTGGGGCGGGCCCGCGCGGTGATCCGCGCGAGTGCGCACCTTTCGCAGATGCTGGCAGCGGCGCAGCTGGGGATCACCATCTGCTCGCTGGGGTTGGGCTCGCTCGGCGAACCCGCGGTCGCCCAGCAGCTGGAGTGGCTGCTGAGCCCGTTCGGGGTGCCCGACGCGGTGCGGCACACCATCGCGTTCGTCGTCGCCCTGGGCATCGTGACGGTGCTGCACATCCTGCTCGGCGAGATGGTGCCCAAGAACATCGCCATCGCGGGCCCGGAGCGCACCGCGCTGTGGATGGTGCCGCCACTGGTCGCCTGGGCCCGCCTGATGCGGCTGGTGATCGCGGTGTTGAACTGGATCGCCAACCACGTACTGCGGATATTCGGCGTGCAGACCCGTGACGAGCTGGAAAATGGCTACAGCCCTGATGAGCTGGCCAACCTGATCGCCGATTCCAGCCGTGAGGGCCTGCTGGACAGCCAGGAGCACCGCAGGCTGACCCAGACCCTGGCCACGGTGGAGCGCATGGTGGCCGACGTGCTGATCCCGCTCTGTCAGGTGACCACCGTGCCGGCCACCGCCACTCTCGGCGACATCGAGCAGGCCGTGCGAGAGACCGGCTTCTCCCGGTTCCCACTCCGTGCTGACGATCTCCATGCCGATGACCCGACGCTAGTGGGCTATCTGCATGTCAAGGACGTGCTGGAGCTGCTCGGCCAGCCGCCGGACACGCCAGTGCCACAGAACAGCGTACGTCCGCTGCCGGAGGTGGCTGCCACTGCCAAGCTCGACGAGGCGCTGGCCCTGCTGCGCCGCACCCGCAGCCACCTGGCGCGCGTCGTGGATCCCGGAGGAGGCACCGAAGGGGTGGTCGCGCTGGAAGACCTCGTCGAGGAGTACGTCGGCACGGTCCGCGACGCCACCCACGTCGGTGCTCCGCGCTCGTAGGTGGTATCGGGTGCTCGCCGCTGTTACTCACTCACGAGGCGGCGCGCTGAACGCCTCCACCGGGGGGCAGGAGCACATCAGGTTGCGGTCCCCTTGGGCCTGGTTGATCCGCCGCACCGGTGGCCACACCTTGTCGGTAGTCGGGCCCATCGGGTAGGCGGCGAGTTCCCGGCTGTACGGGTGGTCCCATTTGCCGGCCAGGCAGTGTGCAGTGTGCGGCGCGCAGCGCAGCGGGTTGTCCTCGGCGGGCCACTCCCCCTGTGCAAGGCGGCCGATCTCGTCCCGGATCGCGATCATGGCGTCGCAGAAGCGATCCAGCTCGGCGAGGTTCTCACTCTCGGTGGGCTCGACCATCAGGGTGCCCGCCACCGGGAACGACATGGTGGGGGCATGCAGCCCGTAGTCGGTCAGCCGCTTGGCGACGTCGTCCACCGTGACACCGGTGATCTTGGTGATCGCCCGCAGGTCCAGGATGCACTCATGGGCGACCAGCCCTTCCTTTCCGACGTACAGCACCGGAAAGTGCGGCTCGAGGCGCCGGGCCACGTAGTTCGCCGCCGCCACCGCGGTGAGCGTGGCGCGCCGGAGGCCTTCCCCTCCCATCATCCGGATGTAGGCCCAGGAGATCGGCAGGATCGACGCGCTGCCCCACGGTGCCGCCGCCACCGGGCCCACTGGCGTATCCGGTGCGGTCTGCGGGTGACCAGGCAGAAATGGTGTGAGATGAGCTCGGACGCCGATCGGGCCCACTCCTGGTCCGCCACCACCGTGCGGGATGCAGAATGTCTTGTGCAGGTTGAGGTGGCTCACGTCAGCGCCGAAGCGACCCGGTCTGGCCAGCCCGAGCAGCGCGTTGAGGTTGGCGCCGTCCACGTAGACCTGGCCCCCCGCGTCGTGCACCAGCCCGCAGACCTCCACCACGCCCTGCTCGTACACGCCATGCGTGGACGGGTAGGTGATCATGATGGCAGCCAGCTCGGCGCCGTACTCGGAGATCTTTGTGCGGAGGTCGTCGAGGTTGATGTCGCCGTGCTGGTCGCACCCGACCACCACGACGCGCATTCCGGCCATCACCGCGGAAGCCGCATTGGTGCCATGCGCGCTGGAGGGGATGAGGCAGACGTCGCGATCGGTCTCGCCCCGGCTGCGGTGGTACGCCCGGATCGCGAGCAGACCGGCGAACTCACCCTGGCTACCCGCGTTCGGCTGCAGGCTCACCGCGTCGTAGCCGGTGAGCGCGACCAGCCAGTCCTCCAGGTCACCGATCACCTCCAGCAAGCCCTGCGCGTCTTCCCAGTTCGCGAACGGGTGCAGCTCGGCGAACTGCGGCCAGGTGATCGGCTCCATCTCGGCGGTGGCGTTGAGCTTCATCGTGCAGGAGCCCAGCGGGATCATGCTGCGGTCCAGCGCCACGTCCTTGTCGGCGAGCGAGCGCAGGTAGCGCAACAACGCGGTCTCGCTGCGGTGCGTGGAGAAGACCGGGTGGGTGAGGTAGTCGGAGCTGCGAATCAGCGCGCCCGGCAGTGCGACGGGGGTCTGGGCATCGAGCATGTCGAGGTCGGGGGCGGTGATCCCGAAGGCCTCCCAGACCATCCGCACGTGTGCGCGGGTGGTGGTCTCGGCACAGCTGATCCCGACGTGATCGGCGTCGGCGAGTCGCAGGTCCACCCCAGCCTCGTGAGCAGTCTGCACGACCTCCGCGGCCCGGCCGGGGACTCTGGCCAGCACGGTGTCGAAGAAGGCGTCGAACACCACCTCGACGCCACCGCCCCGGAGCCCGGCGGCTAGCACAGCGGCCATTCGGTGCGCTCGCAGCGCGATGTTCCGCAGCCCGTCCGGCCCGTGGTACACCGCGTACATAGCGGCGATCACCGCCAGCAGCACCTGCGCGGTGCAGATATTACTGGTGGCCTTCTCCCGCCGGATATGCTGCTCACGGGTTTGCAACGCCAGCCGGTACGCGACGTTGCCGTCCGCGTCGCGAGACACGCCCACCAGACGTCCGGGCAACTGGCGCTCCAGGCCCTGACGGACCGCCAGATAGGCGGCGTGCGGCCCGCCGAAGCCCATCGGCACGCCGAAACGCTGGGTGGATCCGACAGCGACGTCCGCACCGACCTCGCCCGGGGGCTGCAGCAGGGTCAGAGCCAACGGGTCGGCCGCGACGGCCACCGCGGCGCCACGCTGGTGGGCTTGCTCGATCAGCGCGGCATGGTCGCGCACCGCGCCGGAGGCACCCGGATAGGACAGCAGCACCCCGAAGAACTCGCCCTCCGGGAGCCCCGCCGACAGGTCGGTGACGTCGAGCTCGATGGCCAGCGGCTCGGCACGGGTGGCCAGCACGGCGAGGGTCTGCGGCAGCGTGTCGGCATCCACCAGGAACCGGGACGAGCGGCTCCGGCCGGCCCGGCGCACCAGCGTCATCGCCTCAGCGGCCGCGGTGGCCTCGTCGAGCATGGAGGCGTTCGCCACCGGCAGGCCGGTGAGATCGCAGATCATGGTCTGGAAATTGAGCAGCGACTCGAGGCGGCCCTGCGAGATCTCCGGCTGATAGGGTGTGTAGGCGGTGTACCAGGCCGGGTTCTCCAGTACCGAGCGCCGGATCACCGGCGGGGTGACGGTGCCGTGGTAGCCCATCCCGATCATCGGTACCCGCGGAAAGCATCGGGCGGCGCGCTCCCGCAGCTCGGCGAGCGCCTGCTCCTCAGTGGCGGCAGTGGGCAGGCCCGACACCGCGTCCGGATCGGCCAGCATGCGCGGTAAGGCCCGCCGCGCGAGCTCATCCAGCGACTCGACACCAATCGTGTCCAACATCGTGGCCAACTCGGCAGGCCGCGGCCCGATGTGCCGGTCGGCGAACGGGGTGCCGTGCTCGAGCTCGACGAGAGAGCGCCGGTCGGGCGTGTTCATCACGGTGGCCTCCGGATGCCAGGGGAACCGTCGAGCGCCGTGCTCGGCCGGCCCTCCCCCTCTGTCGCTGCCCTCGCCGGGGCGCCTGAGAGATTCACCGGCGTTCACGCCGGCTTTCCCCGTCGGCGGGTGGTCTGCACCACCGCTTTCCAGAGGCGTCTGACCCGCACGGTCCTGTTCACCTGAGAGGTTCCGGGGAGGGGTTGCTCCTTCGGTGCCCGGACCGTGGGTGGGCCCGGAGCTCTCCCGCGCGGGGTGGACGACTACCCACCAAGCTTAGCTCCCCGTAGGGCATCTACGTCACTGCCCTCACGTCAAGGACGCGCGACTGGACGGTGCGCGCGGTACCACCCCTCTGCATCAGCTGATCCGACGGGCCCGCCTGCGCTTGGTCAGCTCATCCTCCGGCGTGCTGGTGACCTCGCCACCGTCCGCACGCTCTGGGGGGAACCGGCTGATGGTTCCGGCGATCTCTTTCATCGCACCGCTCACGGCGATACCGAACACACCCTGCCCACCCTGCAGCAGGTCGACCACCTCCTCGGGGGAGGTGCACTCGTAGACGGTGGTGCCATCGCTGAACAGGGTGATGCGGGCCAGATCGTGCACCCCACGACGCCGCAGATGCTCCACCGCTGCCCGGATGTTCTGCAGCGAGACGCCAGTGTCCAGCAGTCGTTTGACCACCTTGAGAACCAGAACGTCCTTGAAGGAGTACAGCCGCTGGCTGCCCGAACCGGAAGCGCCACGGATGGAGGGCACCACGAGGCTGGTCCGTGCCCAGTAGTCCAGCTGGCGATAAGTGATCCCGGCGATCTGGCAGGCTGCCGGGCCCCGGTAGCCCATCAGTTGGTCGGTCACTCCGGCCGGGCCGGTCAACGCGGAGTCCGGGAACAGGGTGCCCTGCTCGGGTGCATCGGCTCCGGCAGGATGGACCTCGTGCACCGGGGTATCCGCTCCGCCGTGCGGTCCGTCGACCACCCGTGCCTCCCCTCGCCTTGGTCCGGTTGGTCCGCATCGACCCCTCGGCCTGCAGCGGACCCGTCCGGTCATCCGGGCGAATCACACGCGCACGATTCGCTGTCGACACCGACCGTAGGCTGCCTCCGAGTAACCGGTCAACGCGACGCGCGGGGAGCCTCGACCTTCACTTCAACTCAAGGGTTGGAGCCTGGCCTCGCGCGGCCCCTGCCGCCCAGGCCCGATCAGGTATCCGCGCCGCGGAAGTCCTCAGGGGACACCGAGTCGAGGAACTCCCGGAACTTCTCGACTTCGTTCTCCTGCTCGTCCGGAATGATCAAGCCAGCCTCAGAAAGGACCGACTCCTCGGCGTGGATCGGCACACCCACCCGCAGCGCCAAGGCGACCGAGTCGCTCGGGCGGGCTGACACCCGCACGTCACCGTCGAAGACGAGTTCGGCGTAGAAAGTGCCCTCCTGCAACTCTGTGATCCGGACCTGCTGCAACTCCCGGCCAAGGGCGCTGATGACGTCCCGGAGCAAGTCGTGGGTCATCGGCCGGGCCGGCTGCACCCCCTGCTGCTCGAGGGCAATGGCGGTCGCCTCCCCCGAACCGATCCAGATAGGCAGGTAGCGCTCCCCCTCGGTCTCCCGCAGCAGCAGGATCGGCTGGTTCGCCGGCAGCTCAACCCGCACCCCGACGACACGCATCTCGCTCATCGCGTTGCGCCTCCCTCCTGCCACACCCGGTACTCCGAGTGCCTCGAGAGTCGTGCTCGGCGGCGGCTCGGGCGCAGACCGTGTGGTTGCCGGTCCAGTCGCGTCTCCACCATCGCTACTCCCAGACGCTACACGCGGCATGGTCTCGATGCCGAGTGCAGCAAGGCCCAATTCTCACCGTGCCCTCAGCGTCCGATGGCGCCCCGCAGCCCCGTCTTCACCAGCAGGGCGTGCAACCGCACCGACAGTGCGGCCAGCTCCCGCACCACCTCGTCGGCTCTGGCCCGAGCGTCCGGGTCCCGCTGCCGAGTCATCGGGGTGACGATCTGGGCCAGCAGCCCTACCTCGCGGTCCGCAGAGGCTCGGAACGCTCTCAAGTGCCGCGGTTCCAATCCGAAGTCGGTCATGGCCCGAGCGGTCCGGGCCACCAGCACCGCGTCAGTGTCGTAGAAGCCTGCCGGGCCGGGCCGGATCAGGCCGAACTGCTCGAGCTCGACCAGCGCCGCCGCCCGAATACCGGCAGCATCGAGTAGCTCCTCCTGGGTGATCCGGACAGTATCGACAGCAGCGAAATCCTCGGGCGCGGCCGGTCCCACGCCACCGGCTGCGCCTGCCAGCCCGACCAGTGGGCGTGGCAGCCTTGGCCCGCGCGCGCCATCGGGTTCGCTGTGCTCCCCCTGGTCCATCGCATCCAGGTGTTCCTTGATCACCTTGAGCGGAAGATAGTGATCACGCTGGGCGGCGAGCACGTACCGCAGCCGCGCGACGTCCGCAGGTGAGAACTGCCGATAGCCGGCGGCTGTTCGTTCTGGCCGAACCAGCCCCTCGGACTCCAGAAACCTGATCTTGGAGATCGTCACGTCCGGGAAGTCCGTCCGCAGTTGGGCGAGCACCGAGCCGATGCTCGCCCCGAGGCCGTGCGGGGAACGGCCCGCGGCAGCGGTCACCGCAACTCCTGGTCAGCCCCTCGGTCCCCGGTACGCGGACCGGTCAGGAATACCAGCCGGAACTTGCCGATCTGCACCTCGTCGCCGTTGGCCAACATCGCGGTGTCCACCGGTTCGCGATTGACATAGGTGCCGTTGAGACTGCCCACGTCCACCACCACGAACTCGCCGCCCTCGCGACGGAACTCGGCGTGCCTGCGCGACACTGTCACGTCGTCCAGGAAGATGTCGCTGTCCGGGTGCCTGCCCGCGCTGGTGGTGCTTCGGTCGAGCAAGAATCGGGACCCTGCGTTGGGACCACGCTTGACCACCAATAGCGCGGAGCCTGCGGGCAACGCGTCGACACCGGTGACGGGCTGCCCCGGGGTCTCGGCACTCTCAGGCTCGGCGAGGAAATCAGCCCGAAACGTCGAGGTCTGCTCCGGGCCCCGTTCCGGTGGGACACCGGGCCCGTCGTTCATGCTCACCTGGGCTCTCCTTTGGAGGTGGTGGCTGCTGATCGGACCACAACCTACCGCGCCGACTGCCGTCGTGGCGGATGGAGGGTCCCTCAGCAGCGAGATGTCAGCGGGTAGGTCGCGGCAGCGGGCTCATTCCTGCGCGATGAGACCGCGGTACTCCTGGGCCTTCATCAGCGTGTCCAGCACCGCCAAATCGGTCAACTTGATCTCGACCATCCATCCGTCGCCGTATGGATCGGAGTTGACGAGTTCGGGTCTGTCCGCCAAGGCCGGGTTGCTGGCCACCACCTCGCCCGCGGCCGGGGCATACACGTCCGAGACGCTCTTGGTCGACTCCACTTCACCGATCGGGTTGCCCGGCGTGACCGGCTCCCCGACCTCCGGCAGCTGGACGTGGACCACGTCGCCGAGCTGGGACTGTGCGTAGTCGGTGATACCGACCCGCACGGTGCCCTCCCCGCTGAGCGAGACCCATTCGTGCTCCTGGGTGTACCTCAGCTCCTCAGGGACCACACTGCTCCTCCCGACTCACGCTCATGTTGGAGACCTGATGGCGGAGTGAGCGTATTGGGACGCCGGACCGACCGCAAGGCGGTGATCTCCAGCGGGTCAGCGGCGACGCGCCTGCTCCCGCACCGTACGCTCGACCTGCACCAGGTAGAGCACCCCCGACCAGACGTACAGCACGCCACCCCACACGGTGAAGGCCACCGCGAACGGCCAGGCCACCGCGTGCAGCCAGCCGTGCACGTTGTCGGCCAGCAGCAGCGTCGGGAAGGCGTAGAGCAGGCAGAGGGTGGCGGCCTTGCCGAGGTAGTGCACCGGCAGTGGACCGTAGCCGTGGCGGCGCAGTATCGGCAGCGTGGCCAGGAGCACCAGATCCCGGCCCAGCAGCACTGCGATCACCCACCAAGGCAGGATCTCGCGAATCCCGAACGCGAGCAGGATGCTCAGCGTGTACAACCGGTCGGCCGCCGGGTCGAGCAACTCACCCAGCCTGCTGTACTGGTCCAGCCAGCGGGCGAGTTTGCCGTCCAGCCAGTCGGTGACCCCGGAGAGTGCCAGCACGACCACGGCGAGCAGGTCGTGCTGCGGGCCCAGCAGCAGCCACAGGAACAGCGGCACCCCGGCGAGCCGGAGCAGGCTCAGCACGTTGGGCACGGTGAGCCATCGGTCGGCCGGATGACGGACCTCGGGCCACGGGTGGCTCGGCTGCACGGTCCCTCCTGATCGCACCTCGGCCCGCCTGCTGGGCGTACGGCCCGGGATGCTTCAGCCTCCCACACTCCGTCGGCTCAGCTGGGTCGGCTCAGCTGGGTCCATCCCGCGCAGCTCAGAAACGAGTGTGATCCAGCCAGTGTTCCAAGACTGCCGAGTCGCCGAGCACCTGGACGTCCGCATCGCTGAGCGGGACGCGGCGCATCATGACCAGCAGCAGGTCCACCACCGCGCCTCGGACCGCGACATCACCCTTGGAATGTCCGTGTTCCCAGACCGGACCGGACGGTGTTCGGCGCACGATCCACTCCCCCGCCTCGCCGAGTCCGGCGTCGGTGGAGTGCATGTGCAGCAGTTGATCGTCTCCGCGCAGCTCGGCGAGCTCAGGCCGTACCTCAAGCGCCTTCGGCGAGCAGACGAGTTCCAGCCATTCGGATATCGCGTCGGCGGCGAGATCGGGGTCCAGGGCGAAGTCGCGGCCTCGGGCCAACTCGGCGTCGGCCCGGTGCACCGCAGTCTCGTGCGCCATCCGGCGGGCCCAGAACCGCGCGGGCTGTTCATCCGCCCAAGTCCATACGGGCGTCTGCGGGCCGGTTTCGCGGACCGCGTCGGCCAATGCCGCGGCGCCGTCGCACAACCAGTCACCGAGCGCAGCCGGGTCATCCGGGGGCGGCGCGGCCGCCGGTCCCCCGGGGTCGACCAGGGCGGTGGCCCGCCGGGCGACGATCTCGGTCGCGAACCGGTGGGCCTGCCCGAGATGCTCAGTGAGCCGATACAACGTCCATTCCGGGCAGGTCGGCACACGCTGCTGCAGGTCGGCGCCACGGAGTGCCCCAGCGAACTGTGCGGACTGGGCAGTCAGCGATTCGAGGTAGCGGTCATCGCCCAGTTGGGCCATCGGGTGTCCTCCTGGAGTCGTAGGCGGCTCTCAGCCTAGGCAGCGGTGACCAGGTGGTGCGGCGGACCACCTGGTGGTGTGCACTATCGGGTATGCCCTCATATTCCGCCCAACATCCCCGGGGGACCGTTCACCGCCCGCACGGCAGCGGCTTAGGTTTCCTGGCGGCGGCGGTTCGCTCCCCACGTGAGGTCGGCACCCTGCTGCCGTCCGGGCCCGAGCTGGCCAGTCGGCTGGCGGCCGTGGTGCCCCGCCACAGTCCGGCCGGTCGGCGCGTTGTCATCGTGGAGGTCGGTGCCGGGGATGGGGCGGTGACCACGGCGATCGCCGAGCGAGCCGGGCCGAACGCCGTGGTGATCGCGGTGGAGAAGGACCGGGAACTCGCCGCACGGTTGCGCACCCGCGCGCTGGTCGGCGTCCAGGTCGTCACCGCGGACGCGGCCACGCTGCCCGCCATCCTCGCCCAGCAGGGCCTGCAGCGGGCCGACGTGATCGTCTCGGTACTGCCGTGGACCCTGTTCGGTTCGCAGCAGCAGCGCGAATTCCTGGCCACCTTCTCCGCAGCGCTGCGTGTCGACGGGGTGTTCACCGCGGCGGCGTACAGCTCGGGTTACTGGACGCCCGCGGCCCGTCGATTCCGCGACGAGCTGGGCCGCACCTTCGGTGAGGTGCTGCCTACCCGCACGATGTGGCAGCACGTGCCACCGGCCATGACCTATGTCTGTCGTCGTCCGATGCGACCCGACGACCAGATCACCGGGGATCGGAATCGATGAGCAGCTGACCGCCGAGCCGGGTCACCCGCAGCACCCGCTTCTGGGTCTGATCGTTGTTGCCGGTGTGATAAGTCACATCGACCGGGACATTCACCGTGCCGTCCCCGTTGTCGGTGACACCGAACGCATTGCGAGCGCTGACCGACGAGTACTGACTCCAGTGCGACGCGAACTGCGCCTCGTTGCCGAAGAACGCCTGCGCAGTGGTTGAGAGCATTCGCCAGGCTGAGGATGGGTTGTCCAGGCCGTTGTAGTAGTTGATCACCAGCTGCCCTGCGGAACTCCAGTCGATCGAGCCCTCGGACGCGTGTACCGGCTGCGTCGCAGGAGGTTGTGGGGTCGCTGCTTGCTGCGCGGGCGGGGGTGCAGGCGCCGATGTGGACGGCGTGGGGGCCGGGGTGTTCGGCGCCGCAGCCTGGTCCCCCATGTTCTTCAGCACCAGCCCGCCGGTCACGGCCAGTGCGAGTACGGCGAGCAGGGCCGTGGCGAACACACCCGCCCGACGGCGGAGATCCGGGTCCGAGCGCGTCGCAGTACTGGCCGCGGGTCGTGGCACTGGCCGAGGCGCGGGCCGCCGTACAGGGGGCTCGGAGACCTTCGGCGGGGATGGTGGCGGGGTCGCCGGTGGGGGTAGCGGCGGTGGCGGCGGAATCGGACGGGACGCGAGGGTCGGCGGCGGGGTCGCTGCGGCCGCCGGTTTGGGCGACCACGTGCCGGGGCGGGTGATCTGCACCGGCCGGCTGTCGGTCGCGGCGGCGAGCTCCAGGCTGGCCTGACGCATGTCGGGACGAGCCGAAGGGTCTTTCGCCAGCAGGCTCATCAACGTCGGGGTCAGCGGGCCCGCGTGCCGAGGCGGCGCCACATCTCCGGCGGCCACTGCGTGCAGCAGTGCGAGCTGATTTTCACCGTCCCCGAACGGGGCCCGGCCCTCAATCGCGGCGAAGAGGGTGGCACCCAGTGAGAACACATCGGAGGCCGGAGTCGGCACCTGCCCGCGCGCCACTTCCGGGGCGAGGTAGGCCGGGGTGCCCGCCATCATTCCGGTCTGGGTGACGGTCACGTCCCCGGCAGCGCGGGACACACCGAAGTCGGTGATCTTGGCGGTGCCTCCGTCTGCGATCAGGATGTTCCCCGGCTTGACGTCCCGGTGCACGATCTGCGCGGCGTGCGCGGCGGCCAGCGCGGAAGCGACCTGCCTGCCGATCGAGGCGACCTCGGTGACCGGCAGGCAGCCCTGCTCGGCCAGCACCGCGCCCAGAGTCCGGGACGGCAGGTACTCCATCACCAGGCAGGGCTCGCCCTCGTGCTCGGCGACGTCGTAGACGACGATGGCGTTCGGATGCTGCAGCCGCGCTGCGATGCGCGCCTCCCGCAGCGCGCGCTGACGAGCCCCCTCGGTCTCCTCGGGGCTCAGGTCCGGCTGCAGCAGCAGTTGTTTCACTGCGACCAATCGATGCAGGCGCTCGTCTCTGGCTTGCCAGACGATGCCCATCCCACCACTGCCGACCCGGTCAAGTACCCGGTAATGGCCCGCGATGATATGACCCGTGTCGATGAGCGGTCACTCCCGTCTGCACTGGGATCCTGGGCTCCGCGTGGCACGGGGCCGTCCCGGCCGAAGGTCAGATTACCTCGCCGCCACTGTGCCCCGGCGCCCCCGGTAGCCCCGCTTCGCTCCACCCGGAGAACCGCAGGCACGATCGGGGCCATCATGACGCTCACCGAGATGCTGCCCGGCGGTGCCGGGCCCGATGAACTGTTCGACATCTTCACCGACTGGGTGTCCGAGCAGGGGCTGACGCTGTACCCCACCCAGGAGGACGCGCTCATCGAGATCGTCTCGGGTTCCAACGTGATCTTGGCCACCCCTACCGGGTCCGGTAAGAGCCTGGTGGCCACCGGGGCGCACGCAGTTGCCCTGGCGCAGGGCAGGCAAAGCGTCTACACCGCCCCGATCAAGGCGCTGGTCTCGGAGAAGTTCTTCGCCCTGTGCGGGGTCTTCGGTGCCGACCAGGTGGGCATGATGACCGGAGATTCCAGCGTGAACGCGGGGGCGCCGATCATCTGCTGCACCGCGGAGGTGCTGGCCAACATGGCTTTGCGCAGCGGGCCAGGTACCGAGGTCGGCCTGGTCGTGATGGACGAGTTCCATTTCTACGCCGACCCGGACCGGGGGTGGGCCTGGCAGGTGCCGCTGCTCGAGCTGCCGCACGCCCAGTTCCTGCTGATGTCGGCGACGCTGGGCGAGGTGACCCGCTTCGAGGAGGATCTGACCCGACGGACCGGCCGTGCGACGGTGGTGGTCCGTTCCGCCGAGCGACCGGTTCCACTGCATTTCCGGTATGTGACCACACCACTGCACGAGACATTGGAGGAACTGCTGGCCACCGGCCAGGCCTCGGTCTACGTGGTGCACTTCACCCAGGCCTCGGCTGTCGAACGGGCGCAGGCGTTGACCAGTATCAACGTCTGCACCCGAGCCGAGAAGGATGCGATCGCCGAACTGATCGGCAACTTTCGGTTCGCCGCGGGATTCGGGCGGACGCTGTCCCGGCTGGTTCGCCACGGGATCGGCGTGCACCACGCCGGGATGCTGCCGCGGTATCGCCGCCTTGTCGAGCGGCTCGCCCAGGCCGGTCTGTTGAAGATCATCTGTGGCACCGACACGCTCGGCGTGGGGATCAACGTGCCGATCCGCACTGTCCTGTTCACCGCGCTGGGCAAGTACGACGGG
Organism: Pseudonocardiaceae bacterium; assembly: GCA_050699955.1. GTDB lineage: Bacteria > Actinomycetota > Actinomycetes > Mycobacteriales > Pseudonocardiaceae. The sequence goes on along the minus strand of JBOHGD010000006.1, from coordinate 111,969 downwards.
ACCCGGCTGCGCCACCTCACCGCCCGCGAGTTCCACCAGATCGCCGGACGAGCCGGCCGGGCCGGTTATGACACCGCGGGCAACGTCGTCGTGCAGGCCCCCGAGCACGTGGTGGAGAACACCAAGGCCCTGGCCAAGGCCGGCGACGATCCGCGCAAGCTGCGCAAGGTGGTGCGCAAGAAACCCCCCGAGCGATCGGTGTCCTGGAGCGAGCGCACCTTCGACCGGCTGATCGCTGCCGACCCGGAGCCGCTGACGTCGAGCTTCGCGGTGAGTCACGCGATGCTACTCAACGTCGCCAACCGACCCGGCGACGCGTTCGCCACGATGCGCCACCTGCTGACCGACAACCACGAGGACCGTCCGGCGCAGCGTCGTCATATCCGCCACGCCATCGCGATCTACCGTGCGTTGCTGGCTGCAGGGGTGATCGAGCGGCTGGCCGTTCCGGACGAGCAGGGCCGGACCGTGCGGCTCACCGATGAGCTGCAACTCGACTTCGCACTCAACCAGGCGCTCTCCCCGTTCGCGCTGGCCGCGATCGAACTGCTCGACCCGGACGATCCCGGCTACCCACTGGACGTGCTGTCCGTGCTGGAGGCCACCCTGGACAACCCCCGGCAGGTCCTGAGCGCGCAGCTGTCGAAGGCCAAGGGGGAGGCCGTTGCCGCGATGAAGGCCGAGGGCATCGAGTACGAGGAGCGGATGCGGCTGCTCGAGGACGTGAACTACCCGATGCCGCTGGCCGAGTTTCTGGGCGCTGCGTTCGAGATCTACCATCACGGGCACCCCTGGGTGGCCGACCACCAGCTCTCCCCCAAGTCGGTGGCCCGGGACCTGGCCGAACGGTCGATGACCTTCACCGAGTACGTCGGGTTCTACGAGCTGGCCCGTTCCGAGGGCCTGCTACTGCGCTATCTGGCCGACGCCTACCAGGCGCTGCGCCGCACGGTACCCGAGGAAGCCAAGACCGACGCGGTGCGCGATCTCGAGGAGTGGCTCGGGGAGCTGGTCCGGCAGGTCGACTCGAGCCTGCTGGACGAGTGGGAGAAACTGCGTGACCCTCAGCAGCAGGCAGCGGCACCGGCGCCGATAGACGAGCGCCCACCACCGGTGACCACCAACGCACGCGCCTTCCGGGTGCTGGTCCGCAACGCACTGTTCCGCCGGGTCGAACTCGCTGCCCGTCGGCGATGGGACGAACTCGGCGAACTCGATGCGGACGACGGATGGGACGCACAGGCCTGGTGCGACGCCCTGCAGCCGTTCTTCGAGATCCACAGCGGGATCGGCACCGGTGCTGACGCACGCGGACCGCAGCTGCTGATCATCGAGGAACAACCCGGCAAGTGGGTGGTCCGGCAGATCCTCGATGATCCGGCTGGAGATCACGACTGGGGCATCAGTGCCGAGGTCGACCTGGGCGCTTCCGACGAAACCGGAACGGCCGTCCTGCGAGTGAGGGTGGTCGACCAGCTCTGACGCTCCGAATCCGGATGGACCAGCACCAGTCAGAACGGCTCGTTACCCGGCTTCCACTTGATGCTGCACCCGATGCTCGGCACCTGCGGTTCAGGTGCCCGCTGTCCGGCGAGGAGGTGGTCCACTGCGGCTCGCAGCGCCTGCCCGGTAACCGGCAGATCACTACTGGGGCGTGAGTCGTCGAACTCGCCCCGGTAAAAGAGCCGGTGCTCGGCGTCGTAGAGGAAGAAGTCCGGTGTGCATGCGGCGCGATAGGCCTTCGCTACCTCCTGCGAACCGTCGAGGAAATAGGGGAACGTGAACCCGGCCCGGTCGGCTTGCGCGGCCAGACCGGCAGGGCCGTCATCGGGATGGCTCTCGATGTTGTTGCTCGAGATCGCCACGGCGGCCAGGCCCTGATCGGCGTACTCCGTGATCAACGAGCCGAGTTCTCGTTCGATGTGCCGGACATACGGACAATGGTTGGACAGGAACATCACCAGCAGCGGCCGGCCGATGAAGTCGGTGGGACGGACGGTCAGCCCATCAAGTGACTGCAGGGCGAACGCCGACGCCGGTGTACCCAACGGGACCATGAAAGAGCTCACTGCCACCATGCACGTCAGTCTTCCAGCCGGGGCGTGGCCACGCCGTACCGGGGATCCGGCGGTAGGTTGCTCACTCGTGGAGCTCTACGAAGCCATGCGAACCACGCCCGCGACCCGGGCATTCACCGACGTAGCGGTGCCGGACGCGGTCCTATATCGCATTCTCGACCACGCCCGGTTCGCGCCCAGCGGGGGCAACCGTCAGGGCTGGCACGTGGTCGTGCTGCGGGATCCGGAGATCCGGCGCCGGATCCAGGAGCTCTATGACCTCGGATGGCGGGAGTACATGGCGCACGTCGACGCCGGGCTGGTGCCGTTCGCACCCCGCGAGCAGGGCCGCTGGACCGGGCCCGCGGTAGATCTCGAGGCAGCCCGTGCGGCTCCGAGATCGAACCCGTTCACCGAGGGGCTGGACACGGTGCCGGTGCAGCTCCTGCTGATCGCCGATCTCAGCGCACTGGCCACCGTCGACAACGGGCTCGATCGGCAGAGCATCGTGGGTGGCGCGTCGATCTACCCATTCGGTCACAACGTGCTGCTGGCCGCGCGGAACGAGGGGCTTGGTGGCGTGCTGACCTCGGTGCTGGCCAGGCAGGAGCCAGCGGTGCGAGAGCTGATCGGCATACCCGATGACCACGCGGTCGCTGGGCTGATCGCGCTGGGGCACCCCGAGAAGACGATTCGCAGGCTCCGCCGTCGACCGGTCGAGGAGTTCACCACCGTTGACCGCTTCGATGGGCCCGCTTTCGAACCTCCGCACGAGGACGAGCACGGATCCGCTCCGGTGGGGTGATTACTGCAGTCTGGGTGCAGACTGCAGTAATCACCCAGAGTCGTGATGCGGTCTGCACCCAACCTGCGGGATGGATGTGTCACTACCCGACCGACGAACGACCTGACGTGCTAGTGGGTGCCGAGGCCGACGTTCTTGACCTTGCGCACCGCACCGTCGATCTGGCTGTGGTAGCGGCCCTTGGTACGCTGGTCGACGAAGCGTCCAGCCTGGTCAGCGAGCTTGCTGACCTTGTCGGGGTTCTTCGTGGCGTACCGACGAGCGGCCTCGGCGACCCCCGCCAAGGCGGCGAGCTTGCGGATCATGAATGGGCCCTCCTCTGAGGATGGGACAGTAACAATACCCTCCAGCATGGCAAGCCGGAGCGCCAGAGCGGGGTGCAGGGCGCGGCCGGTCGAGACTGGCCGGACCATCGCACCGTCGCGACCCACAGCCGGCCACGGGCGCGTGGGCCGGGTCATGGGTTGCGTAACAGAACCCTGAAACGCGGTCCCAGCCACGGCTTGCGACCCCACGCCAACACCTGACCCCTTGCGATCGCCGGCCATTGACTCTGGCGGCCCCAGACAATCTTGAGGAAGGCCACCGGATCGGCTGAAATGTAGCAGTCGACCCTGCGGGGGGACGGTTTCTCAATTCTGAGCGCTCCATTGTCGAAGACGAGACGGAAGCGGTCCCCTCCCCGGATGCGGAGTTCGTAGGTAGCCCGAAGCCCGGCGGCTCGGTCGGTGTTCACCAGCGCCCGAGGGTCGAGCGCCGCTATGACGGGAATGACGAACCCGCTCACCACCATCGCCGCACGGGCCGGGTCGATCCGCCACTTGCGCCCGTCGGCTCGGGCGATGTCAGCGCCGTGCATGACGGTCTCGTTCAACAAGTGACCCGTCAGGTTCGCGAGGCGGACGGTGCTGCCTTCGACCATCCAGGGAAGTCGCTCATCAGCGGTGCGTCCCGCACACTCGCGGAAGTACTCCTTCGCTCGGGACTCGATGCGGTCTGCCAGCACTCCCGGATCACGCTCGAGGTCAGACCGCACCCCGAGGCTCGTCACATCGCCCAGCTCCCACATGTCCTCGATCAGCGAGTCGCCGCCCGCGCCCGCCAGGCTGGGCATCACCGCGTAGATGCGGGACAGGTCGTGGCGAGCTAAACCGGGAACGACCACCCATACTTGGGAGAGATGCATCGCGACCTCAGCCAGGCTCCACTGCCCCACCGCTGGGGCGTCCGGATCACGGACGGATCGCAGCAGCGCGGTCACCCGCCGAACCTCTTTACGGAGTGCGTCCTGGGCCCGATCCCACTCGACGTTCCCCAGCTCTGCGCCAGCGGCCACCTCAGCCCCTTACCTCGTCGCTCCGGACGTGGATCCAGCTCGTTGGCCACAGACCCTAGCGCCACCACTCACTCTGAGGGGTGAGCCCGTTCCTCGGTGTAATGCTTCGCCAGCCGGTCGATTGCCGACAAACCGGGGTCGTCTTCCAGCATGATCCGGCCCTGCACGCTGACCTGGGTAGTCCGGTCATCATCATCGAGGACCGTCAGCGAGATCCTCGGATTCGCCGCGATGTACGCCAGCCGACGCCGTTCGGCGTCCATGTTGACCAGGATTCGCCCGTCGTCCCACAAATACCAGGTGGCCACGGTAACGGGCGCGCCGCCCGGGCGGACGGTGGCGATTACCGCCGGGTTGGGGTGAGCTAGCAGATCGATCACGGGTTGGGGCAGTGGTGGCTTCGGCATGACACCCCTTCAGCTCGTCGGTCGGCGCGAGACCGGGGAGCAGCGGTGCTCACCCATCCAAGGAATACCCGCCTGCCGAGGAGGTACCGGCATCCGCTAGCTCATTCGGTATAGGCGGCGGCCAGAACAAAAAGTTCCTGCGTAGCTCATCCCGATAGTTGGCAGCGTTGTACACGTCTCGGTAGGAGTCGCCGGCGACGATGTCGAAGGGTCCCAGTCGATGTCCTCCCAGGGACCGGAGGCGTAGGTCACCTTGCCGCCGAACCGCTTGCGGACCGCGCTGGCCGTCTCGGCCAGAAACGAGTTCAGCTGCGCTGGAACCTCGCTCAACGTGGCCCACAGTTGCGGGTCGGGGGAGCTGAGAGCAGCGATCCGGGCGTAGGAGTCTTCCCCGGGAATGAACCCCGCGGCGAAGAAGCTGAGCTCACAGCCGGTGACGAGCACGACCTCCGCATCGCGCTGCCGGATGTCCTCGGCACGTTGCGCACAGTCCACGAAATAGGGCAGTAGCTGTGCCGCCGACAGTTCGCACGGGACAGGCGCGAACCACACTTCCAGGCCCGCGGCAACGGCGTGCTCCGCGGAGATGGTCAATCGCTGCGGGTCCCCTCCGGAGATCCGCACCGCGGTGCAGTGCAGATCGTCGGCGATGATCCGCATCTCACGGCGCACCTGATCCGGTTCGAAGGTCTCGCGTGAGTTCGTCCCGCCGGGAAAGAAGCCGGTGTCGTAGTTGATGCCCTTGCCGCGCAGCAGAATCACCCGCCATCATCCGCACCGCCGCCATCATGGACCACGACCCGCACTACGGAGTCTCGACCAGGCCGGTGGCGCCATGGACGGTGATCTGCTGACCGGTCGTGATCCGCAAGGTGGCGTCGGGAACACCGACCACCGCAGGGATGCCGTACTCCCGGGCGACCACGGCTCCGTGCGAGTTCGCCCCGCCCATCTCCATGACCAGTCCGCCTACCGTCAGGAACAACGGTGTCCACCCGGGATCGGTGGACGGCGCCACCAGAATCTCTCCCGGCTCCAGATGGGCGCCGACCGGGTCGAGCACCACACGCGCCGAGGCGGTCACGGTACCTGCGGAGGCGGGGGTGCCGACCAGTTGGCCCTCGCCGCCTGCGCAGCTCCCGTTGATAGCCCTCCCGCCGCAGCAGAGCGAGGGCACGAAAGTCCGCCCCGGCCAGTGCGGCCCGCACTTGGCCGAGGTCGAGGAAGAACACGTCGCCGGGGTCGGCCAGGTGCCCGACGACGGCGATCTCGCCTCCGACCGAAGTCAGCTGCTCCCGGACATGGGCCAGCACACGCACCAGGTAGTCCTTGTGCAGCTCCCGCATTCCGACCAGTTCTCGGACCCGGTCCAGCGCGAAGCGCACGCCGACGGCGCGCAGCCGGCTGCGGCGCCGAATCCGCCCGACCACCGCGGTGACCGCCACCTCGCGGCGCGCCCACCGCGGGCGAACTGCGCGTCGGGCGCCAGGCTCGCATCATCGAGCCGCAGGTAGTTCGCCAGCACGCCGATCACGTGAATCGGGTCGTCGGACCAGCGTGGCAGGCCCACGTCGATCTCGGCGACCGCCCGGTGACCGTAGTCACCCAAGAACTCGTCGAGCCCGCGCTGCAGCACCGGCGGCAGCTCGTGGCTGCGGTGGCGGTGCGCCAGCGCCACCGGGTCTGTCCCCCGCAGGGCGGCCAAAACTCAACAAGCGATGAAAAGTATTGGCGGTCGGTCGACCGACCGCACGGATGCAGCGGGCTGACGCTATTACACAGCGTTACGTCGACGATACCGATAGGGGTCATCTAACATCACCTACATGAGTGATTAATTGAGAAGTCATTACACTTTGTCTTCGGAAGTCCTCGTGATCGAAGGATTCGTCGGCATAGTCTCACAATTTATTAGTCACACTTTCGGGGGACTGTACGACTCCGAACGAGCGGTGCTAACTTTGATCTTGTCATCGAGATCAGGGGCTGCACAATCCTTACGCGGCAGAATCCCGGTCCCGGAGGCACATCTCGTCCGAAAGTCTGCGAGCAGCGGCCGACTTTCCTGCCCCATGCTAACGTAAGATCAGTGACTTCACCCCTGAGAGTCGCAGTCGGTATCCTCCCCGGAATCGAACTGCTTCGGTGCACCCCGCGCTGAAGATGTAGCCAACTATTCACGGATGACCGCCAAGCAGAGCGGTTGGACTCACCCCACTTCCGCGAACAGCCGGCCCACGACGAGATAGCTCGGCGACCAGGCCCGAATCCCTGGACACTTTTTACAGTCCGGCAACACGCAGGTCTATGAGTCCCACGCCGACATTGTGGGCATCCTGGTTAACCCCGGCCCAGGATCATAGTTCCGAGCGCGACAGATCTGTCCGTCATCTATAAAAAGGTGGCTCCGCCACGGTGGCGGCACGTCCCCCGAACGTGCTGTCACCTTGACAACGTGCTGTCCTCTTGACGTCTGATGTCAGTTATCATATAGATTGGTGGTGTGTGTCGTGAGTGTGGGTGATGTGGGTGTTGGTGAGTTGGGTGAGATTGGGCAGTTGAGTTTGGCGACGTCGGCGGCGCGGAATTTGGCGACGACGACGAAGTCTGCGCCGCAGATGCAGGAGATTTCGTCGAGGTGGTTGTTGAGGGTTCTGCCGTGGGTGCAGGTGCATGGTGGGGTGTATCGGGTGAATCGACGGCTGAGTTATGCGGTGGGTGATGGGCGGGTGAGTTTTACGAGTACGGGGTCGCAGGTGGGGGTGATTCCGGCGGAGTTGGGTGAGCTGCCGTTGTTGCGTGGGTTTGATGACATGGAGGTGTTGGGGGCGTTGGCGGGGCGGTTCGTGCAGCAGGAGTTCGGGGCAGGTGAGGTGATTATTGAGGCGGGGACGCCGGCGGATCGGATTTTTTTGATCGCGCATGGGAAGGTGAACAAGGTCGGTAGGGGTCAGTATGGTGATCAGACGGTGTTGGGGGTGTTGGCCGATGGTGATCATTTCAGTTCCGAGGCGGTGGCGGAGTCTGATGATTATTGGCCGTTCACGGTTCAGACGGTGACCCCGACCACGGTCCTGGTGTTGTCCCAGACTGATTTCGAGGCGGTGATGGCCCAGTCCGAGGCGTTACAGGCTCGGGTGGCGCAGTTCCGGGCTGGTCCGGGCCGGGCGCAGAACAAGTACGGGGAGGCCGCGATCGATCTGGCCTCGGGGCATGAGGGTGAGCCGGTGTTGCCGGGGACCTTCGTCGACTATGAACTCGCTCCCCGGGAGTATCACCTCAGCGTGTCCCAGACCGTGTTACGGGTGCATACCCGGGTGGCTGATCTCTACAACGAGCCCATGAACCAGACTGAGCAGCAGCTGCGGCTGACGATCGAGGCAGTGCGGGAGCGCCAGGAACACGAGATGGTCAACAACCGCGAGTTCGGGCTGCTGCACAACGCTGACCTCAAACAGCGTATCCATACCCGCACCGGCCCACCCACCCCCGACGATCTGGATGAGTTGCTCTCCCGGCGTCGGAAGACCGAGTACCTGCTGGCGCATCCGGTGACGATCGCCGCGTTCGGCCGGGAGTGCAACCGCCTCGGGCTCTATCCGCAGAGTGTGGACCTGGCCGGGCATATGATCCCGGCCTGGCGTGGTGTGCCGCTGCTGCCCTGTAACAAGATCCCCATCAGTGACACCCGGACCAGTTCCATCCTGGCCTTGCGCACCGGCGAGGCCGAGCAGGGCGTAATCGGACTACACCAGACCGGTATCCCCGACGAGTACCAGCCCAGCCTGTCGGTGCGTTTCATGGGGATCAACGAAAAGGCGATCATCTCCTACCTCGTGACCGCCTACTACTCCACCGCGGTCCTGGTCCCCGACGCACTGGGCATCCTCGAAGACATCCAGATCGGATCGACCCGTGACTAGGACCACCGCTGGGTGGGTGTGCTGTGCGGGAGAGGTGGACCGCGATGACTCAGCCCTTTGAGTTACCCGAGTTCTACCTGCCCTGGCCGGCCCGGCTCAACCCGCACCTGGACGCCGCACGGGCACATACCAAGGCCTGGGCCCGCCAGATGAAGATGCTCGACCCCACCCACCACCACAACGGTGACGGTGACGGTGACGGTAGTAGTAGTGGTAATGGTGGTGGGATCTGGGATGAGGCCAGCTTCGACTCCATGGACTTCGCGTTACTGTGCGCCTACACCCATCCCGACACACCCGGCCCCGAACTCGACCTGATCACGGACTGGTACGTGTGGGTGTTCTACTTCGATGACCACTTCCTGGAAACCTACAAACGCAACCAGGACATCACTGGCGCCAAGAAGTACCTGGACCGGCTACCGGCGTTCATGCCGATCCACCCCACCGACGCCACACCGGTGGCGACCAACCCGGTCGAGCACGGCCTGACCGATCTGTGGGCCCGGACCACACCGGCCACATCACTGGACTGGCGACACCGCTTCGCCCAGAGCACCCAGAACCTGTTGATCGAGTCCACCTGGGAACTGGCCAACATCACCGGGAATCGGGTCCCGAACCCCATCGAGTACATCGAGATGCGCCGCCACGTCGGAGGTGCACCATGGTCAGCCGACCTGGTCGAACACGCCACGTTCACCGAGATCCCACCCCAGATCGCCCCCACCCGCCCGATGCGGGTCCTGAAAGACACCTTCTCCGACGGCGTGCACCTGCGAAACGACCTGTTCTCCTACCAACGAGAAACCGAGCAAGAAGGAGAGATCAACAACGGTGTCCTGGTCGTCGAACACTTCCTCGACACCACGCCCCAACACGCCGCCGACCTCATCAACGACCTCATCACGTCCCGCCTCCAACAATTCGAGAACACCGTTTTCACCGAACTTGTCCCCCTCTTCGAAGAACACCGGCTAGACCCCACCGCCTGCGAAAGAGTCCTCCGATACATCAAAGGACTCCAAGACTGGCAAGCCGGCGGTCACGCCTGGCATCTACACTCCAGCCGATACATGAACAACCGCCCGAACCACCGCTCCCCGACAACATGCCACCTCCCCACCACCCCCCTGGGCCTGGGCACCTCAGCAGCACACCTCACAGCCACATCCACCGCCACAATCACACCCGCCACGCTGGGTCTGCAACGGTTCAGAAGCTACACTCACGTCCCCTATCAGCCGGTGGGACCAATAGAACTACCCCACTTCTACATGCCGTTTTCCTCGCAGGTGAATCCTCATCTGGACACCGCCCGCCGCAACTGCCTCGAGTGGGCACACCGCATGGGAATGCTCGGCCCCCTGCCCGGAGGTATCGGCCACGGCATCTGGGACGAACACACCCTGGCCGGCTTCGACTTCCCCCTCTGCTCCGCGATGATCGACCCGGATGCCTCCGGACCCGAACTCGACATCTCCTCGGGCTGGCTCACCTGGGGAACCTACGCAGACGACTACTTCCCGACGATCTACAACACCACCCGCAACATGGCTGGCGCAAAATTGTTCACCGCCCGACTACCCGCATTCATGCCAGTAGAGTCTCCCAGCAACATCCCCACCCCCACCAACCCCGTCGAACGTGGCCTGGCCGACCTATGGCCACGCACCACCACAACCATGTCCATCCCCGAACGACACCAATTCCGTCACAGCATCACCACCATGACCACCAGCTGGCTCTGGGAACTCGCCAACCACATCCAACACCGCATCCCAGACCCCATCGACTACATCGAGATGCGCCGCAAAACATTCGGCTCAGACCTCACCATGAGCCTGTCCCAAATCACCCACAACCACCACATCCCCCCCGAAATCCACCACACTCGCCCCATGCGGGCACTGGTCAACACCGTCTCCGACTACGCCTGTCTCACCAACGACATCTTCTCCTACCACAAAGAAATACAACTCGAAGGCGAACTCAACAACAGCGTCCTAGTTGTCCAACACTTCCTCAACTGTGATCCATCACAAGCAATCACCATCATCAACAACCTCATGACCACCCGACTACACCAATTCGAACACATCACCACCACCGAACTACCCACCCTCTACCACGACCTCCACCTCAACACCAACACCCAAAAACACCTACACACATACACCACAGAACTACAAGACTGGATCGCCGCCGTATACAACTGGCACCACACCACCAGCCGTTACAAAAACCCCACACCACCACACCAACCAACACCTCCGCGGCTCCCCCACAACGCCACCGGACTCGGCACCACCGCAGCACGCATCAGAACACCACCACACCCATACAGAAAGGTATCATCAGCATGGCCAGCATCGGGGTGATAGCGACGGCCAGATCAGCGGGCGACACGCTAGCCTGGAGCAGTAACCTGCTCACCCCCGCCCTCCGCGCAGCCATCGACACACTACCCACAACCATCCGCCACATCGCCGGCTACCACTTCGGCTGGTGGGACCAACACGGCCAACCCACCACCACCAACGGTGGCAAAAGAATCCGCCCCACACTCGTACTACTAGCGGCCGAAGCAACCGGCGGCGATCCCACAACGGCCCTACCCGCCGCGGTCGCGATAGAACTAATACACAACTTCTCGCTGCTGCACGACGACGTCATGGACCACGACCCAACCCGCCGCCACCGCCCCACCGCCTGGGTCATCTTCGGTCCCGGCCCCGCCATCCTCACCGGCGACGCACTACTCACCCTGGCCTACACCACGCTACTCACCAGCGAACACCCAGCCGCCCACCACAGCATGCACATGCTCGGCACCGCGGTAATGGACCTCATCAGCGGCCAAAACACGGATCTCACCTTCGAAGAACGCAACGACGTCACTATCGCTGAATGCATAAAAATGGCACACAACAAAACCGCCGCCCTCCTCGGATGCGCCTGCACCATCGGAGCACTACACGGCGAAGGCAGCCGGGGACAAGTCGAACATTTCCGCACCTTCGGCGAACACCTCGGCCTAGCATTCCAGCACATCGACGATCTTCTCGGCATCTGGGGTAACCCAGCCACCACCGGCAAACCCACTTACTCAGACCTCCGCAACCACAAAAAAACCCTCCCCATCGTCGCCGCCCTCACCGCAAACACCCCACCCGGACACGAACTCACCACCCTCTACCACAACAACCAACCACTCACCGACACAAACCTCGCCTACGCCGCACAACTCATCGACACCGCCGGCGGACGCACCTGGAGCCAAACCCAAGCCCACAACCTCCTGACCCAAGCACTAAACGAACTCAAACTGGCAAAGCCGAAAACCCGACCCGCCGCGGAACTGGGCGAAGTGGCCAGGCTCACGGTCCGCCGCGATCACTGATCACCGCATCGGGTATCCCGACGGGAGGAGCTTGGTCATCGAAAGAGCGAAGTATTGCTCAGCGGCCGTACCGTGGATGTACTGCCCTCGGTGGACGAGCTGCGGGAGACCATCGGGTCGGCTCGCGCGCGAGGTCTCCCGTCGATCGTCAACTCGGTATCGACCCCAACCTCTGTGGACGTGCACCTCGGCCACGCGGTACCGTCATCATCCTCAGCCGGTTCCAGCGCATGGGCTACCACGTCGTGCTGATCATTGAGGACATCACAGCGAGGATCGGAGACCCCTCCGGACGCTCCACGGACCGCCCAGCGCTGACGAACGAAGACATCGCGGGCAGTCTCGCGACGTATCAGCGCCAGCAGCTGCCGACGACACCTTCGGCAAGGTCATGTCCATACTTGACCAGCTCATGGTGCCCTACCTGCGGGCGTGGGACTGAGTGGACAAACGCGGAGATCAGCCTGGTCGTCGCCAGCGTCGAGGGCACGACTCTGCATCCCATGGACCTCAAGAGGATCCTGGCCAGCGAGGCCGTGGCAGCCCTGTATGACGTGCGAACCGCGATGGAAGCGCGCAGGGTCTGCACCGCCCAGTTCTCCCGGCGAAGCTTCTCCGACGTCGAGTCGTCACCGACTGTGGACGCCTCAACTGATCGGGCCGAGACTCTGGGCGCGGTCCTCTCCCGGCCGCTGGAGTTCATCCCCAGCGTGTCGGCTGCCCGACGGGTGGCCCGGCAGAACGGGCTACGCGTCATCATCGAGTCCGGGCGCGGTCAGTCTACGGTCATCCTGCAAGAAGAGGCGATCGGATCTCCGCTGCACGAAGTGGTGGCCGAGGCGATGACCAACAGCGATCAGTCGGCCGACCACGCCGGTATCTGTCTCAAAGCCGGGCGCAAGGTGGCCCGACTCCGCGGGTTCTAGGCAGACTCCACCTGCAAGCGGAGCACTTCACGCCGTTGATCCCCGGGTTCGCGATAGGTCGGCAGGCACGCTGTCCATCCGGTACGCCATGAAGGAGGATCGACGCATGAATGCCTCCCGTAGGACCGACGTCTCCCCAGCTGCCGCCCGGACCGAGGAGCTCGCAGACGGGGTGTATGCCTACATCCAGCCGGACGGCTCGTGGTGGATCAACAACTCTGGCTTTCTAGCGGCGGGCACTCACACCGTGCTGATCGACACCTGCGCCACCGAGGAGCGCACGCGGCGACTGCTCGACGAGGCGGCACGAGTGACGGGCACACCGGTGAACACCGTAATCAACACCCATCATCACGGCGACCACACCAACGGCAACTACCTCACTGGGGCAGCCACCATCATCGGTCACCGCGACACTCGAGAGCTGATGATCGCGGACGGAATCAATCGCTACGACGAAGTCTTCGAAGGCGACAACTGGGGGCGGCTGCAGCTTCGCCCTCCGGATGTCACATTCGAGGAGAACCTTTACCCTCTACGCGGGTAACATCCGGGCCGAACTGCGCTATGTCGGCGCCGCCGCACACACCACCAACGACGTACTGGTCTGGCTGCCGGAGCAGTCGATCCTCTTCGCAGGGGACCTCGTCTTCAACGGCGGAACACCGTTTGTCGTGATGGGATCAGTCGCCGGATCACGGGCTGCGTTGAATCGAATTCGCGAACTTCGGCCACACACGATCGTGCCCGGCCATGGCGAGGTCTGCGGTCCCGAGAAGCTGGATCTCATCGACGACTACCTCTCGTTCGTTCAGCAGTCCGCTGCGCACGGCACGGCTGCCGGACTCACCCCCCTCCAGCTGGCACAAGGGCTGGACCTCGGAAAGTTCACCGCGCTGAGCGACTCCGAGCGTCTCGTTGCCAACCTCCATCGCGCCTATGCGGAACTGGCGACATGGTTGCGCTCAACGGTGGCAAGCGCATCCGATGTTTCGCCTGAACACCAGGTCCCTGCTCGCCATCATGATGACGGAGCCAGATCCGCCAGGTAGCGGATCCCGGACATGCTGGGTAGGAAACAGTATGCACCACCAAGAGTGGTGATGAAGCGAGAGAAGCCCTCGAGTACTAAGGTTCCCTCCGGCCGCGGTATCGAAAATCGCCCCGACCCGTCGGCATTGTCACCGAGCAGCGGATCCTTGGTACTGCCCAGTCCGGCCGTGAACCTCCCGTCGTTGGCCCATTCGGCCATCAGGAACTCGAACTGATCGCGCATACTGACGCCGATGAACAACCCGAGCAAACCGCGGGCCTGACCGTCATGCGGGTGGGCCGGGTCGAACGGTGGTCCGTACGGGATCCCGCGGCGGACGATGCGGTGCAGATGTCCGCCGTCGCCGACGACGCGTTGCCCGCGTGGGTGCATCCGGCGCACGTGCGATCCGAGTAGGAAGTCGCCGAGCTTGGCCCGCGGGAGACTGTCAGGCAGTCCGGCCAGCGGTACATCCTCAATGGTGGGCTGGGACAAGCCGTCCCGATAGCCGAAGTGCGCGATGTTGCCGGGCAGCCAGGCGCCGTCACATCGCCCTACCTCGATGCAGCCAGGATGCCAGGCCTGCTCCAGTTGTTTCGTCACCGACTCAAGTGCATCGCCGGACTGCGCGAACAGCGAGAACAGCAGGTGGGGTCCGGGATCCCGTAGCCACGGCAGCCATTGGTCGGGAGCGCTGGTGCCGATGTCACCCACCCGGTCCGCACGTCCCGGCGCACCCTGGGCGAACTCTGCAGGAAAGCCGGCCAGCCGCTGCTGCGGCACCCCGAGGGCCGCCAGCCCGGAGTAAGTGATGCCGAGGTTGACACAGCAGTCTGGTTTCGCCGGCCACGGCTCGGCAGTTGTGACGGAGGGGACCGCAGGATCGCTGCCACTCAGCGCGGAGAGAAACTCGCGGGCAGCACCCGACTCGTGCACACTCAAGCCCAGGTGCCGGCCAACCGGCATCGTGTAGCCGCGCAGAATGAGACCCTGCACGTCCGCTAGGTCGACAGAAGCCATCACGAAGTTCCTTCCTCGACTGTCGGATCAGCTGTAGATGCCAGCCGTACCGAGGATATCGAGCACGGTGCGATCGGGATAGGCGCTGTAGAACGGGGGCACACACCGGAGGTCGCAGTTGCGGCAGTACTCGAGAAACTCCTGGCGGTAGGTCTGCACCGGCAGCGGAGGGGCGTTCTCCACAAACGTGAGGAGCTTGTCGAAGACATCCCCGATCGCGTTGATGAACTCGTTGATGTAGGTCTCGAAGTCGCCGTCGTACGCGGTGATCACCGCGAGCTGTTGTTGATTGTCGAGGAACGCGAACCTGGCGAAGTGGACGGTCCCGATCTTGGTGAGCGCGACGGTGACGGGGTTCTGGTCGGGCGGCAGGGCCTGGAGATGCTCGGCGGTCTGCTTGAGGGCAGCGAAGTCCTCGGGTGACTTCGCCTTCATCACCAACGTCAGGGGATTCTGGATCGGTTGTGACGGCGGCTGCTGGGTCATGGCTCTCCCTAGCGGTCGCTGGTCGTCAGTGTGAGCACATGGTTACCCGAGTCCCTACACCTCGCCGCTGATACTGACAATCGGCCGCCGGAGAGCAACGACCCCGCACAGGGCCGGTCATGGGTGTTCAGCCGGTCTGATCCAGTGTCCGATTCGCCCCGGGCGCCAACAGCCCGCGCAGATGGTTCAACGCACGGTGCTGCGCCACCCGGACCGCGCCGGGAGTGGATCCCACCGCGTCCGCCGTCTCCTTGGCGGAGAGTCCTACCACCACCCGCAGGATGAGGATCTCCCGCTGTTTGTCCGGCAGCGCGCCCAGCAGTTTTTTCATCCGCCCGGCGAGCTCCCCCTCCAGGGTTCGCTGCTCAGGGCCGGCCTCCAGGACTGGCGCATCGGGAATGTCGGGGACCGGTTCGGAGCGGTTGCGCGCCGCCGACCGATGGGCGTCGGCCACTTTGTGCGCCGCGATGCCATACACGAACGCGAGAAACGGCCGACCCTGGTCGCGGTAGCCGGGCAACGCCGTGAGCACCGCGAGACACACCTCCTGCGCTACGTCGTCCGCCGAAGCGTATGTCCTCTGCTGTCTTCCGACCCGGGCGCGGCAGTACCGCACCACGAAAGGACGGACCCAGCGGAGAACACCGTCGACGGCATCTGGCTCACCGCGGACAGCCGCCTCCACCAGGTCGGTCGTCATGGTCAGATTTCCGGCCCGAGCCCATATTCATCGAGCCTGCGCCGCAACTGCTGCAGCGCCCGTGCACGGGTAGGTCCGATCCCGCCTGGGGGAATTCCAGCGCTGCGGGCCACCTCTGTGTAGGACCGGGGGTTCTCAGTGAACAGTGCCCGCAGCAGGCTCCGCCGCAGCGGCGACAGCTCCGCGACGAGGTTCCACAGCGTCCGCGCCGTGTCGTGGTCGATGACGCGCTGTTCGGGGCCTGCGCACGGGTCGACGACGTTCTCGGCCACCGTCTCCGCAGCGGCCGGAGCGTGCTTGGCCTGCTGGCGCAGGATGTGCAGGCACTCCCGGCGGGCAGTAGTGGCCAACCATCCGGCCAGCCGTTCCGGGTACTGCACCCGGTGGGCGTTCTCGTGCAGCCGCAGCCAGGTCATCTGCACCGCGTCGAGCACGTCGGCGTCCTGCAACCGGAACGACCGCACCGTCGCGAAGACAACGCTGCTGTATCGGCGCACGATTTCCTCCCAGGCCACCGAGTCCCCGTCACGGGCCCGCACTAGCAGGTCAGCGACGCTGCCCGGGGCGCTCGCGCAATGGTCGGCCAGGACGTCCTCGCGCTGGGCCTCCTGCATCGTGATCATGCCAACTCCTCCCGCGAGTGTACGATGGCAATCACATGTACGTCGTATATCGTATGTACAGTGTCAGGTGTTGATCCGAACCGCCATCACCCGATCGGGTGTAGGTGTACGTTGTACATGGGTGACGGCGTCTCATAGCCGGCAACCGAGGAAAGGACCATCGTTGACCGACCAGCCGAGTGCCTCCCGTACCCGTACCGACCAGCCGACCTGGGTCGGGGTCGACCCAGGCGAGGACGACACACGGCCACCCCCATTGACTCGCCCCCGGATCGTGCGCGCCGCGCTGCGCCTCGTTGACGATCGAGGCCTCTCCGCCCTGACCATGCGGGCGCTGGCCACCGAGCTGAAGGTCTCGCCGATGGCCCTGTACAACCACGTTCGCGACAAGGACGAGTTGGTCGACCTGATGCTCGACCTCGTGCTGGGCGAGGTCGACTGCTCGGCCGCCGACGGCGACTGGCTCACCCAGCTACGAGCGTTGGTGTGCAGCTTCCACCGGGCGCTGGCGACTCACCACCATCTGGCCAAGGTCTACAGCACGCAGCTCAGAATCGGCCCGCACGGCCTGAGGATCATCGAGCGAGCGATCCAGCTACTTCTTCAGGCAGGATTCGCGCCACCCAATGCCGCCGCCGCCTTCCTGACCCTTTACACCTACACCGTCGGTCGGCATCAGATGGGACGCATCGCCCCGGTCGCCAGTCCCACGCCGCACGAGGCTGAGTATTACCTGGCACTGCCGGCCGACGAGATCCCCTCCATCCGGGCGGTGGGCCCGCACCTCGGCGGCGTGCACGGACGAGGCCTGTTCGAGTACGGCCTCGACACCCTGCTCACCGGTCTGCAGGCCAGACTCGCGCAGCCCGACGACGCACCGCCTCCGCCGAGTGCCGGATGAGCACCGCCTTCGGTGCCCACAGTGCACCGAAGGCGATCTCCATAGCCGTGACCCGCGAGGTCCCTTGAGTAGCCATCCGACCCACCACTAGCCTGCGGAGTGCACGAAGAGCCGGGCAGGCGCGGGCGTTAGGGGTGGTTTCGGTGCGTTCAGCTCACGGTCACCAGGATCGGGCCGGAAACCGGCCGCCGGGTGCGTTGCTGTTCGTACGCTATGCCTTCGCTCCCAATGAGCTGGGCTACTGCGGTCCAGCGGACAGCCGGCAGCTGCTGGAGTACGGGACGGCCGGCGTGGTGGACGGTGGGCTGACCGCGTTGGCCCGTCAGTTCGCGGGCGCCTGGCCTTATCTCGAACTCATCGCCGGGGCGACCGGCATCGCCGATCCCCTCGATCATCGGGTCGTGGAGGCCTACTGGGTGGGCAATCAACTGCTCGACCAGGTCGGGACCACCGCACTCGGGAACTCGATGGAAGAGCGGTTCCGCAGGCAGACCGGCCGCCAGTTCACGCTGCTCGCCGAAGGTGCGACGGCCGGCGGGGTGCCGCACCACAGTTTTCACGTCTTCGGCGTCTACCCGTGGGTAGGTCTACTCGGCAACGACCGTATCGCCGACAAGGCGCTGGAAGTGCTCGACCGGTGTCGCGTCCGCTGGGGGAAAGTGGACAGCGTGACGGGCGATCAGGTGCTGGTACGAAGCCAGCCGCTCACCTGGGACGGCCGGCACCTGGCGTTGGGCGAACCCGTCGTGGAAACCGCGCGGCGGGCAGTGCAGGGAAATGGGTTCGTCGGTGGTTCCGTCGATCAGCTCGTTCCGGGCGACTGGGTCTCGCTGCACTGGGACTGGGTGTGTGATCGGCTCGGACCGCGCGAGCTGGCGAATCTGCGCCGCTACTCGTTGCGTCAACTCAAGATCACAAACCGCATGGTGGCGCACGCCGGACCCACGGCGATACTGGGCTAAGGTCCCATTCACCTCACCCGTGCCTCACCTCAGGTGTCGTTTTAGTAGCACGGGCTGTGACATTGCTCACCATTCACGGCTGACCGGTGGAAACCCGCCGACGCCGTCCTGCACCAACATAGAAACTCGCGTCTACAACGTACTTATGGAGTCGGTGGTGGCTCTGTTCTTGTGTAACGCCAGATGGCCTGGTCGGCGATCTCCACGTTAGTACAAGAACCTGCCAATTGTATGACTTCCACCGGATCAGACCCAGGAGGTGGGCCATGGCCAACCTCGTCCCGTTCAACGTCGATCTCACTGCCCACGAAGGCACCCGCCTCGCGGCAGTCCTTGAGGCCCTCAGTCCCGGCTGGGATCCCGTCGAGATCTACGTCGGCGAAGCAGAAGCGCACCAGATGCTCTACTCCCACCTCGATCCCGACCAGCGGTCCAGCTACGACCTGCTAGTTGCCCATGGTGTGCTACCCGACGCCTCGGGGTGGTCGAAATGATGCTCGACCCCCAAGCAGACGCCGGGCGGCACGTGTGGCTGCCCTGCCCCCATTGCGGTGACAATACCGGGCTGTACCTGCTCTACTCCGAGGTCAACATGGTCTGGGTGCAGTGCAGCAGTTGCCTGCGCCGCTGGTGGCACGACACGGGTTGCGGCCGCGGTGGCCGTCCTGAGTATCTGTTCGACGTCGCGTAATCCGGCCGGCCGTTCCCCGGACGCTGTGATCGTTTGCCCGGGAGTGGCGCACGTGGGCCATCGTCATGGACGGCGGTGCACTGACACGGCGTACGGGGAACTCGCCGCAATGAACGGGTGACGATCCCAGGTGGCGTACCTGGCCTCGAAACCAAGGCCAGCGCTTTCGCACCACTGGTCGTAATCCACCAGTGTGGGCCAGCCCTCCTGTAGCTGAAATCCGGTGATGAGCCGGCCGCCCGATACCAGGTGCCGCGCACATGCGAGGACGGCCTGGTGGCGACGATCGCTCGCCACGTACGGAATAACGTTGCCGGCGAGCACGATCGAATCGAACCGGCTTGCCAGATCGAGCTCGCTGAGGTCGGCTTCGACCCAGGTCAGCCCGGGCGCCTTCGTGCGGGCCACTTCGATCATGTCTCGATCAAGGTCGGTACCGACCACGTCGAGCCCACGGCGCGCTAGCTCAATGGCCACCCGGCCAGTGCCACACCCCCCGTCCAGCACCGCGCGAGGGCTGTAGAGACACACGAAATCGGCTTCGCCGTGCGGATTCGCGCCCGCGGCCGCCATCCGCCGCCAGCGCTCGTCGTAGTCCGTGGGACTCAACTGCCTGCGCCATCGGCTCCAGTCCTCAGGTGGTGATCCGCTCACCCATCAACCCTATTACCGGGGGACCCCATGGGGGGTAGATCGTCGAGCGTGCCCATAAGATGACTCAGGGTGACTACCGTGGTCGCCTCGATACACCGGCGGCGGGTCGCTCGGTATGGTCTGCTAGATGGGCCTTGGCAGAGTTGCTCGCGCGGTAGTGGGTGTGACGGTAGCACTTGCCTGTGTCGCGGGATGTAGCTCAGCCGGTGGGACGAGGCCGACGCCGGTGACGGCAGGCCCGACTGCTATCGGACCGGTAGGCGTGCCGACCCCGGATCATGTCGTGATCGTGGTGATGGAGAACGAGGATGCCTCCGCGGTGATCGGAGCCCGCGACGCGCCGTATCTGAACTCGCTGGCCCGTGAAGGGGCACTGTTCACCAATGCGCACGCGATCACCCACCCCAGCCAGCCGAACTACCTGGCTTTGTTCTCCGGTGACACCCAGGGGGTGACTGATGACAGTTGCCCGGTGTCCATCTCCGGGCCGAATCTCGGCCGGGAGCTGCTGGACGACGGCCGAACCTTCACCGCGTTCTCCGAAGACCTCCCGGCGGCCGGCTTCCCCGGCTGCACCAGCGCTGGGTACGCCCGCAAACACGCACCCTGGGCTGATTTCACCAACCTGCCCGGATCGCTGCACCAGCCCTACCGGCGGCTCGGCCCTCCTTACCAAGCTCTGCCGACAGTGGCCTTCGTCGTGCCGAACCTCTGCCACGACATGCACGACTGCGATGTGGCTACGGGTGATGCCTGGTTACGCCCGAACCTCGACGGCTACCTGGCGTGGGCACGTAGCCATAACAGCCTGCTGATAATCACCTGGGACGAGGCCGAGGACTCGGCGAGCAACCAGATACCGATGATGATCGTGGGTGCCGGTGTCCGGCCTGGTCGATATGACGAACCCGTCGACCATTACCGGATGCTGCGTACCATCGAGGATATGTACCGGCTTCCGCACGCCGGGCACAGCGAGACCTCGATCCCCATCACCGATATCTGGACCACGGCTTCCAGCACCGCCGGATCACCACGCTGAGCCTGCTGCCCCGCTACCCGCCGGCCGGGTCGTTCGGACCCCGGGACGTCGTGTGTTGACGGTCCCGGCGTAATTGCAGGTATTCCTCGACCACCAGCACAATGATCACCACGTCGAGCGCGGCGAAGAGCGGCAGCGCGATGGAGTGGGTGTGCACCGCACGGACGAGCTCGTAGACCACGAACGCGGCCAGCACTACCACCGCCACCGGGTAGACCGGCACCACCTTGCGCCACAGGGCGACCACAAGCCCGAGCTTGATCACGCCATGGAGCAGCAGGTAAGCAATGGCAAAAACCCGGGTGCTCCCCTTGGCGAAGTTGTTCGCCGCACCCTGCAGGTGCTCGGCGAGCCTGCCGGACGGTACGCCGACCAGGTCACGGGTAATCACCACGTGGGCCAACTGGATGATCACGGCGGATGGCACGAAGATCAACACTAATCCGGCGATCAGCTGCAGTCCACCGTCCAGTCCCTTGATCGCGATCGCGACGCGGAACATCTTCTCGGTCATCAGCAGCTACCCGGTGGAGGGGTCACCGGCACATGATGCCTGGTGCGATCGGCGACGTCAGCAGCCCGGCGATGTTGGTCACCGGCGAACGTGGCTCCGGTCACGGGCCACACCGCTGCGGCCGTAGCGGTGTGGCCCGTGCTGGTCATGTCAGCCAGACCACACCGCTGGCCGAGTCAGCCGCCACGGCGACGCGTCGAGTACTGCCGGGGGTTAGGGACAGCACCGTGCATGGGCCCGGTGGCGGACTTCCCGCCCCGGTGCGACGGCACCCCGGACTTGCCACCGCGGCGCTCGCGCCGGTTGGGTACTGGCGCGTCGACGTCGTCCGGTCTGGGTTCAGGTTGGGGTTCGGGATGCTTGGCCATCAGGATCTCCTCAGGCTCGACGTACTCGGGCAGCAATCGCGCCCACATCCAGGCGCAGCAGTAGACCGCGGACCACGGGGGGTCGGAATCACCAGAAAGAAGTTCTGCGCCGCCGCTCGACCGCTCCAGGCGCACACGCGCTTGAGGGGCGCGGCCGGATTTCAGCTGATCATAGGGATCACGCTAGCAGCAGGCGCACCGTGGGTGCACGCTATTTCCAGACCGGTCGGGCGGCCCCCGAACGGTCCGGCCGACCTCATCCGTCGTCCGGCCGGCCACCATGCCGGGCACCCTGCGGTGTGGCGCTACATCGGAGGCCGCTGGGCGGCGGCGGTCTCCCTGGCATGCTCAAAGGTCACCGGTATGTCCCAGTCAAGTGGGTAGCTGAACAACCACTCCCGCGCTCTCGGGGCCGGCTTCGCGTATTGTTTGCGCGCTCGATAATTATAAATTCTACGTGAGATGGGATTCGGCGTCTTGGATTTGCCGAGTTGGGCGCCACCGGCAATGATACGGTCCACCCGGGTTCGTCGGAGCTGCTCGTAGGCGGTGAATGCGTCGGTGTGATCGGGTAGATCCCGCAGCGCCTTGGCCAGCATGACGGCGTCTTCGAGAGCCATCGATGCGCCTTGTCCGGAAGCGGGGGAAGCCGCGTGTGCAGCGTCGCCGATGATGAGCATCGGCCCGTCGTGCCAGACGGCGACACCTGGCAAGTCGTAGATGTTGTCAACCAGGAGCTCGTCACCGGTGGCCTGCAGAAATGCCCGCCGCCACGGTCTTGTCCCGCCGGAACAACTGAACAAGCTGGCTGCGCCAGGCGGCGGCCGAGGTCTCCGCGATCCGGGCGCGGCTGAGTTCGACGCCGGGAATCCGAGCAAACCACCAGGTCTCTCCGTTCGGGGAGATGGTGTGCCCGAAAGCGCCCTTCCTGCCACGGATCATGTGCAGCACCCGGGGAGCTGAGACCGGCGTCGCATCCGGGGCGTAACCGTAGAAGACCCGCTCGCCGGTATAGCGTGGCGCCGCCGCCGCCGGATCGATCGCGGATCGCACCCTGGAGCGCAGGCCGTCAGCGCCGATCAGCAGATCCCCGCTGGCGTTTGAACCATCGGCGAAGGTCGCCAGCACCGTATTGCCCTGTGCATGGGCCTCAGCCAGCCGCTTGCCGTGCTCGATCTGTATACCCCGGCTCTCGGCCTCATCTTGAAGCACCCGGTAGAGCTCAGCCCGCCGCAGATGGTGATGACCCGGCGCGGCCGAGGGAGGACCACCCAGAGGCAGTTCCGCGATCTGTCTGCCATTTCCGTCGCTCAGTTCGATAGTGGTCAGCGGAAATCCAGCATCAGCGACGAATCCGTGGGCGTCGATCTGAGCCAGTGCGAGCATTCCGTTCGCGCCGACGGTGAGAAAGGCTCCCGCGTCGTCGCCACCGCTCGGGCAGGCCTCGTACACGGTCGCTTCCACCCCGGCCTTCTGTAGCGCCATCGCGGCCACGGTGCCTGCGATCCCGCCGCCGATGATCAGAGCCCTGGTCACGGCTCGACGATACGCCTGCCGCGCAGGTCGTCGTGCTCCTCCCGGCGATACGCACTGTGCGGCCGTCGACTAGTCCATCGCAGCGCCGGTGGGGACGCCGGAAGGGACCGGACGCGATGAGCTCGTGGCGGGGCCCAGGAGTCGCAGCACGGGGATCGGCCGCTGGAATCCCTTCAATGCGATGTCCCCAATCGGTTCGACGTCGAAGTCGTCCTCGACGGCGGCGCCGACCCGCTGGGTGAGCAGAATCTGGCCGGGCTCTGCTCTACCACAGACTCGTGCGGCGAGGTTGACAACCGTTCCCAAAGGGGTGTAATCGAAGCGACCCTCAAATCCATACATTCCTAACGTGGCGTATCCGGAGGCAATGCCGATACCCAGGTCCAGATCGTGCCCGAGCTTGCGCCAGGAAGCGATGACGGGACGCATCGCTTCGCTGGCCGCTGATGCCATCTGGACGGCCCTTCGCTCCGGATCCGGGCAGGGCAGCGGATCATTGAAGTACACCATCACGCTGTCTCCGCCGAAGTAGCCAACGGTGGCCTCGAACATCCGCACCACCGCTCCGATCGTCTCGTGAAACTGACGGAGCAGGGCGATCAGCTCGTCGGATTCGGTGGCCTCGGAGAAGGCAGTGAACTGCCGGAGGTCGAAAAAACAGACGGCGATGAACCGCCGATGCGCCCGCAGGAAGGTCTCGTCCCCCGAGGACAAGATGAGATCCGCCACCTGAGCGGAACAAAAACGCCGCAGACTGCCGAGGCGGCTGATCTCCTCGACCTGTTCCTGAACCTGCTTCTCCAGGGTTCGGTTCAGCTCCGCCAGCTCCAGACTCTGCGCCGCAATGGTGTCGTGATATCGCTTGATACGAACCAGGGAGCGCACGCGGGCGAGAAGTTCGCTGCGGTCGAAGGTCTTGCGCAGAAAATCGTCGGCGCCAGCCTCAAGCGCCGACGACTTCTCCTCCGACTCTTCGGCTGAGATAATTACCACCGGAAGCGCGCGGGTGGCCGACGCGGACCGCAGCGTGCGGCACACCTGGTACCCGTCCATCTCCGGCAGGCGCAGATCCAGCAGCACGATGTCGAAGGACCCGTCCAAGCATAGGCTGACGCCTTCCCGGCCGCTGGACACCACGGTGACCCGATGGCCCGCGCTTTCCAGGACGTCAGTGAGCACCCGGCCACTCACCGCGTCATCGTCCACGACCAGGACCTCAGCTGCGGTGTGGCCGTCCACCCCGTCGCCGTGGCTCAGCATGGCTCATCCCCCCTCCTCCTGGAGCAGGTTCAGCCGAAGCGGGTTCCCTAGCGCAGAGTCTTCCATCGAGCCGTTGAATACCCCGAACCCCTCCGTGCCGGACGCGTGGTGCACGGTGACCGCACTCGACTTGTACACTCAGGTTGATAAGGCTAGATTGACTACCCGTGCGTGCAAGCGCGGAGCAGCCAGTCGATCTGGTCGGGCAGTCGGGATGTGACCTGCAGGTGGCGCTCGGACGGATCGTGCGCCGGCTGCGGCAGGGTCATGCGGCCGGCGAGGTGACGTTGTCGGAGGTCTCGGTGCTGTCCCGGCTGGACCGGGACGGCCCGGCGACCCCGGGGGCACTCGCGGACGACGAGCGGGTCCGCCCGCAGGCGATGGGCGCGACGCTGGCCTGTCTGGAACAGCGGCAGCTGGTCGGGCGCCGCCCGCATCCCGACGACGGTCGTCGCGTCGTGATGTCGGTGACGGCGGCTGGCCGGCAGATACTGCTCGATCGCCGTTCGGCGAACACGCAGCGGGTCACACGTGCCCTTGCCGAGGGGTTCAGCCCTGCCGAGCAGCGCCGACTGTTCGCCGCGATACCGCTGTTGGAGCGGTTGGCAGGGCTGCTCTGAGTACGGGGACAGCCGCACCAGCGCAGCCGATCAGCACTGATCGCTACAAATGGGTGGCGCTGTCCAATACCACGCTAGGCGTGCTGATGGCGGCGCTGGACGGCTCCATCGTCATCATCTCGCTGCCTGCGATCTTCCGCGGTATCGGGCTGGATCCGTTGGCTCCAGGGAACATCAGCTATTTGCTGTGGATGATCCTCGGGTACCTGCTGGCGTCGGCGGTACTGGTGGTCACGCTGGGCCGACTGGGCGACATGTTCGGCCGGGTGCGGATGTACAACCTGGGCTTCCTGGTGTTCAGCATCGCCTCGGTGGCACTGTCGGTCGATCCGTTCACCGGCCACGCCGGGGCGCTGTGGCTGATCTGCCTGCGGGTGGTGCAGGCCGTCGGCGGCGCAATGCTCACCGCGAACTCCGCAGCGATCCTCACCGACGCGTTCCCGGCCGAGCAGCGCGGCATGGCGCTCGGCGTCAACCAGATCACCGCATTGGCCGGGCAGTTCGTCGGCCTGCTGGTAGGAGGCCTGCTCGCGGTCGTGGACTGGCGTGCGGTGTTCTGGATCAACGTCCCGATCGGGATCATCGGCACCATCTGGTCCTACCGGAGCCTACGAGAGACCGGCATACGCAGGCCGGGCCGGATCGACTGGGTGGGCAACGTGACCTTCACCGCGGGCACGGCGGTGATCCTGGCCGCGATCACCTCTGGCATCCAACCCTACGGCGGACATCCCACCGGGTGGACCAATCCCTGGGTACTGACCGGCCTGGGGGTCGGCATCGGATTGCTGGCGTTCTTCTGCATCGTCGAGACCCGCATCGCCGAACCGATGTTCCGCCTCGGGCTGTTCCGGATCCGCGCGTTCGCGGCAGGCAACCTGGCCGCTCTGCTCACCGCGATCGCGCGAGGCGGCCTGCAGTTCATGCTCATCATCTGGCTGCAGGGCATCTGGCTGCCGCTGCACGGCTTCGACTTCACCGAAACCCCACTGTGGGCCGGGATCTACATGTTGCCGCTGACGGCGGGCTTCCTGGTCGCCGGACCGCTCTCTGGTCACCTCTCCGACCGCTTCGGCAGCCGCGGCTTCGCCACCGCCGGGTTGCTGCTGGTCGCCGCCTCCTTCATCGGACTGCTCGCCGTCCCTGTCGACTTCAGCTACCCGACGTTCGCCGCCCTGCTGGTGCTCAGCGGCATCGGGCAGGGAATGTTCTCCGCACCCAACACTTCGGCGATCATGAGCTCGGTGCCCCCAGAACAGCGTGGGGTGGCCTCCGGCATGCGTTCGACCTTCCAGAACTCCGGGACCTCGCTGTCGATCGGGGTGTTCTTCTCGCTGATGATCGCGGGCCTGGCCACCTCGCTACCCAGCGCGCTCACCACCGGCCTGCAAGGGCAGGGGGTACCCGGTGCCGTCGCCGATCGAGTTGCCCAACTGCCCCCGGTGAGCACCCTGTTCGCCGCCTTCCTCGGCGACAACCCGATCGGCCACCTGTTGGCACCCACCGGGGTACTGCGGTCCCTACCCGCCCATAACGTTGCCGTGCTGACCGGCACGCGGTTCTTTCCCGAACTGGTCTCGGGCCCCTTCCACCACGGCCTGCTGATCGTGTTCACTGCGGCTGCCCTCATGGCGGCTGTCGCCGCGCTGACATCGTTGATGCGCGGTCCCCGTTCCGTACCCGCCCAGCCACACCCCCCACCGGAAAGGACGTCCCGATGTCCGACATAACCGATGCCATCAAGGCCGAGACGATCAGGATCAGAGGCCACGGCGGAGACGAGATCGAGGCCTACCTCGCCCGCCCGCTGGCCGCCGAGCCGCGTGGGGGCGTCGTGGTGATCCACCACATGCCCGGCTACGACTCGGCGACCAAGGAGATGGTGCGCACCTTCGCCGTCAACGGCCACCCGGCGCTGTGCCCGAACTTGTACTCGCGGGAAGCACCAGGGGCCAGCCCCGACGACGCCGCTGCGGCGGTCCGGGCGGGCGGCGGTGTGCCCGACGAAAGGCTGATCGGGGACGTGTCGGCGGCCACCGATCACCTCAGGTCGTTGGAGTGGTCCAACGGGAGGATCGGCGTGATCGGGCACTGCTCGGGTGGCAGGCAGACGTTCCTGGTGGCCTGCAGTCTGACCATCGATGCGGCAGTGGACTGCTACGGGGCGTTCGTCGTCAACGATCCGCCTGCCGGCGCGCCGATCACGATGAAACCGATCATCGGGTTGGCGCCGAATCTGTCCTGCCCGCTGTTGGGCCTGTTCGGTGCGCAGGACTCCCACCCGGGGCCTGGGGAGACCGCAGCGCTCGGCGCGGAGCTGGATCGGCTGGGTAAGACCTACGACTTCCACACCTACGACGGTGCCGGGCACGCGTTCTTCGCGGTGGATCGGCCCAGCTATCGCCCCGAGGCCGCGGTCGACGGCTGGAAACGCATTCTGGCGTTCTTCGGCCGATACCTCGCCAACTAGGAGGACCTCACCCGTGTGCACCTACCTCACCGAGAAGATCACGATCGAGGGCAGTGGGAAAGGCCCGCAAGGCTGGTTCGGGCTGAGCCATGCCACCGTCTACGTGGACCATCCACAGCACGCCCGCTTCGCACACACGGTCAACATCGACTTCCTCAACCCGGGGCAAGGCCCCTCGGCGCGAGTCGCCGTGGAACTGACCGAAGAATCCGCCCTGGCTCTGCTCGATGCCATCCAGCACGCGCTCGCCTCGGCGCCGCCCGGGCTCGCCTCCGCCAAGCAGACGGCGGCCAGCCCCTAGCCCTAGCAGAGACAGCTACTTCTCGTCATGTGCGGGCGTCGGGTCCATCAGATGGAGGAGTCGATGTGACGCACGTACCCGGCTCGGACGACGAAACGGGATCAGCTGCGCGCGATATAGAGGTCCCGCAGCAGGCCCGTTTCCAGTTCCATATCCGAGAGCCGGCCCTTGACGACGTCACCGATGCTGACCAGGCCGACCAGCTTGCCGTCGACGGCCACCGGCAGATGACGATAACGGGAGGTGGTCATCTGCGCCATGAGCCGCGCAATGCTGTCATCCGGGGAACAGACCGGGATATTGCGCGACATCACATCGCCGACCTGTTTGTTCAGGAGATCTGGACCGTACCTGCCGAGAGCGCGGATGATATCCCGCTCGGTGATCGTGCCAGCGATCTGCTGCCGCTCTTCGTCGGCGCACACGACCAACGCCCCGATTTGGGGAGGACCGTTCAGCCGGCGTACCGCCTCGGCGACACTCGCCCCGGGCTCGATCGTCTCGACCGATCGGCCCTTCGACTTCAAGATCTCCTCGACCTTCATCAGTCCCCTTCCTCCCGACACACCGCGTGACGCCGACTATCCCCATCGTCCTCGCCCACTGCGGGCGAGCGCCATTCGATCCCACATGGCGGTTGCCGTTGCGCCCGGCTCCTATATGGTCAGCCCGGCAGGCGGATCCCAACCCAGCATCTCTCGCTGCGCAGCCCAGACCGCCTGGCAGGCCTCATGGAGTTCGGCCTGAGCCGCCTCCAGAGCTTCGGCAGGTGCAGGCCTTGCTACCCAACGGCCCCGGACCGGCTTGACCACCGTCAGCGCCTCCAGCGCATGCGAAGTATTGCGCAAGCGCTGATGCGCTTGATGGAGTCGCTCACGTTCCTGCTCAGAGAGCTCTTCCGGCTTCCGTACCGCCTCCACGCTGCACCCTTCGAGCCGCCGAATCCTGGTGGTTGTGAACCCTAAACCCTCCGACGAGGCCTGAGGAGCTGATCGACGCGTCGATTTCGCTCATTCAGCGGATGGTGCCCTCCGGCGCCGGCGTCACCCCGGTGCTGGCCACAGCGGTCAGCACCGGAGCTACTAGCCTTGCGGCCGTGAGCTCCGCATCAGCATGCCCGCCTGAGATCGACGCGGCGTCCACCGTCATCCTGACCGGCCCTAGCCCGGTCAACGGAACGCTGAGTGTGCCCGGGGACAAGTCGATCTCCCATCGGGCACTGCTGCTCTCCGGGCTCAGTACCGGCGAGACAGTCGTCGAGGGCCTGTCCGCAGGGGAGGATGTCCGCTGCACCCGGCAGGCATTGAGCGGGTTCGGCGTGGAGCTCACCGAGACCCCCGGCGGTCTGGTGGTGCGCGGCGGATTGCGCCACGAACCGGAGGAGCCTCTGGATCACGGCAACTCGGGCACCGGTATCCGATTGATGTCCGGGGTGTGCGCAGGCCAGGAGATGTTCACCGTGCTCACTGGCGACCGCTATCTGCGGCTGCGGCCGATGGACCGGGTGGCGAGGCCGTTGCGCGCCATGGGGGCCTTGATCGACGGCCGGCGTGGCGGCTCGTTCGCTCCGCTGGCCATCCGGGGTGGAGAACTGACCGGCATCCGGTTCGAGTCACCGATCGCCAGTGCCCAGGTCAAGTCCGCCGTGCTGCTCGCAGGCATCCTGGCGTCCGGTCAGACCACCGTGGTCGAGCCGACGATCACCCGGCGGCACACCGAGGAGATGCTCGCCGACTTCGGGGCCGAGGTGACTGTCGAGGGCACCTCGGTATCCGTTCGACGCTCGACGCTGACCTCACCCGGCCGGGTATCGGTGCCGGGAGATCCATCGCAGGCAGCGTTCTGGTTGGTCGCCGGACTCGTGGCCGATGCCAGCTCGGTGCTGACCGAAAACCTGTACCTGGGGCTGGGCCGCGGTGGTTTCCTCACCACTCTGACCCGGATGGGTGCTGAGCT
This sequence comes from Pseudonocardiaceae bacterium, assembly GCA_050699955.1. Lineage (GTDB taxonomy): Bacteria > Actinomycetota > Actinomycetes > Mycobacteriales > Pseudonocardiaceae. The sequence continues at coordinate 81,975 of JBOHGD010000006.1, read as the reverse complement.
CGACATCGACCGGACGAGTGGGACGGTCGAAGCACGGACCAGCCGCCTACGCGGGATCACGATCACCGCAGCGGACATCGTCGACATGATCGACGAGATCCCGATCGTCGCGGTCGCAGCGGCGACGGCGCAGGGGACTACGGTGATCTCGGGAGCGGCCGAACTGCGCGTCAAGGAGAGCGACCGAATCAAGAGCACCGTGGCCATGCTCACCGCGTTCGGCGCCCAGGCGCAGGAGACCACCGACGGCATGGTGATCGAGGGCGGCCGGCCACTGCACGGGGGGACCGTCGACTCGCATGGCGATCACCGGATTGCCATGGCCTCGGCGGTGTGTGCCCTGGCCGCCGCAGGTGAGACGGTCATCCACGGCTGGGACTCGGTCCGCACCAGCTACCCTGGGTTCGCGGCGGATCTGCAGCGCCTGACCGGCGAGCGAACACGCCTGACCATGGTGGAATAAGCCACGCAGGGGTGCGTGGTCACGCCCCCGGGCTCGCGGCGTCGTCTACGTCGTACACCTCGGTCGCGGGGCTGGCCAGCAGTCGGTCGGCCATCTCCTGTTTGAGGACGGTCAGGCGGCTTTCCTCCGCTTCGGTCCGCAGCTCCGTGCGGACCAGTGCGGTGAACTCCTCCCCCACGTATCCCTCCCGCAGCACAACTGTCACGCTGCGGCCTCGGTAGCTGAGCCGGAAGACGAAGTGCTCGCGGGTAGGACCACGTTCGGGGCGCCGCAAGGAGTCATCGACGACATATCGGTCTTCGCTCACGGCACGGGTGACCATCTCGAACCCGTCGCGGGCGCCCGGACCCGCAAAGGCCGTCTGCACTCCGATCTCACGTCGTTCCGGCAAGTCGTCCGGTTCGAGGAGGGGCAGTGCCCGTTCCATCACCTTGACGGCGTGCGCTACACCCGCCGGAGACCCCGGGCCGTGATAACGCATCAGGTCCTCGATCGTGAAAGCCAGCACGCAGCCCTGGTCCACAACCTCGATCGTGCCGCTCATCCAGAACTCCTTCGCCATGCGGTCGGGGAGACCCGTGGCCACCCTATGCGGTCGGCCCGGAATAAGCGAAATTCTTAGCGCTCGGTCAGCAGTGGGAATGGCCGACGCCAATCGGCGAATGCCAACTACGGACCGTGGTTCCTACCTCCACCCACCGTAGCGAAATGCGCCCATCGCGGCTGACATACCGCACGCCACACGTCCGTTCGGTGAGCGCGGAGCTGCACGACCTCACCCTCTTGTACCAAGTCGAGCGTACGCAAGCACCCATTCCGGCGAACTTCGCTCACTAACTTGGCGGAATCCGGTTGATCCACCGTCGGCCGCACGACAACATCGACCACTGTGCGCATCCCACCCCCCAGCGAGTTTTCCAGCCGCACATCTTTTCCGTTGTTGTGTGACACCAATGAAAGGTGAGAGTTCGTCATGACAATGGTGCCCTCCTGGGCGAGCTTCCTCGGTCGCTCCGTCCCGTTGGCCGTCGCGATCGCGCTGCCAGTCGCCGCGATCCAGCCCTGGCAGGCGCAAGCCGGCCCCGAACCAACGGCGGTGATCACCGCCGCAGCGTCGTCCAGCACCGACCCGACGACAAGCCCGACACCGGGTCCGGAGCCGGGCGGGCCCAGCCACTCACCCAATAGCGAGAGCCACGGCAAGCTGCCGGTCGGCGGCCAGGAACCCAACCCGAACTGCACGGTGATCCTGCCGCCAAATCCACTCTCCGCTGAGGGCCTGACCACGCCCTTCCTGCTGACCGCCACGCACCCCGCCGACGGTCCGTGCCATGAAGCGAACCCCAACCAGTCGGCGTTCGCCGAAGCCACGATCATTGATCCCGAGTCCGGCAGGTTGTCGATCTACCACCCGCTGGTCATCGACCAGGGCTCGCAGCCGGCTGCCCAACCGGTCCGGCTGCACCTGCCCGACCATGCCGTGGTGGGGTTGTGGTTCGGCTTCCAGGGTGACGTACTGACCCTCGGCGGAGCCTCGGCGGGATGTGTCAACGGGCTAGACGGCTCGCAGTTCGGGCAGTTCGCCTACTGCAACGCCACCCAGTTCTTCGAAACGACCAACCGCGCCATCAAGGACGGCAAGCTGCAGGTACCGCCGGTAGCGACGGCCCGCGACGGCAGGCCCTGCCCGACCACCCGGGATTTCAGCGTCGTCGACCAGGACCAAAGCGATAACCTCACCACCACCTACCTGGCCCTGCCGAACGGGCAGATAGCACAGAACAACCGGGAAAATGCGAGGAAATTCCCCGCGGCCACACTTCTCACCAACGCCAGTGACAATGCCCTGCTGACCACCTTCATCGATCCGGCGCTGGGCTGCAGCCCGTTCACCACGCAGGACCTCACCAATCCCGGCGCGCGCAGCACCTCACTGGCGCTGAACGAACTGCAGGCCGCAGCCTCCGAGGACAGGATCAAGCCGGTCGCGCTGGTCCCACCCAACGACCCGATGGTTCAGGTCAACGGGAAAATGAATGTGACCAAGACGAACCTCTACCGGGCGGGTGTGGATCAACCGCTGCTGGACCGCGGAGCCGACCTCGCCCAGGTCGCGACGACCTACTGCCACGACCTGGTCACGGTCGCCCCCCCACGGCTGGCCCTCGATCGGCAGTTCTTCATCGGCGCCCGGTCCCCGGACCCGGCAGCGGCGAACAGCCTGTTCACTTTCCTGGCACAGCGGCTGAACAACTCGTTCATCGAACTCGGCTGTACCGACTTGCTGCACCGCGGCGCGCCGATCGAGTTGACCACTGACAAGCAAGGCGTGGTGGTCGACGCCCGGATCAAAGCATGACCTCGGCGCACCGGCCACGCCACGACTACTGGCCCGCCGGCTCACACCGCCCGGACTGAAAGAGATCCCTACCCGGCGAACGTGTCGCCGGGCGGCGTGAGGTCTCCCTGAGCAGGCTTGGCCTGGGTGACCGTCTCGCCGCCCGGCTCGTCGAGGCCCGGCTCGTCGAGAACATCGGGCGGGCGAACCCGGGTGCGGCGTCCCGGCGCGATGACGTTTACTGTTACTGCATGCTGACAGTATCCGAGGCAGCAGCCCAGGCCATCCACACACTCGTGACCGAACACCAGATGCCCGAGGGGTCAGGCCTGCGAATCTCGCGGCAGGGGGACAGCACCCGGTCGGAGGGGCTGGGACTGTCCATCGCGGCCGCGCCGGCCGAGGACGACTCCGTGGTCGAGAGCAACGGCGCCAAGGTCTTCCTCCCGCCCAACATGCTCAAGATCCTCGACAAGCAACTGCTTGATGTCGAGTACGACACCGAGGACGGCGAGGGACAACCGCGCTTCACCGTCGACCGTAAGCCACCACCCAAGGAGTGACGTGAGCGGTGTTGCTGTCCTAGGGACCGGCAAGATGGGGGCCGGGATGGCCCGCAGCCTGCTTCGGTCCGGACGTCGGGTCATCGTGTGGAACCGCAGCCGCGACAAGGCCGAGTCACTGGCCGCGGACGGCGCCCGAGTGCCGGACACCCCAGCCGACACGGTGTCCGGGGTGCGATCGCGCACGAGCACGGCGCCGCCTACCTCGACACCCCGGTACTGGGCAGCCGGCAGCCGGCCGAGCAGGGCACGCGGAGGAGGACATTGGCAGCCGTGGTGCACGCCTTCGACCACTGATCACCACGCCTGAACACGTCATCGTCGGTTCCGAGTCGATGCGACCGTCGTGGCCGCTCCCGCAGGTACCGGCCGGGGATGCAGAGACTGCGGCGATGGCCGTCGGTGGGCCACAGCGAAGGACAAGGCTCCCATGACGATCGCCACGACCGCGCTGGCCGCGAAGACCGTCGGCAACGTCAGGCCTGCGTCGCGCAGCGGGCCGACACCAAAGGCGGCGACGCCGTAGCCAAGCTGGTAGAAGGCGATGACCGCACCGGTCATCGTGGTGGACATGGCGGGGAGCTTCTCCTGCCCGAAGCTGATGGTCAGCGGGAGCAGCGCCGAACAGCCCAGCCCGGCCAGCGCGAACGCCAGAATGCTCAGCCCCGGCGCGTTCTCGGGCAGGGCGGCGATCAGCACGAACGCACCCGCGAGCACGAACGGCAGCAGGTGATAGGTGAGCCGGCTCGGGAACCAGCGCTGTACGACGGCGAACAGCACCCGCCCGGCAGTGACGATGGCCCAGAACATCGTGAGTACCAGCGCCGCGACCGTCACGGAGATACCGAGGTCCGAGGTGAGGTCGAGCTGCGACCAGTTGCCGTTCATGGTCTCGCAGAAGCCGTAGAGCACAGCGAAGGCCGCGAACACCCAGAACTGGGCTGGGATCGGGGACCGGGTGGCCGATGGTGCTGCCCCACGGTGCTGCGGCGTCCCCGCACGCAGCGGGAGACGCAGGCTCACCATGAACAGCACCAGCAGCAGGACGGCCGCGGTCAACGGCAGGCCCTCCCAGAACCCCAGTCCGACGAACACCGCGACGAACACCGGCGCCAGCGCGGTGCCGAGTCCGAGCAGCGCGTTGAGCGCCAGCACGGACCGATCGATCGCATCGGGATGGAACGCGGCGGCGAAGCTGTTCAGCACTGGGGTGGCCAGGCCGAAACCGGTCCCCAGACACGCTGTCGCCGCCAACAGCAGTGCGTACGCCAGCGCGTGATCGGGCAGCACGAACCGGCTCACCAGCAGCAACGCCATGGCGGCCAGGTTGGCCGCGAGCCCAGCCAGGTACACCTGCTTGGCGCCGAACCGCCGGGCCAGCACGGAGCCGAGCAGCGCGGTGCTGACAGCCATGATCACCTGTGGCAGGAACATCATCCCGTACTCGGTGCTGGACAGGTCGTAGGACTGCGGGGCGGTCAAGATCGTGCTGGCCGCGGGGAAGGTGACCAGCGCGATGCCCTGAGCCAGACCTGCCAAGTAGACGGTGACGTTCTCAGCCCGGCTGGCCATGGCACCGCCGCTCGGGGCCGGCGCGGTCGGATCTGACACGGGCAGCTCCCTGCTGATGCGGCCGATCAGCTGGTCACTGCTGCGCATTCGACGAGGAGGTGACGGGGACCACGGAGAATCGGATTCCGCCGGTACGGAGGCGGATCCTCGACGAGTCTGGGGCTCTCGACCCGGTGGATGAGCTGGTTGAGGGCGAGTTGCACTTCCAACCGGGCCAGCGGGGCGCCGAAACAGCTGTGGATGCCGCTGCCGAAACCGAAGTGCTGGTTGTCCTCGCGCTCGGGATCGAACAGATCGGGGTCGCGGAACCTGTCCGGGTCCCGGCTGCCTGCGGCCAACACGAGGGTCAGCGGCGCACCCTCGGGGATGGTGACGCCTGCGACTTCGACATCGCTCAGGGGCGTGCGCTGGGGCAGTAGCTGGATGGGTGGCTCGTAGCGAAGCAGCTCCTCGACCGCCTGCGGCATCAGATCTGGGTCGCGGCGAAGACGCTCCAGCGTATCGGGAGAACGCAGCAGGGTGAGCATGCCGTTGGTGATGAGGTTGACGGTGGTCTCATGGCCCGCGATGAGCAACAGGACGGAGTTGGTGATCACGTCCACCGTGGACATCCGCCCTTCCGGGCCGCCGTCATGGACGAGTCCGGACAGCATGTCCTCACGCGGCCGACGGCGGCGCTCCTCGATCAGCCCGGCCATGTACTGGCCGATCTGGACCGTGGCCTGCTGGCCGCCGCGCTGCCGCTCGCCCGGATCCTGCTCGGGACTGGGGTCGATGGAGGCGACGATCGCATCGGCCCAGCCGTGGAAGCGGGGCTCGTCCTCGCGCGGCACCCCCAACACCCGGCAGATCACCGTCACGGGGAAGGGGTAGGCGAAATCCTCGACGATGTCGATGCGATCCCGGCCCATCAGCCCGTCGATCAGCGTTGCGGAGATCTCGGCGAGCTCGCCGTGCAGGTCGTCGACTCGCCTAGGGGTGTGCGGCGGACCGAACGGCCGCATCGCTTGGCGGCGCAGCCTGTCGTGCTCGGGTGGATCCAATTTGATCAAGGTCGGGGGCAGCCCGGTGGTCTCGGCCACGGGCAGGGGATCCCCCTCGCGATGGACGCGGTTGCGCAGATCCGAGCTGATCCGCGGGTCGTGCAGCAGGGCATGGATCTCCCGGTAGGTGCTGACGACGTAGGTTCCGTCGTCCTGCCGCGCCACCGGGGTCTTCCTGAGCTCGGCGTAGAGCGGGTAGGGGTCGGCGCGGTTCGCGTAGTCGGTGATCTGCTGGAGCATGGTGGCCGGCGTCATGGGTACATCTCCTGGGGTCTGGGGTCCTGATCGCACGATCGGCCTGCCTGGGCGGGTCACGCAGTCGAGGGCGCGAACGTGACCCGCCGCTCGTCGGGCAGGTAGCCGGTCACGGTGACGGAGGGGCCGTGGCTGAGCACGGCGGGATCAGGGACGTCGGCGGGCAACACCTGGATCTTCTCGGGGCCGCCGACGGTGCGGAACTCCGGCGGGAACGGCACGGCCGTCTCGATCAGCTGGCAGTAGAAGTCCAGCCACATCCCCTGGTCGAAAGCGACCGCTGCGGTGACCCGGCCGCGATAGCCGTACACGGCAACGAATCGGCGCTCCTGCACCGAACCCTGGACGATGGCGACCTCGTCGGCGAACGTCGGGACGCCGACGGACTTGATGTTGACGCCGAACTGGCTGGACCAGAAAGCCGGGATGGCCAGGTGCGGGCGTCTGCGAGGGCCGGGATTCATCATGTTGTGAGCGGCCACCTCAGCCTGCGCGATCGCGTTGCTCCAATGCTCCAGCGCCAGGAGCTGGTACTCGTAGAGCGGATGCGGGCAGCGGGCCACGTCACCGACGACGAACACGTCGTCGGTGACGATGCCGTTGAGGTCGAAGGCGCGGCACCCCGCGTCGCTGGCCACTCCTCGTGGACCGGCCGCCAGCCCGGATCCCGCCAGCCACTCCGTGTTGCGCACCGCGCCCAACGCCACCACCGCCAGGTCGACCTCGAGGGTCTGGCCGTCGGAGAACTGTGCGCGGCACAGCCGCTGCTGCCCGTCCCCCTCCAGCGCCGTGACGGTGACGCCACAGCGCAGGTCGACACCGTGATCGCGCTGCATATCGGCCGCGGTCGCGCCGATCACTCCACCGAGAGCCCCGATCAGGGGCGCGGGCCCGCGCTCGGCGACCGTCACCTGCAGGCCACGCTCGCGGCACACCGAAGCGATCTCCGAACCCGTGAAGCCGGCCCCGATGACGAGCACCCGGCCCGGGCCCGCATCCAATCGCTCGACCAGTCGACGCGCGTCGTCGCTGGTCCGCAAGGTGCACACACCCTCCAGCCCGGCCTGTGCCGAGTTCGGCCACGGCCTGGCCCTGACCCCGGTCGCGATCAGCAAGCGGTCGAATCCGAGGTCCTGACCATCGGCGAGATGCACCCGCCGGTCACTCAGGTCCAGCCCGGTGGCGCTGACACCGAGCCGCCAGTCCGCGTCCACGACCCGGCGCTTCGGCAGCTCGGTGTGCTCCGGCGGCATCAGCCCCTGCAGCACCCGCTTGGACAGCGGCGGACGGTCGTACGGCTCCTGCCGCTCCTGCCCGACCAGGGTCAGCGAGCCGGCGAAGCCCTCCTCGCGCAGCGCCTCTGCGGCACGCAGACCGGCCAAGGAGGCGCCCACGATGACGACCCGGCCGGCTGCCGGAGCATTCCCATCACCCGGCACGGCGACCCACCCCCGTTCCAGGTGTCCCCCGAACCCCATATTCTTCGTCGACAACAATGGCCTGGACGGGACAGGCCGCCACCGCCCTACGAACACGCTCACGCTGGGCACCATCGGGAGCCGCGTCGTACAGCAACGCTTCCTCACCGTGCAGCATGAATACATCCGGCGCAAGAAAGGCGCACTGAGCGTAGCCCTCGCACCGGTTGAGATCGACCATCAGCCGCATACCGACCTACCTTTCAACAACCCATGATTACTGGAACTGCCGAGATCATGGGGAATCCGACGGCCCATCGAGTTACTTTCACCCGTGTGGGCGCGGCGCTGTGCACTCCATTGGAAAGTCGACCATGTCAGTTCTGCACATAGCATGCCCACCGACGTGATCGAAAAAATCACCCGAACTGGGTGAGGTGTATTGGGCCGACATCGATCGGGGCCGGTTCGCTAGGAATAGGAGCAGCGAACCGGCCCGGGGGTGAACGTCCAGGACAGGGCTCGGGGCGGTCGATCGGGGGGGATATCGAGTTGTGGGAGCGGCCGGGTCAGGTGGTTATCCGCATGATTCGCACATCGGCCAGCGGGAGCGTGGTACGCGCCGCGACCATCGCAGCCGCGTAATCATCGTCGATCACATCACCGTGCCGAATGTCGACTTTCAGTTCCTGGGGCCGGCCGTGTGGACGTTTCCCGTCGCGATACACAATGCGTCGGGTGACCAGCCCCCTACGTTCCTTGCTCCGGGTGCGTTTCATGGAGGGTCTTCTTCCTGAGGCCCCGGCCCAGCCGCCGAGAAGCCGAAAAAGGGGCTCGACTCGGCGACCCGGGCCGGGGGGGTGACCGCCCGGACGGGGCTCCCGGGCGGCCGATCCGGGGGATATCGACTTGCGGGGGCCAGTCCGGAGTGTTTACGGGACCGGGCCCGGCGGGTCACCGGGAGGGGAGGTTCGAGAGACGACACGGGCAACTCGATCGACGCCTCGGCGCACGGCCGACCTGCCCGGCCGACCTGCACGGCCGGTTCGGTTTCCTGCCCGGAGACCGAGGCACGCACGATGACCGCCAACGATTCCAGGGTCCCGGCCAGCTCCTCCCGATGCCGCGCGCCGACCCGTCCCGCAGGGAAGTCGTGCGCCGCATCATCCAGCAACCACTGCGTCTGCCGGAACAGGACCGCGAGCTGAGAGTCAGTGACGCACACAGCGTGCGGGACCTCGGGTCCGATCAACACCACCCGGCCCTCCACTGCCGACACGACCCGCAACAGTGCGAGTCCGGCGCCGTCAAACTCGCCGCCAGGACATGACGCCCACACACCGCCGCATAGCACCCGCCCGCACGCCCGGCCGCCATCGCCTCACCGGTCACCACATGCGCGACACCACCGACGTCGGTCACCTCGAACAGCGACACCCCGGCCACCCTCACCGGACACCATCCGCCAGGACCACGGCCAACCGGGCCGCCTCAGCCCTCGATAACCGCACCCCCAACGCGCCCACACCATGCGGATACAGACACCAATCCCCGCCTACCTCCCGCACCACCAGCAACGTGCACTGAGTGCCGTCATCGGTGCGCTTGCCGACCGCCACCATGCGGGTGCGTTCGTTCTCGAGTTGCATGATGGCCGGTTCCGCTTCACCCCTCGCGATCATGGTTCCGACTGTGGTGGTAAATTGGACCTGGGCTATTCACATTCCGTGAACGCGCGATCTTCGGGGGCCTAGTTGTTCACGCTTCGTGAACGCTGGTCGACGCCGAAGCGGTTGCGCAGGCTATCCAGTTCCCACACTGAACGGCGGGCTCGGCGGTGCAGGACGATCACCAGGTCCCGGGCCATCGGGTCGTTGCGCATCCGGGTCGGCGCGATCCGGTCGGCGGTGTCAAGGTGTCGGATCGCCTCGGTGTCCCGGTCCCCTTCGGCCTGGGCGTAGCCGCGGGCGAGGTCGAAGTGCAGCCGGCTACGTCGTCCCGCGGAGGTGGGGCGGACCGGGTCTCCGTCGAGTCGCTCGGCGTAAGCGGTTCCGTTGCCTTGTTCGACCGCGATTGCCAGCGACCATGCAGCGACGTTGGCCGGGCCGAAATGCCAGTACAGCGTGTTGCGTTCGCCGGTTTTCTGCGCGAGGTCCGCCGCTTCGGTCAGGTGGGTTTCGGCGTCGCCGGGGTGCCCGTCGCGGGCGGCGAGCTGGGCTGCGAGTAGATGGGTCATCCCGAGTGCTTCGGCCGCCCGAACATCAGGGCCGGTAGGGTCGGATTCTGGTGCGACAGCGGTTCTCGCTTCGGCGAGCACAGCGGTGGCGGTACCGCGGGCGCCGAGTCGACTGAAGGCACCGGCCCTGGCCAGCCCCGCGAAACCGGCGAGCGCGGGGTCACCGAGCTGCACTGCCGCGGCCTGCCCCCGGTTCATCGCTTGTATCGCCAGCTGCGGGTGTCCTAGCTGGCGGGCGATGCCGAACGCGACCACGCAGGCCTCCACCAGTCCTGCCCGCGCGGCGTGCCGGGTGTCGGGTGTCCCGGTTGCGGCGTGCACCTGTAGCTCGCTGAGCAGCGCGCCGAGTTGCCGACCGGCCAGCCCGTACCGGGCCTCATCACAGTGCGCGTTGGCCTCGGCTGCCCAGCGGGCGAGCTGCTCAACCGGACGTACCGGAAGGTCTCGCGGTGCGTCCAGCGCGGTGTCGTAGAGCAGTGGCGTGATCTCGGCGATAACCCCCAGCGCGTCGGCTGTCGCCCGATCGGGCGGGGCGTACGGCTGCCCGGTCAGGTCGGCCACCGAACAGCCCAGCGTGTCGGCCAGGTCCTCTAGCAGGCCGCGCCGGTTGAACCCGCGCTGTCCGCGTTCCAGCATGGACAGGTACGACTTGCTTATCCCGGCCAGCCCCGCCGCCACGTCCAGGCCCATCCCGCGACGACGACGGATCATGCGAACGTGCCGGCCGATCGTGCGTGCTTCCTCAGCGTCCACCACGGAACCTCTCCTCACCCGGGCCTCCCTCACCGATGCCCCGGGGAGCTACCCCGGGGCGGACCCTCGGTGAGGAGGTAACGACAGGCTACGTGCGGGCGCACCCGATCGGGTGCGCGGGTGGGGGATCACACCGGCCAGGTCGTCGCGTCGCGTCCAGCGCCCGTTCAGGGGCCACGCTGTGCGCTGGGAACCCTGGCGGTGCCGCCGCGCTGCTCACCGCGACCCTGACCGGCACGGCGCTGCGGCGGCAGCGCCCGGCCGGTCCAGGTCCAGGACCGGTCCGCACGACCTACGGTTCTCCTAGATCGCCACCGACGTCTCCGCAGGTCAGGGACCCATTTTCCCAAGATCATCGACAGTGGGCGAAACGGACACGCTGCGCCGTCCCCACGCGCGGCCGGTCATGTTCCCCGGGCGTGGGGAAAACGTGGGGAAAGTGCCACCCCGGGGTGGTCTGTGACCTACGGAGCAACCCAGTGACCGGCTGTCAAACACGTTGATACTGGTCAGCGATGCACGGTGTGACAACACATCAGGTCAGCGCACCGCACCGCGACTCGGCTCCGAATGGCAGTCGGCGGAGTGCTCGGAACCGCGATTCGGTTCCGAGTGGCGGTAGGCGGGGCTGGGGCGGGTGACCACGCGGATCTTCAGACACGTTTGGTGTCACGGCGGAACAGGAGCGTGGCGCCAACGGCGAACAGGATGGTCCAGATAATGATGTTGGGGACGGCGACCCAGTCGAAGGCGTCGGCGTGCAGGGGTGCACGGGCGATCTCACCGACACCGTAGGCGGGGGTGAACCGGGCCCAGGCTTGGAAACCGGGGCCCCAGACGCTGACGGGGACGAACAACCCACCGGCCAGCGCCAGCAATCCCACCCCGGCGCCCATGATCTGCATGACGTTCTCAGAGGGGATCAGGTAGCCGACGAACAGGCCCAGGGCGGCGAACACGAACGCGCACAGCCACGCGGCGAGACCGGAGAGAATCCACGCGCTCATCGCCAGGGCCACCCCGGTGGCGGCGCCGACGATGTAGACGGCGAGGACCGCGAACAGGCCCAGCACCATCGCGGTCAATGTTTTGGTGGCGATGTAGGCCAGCGGGCGCAGTGGGGTGAGCCGTAGCTGGCGGCTCCAGCCCTGGGCGCGTTCGACCGAGACCATCGCCGCACCCGACACCGTGGCCACGAGCGCCCCGTAGCAGGCCAGGCTGACCATCACGTACGCGGCGGCGTTCGCGTTGCCCAGGCTCTGCCCGCGCTGGGAGTAGCCGAACGCGACGTAGAACACCACCGGCATGATCAGGGTGAAGATCACCGTGCGGCGATTCCGCAGCATCCGGCGTATCTCCAGACCCAAGAAGGTCAGGTTGAAACCGCCGATCGGCGGTACCCGGCGGGTCAGGTCAAGGGTGTGGACAGAAGTCGGGCTCATCAGCTACTCCGGTGACGTGAGACGCCCGGCAGTCCCGGGCCGGGAGCGGGCTCCAGCGGTGTCGCCGGGGTCTTCTGGCTGGTCAGGGAGATGAACGCATCCTCAAGGTTGTTCGTGGTGATCTCCAGATCACGCGCGGCGGTGCGAGTCAGCAGATACCGGGCGATCTCATCGGATTCCGCCGCCCGGACCAGCACGGTGTCACCGCGGATCTCCACCGATTCCACCCCGTCCACCGCCGCCAGGCTCGCCTGGTCGGCCCCGGGCAGGGTGGCCCGCACGATTCGTCCGGTGGCCAGGTTCTTGATCTGCGCCGCCGTGCCATCAGCGACCACCTGCCCTTGGCGGACCAGCACGACCCGGTCGGCGTAGAGATCGGCTTCTTCCAGGTAGTGGGTAGCGAACAGCACGGTGCGCCCGCGGCCGGCGTCCCCCCGGATCGCCGACCAGAAGTCACGGCGCCCTTCCACATCCATCCCGGTGGTCGGCTCGTCGAGCACCAGCAGGGCCGGATCGGGTAGCAGCGCCAGCGCGAACCGCAGCCGCTGTTGCTGGCCGCCCGAACACTTGCCGACCCGGCGATCAGCGATGTCGGCGACCCCCGCCCGGTCCAGGACTTCCGCGACCGGGCGAGTCTGGACGAACAAGGTGGAGGTCAACCGCACCGTCTCGGCCACCGTGAGATCCTGTAGCAAGCCACCGGTCTGCAGCACCGCGGCGACCAATCCCCGGGCCACCGCCGCGGCCGGGGAAAGCCCGAAGACGCTGACCTCACCCGCGGTGGGACGCGACAACCCCAGCATCATGTCGATCGTGGTGGTCTTCCCTGCACCGTTGGGACCCAGGAACGCCACGATCTCCCCCGGCTCGATCCGCAGATCGATGCCGTTCACGGCATGCACATCGCCGAAGCTCTTGTGCAGCCCACGCAGCACCACCGCCACATCCGGACCGCGCACTTCACCCGCGGCGTCTCCGGAAACTATCGGCTCGTCGGTGCTCAACCCACGACCACCCATCGAACACTCCCCTCGCAGGCCGCGTCACTCCGACGGCACTGATCTTTGGCGATCTCCAAGGGCGTCGCCCGGCCTGTAGAGGACCGGGCGGCGGAAAACCGGACCAGCATCACCCGGACGGCGGAAGGCGGCCTCAACCGAGCAGCGGTTCTCAACGAGCAGCGGAGCCTGCGGTCGCCGAGTCAGTGGCGGTGAGGACGACGTCATGGCGTTGCTCAACATCCGCGGGTGTCACCATCCTGGCGTGCGGCTGGTGACCCGGGGACGCGAAGACCAGCAGAGCGGCACCCGGCGGGCCGGGTAGGCGGAACGACCCGTCCGGATCCGCCTGGGTGCGGGCGAGCTGGACACCGTTGAAATCGACGAGGGTCAACCGTGCAGGCACGGCGGCCCGATCCCCGTTCACGGCCTCGGTCACCCGACCGAACAGGGCGGCACCGGGGGTCGGCACGCTCGGTTCGGCGGCGGCTTGCAGGGAGCGCTCGACGGTAGCGGCGAGGCCTGCGCTGCCGTGGACCTCGTCGTGCACGAACCGTCCACCCCGGAACAACGAGGCGACGGCGCCGATCAGCGTGACAACGATCGCCATCGAGAACACCACGATCAGGCCCTGATGGAACGGGTCGGCGACCAGGTGCGGGAAGAACTGCTTGCCCACCAGCGTCGCGACGTTGCCGGAAGGGAGTTGGCCGAGCACCTGAGGGCCGAGGATCTCCTGAATCGGGTTGTAGCCCAGGAACGCGGCGAACAATGTGCCGACCGGGGGCAGGTCCGCGACACCTGTTGCCACGGTCGCCGGGACGTGCTGCGCGGTCAGTCCGGAGAACAGCGCCGAGGGCATGGTGGCGGCCAGGCCGGCGATCAATGTGGAGAAGAACACGCCGATCGAGAGCGCCATGCCGGAGTTCTGCAGCGTGCTCATCATGCCGCTGCCCGCCCCGCGTCGGTCCGGGGGCAGGCTGTTCATCACTCCGGTCATGTTCGGCGCGGCGAACAACCCGGAGCCGATGCCGTTGATGAACAGGATGACTGCGAACTGCCAGTAGGTGAAGTCGGTCGGCAGCACCAGCAGCGCGCCGAACGTGAGTGCGACGATCACCAGGCCGCCGGTCGCGAAGGCGCGCGCGCCGAACCGGTCGGACAGCCAGCCCGACACCGGCGCGGCACCGAGGAATCCGATGGTCAGCGGGACCATGTAGATCGCCGACCAGAGTGGCGTCTTCTCGTAGTCGTAGCCGTGCAGCGGAAGCCAGATGCCCTGCAGCCAGATGATGAGCATGAACTGCAGACCACCGCGGCTCAGCGCGCTCATCAGGGTGGCCACATTGCCGAACGCGAACGCCCGGATGCGGAACAGCCCGAGGTCGAACATCGGCTCGGTCACCCTGGTCTCGACGATGCAGAACCCGATGAGCGCCAGCACACCGAAGATCAGGCAGCCGAGCACGAACGGGTTCGTCCACCCCTCGGAGTGTCCGCCATAGGGCTGGATGGCGTAGATGATCCCGGTCAGCAGCAGGATCAGCCCGATGGCGAACGTGGCGTTGCCGGGCCAGTCGATCTTGTGGGAGCGCCGGACGCCCGTGCTGTGCAAGGTCAGGTAGGCCCAGATCGTACCGATGACGCCGAACGGGACGCTGATCCAGAACACCAGCCGCCAGTCGACCTCGGAGAGCACGCCGCCGAGGAGCAGGCCGATGAACGAGCCACCGATCGCGGCCACGGCGTTGATGCCCACCGCGAAGCCGCGCCGCTCGGCGGGGAAGACGTCGGTGACGATCGCCGTGGCGTTGGCCATCAGCATCGCGCCGCCGATGCCCTGCAGAACCCGCACGAGGATCAGCCACATCGCCCCGTTCCCGCCATCGAGCGGGTCCACCGCCAGCAGGATGGAGGCCACGCTGAACACGGCGAACCCGGCGTTGTAGATCCGCGCCCGTCCGTATATGTCGCCGAGCCGGCCGAGCGTGACCACCAGTACCGCGGTGACCAGCATGTAGCCCATGATCATCCACAGCAGGTAGCTGATGTTGCCCGGTTCGAGCGGGTTGATATGGATCCCGCGGAAGATCGCCGGTAGCGAGATGAGCACGATCGAGGCGTTCATCGTCGCCATCAGCACGCCGAGCGTCGTGTTCGACAGCGCCACCCACTTGTAACGCGGCGAGTCCGGGGCGGTGCGCCTGCTGCGCGGGCCGGGCTCGGCCGTGGCGGTCCTGCTCGCCTCGGTCGTCGGCATCGGGTGGAGGTCCTTTCACGAGGTCGGCACGGCTGCGCACCGGTAGTCGGGCGCACTAATGCTTAACATAGCAAATGACTTGTATCGAGCAGCTAAATTCTTGATACCACGGCGCTCGCGCGGCCGCCGCCCCCGCAACTCGGCCGACGGAGCTGACGGAGCCGTCAACCCGGGTTGACCCCTCAAGGCATGTCAACTAAGGTTGACACGTGAGTGAGATGACGGATCTGGCCGCGGCAGCCAGCGGCGCGGATGCCCGGGCTGGGCTTCGGGCGGCGCTGGCACTACGTCGGCTCGCGGAGACGCTGGAGGCGCTGCAGGTGGACAACGCGAGGCGGCAGGGTTGGTCCTGGCAGGAGATCGCCGAGGCGCTTGAAGTCAGCAAGCAAGCAGTGCACAAGAAGTACGCCGGTCGAGCGCCGGCACAAGACCCACGGGAGGACTAGATGTTCGAGCGATTCACCGCCCAGGCCCGCGCGGTAGTCGTGGGCGCTCAACGCGAGGCTCGGGAGCTGCGCCATCCCCACATCGGCACCGAGCACCTGTTACTGGCGTTGCTGTCCGAGGAGGCCGGCGTCGCGTATGCGGTGCTCCACGCGGCCGGGATGGACGGTCCCCGGGCACGTGCGGACGTCGAGCGGCTGGCCGGCACGCCTTCGAAGATCCTGACCGACGAGGATGCCGCGGCCCTGCAGACGATCGGGATCGATCTGGCGACGGTACTGAACAGGATCAAGGAGTCATTCGGTCCGGACGCGCTACTGGGGCCCCCAGAGACGCCACGGCGTGGGCTGATGCGGCGTAGGCAGGGTTACCGTACGAGATTAACCCGCCATACCAAGAAGGTCCTGGAACTGTCACTGCGCGAGGCCATCAGGCTCGGCCACAACTACATCGGCTCGGAGCATATCCTGCTGGGATTGCTCCGGGACGGCGACGGCCTGGCCGTCAAGATCCTCACCGAGAACGGGCTAATCCTCGACGAGCTGCGTCGAGCGACCCTCACCGCGCTGGACAAGGCCGCCTGAGCAACCGATGCGCACACCCACGACAGACGTCCTGCGAGTGCCCGGCGCAAGCCTCTACTACGAAGTGCGTGGAGCTGGACCGGTCCTTCACCGACGTGCTGACCGCTCACGCCTGACGATCTGTTCGGGCGTGTCCCACGGTCAAATGGCGACCACCTCGGCCGCCGTGCGTTCGGTGCCGAACTTCACGCCCTTGGCCTCCCGGCCCACCGCGGTGAGCACGGCGAGCAGCACCAGGGTCGGCACGATGGTGGCGGCCAGTGCGAACGGGTAGCCGTATTCGGCGGCCAGCGCCTGTTGGATGGGCAGGTTGAAGGCCGCCAGACAGTTGCCGAGTTGATAGGTCACCCCGGGATAGAAGCCACGGATCGCATCGGGCGACATCTCGGTCAGGTGCGCCGGGACCACACCCCAGGCCCCCTGCACCATGACCTGCATCAGGAACGCGCCCAGGCACAACCAGCCCGCCGTCGTGGAGTAGGCGAAGATGGGCACCAGCGGTAGGCCGAGTAGCGTGCACAACACGATCGTGCGTCGGCGACCGAACCGGTCGGACAGCGCGCCGAACGTGATGCCGCCGATCACCGCGCCGACGTTGTAGATCACCGCGATCCAGGTCGCCGTGGTGGCGGACAACCCGATGCCCTGCTTGAGGAACGTGGGATAGAGATCCTGGGTGCCGTGGCTCATCAGGTTGAACAGGGTCATCAGCACGATCAGGTAGCCGAAACGGCGCAGCACGCGCCGGTTGAGCAGCACATCTCGCAAGGAGGTGCGGCTGGCCTTCAGCCGCCGCCGGGTGGACGCCCAGACCTCGGACTCCTGAACCCGTGCCCGGATCAACAGGCTGATCAGTGCAGGCACGATGCTCAGCGCGAACAGCCAGCGCCAGGACAGCCCGAGCGCCGAATGCACCAGCAGGAAGGCGAGCGAGGCGAGCAGGTAGCCCATCGGGTAACCCTGTTGCAGCAGTCCGGAGAAGAACCCCCGCCGACCGATGGGAACCTTCTCCATGGCCAACGCGGCGCCCAGCCCCCACTCACCGCCCATGCCGATGCCGTAGAGCAGCCGCAGCACCAGCAGAACGCTGTAATTGGGCGCGAACGCGCAGAGAAAGCCCACCACCGAGTAGAAGCAGACGTCCACCATGAGCGGGATACGCCGGCCGACCCGGTCCGCCCACAGACCGAACAGCAACGCACCGACCGGGCGCATCAGCAGGGTGGCCGTGGTCAGGAAGGCCATCTTGGTGAGCGAAACGCCGAAGTCCGCACCGATCTCGACGTAGACCAGCACCATGAGGAAGTAGTCGAAGGCGTCCATGGCCCAGCCCAGCAGAGCAGCGAGAAACGAGTTGCGCTGGTCGGCCGTGAGCCGTTCGCCGGGTGTCGCCGGGCTGACCACGAGCACCCCCCTCCTCCCTCGAGTGCGGCCCTGCGGGTGATGCTCCCCGAGATACCGGGCGCCCGGCCTCGGCGATCACATGTGGGACATCTGCCCGTCGGTCATGTCGGTGACGGTGACCACGAAGGGTCGCATCATCTCGGTGTCCTCGTGTTCGACGATGTGGCAGTGGTAGACGTAGCGGCCGGGCAGGTCGAACCGCACGGCGACGGTGACGACGTTGCCGGGGTCGACGCGGACGACGTCTTTCCAGCCGTGGACCTCGTGGGGTTCGAAGGCTCGCGGGGCGACGTGTGTCGGATCGGTGTCCGGGAGCAGCGGTGCGCTGGTGGTGCGGGTATCGGGGTCATAGAGATTGGCGCCGGCAGCATCGGTGACCATCAGCCGGGCTCCGGCGGCACCGAGGGGCTGGAAGGCCGACTGGTGGATGTGCATCGGGTGGGTGTCGCCGGTGACGTTGACGAACCGCCACAGCTGCCACTGACCGACCTGGGGTCGCAGCGCGATCCGGTCGTAGAACGACACCCGGGTACTGGATCGGGCCTTGTCCTCGGCCGGCCAGCCCTCCACGCGGTATCGGGCCGGGGCGTTCTCGCCCGGTAGCTGCAGTTCGATCCCGCCTGCGGGGTCAGCGACGATCTCCTGCAGGTACAGGTGACCCGGCGGCGTGGTCTCGGCCAGCAGGATGGTGCGATGGGCATGGCCGGCGATCGCGAGCTGTTCGGGCTCACCGCCGGCCGCGGGGTGGGCTTCGTGCACCAGTCGCCGGAAGGCCGGGTTGAGCTCGGTGCCCGCGATCTGGGCATAGAGCGCACGCGGTTGTCCCTTGGTGGGCGCCTCAGGGTCGACGTCGATGCGCAGCACCCAGGGGTAGGGGTTGCGCCCAGGACGGTCGCCGGCGGTGAGCAGGTCAGCCAGCGACGGCGCGGGGTCGCCGCCGAACGGCGCCTGCGCGGAGTTGACCAGGTACAGCTTCGCCCCGACCGGCAGTCCGGACAGGTCGACCAGCACGTCGACCCGTTCGGCGGGCGTCAACGTGAGCGAGTCATCGGCCTGCAACTGCCAGGACCGCCACAGCAGGCCACCGCCGGTGCCGATCACCTGAACCCGGTCATGCTGCGGGGTGACCACCGGTGTGCCGTGCTCGGTGGCAGTCACGGTGACCAGATGCAGACGGTAGCTACGAGCGTTGGAACTGTTGAGCAGCCGTAGCCGATGCACCGCAGGCCGCAACGGCAGCCGCGGCCACAGTCGGCCGTCGACGAGGGTCAGTGGACCGAAGAACTCGGCGGTGTCGGTGGTCGTCTTGTGCAGCAGTTCCACCCCGCCGGCGCCGGTGGTGGTGAGGTTGCGGTCCTGCAGCACCAGCAGCACCTCGCCCTGCTCGGTGCTGGTGGGCAGGCCGAGTGCGGCCTCGGCCGGGTCCCGCACGAAGTAGCCGCCGGCCAGGCCTGCGTAGACGTGGTAGCGGGTGCCGTTCATCGCGTGGTCGTGATACCAGAGGAAGGCCCCGACCTTGGCCAATCCGAGATCGAGGTTGTCTGCGGTGTTGTCGTAGCCGCTGACCTGCTGACCACCGGCGGCGGTCATGTTGTCCGGCCATCCGTCGGCGTCGGCATGCGAATGCGCGCCGTGCAGGTGCACCGAGGTCCACCCGATCGGGGCCATCGAGGTGTCCTGCGGGACACCGCCCTGGGCACCCAGATGGTTCTGCGCCGAGTCCGTGTCACCGTCTGGGTCCTCGACCACAACCGCCGCGAACGGGAGTGACGGGATCGGGTGGGACGGATCCTGCGGGTGCACCGAGCCGGGCAGCCGGTTGCGCCAGCGCACCACGACCCGCTGGTCGGCCGGCACCTCCAGCAGTGGTCCCGGCGCCGAGACGCACCCTGGCCTCCCGAAACCCCACACCGGGATCGCGGGCAGATCAGGGTGGATGTCCACCTGGCTCTCGGCGATCTCGACGTCGACGGCGCCGTGATGTCCCTTGTCGATGCGCTGCGCACGGGGCGGCTGCAGCAGTGCCTCAAACGGCGCCAGTACCTCCCCGGGCCGTACCGGGTTCGGTGGACCGTCCAGGCCCAGCGCCGAAGACACCTCCGCACAGACCGCGCCGATGGAACTGGTGGAGCTGGTGAAGCGGTCGGTCATGGGGTCGCCTCCTGGTGGGTGCTCGCTGGTCACCAGTGACCAGAGTGGAGCCCCACCGCGGCTGATACCACCCGGCACGGGTTCGGTTACCGCCACACGTCGGTGACCGGCCCAGCGAGCCCGTCCTGCTACAGCACTTGGTGCCGTCGGCTTCACTCGCTCGTGCGGAGCAGGCCGATATGGGCGACTGGAGCATCGCTGACCGTCGGCAACCGGCTAGACCCAGGCACCGATCGCGGCAGTATCGATAATCGAGAGGAGGAAGATCCGTCGACTGCTGTACATTCCGTGAGGTGGAGCAGGTTCCTCCACCTCATCCCGAAGGGTTCCCGATGAGCACTGCCACGAGCAAGGCATCCGGTTCGCGCAGCCTGCCCACCTCGCCGTCGGCGTCGGCACCGGCCGCCGAGAACCCCGACCCGCACTACCCGCAGCGGTGGCTGATCCTCGGAGTCATCGGTGTCGCGCAGCTCATGGTGATCCTCGACGCCTCGATTGTGAACATCGCGCTGCCCTCGGCACAGCACGGACTCGGCTTCTCCGATGCGAACCGGCAGTGGATCATCACCGCCTACGCGCTCGCGTTCGGCAGCCTGCTGT
This sequence comes from Pseudonocardiaceae bacterium, assembly GCA_050699955.1. GTDB lineage: Bacteria > Actinomycetota > Actinomycetes > Mycobacteriales > Pseudonocardiaceae. The sequence goes on along the minus strand of JBOHGD010000006.1, from coordinate 61,451 downwards.
TGCTGGGCGGCCGGATGTCTGACCTGTTCGGCCGCAAGATCGCCTTCATGGTCGGCTTGGTGGGGTTCGCCGCGGCTTCGGCGCTCGGAGGTGCCTCGGTCAACTTCGGGATGCTGGTGGGGGCCCGGACGGCGCAGGGTGCCTTCGGCGCACTGCTCGCACCGGCCGCGCTGGCGTTGTTGACCACCACGTTCGCCGAGGGCAAGGACAGAGGGAAGGCGTTCGGCATCTTCGGCGCGCTCGCCGGTGCCGGCGGCGCCGTCGGCCTGCTGCTCGGCGGGATCCTCACTGAGTACCTCAGCTGGCGCTGGTGCATGTACGTCAACCTCGTCTTCGCAGGCATCGCGTTCGTCGGTGCGGCCTTGTTGTTGCACCGTCAGCCGCAGGGGACGCAACGACCCCAGCTCGATGTGCCGGGCGCCCTAGCCGCCTCGGCGGGCTTGTTCTGCATAGTCTTCGGTTTCTCCAACGCTGCGACGCACTCCTGGGGCTCCCCGCTGTCGTGGGGCTTCCTGGCCGGTGGCACGGCGCTGCTCGTCGTGTTCGTGATACTCCAGATCCGGGTGGCCCATCCACTGCTGCCGATGCGCGTGGTGCTGGACCGCAACCGAGGCGGGTCCTACCTGGCGGTGCTGCTGATCGGTATCGGCATCTTCGGGATCTTCCTGTTCCTGACCTTCTACCTGCAGCAGAACCTGCGCTTCTCCCCCATCCGCACCGGCGTCGCGTTCCTGCCGATGGTGGCCGCCATCATGATCTCAGCGACCAGCTCCACGGCTGTCCTGCTGCCCCGGTTCGGGCCCAAACCGCTGGTCGCGATCGGTATGACGGCCGCGGCAGGCGGTCTGTTCTGGCTGTCTTTCCTGCAGGTCAGCAGTACCTACGCGGCCAATGTGCTGCCTGCGCTGCTGGTCACCGGCCTGGGAATCGGCCTGGCCATGTCCCCGGCGATGCAAACCGCCATCGTCGGTGTGCGGCCCTCCGACGCCGGGGTCGCCTCAGCCACGGTGAACACCATGCAGCAGGTCGGCGGATCGGTGGGCACCGCGCTACTGGCCACCATCGCCGGCCACGCAGCCGCCGACTACCTCAGTAGCCGCAGGCCCAACCCGCAGGTCATCGCCGAGGCCGCGGTCCACAGCTATACGACCGCGTTCACCTGGGGCGCGGCGATCTTCCTCGTCGGCGCCGTGATCTGCGGCTGCATCCTGCGCCTCGGGGTTCTCCCCTACAGCCAGGCAGGACCCCTCGCAGCACCCGCTGTGCCGGACACGGCGCCGGACCTGTCCGCGTACCTCGCCCCGCCCGCACCCGCCACGCTCCAACCGGCCGTGTTCGGCCACGTCCTGGCACTCGATGGCTCCTCGCTGCCAGCGGCGACGCTCACCCTGGTCGACGTGTACGGAGGCCAGATCGACCGCAGCCGAAGCGGTCGCGACGGGAGCTACCGGCTGCACGCCCCCGAGGCCGGCAACTACCTGCTGATCTGCACCGCCCCGCCGAATCGCCCGTACGCCGAACGAGTCGTCGTGGGTCCGCAGACCGCGAGCTACGACATCGTCATGCTCCCCCAGCCCGACGACCAGGTCCCCGCTGCCGCGGGCGACCGAGCAGTCATCGGCTGACGACCCTGAACGGATGAGCCGACAGCGGTCACCCAGAGTTACATAGGTGTGTCGCCCGGCGGCGGATGCTTCACGAGCGGGGACCTCTCACTGCCCCAACGGACGCGGACCTGCCCACCCAGGTTACGGGTGCAGCACCGTCCCCCGCGTGTTCAGCACCTTAGGTGACCCTTGCCTTTCTAAGAGAAAAGGCTAACCTAACACTCAGTATCGGCTACGTAGCAGTAACCGCGGATGTTCGGAACTACCTGATCGGTCTACGCAAGGGCCTCGCGTCGTCCGTGCCCAACCCGTCCCTCGAACCAGGAGACCCGATGAATCGTCGTCCAACCCTCAACACCCTGCGATCCGTGACCGTGGGGGCCATGGTGGCCGCTACGGCGGTCGGCTGCAGCTCCGCACCGTCCTCGAATGACAGCGCCTCAGGTACGGTCACGGTCAAGGCTGGCGACACGACGTGCGACGTCTCGACATCAACGCTGGGCAGCGGGCGGCACACCTTCAGCATCGAGAACACCGCAAGCCAGGTGAGCGAGGTCTACGTCTACGGGGCCGGCGACCAGATCATCGGCGAGGTGGAGAACATCAGCCCGACCACCACACGCGACCTCGTAGTCGATCTTCCTGCCGGGAAGTACCAGGTGGCGTGCAAACCGGGCATGGTCGGATCAGGCATCCGCACCGGGTTGACGGTCAGCGGCCCGAGCGTCGCGAACGCGCCGGTGGACGCGCGGCTGCAGGCCGCCGTCGCCTCGTACCGCAACTACGTGGAGAACGAGGTGCAGGCGCTGGCCGACACGACAACGGCGTTCACCACTGCGGTCAAGGCAGGCAACCTGGACCAGGCGAAGTCGCTCTACCCCGCCGCACGCACGCACTACGAGCGCATCGAACCCATCGCCGAGTCGTTCGGCGATCTCGACCCGCTGATCGACATGCGCATCGACGACGCCACCAGCACGAACCCGTTCGTCGGCTTCCACAAGCTCGAACAGGACCTGTGGGAGAAGAAGGACATCAGCGCGAGCGGTCCGACAGCGGATGCGCTCGATGCCAACGTCAAGAAGCTGCAATCCCAGATCCCGACGGTGGAGATCACCCCGATCACCATGGGCAACGGCGCGAAGTCGCTGCTCGACGAGGTCGCCAAGAGCAAGGTCACCGGAGAGGAGGAGCGGTACTCGCACATCGACCTGGTCGACTTCCAGGCCAATGTGGAAGGTGCCAGGTCCGCCTACACGGCGTTGCGGCCGGTGCTGGTCGAGCGTAATCCAGCCCTGGTGTCCACTCTCGACACCCGCTTCGGCGCGTTGCTGAACCTCCTCGGCACCCACTTCTCGACGCAGGACGGCCCTGGCTACATCCCAGGCAGCCCCTTCGTCTCCTACGCCACCCTCACCCCGGCCGATATCAAGGCGCTCTCCGACGAGGTGACCAACATCAGTGAACCGCTGGGTCAGATCACCGGAGAGCTGGTGAACAAGTGACATCCGAGCGATACAAACTGTCCAGACGGGCGCTGGTCGGCCTGCTCGGCGCCGGTGCAGTCGCCGGTGCCGGGGCGGCCACCGCCATGGGAGCCGCCGCCCAGCAGGATTCCGCGCCCTCCGACGAGGCTCCCGCCGCGTCCGGCATCGTGCCGTTCCACGGCGTGCACCAGGCAGGCATCGTCACTGCGGTGCAGGACCGGCTGCACTTCGCCGCGTTCGACCTCTCCCCTGCCGCCACTCGCGCCGACCTGGTCGCGTTGCTGAAGTCCTGGACGGCGGCAGCGGTCGCGCTGTGCGGCGGAACCGCTGTCGGCCCGGGTGGCGCCGTCAACGGTGCGCTCCAGAAGCCGCCCACCGACACCGGGGAGGCGCAAGGACTACCAGCCTCCCAGGTGACCATCACAGTCGGATTCGGCACCACCCTTTTTCACGGTGCGGACGGCCGGGACCGTTTCGGCCTGGCCGCCCAGCGGCCGGCTCAGCTGGCCGATCTACCGGCGTTCGCCGGGGACGCCCTGGTGCCCGAAAACTCCGGCGGTGACCTGTGCGTCCAGGCGTGCGCCAACGACCCCCAGGTAGCCGTGCACGCCATCCGTAACCTGGCCCGGATCGCGCGGGGCACGGCTGTGGTGCGTTACTCGCAGCTGGGCTTCGGTCGTACCAGCAGCACCAGCACCAGCCAGCAGACTGCCCGCAACCTGATGGGCTTCAAGGACGGCACCAGCAATATCAAGGCGGAGGACACCGCCACGGTCGATCGCTATGTATGGGCCCGGCACGGCGACGGTCCCGCCTGGATGACCGACGGCAGCTACCTGGTCAGCCGACGGATCCGCATGCTGATCGAGCCGTGGGACTCCACCCCGCTCGCCGAGCAGGAAAGGGTCATCGGCCGCGCCAAAGGCACCGGCGCACCGCTGGGCGCGACCACCGAATTCGACCCACTCGACTTCAGTGTCACCGGCGCTTACGGCAAACCCCTCATCGACGAGGACGCTCATGTGCGCCTCGCGCATTCGTCCAACAACAGTGGGGCGCAGCTGCTGCGGCGTGGCTACAACTTCGTCGACGGCACCGACGCGCTCGGCCGGCTGGAGGCGGGCCTGTTCTTCCTGGCCTATCAGCGCGACCCCCGCACCCAGTTCGTCACGATCAACACCCATCTGGCGGGTAACCACAACGACGCCCTGAACGAGTACATCCAACATGTCAGCAGTGGGCTGTTCGCCTGCCCGCCCGGCGTGCAACCGGGTCAATACCTCGGACACACGCTGCTGGGATGACGCGGCAGGATGCCGCCCATGGACCCAAGCCCGCTCCTACACCTCTGCGCTCCGGCGACCTGGCGGATGGCGCTGGCGGCCGGCGCTGTGGCGCCGCCGTCGCTGCTCACCGAAGGCTTCGTCCACCTGTCGACACCCGACCAGGTCGAGCTGCCCGCCAACCTGCTCTTCGCCGGGCGCACCGACCTCGTCGCGCTGGTCATCGACCCGGCGAGACTGCCGGGTGAGCTTCGCTTCGAACCCGCTCGCCACGACGCCCCGGCCGACCCGCAGTTCCCGCATCACTACGGCCCGGTGCCCACCGGTGCCGTCGTGGCGGTCGCGCCGTACCAGCCAGGCCCGGACGGGCGCTTCACCGAACCGGTCGGCCTGCCCTCCCCCAACGACGTCGTCGCACGGGTTCGTCTGTTCGACCGTGCCCTGGCGCAGCGCCGCGCCGCCGCCGTCGTGCCGGTGCAGGGCGGTGTCGCAGTGCTCGACCCGAGATTCCCAGAGTCCTATGCACACAACACGCTGTGGATCGCCGGACCCAGCGATGCCACCACAGTGGTGACCGAGGCCGCACGGGTCCTCGGCAACGCCGGCCTCATCCACCGCCGCGCCATGCTCGATGACCCCGCCACCGCGGACGCGCTCGCCTGCCGAGGGTGGCACGTGCAGGAACTCCGCCTGATGATGTACGACGACAGAACTGTGCCGAACCGATCCATCGACGTGATCCCGGTCGCGCACGACACCCTCCGCGCGCTATGGGAACGGTCCTGGCGGCGTGACCTGCCAGAGGCCGACGACGAGACGATTCGCCAGCTCCTCGGCCGCGAGCTCCTCGCTGATGCGGTACTTCGCATCGTCGACCTCGCTGTGCTCGACGGCCGCGGGGAGCCGATCGCCTCGGCGCAGCTGCGCATCGACGGCGCCACCGCGGCGATCGAGGCCGTGCTGACCGACCCGGCTCACCGGCGGGCCGGGCTGGCCCGCGCGCTGCTGCTCGACGCCGTCGCGCGGGCTCACGCCTCCGGCTGCGACGTCGTCTTCCTCTCCGCAGCGGCCGACGACTGGCCGCACAGCTGGTACTCCCGCCTCGGGTTCATCGATGTGGGCACCCGCTTCGAGGCGACCCAGCCGGCCACTATCGATGATGAATAACCTTAGGCTAACCTAATATTATGGACGACTCCGTCAGCCGACTGCACGCCGAAGACATCAGCCTGCGTTACGACGACCGTATGGTGATCGACGGTCTGGATGTCTCGATCCCGGACGGCTCCTTCACCGTGATCGTCGGTCCCAACGCCTGCGGAAAATCCACTCTGCTGCGAGGTCTGTCCCGGCTCCTGAGGCCGCACCGCGGCACCGTGTACCTGGACGGGGCCGCCATCCGGTCGCTCTCGTCGAAGGACGTGGCCCGCCGGTTGGGGCTACTCCCGCAATCCCCCATCGCGCCCGACGGCATCACCGTCGCCGACCTGGTTGCCCGTGGTCGCTACCCGCACCAGCGGCTGCTGCGCCAATGGTCACCCGAGGACGAGGACGTCGTGGCCCAGGCCATGGCCGACTCCAGCATCGTCGAGTTGGCCGGTCGTCTCGTCGACGAGTTGTCCGGCGGGCAGCGACAACGAGTGTGGCTCGCCATGGCGCTGGCGCAGCAGACTCCGATCCTGCTATTGGACGAACCCACCACCTACCTCGACATCGCCCACCAGGTGGAGGTACTCGACCTGTGCGCCGACCTGCGCGAGCACCAGCAACGCACGTTGGTAGCCGTGTTGCACGATCTCAACCACGCCTGCCGGTATGCGACGCACCTGATCGCGATGCGGGCCGGGAAGATCGTGGCGCAGGGCGATCCCCTGCGGATCGTCACCGCCGAGCTGATCAAGGACATCTTCGGGCTGGCCTGCCGCGTGATCGTCGATCCGGAAAGCGGCACTCCACTGATCATCCCAGCCGCTCGGCGAGCATCGCGGGCCGGCTCGGAGACGCTGGTCTCGACCTCGCCAAGGTAATCGCGCCATCCCGTTGAGCAATGATCGACTCCAGGATCTCCGCGCTGCGAATGGCACCGTTGGACAGCAGCGAGGAGGTGATCCCGTGGGTGTGCTCGGTGCCGCCCTGCAGGTAGACACCGCAACTCTGGGCGGGGCTGGTCATCACCCGGTAGTCCCGGTCGACCCGCAGCCGGCCCTGCTCGTCCCGGCAGCAATGCGGCACCAGTCCCCCGAGCAGCGGAAGCGGGTCGGCGGGCCGGTAACCGGTAGCGTAGACCAGCACATCGGAGTCCAGCACCGTCTTCTCCCCCGTCGCCAGTGACTCGGTAGTGGCCCGCACACCCGTCTCAGTCTCGACCACCTCGCACAGGCAGGAGACGTTGAAGATACGGAGCCGTTCGATGCCGAGTACTCGCTCCTGATAGACGCGCCGATACAGGTCGTCGATGAGCTCCGGGTCGACCACCGAGTAGTTCGTGTTGGAGTGATAATTCATAATCATCGTCTTCACCTCCTCCGGCGCCAGGAAGAACTGGGCAACCGCGGGGGGATCGAAGATCTGATTCGCGAAAGGGCTGTCGTCAGAAGGGCTATAACCGAAGCGGGAGAACACCGCGCACACTTCGGCCTGCGGGAAACGGCGGTGCAGGAACGCGGTCACCTCCGCCGCGCTCTGCCCAGCGCCCACCACGGTGAGCCGGTTGACGGTGGTCTCACCCAGATTCTCGATCTGGTGCAGCAGATCATGGTTATGCCAGATCCGGCGACGCGACACGATGCCATCCGGCAGGTGCGGCTGCAATCCTATGCTCACAACCAGGTTGCGGGCCCGGTATACCACCAGATCATCGGGACCGGCCCCCTTGTGGGCGGTCACGTCGAAGTAGGCCACCACACCATCCCGAATCACGGGCTCAACCGCAACGACCCGATGGTGGTATGCGACCAGGTCCTCGACTTTCGCAGCCGCCCATTCCAGGTAATCATGGTATTCGATGCGCAACGGGAATACGTTCTTCCGGTTGATGAAGTCGACCAGCCTGCCCTTGCTGTGCAAATAGCACAGGAAGCTGAACTCGCTGGTCGGATTACGCAACGTCACCAGGTCCTTCAGGAAGGACACCTGCATGGTCGCATCATCGATCAGCATTCCTCGGTGCCACCCGAACTGGGGCTGGCGTTCCAGAAAGAGCGCGCTGACGGCTCTATGCACCGAAGTGCCTGCGTTGTTCTCGGTGACGGTGATCGCCAGCGCAAGATTCGAGGGACCGAAACCGACTCCGACGATGTCGTACATCGGAACCAGATCATCGGGAAGTGCCTCGTCCTGGGGAAGTCCTTGTGGCATACCTGTCCCATCGCGACGTCGTCACATCGTCAGGCGCCGGCCGAGGAGGGGCCGAAGATCGCTGTGCCCGCCTTGCCCGCCGCTTCGCTGATCACTGATCATAGGTTACCCTAACCTAATCTACCGGTCCAGTGAGTGATCCATTCGGCCCGGTCTGAGCATGGTGAGAGGAGGCCGGATGAGGGTCGTGATGGTCGGCTACCAGACTCCGGGACACCGCACGCTGCAGGCGCTGCTCGACTCGGACCACGACGTGGTCATGGTGGTGACTCACCCACCGAGCGACCATGCCTACGAGCGGATCTGGAACGACTCCGTGGCCGACCTCGCCGAGCAGCACGGCGTTCCACTGCTCGTGCGCAGCCGTCCCGACGATGCGGAGCTGCTGAGCAGGCTGAAGCAAGCAGAGCCGGACATCATGGTCGCGACCAACTGGCGGACCTGGATCCCGCCAGCGGTCTTCAAGCTCCCACCGGGTGGCACGCTGAACGTGCACGACTCTCTGCTACCTGCCTATGCGGGCTTCGCGCCGCTGATCTGGGCGCTGATCAACGGAGAGAAGGAGGTCGGCGTCACCGCGCACATGATGGACACCGAGCTCGACGCCGGCGACATCGTGCTGCAGAGGGCGGTGTCCGTGGCGCCCACCGATACAGCCACCGACCTGTTCCACAAGACGATCGACATCTACGGCCCTGTCGTGCTCGACGCACTCGACCTCATCGCGGCAGGCGGCCGGGAGTGGATCAAGCAGGATCGATCCAGGGCCAGCTTCTTCCACAAGCGGTCCATCGAGGACAGCCGGATCGACTGGACCTGGCCTGCGCAGGACATCGCCAATCTGGTCCGCGCTCAGTCCGACCCCTACCCCAATGCCTTCACCTTCCACCGTGGTGAGCGCATCGGCATCCTCCGGGCATCGGTGTCCGAGAAGCGATACGGCGGGACTCCTGGGCGGTTGGTCCTCCGGAACGGCCCGGGCGTCGTCGTCGTGGCCGGAGCGAATGCCCGCAGCGGTCGGAACCGGGGCCTGGTGATCGAGCGCGTGCGCACCGACGACGCCGAGTACCCGGCCACCGAGTACTTCACCAGCATGAGTGGACACCTCACCAACCACCCCTGATTGAGCCACCTGTGGGTGCCACCGATGAGTGATAGGGTAGCCTACCCTTATCTAGGAAGGTGGTCCGATGTCTAGCTGGTGTCGCATACCCGGACGGCGAACCCGAGCCTCGGTCGTCGGTCTGCTGGCCGGCATGCTGAGTGTGGGGCTCACAGCATGCGGAACGGTCCAGGATTCCTCACAGCAGCCCGGCGTCGCACCCGGCGGCGGCGCATTCCCGGTCACCATCACGCACAAGTTCGGCAGCACCACCATCCCCGCTCCCCCACACCGCGTGGTCGTACTCGGCGGATCGAGTGCCACCGATGCCGTCCTCGCGCTGGGTGTGACACCGGTCGCCGTATCGAAGGACACCACCACCTCGAACGGCATCTCTCCCTGGCTGGCGGGCAAGCTCGACCCCACGAAGACCCAACTCATCGATACCGATGTCACAGTGAACGCTGAGCAGATCGCCCAGTTGCATCCGGATCTCATCCTGGCGATCGGGCTCTACACGCTGGAGCAGAACTACTCGACGCTGTCCCAGATCGCCCCGACGATCGGCTACCAGAGCGAATGGGGCAAGCAGAGCTGGGACCAGGTCGTCCAGGTGGTGGGCCAGGCACTGGGCAAGCAGGCCGCAGCCGACCGGCTCATCGCGGACACCCAAGCCAAGATCGCCGCGGTGAAAACGGACTATCCCGGTCTGGCCGGCAAGACGTTCAGCGCTTCGGCGGCGAACGTGCCCGGGAAGGTGTTCACCCTCGTCTCACCGGACGATTTCGCCGTCAAACTCTTCGGCCAGCTCGGCCTCAGGCTCACGCCGTCGCTGGCAGGCGTGACCGGCGTCGGAGGCAACCCCAGGGCCGGCCTCGGCTACGAACAACTGGACAAGCTCAATGCCGATCTGGTTGTGCTGGCCTTCCTCACACCGGACATGCAGCAGGCCGTCGAGGGCAGCCCGCTCTACCAGAACATGCCCGCAGTGCGGGACGGCCGAGTGACCGTCGTGGACATGACCGCGATCACTCAACTCGCGAATCCGTCCGTACTGGGCATCCCCTGGCTGCTCGACAAGCTACGGCCCGGTCTGGAAAAGGCATCCATCGCAAGCTAGCGAGAACGCTGACGTCGACGCCGGCTGTCTTCGTGAGATCGCCTTCATCAAGACAGCTCGGCGTCGACCTCGTCCGCCGAAAGCCGCTGGACCTCCCAGTAGACCTCGGCGATCCGCTCCAGCCGGCCCGGAATGGTGTCCTCGGCGACCAGGCGCTGCGCCATCGCGCCAACCGTGAGCGTGGCGAACAGGGTGCGCACCGTCACCGTTACTCCGGTGCAGTCCAGCATCTCCCGCAGCCGGCCCACGATGACCGTCGCCAGCACGGAATCGCCGCCGAGCGCAAAGAACCGGTCCTCGCGGCCGATCCGTTCCACGCCCAGCGTCTCCGCCCACAACGCAGCCAGAGCCTTCTCCAGCGCGGTACGGGGGGCGACGTAGCTGGACTCTCCCACCCCGCTGCGGACCAGTTCCCGCACCGCGGGCCGGTCGATCTTGCCGTTCGGGGTCAGCGGGAACCTGTCGAGCACCATGACGCGGGCGGGCACCATGTGCGGCGGCAGCAGATGCCGCGACCAGTCGCGGACGTCGTCGCCGCAGACGTCCCCGGACACCGCCGCCACCAGCTGGGAGTCGCGCACTGTGGCGACTGCCCGGTGCACCTGCGGATGCTCGGCGAGGGCGGACTCCACCTCACCCAACTCGATCCGGAAGCCGCGGATCTTCACCTGGTGATCCCGGCGGCCGAGGAACTCCAGCGTCCCGTCGGGCCAGTAGCGGGCCAGATCCCCGGTGCGGTACCAGCGTGAACCCAGGTGCTCGACGAATCGTTCCGCCGTCCGCTCGGGATCGCCCCGGTAACCGAGCGCGACACCTTCGCCACCGATCCACAGTTCACCGCCCACCCAGTCCGGGCAGTCCCGGCCGCGGACGTCCACCACCCGGCACCGGACGTTGCGCAGCGGTGTGCCGTACGGCACGGATCGCCACGTCGAGGGCACCCGGTCCACCTCGCACACGGTGGAGTGGATCGCGGTCTCGGTGGTCCCACCCAACCCGGCGAAGCGGCAATCCGGCGCTGCGGCGGCCACCCTGCCGGGCAGATCGGTGCCTACCCGGTCACCGCCGAGCAGCACCGTGCGCAGGCTCGCCAGATCGTCGGGGCCGGCCGCGAGCAGCAGCATGTCCAGCAGAGCAGGCACGCAGTTGAGCACGCTCACCCGGTGCCCGCGCACCAGCTGCGCCCACTGCCGGGCATCCCGCCGGTCGTCCTCGTCGACGAGCACCACGGCGCCGCCTGCGGACAGCAACCCGAACAGGTCGTACACCGACAGGTCGAAGTCCAGCGCGGACACGGCGAGGCACCGATCCGACTCGCCGACAGCGAACCGCCCGTTCAGGTCGTCGATCGTGTTCATCGCCGCCCGATGGGGCACCTCGACTCCCTTGGGCTCCCCGGTCGAGCCGGAGGTGAACAGGATGTAGGCCACACCGTCCTCGGCCACCCGGATCGGCTGCGCCAGCGCCGAGCCGCCCCGCATCGCATCGGCGACCGACAGCGCGGTGACCCCGTCGAAGGGCTGCCCGTCGGTCAGGGCGAACTCGAAGCCGGCGACCCGGCGGATTCGCTCCCGCCTGGCCGGTGGCTGGGTCACACCGATCGGGACGTAGGCGGCGCCCGCGGCCAGCACCCCGAGCACGGCGACCACCTGGTCCGGCCCCTTGGGCAGGACGATCGCGACCGGCTCCCCGGACCGAACGCCCTTCTCCCGCAGGGTGGACGCGACCCGGAGCGCCCGCTCGGCCAGCTCCCGGTAGGACAGCCGGCCATCGGCGCCCCACAGCAGGGCCGGCGCGTCCGGCTGCCGGGCGGTCAGTTCGAAGAACCGGTCGGGCAGCAACCGGCCGCTGCGCGGTTCGGCGGTGGCGTTGACCCTGGTGCGCACCTCGGACTGGGCGGCAGGCAGCAGTGCCGCGACCGGCGCCGGCCAGGGCTCGTCCGCGCGAGCGAGCCTGATGACCAACTCGTGGAATGCGGTGAACATCGCCGCCATCATGCCCTCGGGGAAGGCCTGGACCCGGACGTCCCAGTTGATCAGATACCCCGAGTCGACCTCGGTGATCTGCGCGTCCAGCAGTACCTGCGGGCCCTGCGAGACGATCCAGACGGGCTCGCCGAACGAACGTCGCACCCCCGCGTCGAACAACTCCCCGAGATCGAGAGCGCTGGTGAACACCACCGGAGCGAGCACCTGAGCACCCTGGTGACGCGACAGGTCACGGAGCACCTCGACACCGGAGTACTCGGCGTGCACCGCATCGGTGTGCATGCGGTCCTGCAGCCGCCGGGCATGTTCGGCGAACGAGGTGGCGTCGGTGAGATCGGCCGCCAGTAACACCGAACCGGTGAAATCGCCGACCAGTTGCTCCACCTCTGGATGGGTGCTCGCCCGATCGAACAGCGGCACGTTGAGCAGGAACCGCTGCTGGGCGCTCCACGCCGCGATGACCTCGGCGAAGGCGGTCGCCACCACCATCGACGGGGTCAGTCCGAACCGGCGCCCGCGGGCCGCCAGCCGCTCGGCGTCCTGCGGGGGCAGCCAGTGGTGCCACCGCGCCACCCGGGTCGGATCTCGCCGTTCGGTCTCGGGAACCAGCGGGAGCTCGGGTGCGCTGGGCAGCTCCGGTACCCGCTGCCGCCACCACCGCCGGGCCCGCTCCCGGCTCGGCTGCCGCAGCGCGGAGCGGTCCGCGAGATACTGCGGATAGCTGTAGCCGATCGGGTCGAATGGCTGGTCCGGACGCTGGTAGCTGCGGGCGAGGTCGGCGAGCAGCACCCGGTAGCTGAGCGCGTCGGCGGCCAGCATGTCCACGTCCACGTGCAGGCGGGTCAACCCGCGCGGCAACAGTGACAGCCGGACCGCGAACACCTCGCCGTCCTCGATGTCCAGCCGGGCGTGCGTGTTCTCGTCCCGGATCATCGCCAGCTCGGCCGCGACCAGATGGTCCTCCACATCCCGCAGGTCGTGCACGGCCAGCGGGCGCCGCGGGTAGCGGGGCATGATGCGCTGGCTGCCGTCGTCACTGAAGCGGGCCCGCAGCATCCCGTGCCGCTCGACCACGGCGCGCACCGCATCCTCCAGCCGCTGCGGCTGCACTCCCGCACCGTCGAACTCCACGTAGAGATGCGCGGCGACGGACCCCAGAGTGGACCCTTCCTCACGGCCGATCCGGTAGGCGTGCTGCATCAGCGCCAGCGGGAACGGGGCGGCCGGGTCCACCGCGGGGGCGGCCGGTTGCAGGAGCTCCCCGGTGCCGGTGCCGGCAGCGACACCAGGTTGCTGGGCGAGCAGTGCGCGCCAGTCGCGCAGCGTCGGTCTCCTGGCCAGCTGCGCGAAGCTCACCGTGATCCCGCGACGGCGCCACTGGTTGGCCACCTGCATCAGCTGGATGGAGTCCAGACCCCATTCGATGAGGCTGGCGTCCTCGGTCAGGGCGTCGGCGTCCGGACCCAGCTGGTCGGTCACCGCGCGAAACAGGTCCTCCGTCGTCGGGTGCTCGGTCATCGGATACCTCCACGCCGGTTACCGCACATCACGCCTCCAGGTCGTCAAGGTCCTGCTCGGTGAGCACCACCAGCGGGCGATCCGCCGGGTCAGGTGCCTTCGTCACCGCATCCGCGCTCGGCCGCGCGGCGACGACCGTGGCCAGCCCGGCCGGGGTCTGGTTCCCGAACACGTCGCCGACTTTGATCAGCACGCCGGCCTTACGGGCCCGGTTCACCAGCCGGATGGACAGGATGCTGTCCCCGCCGAGTGCGAAGAAGTTGTCCCGGACGCCGACCGCAGACAGGGCGAGTGTCTCGGCGAACAGACGGCAGAGCAGTGTCTCCTCCTCGGTGACCGGCGCGCCGTCCGGATCCTGGCCGACCTGGGGGGCGGGCAGCTGCCCCCGGTCCACCTTTCCGGAGGCCATCAGCGGGAACTCGGGAAGCAGCACGAACGACTGGGGAACCATGTGCTCGGGCAGCCGAGCACTCAACCAGGCGCGCACCTGCTCGCCGGCCAGGCCGGGCGCTTCGGCCAGGCCGTAGCCGACCAGGCGCTGGACGCCCGGCTGGTCCTCGCGCAGCAGTACCACCGCACGCCGGATCTGCTCGTGCTGTTCGAGAACCGCCTCGATCTCCTCGAGCTCGACGCGCATGCCGCGGATCTTGACCTGGTTGTCGGCCCGCCCGAGGAACTCCAGGGTCCCGTCGGATCGCCACCGGGCGAGGTCTCCGGTGCGGTAAACCCGGGATCCGGGCGGGCCGAAGGGATCAGCCACGAAACAGCACGCGGTGCGCCGGGGGTCGTTGAGGTAGCCGCGACCGAGGTAGACCCCGCCCGCGTACAGCTCCCCGGTCACGCCGAGGGGGACCGGTTGCAGGCGGCGGTCGAGCACATGGAGCCGGGTGTTGGTGTTCGGCCTGCCGATCGAGATCGCGCTGCGGACCGCTGCGGAGCGGTACACGACGTGGCTGACCCCGATGGTCGCCTCGGCGGGCCCGTATCCGTGGTACATCACCGCGGTACTGTGCCTGCGGAACCTGCGGAACAGCTCCGGGGTGAGCACCTCACCGCCGCACCACACGTGCTGCAGCGATGCCGCCCTGACGTCGAAGTCATCGAGCGCGAGCAGCAGGTCCAACATCGACGACACCAGGTAGACGAACGTGACCCGGTGCCCGGCGATGGTGTCGAGCAGGTACTCGACGTCGCGCTCTGCGCCAGGCTCCGCGATCACCAGCCGGCCACCGGTGGTCAGCGGGAGGAAGATCTCGTTCACCGAGATGTCGAATCCCAGCGGCGCCTTGAACAGCGCGGCATCCTCACCGCCGAACCCGAGTAACCGGCGTTGCCAGATCAGCCGGTGCGCGATGGCCCGGTGCCGGATCATCGCGCCCTTGGGCGCACCGGTCGAGCCCGACGTATAGATCACGTAGGCCAGCGCCTCCGGATCGACCGGGACGCCGAGGTTCTCCTCATCCACCTCGGCTGCCGCGAAATCCTCCGGTCCGACACCGAGCACCGCAACGCCCCGGCCCGATACGGCGGCGAGGTCGCGGGTCCGGCTGAGTACCACGACCGGCCGGGCATCGTCGCAGACCTCCGCGATCCGGCAGGCCGGCCAGGACGGCTCCAGCGGGACGAACGCGCCGCCCGCCTTCTCGACGGCCAGCAGGGCGACGACCAGCTCCACGGACCGTTCGAGGTGGACGCCGACGCAGCGCTCCGGGCCGACACCGAGGTCGACCAGCCTGCGGGCCAGCCGGTTGGCGCGGGCGTTGAGCTCGGCGTAACGCACGCGGGTGTCGCCGTACTCGACCGCGGTGGCCTGCGGGCTGCGCCCGGCCTGCGCCTCGAACAACCCGGTCAGGGTGGTCGAGGGCATCGGGGTGGCCGTGTCGTTCCACTCCCGCAGCATCCGATCGCGCTCTGCCGCCGAGAGCAGCTCCAGGCGGCTGACCGGCTGATCCGGGTCGGCGACCGCCGCGGTGAGCAGCACCTCGAGGTGTTCGAGCATCCGGTCGACGGTGTCCGCAGCGAACAGTTCGCTGCGGTAGGTGGCCTCGATCCGCAGGCGCCCGTCGGTCAGCAGCGCCTCCAGCGCCAGGTCGAACTGGGTGGTCCCGTTGTGGACCAGCTCCCAGCCGCGGACCCCGGGCAGCTGGGGGCCCTGCAATCCCTGCGCGACCAGAACGAGCATCACGTCGAAGAGCACCGAGCGACCCGGCTGGCGTACCGGCGCGAGGTCGTCCACCAGCTTGTCGAAGGGCAGCTCCTGATGGGCGTAGCCGTCGACGCAGATCCGCTGGACCCGCTGCAGGAGCTCGGTGACGCTCGGGTCACCGCTGAGGTCCACGCGCAGCACCAGGGTGTTCACGAAGTTGCCGATCAGTCCCGCCAGCTCCGGAGTCTCGCGGTTCATGCTCGGGGAACCGATCGGCACGTCAGTGGCGCCGGTGTAGCGCGACAGCACGGCCGCGAAACCCGCGAGGAGCACCATGAACGGTGTCGCACCGGTGGCCTCGCCGAGCCGGATGAGCTGCGCGGTCGGCCCCGGCCCGACTGTGCGGCAGCGGCGTCCGCCACGCGCCGAGACCGTTACCGCGCGCCGGCCGTCGGTCGGCAGCTGCAGCGGCTCGGGTAACGGGGTGAGCTGGGTCCTCCAGTAGTCGAGGTGATCGGTCAGCCGCTGCGGCGTCCACCGGTGCCGCTGCCAGACCGCCACGTCCGCGTACTGCACGGAGAGCGGCGCCAGAGCGGCCGGCTCTCCGGTGGCCGCTTCCCGGTACAGCGCGCTCAGCTCGGCGGACAGCACACCGAAGGTGCCGCCGTCCCAGACGATGTGGTGCACGGTCAGCAGCAGGTGGCCGTCCGCGCCCTGGCGCACCAGCCGCACTCGCAACGGATGGTCCCTGCTGAGCTCGAAGGGTGCCGCTGACTCGGCACGCACCAGCTCCTCGACCCGCCGGGCCCGCGCCACCCGGTCCAACTCTCCCAGGTCCACCACGTCGAATGCGAAGGACGGGTCCGGGTCCACGACCTGCACGGGCTGTCCTTCGGCACCGACCTCGTACCGGGTGCGTAGCACTTCGTGCCGCAGCGCCAGCCGGTGAAACGCGGTGTCGAGCGCGGCCACGTCCAGCAGGCCGCTCAACCGGATGGTCAGGCACACGTTGTAGGCCGGGTTATCCGGTTCCAGTTGCTGCAGAAACCACATTCGGGACTGCGCGAAGGACAGCGGGATATCCCGGTCGGGTTGCCGGCGCGGGATCCGTTCCGTTGTCGAAGAACCGGTCAGGCCGGCGTCGACCAGCCTGCGGCGCAGCAGCTCACGCCGGCGCGCAGCCAGGTCTTCGGGTATGGGGCTCACTGGGAGTCACCGGCGGCCAGCAGATCAAGCGCGGCGAACCAGGCCCGCGACAGTGCCCCGATGTCCGGTTCGTCGAAGATCGCATCTGGCCATTGCAGGTAGGCCCGCAGCGCTGGCCCCTCCGCGCCATCCACCACGGCGGCATCGATGACCAGGCAGTACGGTGCGGGCATCTCGGGGTCCGCGTCGATCAAGGCGCCGCTCTCCGGTGCACTCGCCCAGTCCTGGTGGGACTGCTCGCCGACCGTCACCCGGCCCAGGTAGTTGAACTCGATCTGCGGATCGTCGTAGCCCTTCAGTTCTGTGGCGGTCACCGGATTCAGATAGCGCAGCAGGCCATAACCGATGCCCTTGTCCGGCAGCGCCGCCAGCTGTTCGGCCACCCGCAGCAACGCCTTCCCCACTCCGGTCTCACTGACCGGCCCCGGGTCCAACCGGGCCGGGAAGACACTGGTGAACCAGCCCACGGTGTCGGAGAGCTGGGCTTGCGGCACGATCTGCTCTGCACGACCGTGACCTTCCAACGCGACAAGCACCGAACCGTCACCCGCCGGCCGGCCCCGCTCGGTGCGCCATCGCGTCACCGCGAGCACCAGACCGGTCAGCAGCACATCGTTGACCGTGACCCCGTACCGATCGGGAATCGTGCGCAGCAGCAGCCCGGCGCGAGCGGCATCCATCGACACGTGCAGGGTGCGCATGCTCGCCCTGGTGTCCACAGCCGGGTCCAGCCGCCTGCTGCCGAGAACCGGATCGGGCCTGTGCAGGGCGTCGGTCCACAGCTCGATCTCGGCCGATCGACCCGGGCGCAGCGCCTCGGCGCGCAACCCGCGGGCCCAGTCCCGGAACGCGGTGCCGACCGGGCCTGGCCGGTACGGCGTTTCCTGGCTTACCGCACGCCACGCCTGCGCCAGATCCGCGAGGATGATCTGCCAGGACGCGGCGTCCACCACGAGGTGGTGCAGCACGATCAACAGCCGCCCGCGCCTACCCGGCCCCGCGTCGAACCACACCACCCGGACCATCGAACCGGCCACCGGGTCCAGCTCGGACACCGCATCGGCGAACTCGCCGGGCAGCCGGGCGCTCAGCTGCTGATGGTCGAGAGCCTGCGCATCGAACCTCCGGACGCAGCCGCTGGCCTGCACCGTCCCCGGCGCGTGGATGGTGAACGACCATGAACCGTCGCCGGACAGGGCGAAGGTCGACCGCAGCACGTCGTGCCGGTCCAGGAGCAGCTGGACCAGGGTCTGCAGCCGGCCCAGGTCCAGATCGGCCGGGGTCTGCACGACACGCGCCTGGCACAGCCGGCGAAACGGCTGACCCTGCTGCACCAGCCATTCGAGGATCGGGGTGAGCGGCACGTCCCCGACGCCGGCGTCCGGCTGGGTCCGCCCAGCGGTCGGGATCTCGGTGGCCACGGCAGCGAGCCCGGCGACCGTACGCCGCTCGAATACGTCGCGGGGCGAGAAGCTCAACCCCGCGGCCCGGGCCCGGCTCACCAGCCGCATCGACACGATACTGTCCCCGCCGAGGGCGAAGAAGCTGTCGTGCACTCCCACCGAGTCCAGACCCAGCACCTCGGCGACCAGCTCCGTGAGCCGTCGTTCGGTCTCGTTGCGGGGCGGCTGCGCGGACGGCATCACCGATCGCCCGGGTGCCGGGAGTGCCGCGACATCCAGCTTCCCGTTGCTGGTCAGGGGAAAGCCGGGCACCTCGATGACCGCCACCGGCACCATGTACTCGGGCAGGAGCTCGGCAACGAACTCCCGTAGCTGCGCGGGGACGACCCGGACCCCCGGCGGCGCGATCACGTACCCGACCAGCTGCCGGACACCAGAACCGCCCTCCCGGACGACCACGGCGGCGCGGTCGACCTGTTCGTGGCGAGCCAGTGCGGACTCGATCTCGCCCAGCTCGACCCGGAAGCCGCGGATCTTCACCTGGCCGTCGGCCCGGCCGAGGCATTCGACCAGGCCGTCCGGGGTCCACCGCGCGAGGTCGCCGGTGCGGTACATCAAGGTCCCAGGACGGTCGGCGAACGGGTCGGCCACGAAGTGGCACGCGGTGACGGCGGGCCGGCCGAGGTAACCACGGGCCAGCCCGGCACCTGCGATGTAGAGCTCTGCGCAGACCCCGACCGGGACCGGGTTCAACCGGCGATCCAGCACGTACATCGCCGCGTTGCCGACCGGCCCTCCGATGGCCGGGCTCGCGCTGCGACCGAGGTCGCACACCGCCGAGTCGACCGTGCACTCCGTCGGCCCATACAGGTTGTAGGCCCGCAGGCCGTCCTGCGCGCGCAGCGTTCGCCACAGCGCTGACGGCACCGCCTCGCCACCGACACCGATCACCCGCAGCCCGCCCCGCCAGCCTTCGCTGCGCACCACCTCACCGAGCAGGGCTGGGGGCAGTTCGATGAACTCGATGTCGCGGGTGGCGAGGAACTCCCTCAGCAGCTCGGGATCGTGCCTGACGTCCTCGGGGACCAGGTGCAGCTCGTGCCCGGCGAACATCCACAGCATCGGCTGCCAGGACGCATCGAACGCGGTAGACCAGGCATGGCCGACTCGCAGCGGTCGTCCGGCGGCCCGCTCGACGGGATCGAAGATCGCGCTGCGGTGGCCGGCCAGCAGGTTGACGATCGCCCGGTGCGGGACCACCACGGCCTTGGGTACGCCGGTGGAGCCGGACGTGTAGATCACGTAGGCCGGATGCTCGGGTCGCAGGTGATCGCGCTCAGCCCCGGTCAGATTGTCCTCCGGCAGGTGGGCCAGCACGCGGACGACCTCCGGATCGTCGAGCAGGATGGCTCCGGCCTGCCCGGTGCCCTCAACCCCGGTGTCCTCAACCCCGGTGCCGTCGGTGGTGCTCACCACTGCGATGGGACAGGCATCGGCGAGCATCAGCGCTCTGCGCTCGGCCGGCCAGGACTGCTCGATGGGCAGGTAGGCCGCACCGGCCTTGTGCACGGCGAGAATGGCCACGATCAGCTCAGCGACGGCAGGCAGGGCCAGCACGACGATGCGCTCCGGGGCCGCGCCGCGGTGCACCAGTAACCGCGCCAGCCGGTTGGCGCGGGCATTGAGCTCACCGAAGGTGAGGGTGAGGTCCTGGCCGACGACCGCCGTCGCGTCCGGAGTTCGTGCTGCCTGTGCCTCGAACACCTCGGGCAGCGTCGTAGCAGGTCCGGTAAGCCGCGGTCCGGTTCCCTCAGCCAGCAGCCAGGTGCGCTCCGCGGTGGACAGGATGTCCAGGCGGGCCACGGGCTGGCCCGGATCGGCGACCGCCGCTTCGATCAGCCGGCGTAAGCGCCCGGCCAGCGCCTCCACGTCGGCATGGTCGAACACATCCGGGCGTGCCTCGAAGTCGATCGTCATGCTGGGCCCGTCGAAGACGGCGACGGTCAGCGGGTAGTGCGTGGCCCCGCTCGCCTGGACGGCCCCCAGCAGCAGCCCGCCGCGTGCCGCGGTGTCCACCACCGCCGAGGAGTCCAGCGGGTAGTTCTCGAACACCACGAGCGTGTCGAACAACTCCCCCAGACCCAGCGGACGCTGAATGTCGCTCAGCGCCACCTGGTGGAAGTCGATCAGCCGGGACTGTTCGTCCTGCACGCGGCGCAGCAGATCGCGCACGGCCTCGCCGGGCCGGACCTGTACCCGGCACGGCACTGTGTTGATGAACAAGCCGATCATGGACTCGATACCGGCCAGGTCCGCGGGCCGGCCGGACACAGTGACGCCGAACACCACGTCATCGCGCCCGGTCAGCCCACCGAGCAGCAGTCCCCACAATCCCTGGACCACGGTGTTGACCGTGAGCCGACACGACGCCGCCGTCCGATGGAGCCGGCTGGTGAGCTCCTCCGGCAGCCGCAGCGTGACGACGTCCGGAGTCACCGGAACCCGGCTGACACACACCGGGGCGAGCAGGGTCGGCTCGGTGACGCCGGCCAGGCTGGCCTGCCAGGCCTGCCCGGCCGCCTCCTGGTCCTGGGCGGCCAGCCAAGCCAGGAAGTCCCGATACGGTCGCACCTGCGGTAGCGCCGAGGGGTGTGCCCCGGTGGCGTACAACTCCAGCAGCTCACGTACCAGCAACGGCAAGGACCAGCCGTCCAGCAGCAGGTGGTGGTTGGTCACCACGACCAGATGACGCTTCGCCCCGGTGCGGATCAGGGTGAACCGAAGCAGCGGAGGCCGGCTCAGATCGAAGCGAGCCGACCGGTCGGCAGCCAGCAGGCGGGTCACCCGCGCATCGATGTCCGAATCGTCCAGCTGGGACAGATCCGCCTCGATCCATGGCACGGCCACTCCCGGCAGCACCACCTGCACCGGCTCGTCCAGATCCTCGTGCCGGAAAGCGGTGCGCAGGTTGGCGTGCCGGGCCAGCAGGGCGTCGACACAGGCGTGCAAGCGGGTGCTGTCCAGATCGCCCGCCAGCTCCATGGTCGCCTGCATCGTGTAGACGTCCCGCTCGTTCTCGTCGAACAGGGCGTGATAAAGCAACCCCCGCGCCAGCGGGGACAGCGGCAGGACGTCCCCGGGTTGGTCCGCGTCAGCGGACACCGCGGGCACCGAGTCGGTCCTGGCGAGCACGGCCAGCGCGGCGACGGTCTGCTCAGTGAAGACGTCCCGGGGCGAGAACCCCAGTCCGGCCCGGTGCGCTCTGCTCACCAGCTGGATCGAGAGGATGCTGTCGCCACCGAGTTCGAAGAAGCTGTCGTGGATACCGACCCTCGGCAGCCCGAGCACCTCCGCGAACAGTCCACAGAGGAGTTCTTCCGGCTCGTTGCGTGGCGCGTCGGAGGTGGTGAACGCGGTGAAGTCGGCGACAGGAAGGGCGCGTCGGTTCAGCTTGCCGTTGGGTGTCAACGGCAGCGCGTCGAGTACGACCACGGCCGAGGGGACCGCGTATCCGGGCAACCGCCGGGACAGCTCCTCGCGGATCGCCCGCGGATCGGGCACCGCCCCGTTCTCGGGCACCACATAGCCGACCAACCGCCGCTCCCCGGTCCCGGGATCCGAAGCGACGACCACCGCCTTGGCCACCCCCGGCACGCTGCACGCCGCCGCCTCGACGTCACCGGGTTCGACCCGGAAGCCGCGGATCTTCAGCTGATCGTCCGTCCGGCCGAGGAACTCGATCATCCCGTCGGGCCGGCGACGAACCAGGTCACCGGTGCGGTAGAGCCGGGACCCTGGCGCGTTGAACGGGTCGGCGACGAACCGCTGCGCCGTCCCGGCCGGCTGGGCCAGGTAACCGCGGGCCAGACCGTCGCCTGCCAGGTACAGCTCACCGGCGATACCGTCCGGGGTCACCCGCAGGAACCGGTCCAGAACGTAGCCACGGGTATTGGCGATCGGCGCCCCGATGGCGACCGAGTCCGCCCCCGGCGGGCGCACCCAGGCCAGGCTGTCCCCGGCCACCTCCGAGCAGCCGTAGAGGTTCACCCACCGCGCCTGCGGCCAGCGCCGCGCGGCCAGCGCCGCCAGCTTCGGGGGTAGTGCCTCGCCACTGGTCACCCAGGTGCGCACCGAGGTCAGTGCGGTCCCCGGGGCAACCTCCACGAGTGTGGCCAGCAGGCTCGGCACCAGCGTCACGATGCTGACCTGGTGCCGGTCGACGAGGCCGACGAGCGCGAGGGGGTCGGCGACCGTGTCGTCGTCGGCCACGACTACGACATCCCCGGCCACCAGCCCGGTCAACAACTCGGTCGTGCCGTCGATGAAGCTCATCGGGCTCTTGGACACCCGCACGTCTCCGCCGCCGGTACCCGTTTCCCCGCTCAGCCCCCAGGCCAGCCGATTGGCCAGGGCTCGCTGGGTACCGACCACCGCCTTCGGGCGACCGGTCGATCCCGAGGTGAAGATGACGTACGCGGGATGGTCGGGGTGCAGCGCGGGCCGCCTCGACGGCGCACCAGCGGGCTCACCGGGCTCACCGGGCTCGAGAATCCGCTCGCGCTCAAACGCCACGGACCGGGCGAAGTGCTGGTCACACACCACGAGATGAGGTGGCGCCTCGGTGAGCATCAGGTCGATGCGCGCCGCGGGATAGCCGACGTCGATCGGCAGATAGGCCGCACCGACCTCGAGAACGGCCAGGAGTGCGACCACTAGATCGACCGACCGAGGCAGCGCGACGGCCACAATCGACCCGGGACCCGCGCCCCGGGCCGCGAGCCGGTCGGCGAGTGGGCGGACCCGCTGCGCGAGGTCGGCATAGCTGAGGCTGGTGTCCCCGGCTATCACGGCCCGCGCCAGCGGGGTGCGCTGGATCTGAGCCCTGACCATGTCCCGGACACAGGAATGGCGCAACCCGACCTCGGTGCGATTTCCGCTGCTCAGCGCGGCGTGACGGTCCTGCTCAGCGAGCAGGTCGAGGCGTCCGACCCGCCGATCCGGCTGGGCGATGAACCCGAGCAGCAAGCTCTGCATCCAGGTGGCGATCCGATGCACCTGCTCGGCATCCAGCCAACCGGGCTGGTATCCGAAGGTCAGCGACAACCGATCGCCGGGCACCGCGATCACGGTCAGGGGGTAGTGCGTGGCGTCGCGGATGCGGACATCACTGATCCGTGGCCCATCCGGAAGCAGGTCGCCGACCAGGCCCTCGCCGTCGAGCGGATAGTTCTCGAACACCAGCAGGGTGTCGAACAGGGCGACGTGGCCGGCGGCGCGCTGGATGTCGGCCAGCCCGAGGTGCTGGTGTTCGAGCAGCGCAGACTGCTCGGACTGGATCCGGGCGAGCAGCTCGAGCACGGACTCCGCCGGGCGCAGCCGGACCCGTACCGGCAGGGTGTTGATGAACAGGCCGACCATCGACTCGACATCGGGCAGTTCCGCGGGCCGGCCGGACACGGTGGCGCCGAACACCACGTCGGTGCGGCCGGTCAGCTTGCTCAACAGGATCGACCACAAGCCCTGCACGACGGTGCTCACGGTCAGCCCATGACGGCGCGCCAGACCGGACAGTGCCGCCGTGGCCTCCTCGGCCAACGACGTGCTGATCCGGTCGGGCAACCCCACGCTGCTCCGTGCGGCGGCGGGGACCAGCAGGGTCGGCCCGGACAGTTCCGCGAGCGCCCGGCCCCAGGCCCCCTCGGCCGCGGTGCGGTCCTGTTCGGACAGCCAGGCCAGATAGTCGCGGTACGGGCGCACCGGAGGCACCGCGCGGGCGTCCGCGTCGGCGGCGTAGAGCGCACAGAGCTCCCGCAGCACGATGGGCGTCGACCAGCCGTCCAGCACGATGTGATGCGAGGAGAACAGCAGGCGGTATCCGGTACCCAGTTTCACCAGCGTGAACCGCAACAACGGGGCCCGCTTCAGGTCGAACTGCTCGGTACGGTCCTGGGTGACCAGCAGGTCGAGCCGCCGGTCCCGGTCCGTGTCGGGCAGTCCGGACAGGTCCACTTCGCGCCACGGCAGCCGCACCACCCGGCGAACGACCTGGACCGACGTCCCGGACCGCAGGGCGCGGAACTCCACGCGCAGGTTGGCGTGGCGGGCGAGCAGCGCATCAGCTGCCCGGTGGAGCCGGTCAGCCTCGATCGGACCGTCGACGGTGATCACCATCTGACCGGTGTAGAGGTCCCTGGACCGCCCGTCGGCCTGCTTGTCGAACAGTGCGTGAAAGAGCATTCCGTGCTGCAGCGGCGACAGCGGCAACACATCGTCCACACTGGACTTACCTGCGGCTCTGAAGCTGGTCCCCATGCCAGGCTGTCCGATCAGGAGTCCGTTGCGCGCATCGCCTCGATCAGGCTCTTGGGCCGCATGTCGGTCCAGTGGGTGTCGATGTAGTCCATGCAGCTCTGCCAGCTCGCCGGCCCGTGCACGACCTTCCACCCCGCAGGCATCTCGGCGAACACCGGCCACAGCGAGTGCTGTCCCTCGTCATTGACCAGTGCGAAGAAACTGCCGTCGGCGTCGTCGAACGGGTTGGTCATGGTCTCTCCTCAGGCCTGGTCCGGCGCCAGTACCGCGCCGGAACGTTGATCTGCCGCGCCGGGTACCGGGCTGCTGGGATCGGAACCGAGTGCCACGATGTGGTTGTCCGCGTCGACGTGCACGACCCGCGGCCGGTGCCCGGCGTACTCGCTCTCCTCGAACTGGCCGAACGACATGACGATCACCAGGTGGCCGGGCTGCACCAGGTGGGCGGCGGCGCCGTTGACCCCGATGGCACCGCTGCCGCGCACGCCGGCGATCACGTAGGTCATCAGCCGCGCCCCGTTGTCGATGTCGACCACCTGCACGAACTCGCCCTCGACCAGGTCGGCAGCGTCCATCAGGTCCTGATCGATGGTCAGCGAGCCCACGTAGTGCAGATTCGCCTGGGTGACGGTGGCACGGTGGATCTTCCCGTTCAGCAAGGTCCGCAACACCGACATTAGGTTAGCCTAACTATACTTGAAGCGGAAGGCCACCCTGGGTTCTTCCGCCGACGAACCGTGTCGCTCAGCGGGCGGGATAGGACAAGTCGGCCGGTTCGACGTCGTCAGCACCAGGACCATGCAGGCTCGCCCGGCGAAACGCCGGCAGGGCCAGGGCGACCGCCGCCACCCCGGCGATGCAGATCAGGCCACCGAGCACGATCGCCGCCGGCGCCGACACCAGCCTCGCCATCAGGCCTGCCTCGGCGTTGCCCACCGCCGGACCGGCATGAGCCTGGGCCAGCCAGAGACTGCCGACCCGCCCCTGTAGCCGGTCCGGCGTGTGGTGCTGCAGCAGTGCGCGGCGCAAGATCTCCGAGGTGGTATCGCCCGCACCGGCCAGCACGAGGCACCCCAGAGCGAGCCACAGGTGTCCGCTCAGGCCGAAGCAGGTGATGGCGGCGCCCCACCACAGCACCGCGCCGATCAGCGCCGAGCCGGTACGGCGGATCCGGCCGGCCCATCCGCTGGCCAGCGCTCCCAGGAAGGCCCCGACGGCCGGCGCGGTGAACAGCAGGCCCACCACCGAAGGACCCCCACCGAACCGCTCGGTGCCCAGTTCGGGGAACAGCGCGTACGGCATCGCGAACACCATGGCGCAGACGTCGATCAGCAGCAGGCCCGCGACCACCTGGTTGCGCCGCAGGAACCGCAGTCCCTCCGCCATCGACCGGAGCGGATGCTGCGCCGTGGCGTCGGCTCCGCCAGGCGGCTGGGATGGCACCAGAGCCAACAGCGTGGTGCTCACCACGAAGGTCGCAGTGTCCACGGCAAAGCACGCCGCCAGCCCGGGACCTGCGGTGATGAGCCCAGCCAAGACCGGCCCGAGCATCGCGCCGAACTGAGTCGTCACGGTGATCAACGCCCCCGCTGCGGCGAGGTGTCTCGGCCCGACCAGAGCGGGCGTGATCGCCAGCAGCGCTGGGCCGCCCAGGCCGCTGATTCCACCGGCCAGCACGGCAGCCAGGTACACCAGCCACAACTGCGGGTCCGGGACGGTGGCGTTGACCGCCAGCCCGGCGATCACCAGGGCAGCCGTGGCCCGGGTGCCCACGATGGTCTTCTTGCGGTCTATCCGGTCCGCGAGCACCCCACCAGCGAGCAGGCCGACGAACACCGAGAGCCCGAACACCAGGCCGATCAGCCCGACCTGCAGCGACGATCCCGTGAGCTGGTAGACCTGCAGGTAGACCGCCACCGAGGTGAGACCGGCACCCAGCATGGAGATGGCCTGGGCCGCGAACACCAGCCGGAAACCGGAACTGGCCCGCAGCGGCGCGACGTCGATCACGAACTGTCCCAGGCGCACAGCCGGCCCTTCACTCAGATGGTCGTGCGATCATCAATATCGGCTAGCCTAACCTAAGTTAGGCGGTAAGTGCGTCGCCGGATACGGAGAGTCAAGGATGCTGGACGGGTGCGTGCCGTGGCCGGACGAGTTCGCCGCGAGGTATCGGGCTGCGGGGTTCTGGACCGAAGAGCCGCTCGACGTTCTGCTCCGTGGCCAGGCCGAACGCCACCCGGATCGGATCGCGCTGGTCGATGCGCAGGGCGGCCGGTCCAGCTACGCAGAGCTCGAAGCGCAGGTCGGCCGCAGGGCGGCCGGCCTGCACCGGCTCGGCCTGCGATCAGGTGAGCGGGTCGTCGTGCAACTCCCCAACATCCCCGAGTTCGTGGTGCTGTGCTTCGCGCTGCTGCGGCTGGGAGCACTGCCGGTTCTCGCGTTGCCCGCGCACCGGGAAAGCGAGATCACCCATCTCTGCGAGCTCAGCGCGGCAACCGCCTACGTCGTCGCCGATACCGACGACGCCGGGTTCGACTATCGGGTACTGGCCCGGCGGCTG
Organism: Pseudonocardiaceae bacterium; assembly: GCA_050699955.1. Lineage (GTDB taxonomy): Bacteria > Actinomycetota > Actinomycetes > Mycobacteriales > Pseudonocardiaceae. The sequence goes on along the minus strand of JBOHGD010000006.1, from coordinate 34,359 downwards.
TGCACGGCGGTGCCCACCGTGCGGTGGGTGCTGGTCAGCGGCGAGCCCGCGGAGTTTCACTCGCTCGCCGAGGCGCAGGCCGACCCCATCTCGCTGGCCCGCCCGGATCCGGCGGAGGTAGCGCTGTTCCTGCTGTCCGGCGGCACCACCGGCACCCCCAAGCTGATTCCCCGAACCCACCAGGATTATCTCTACAACGCGCGGGCCAGCGCACAGATCTGTGGCTTCGACGCAGCCACGGTGTATCTCGTCGCGCTGCCGATCGCGCACAACTTCGCCCTCGCCTGTCCCGGGGTGCTGGGCACCTTCGCCGCAGCCGGCACGGTGGTGCTGGCCGACACACCCAGCGCCGAGCACGCCTTCGCGCTGATCGCCCGCGAGAAGGTGACCGTGACCGCCGTCGTACCGCCGATCGCGCTGCTCTGGATGGACGTCGCAGAGTGGGACGACACCGACATCTCCAGCCTGCGGCTGTTGCAGGTCGGCGGAGCGAAGCTCAACCCGGAACCCGCCGGACGGGTCCGCGCCGCCCTCCGATGCGCACTGCAGCAGGTATTCGGGATGGCCGAGGGTCTGCTCAGCTATACCCGGCTGGACGACCCGGACGACCTGGTGGCGCACACCCAGGGCAGGCCGATGAGCCCGGCCGACGAGATCAGGGTGATCGACGCCGACGGCGGCGAGGTCACCAGCGGGGCTGCCGGTGAACTGCTCACCCGCGGCCCCTACACGCTGCGCGGGTACTACCGCGCACCCGAGCACAACGCCCGTGCCTTCACCGCGGACGGCTTCTACCGATCCGGCGACCTGGTGCGGATGTTGCCGTCGGGTCACCTGGTGGTCGAGGGGAGGGTCAAGGAGCAGATCAACCGAGGCGGGGACAAGATCGCCGCCGAGGAACTGGAGAACCACATCCTGGCCCATCCCGGGGTGCACGACGCGGCGGTCGTGGGCATGGCCGATGAAGTGATGGGCGAGCGCGTCTGTGCCTTCGTGATCCCCCGCGGTCAGCCCCCGACCTGGCACGAGCTCGCCGCATTCCTGCGGGAGCGCGGGGTGGCCGGATACAAGATACCGGACCGGCTCGAGGTGTTGTCCGTCTTCCCGAGAACCACAGTCGGCAAGATCAGCAAAAAGGCACTCGGCGAGCGGATCGTCGCGCAGCGTCGCGCCGAACGTGTGGCCGGCCGGCAGCGGGACCACCGATGAGCACGGGGGTCACCGGCGTCGATCGGCCTGCCGCACCCACCGCCCCGCGCGGTGCGGACCGGCCGGTCCGGCGGCCGATACGCAACAGCAATGCCCTCCGCATGGCCGGACTGGCGGCCGGGCTACTGGTTCTCGCGGGAGCCGCGCTGCTCAGCCTCGCGGTGGGCGCGCGCGCCATCCCACCCGACACGGTGCTGCACGTGATGCTGCACGACGACGGGTCCACCGCGCGGTATGTCGTATGGGGTCTGCGGGGGCCGCGCACCCTGGTCGCGGTCGCGGTCGGCGCGGCGCTCGGGGTGGCAGGCGCACTGATGCAGGCGTTGACCCGCAACCCGCTTGCCGACCCCGGCGTACTCGGCATCAATGCGGGCTCGGCGACCGCCGTTGTGATAGCCATCGGCGTACTCGGGGTGACCAGCCCGCTGACTACCGTGTGGTTCGCCTTGGGTGGCGCCGCCGTCGCGGGCACGATCATGTTCCTGATCGCCTCGGGCGGCCGGGGCGGGGCGTCACCGGTGCGATTGGCCCTGTCCGGAATGGCCGTGACGGCCGCTCTCCTGGGTATCACCCAAGGCATCACTCTGCTCAACACCCAGACCATCGAACAGATGCGCTTCTGGACCGTGGGCTCGCTGCTCAAGGCTGACGGGGCCACCCTCGTCCGGGTCGTCCCGTTCATCGTGGTCGGCACGCTGCTCGCGCTGGCTTTGGCCAGGCCACTCAACACGATCGCGCTGGGCGAGGACGCCAGCCGCTCGCTGGGCGCCAACCTGGCTCTCACTCGGTTCACCGGCCTGGTGGCGATCACGCTGCTGTGTGGTGCGTCCACCGCGGCGGTCGGGCCACTGATGTTCGTGGGACTGGCGGTACCGCACATGGTGCGCACCATCACCGGCCCGGACCAACGGTGGGTGCTGCCGTACTGCGTGGTTTTCACGCCGATCCTGTTACTGGTGGCGGATGTGATCGGTCGCGTCGTCGCACCGGAGGAGATCGACGTCGGTGTGGTCACCGCGGTGATCGGAGCACCCGTGTTCATCGCGCTGGTCCGCCGGGCGCGGGTGCCGGCACTGTGACCAGGACACCCGCGACCAGGACACCCGCGACCAGGACACCCACTGCGAACTGGAAGCCGCCACGGCGGGCCGTCGTCCAGACCAGATCGGGTGGGATGTCGCTACCTGTTCACCGGCGCTCGGTGCTGGTGTGCGGGCTCGTGCTCGCGACCACCGCCGTGGTGGGTGGGTACGCGCTGGCCAGCGGCCCGGTCACGGTAGCCCCGCTGGATGTGGTGCGCACACTGCTCGGTCACGGCAGTTCGCTCACCAACTTCGCGGTACTCGAGTTGCGGCTGCCCCGGCTGCTCACCGGCATTCTGGTCGGCGCCGCACTGGGCATCAGTGGCGCGGTCTTCCAGAGCCTGTCCCGCAACCCGCTGGGCAGCCCGGACATCATCGGCTTCACCTATGGCTCGGTGACCGGCGGGCTGCTGGTGATCACGTTCTTCTCGGGCACGTCAGCCGCGGTGTCCGGTGGTGCCGTCGTGGGCGGCCTGGCCACGGCGCTGCTGGTGTACCTGCTGGCCTGGCAGCAGGGGGTGCGGGGCTATCGCCTGGTGCTCGTCGGGCTCGGGATGAGCGCCATTCTCCAGTCGGTCAACTTCTATCTGCTGGTCAGCGCCCAACTGGCGGACGCGACGCGGGGAATGGTCTGGCTGACCGGCAGCCTGAGCAACCGGGGCTGGGCACCCGTCGGGCCGTTGGCGATCGCATTGCTGCTGATCCTGCCTTCGATCATGCTGGTTGCCGGGCGGCTGACCATGCTGGAGATGGGCGACGACACCGCGCATGCGCTCGGCGTCCCGGTCGAGCGGACCCGGCTCTATCTGCTGGTGACCGGGACCGCCGCGTGCGCCGTGGCCACCGCCGCGGCAGGCCCGATCGCGTTCGTCGCGCTGGCCGCTCCGCAGCTGGCGCGCAGGCTGACCCGAACGCCGGGGCCCGGCCTGCTGCCTGCGACCTGTGTCGGCGCGCTCATCGTGACCGTCGCCGATGTCGCCGTCGGCCATGTCCCGGGGTTGACCACCCTGCCGGTCGGGGTGGCCACCGCCACGCTCGGCGGCGCCTACCTGGGTTGGCTACTGTGGCGACGAGAAAATTAGGTTAGCCTCACTTAAATAGAACTAACCTACCCAAGTGAGGTCGTTGGATGGTCGCGCCGACGTTGTTCCGACGCCGCTACGCCGAGGTTGACCTCCCACGCTGCGCCGATCCGCTCCGCACCGCCGCACAACTGGTCGAGTCGAGCCGGTCCGGCACCTACGTGCTGTACGAGCAGCGTGGCCGGTGGTCGCTCGGTATCGGCGCACTCGCCGAGATCACTCTGGACCGATCCGAAATGGTGCTACGGACCGCGGCGGGAACACGCCACGCGACACCGTGGCGGGAAGCACCCCTGGACCGCGTCGCCGAGCTGCTCGCCACCCTCCCCGCGGTGGGGTGGCGAGCCTACGGCTGGGCAGGTTTCGAGCTTGCCTACGCCTGCGCGGGACTGGATCTCATCGGGGACGACACGCTGCTGCACTTAGTCATCCCGAAGGTCGAGGTGCGGTGGGATGCCGAGCGCACGGTGGTGCGCAGCACCGAGCAGGCGGCCCTGCACCAAGTCTGCGAGCTACTCACGGCACCCGTGGCGCAGCGGTCCTACCAGCCGAGCCCGGTGAACGTTCAGCAGGTCGGCAGACAGGACTACCGCGCCGCGGTGACGGCCGTCGTGCAGGAGATCAGAAGCCGCCGCCTGCAGAAGGTCATCCTGTCCCGGGTCGTCCCGGTGCAGTACCCCGTGGATCTGGTTGGCAGCTACGTCGTCGGGCGGGAGCGGAACACCCCTTCCCGGTCGTTCCTGCTCGATCTCGGCGGCCTGCGCGCGGCGGGCTTCAGCCCGGAGATCGTCGTCCAGGTGAACGAGCAGGGCCGGGTCCGCACCCAACCGCTGGCGGGCTCTCGTGCCATGGCCAGTTGCGCCGAGGAGGACGAACGGCTGCGTGCCGACCTGCTCCAGGACGCCAAGGAGATCTTCGAACACGCGATCTCAGTGAAGGCTTCCTGGGACGAACTGGCCGAGCTGTGCGAGTCGCACAGCGTTGCCGTCGACGACTTCATGACCGTCAAGCGGCGGGGCACCGTCCAGCACCTCGCCTCGTCGATATCCGGCCAGCTCGCCGCCGGGAACGGCCCGTGGGACGCATTTGCCGCGCTCTTTCCCGCCGTGACCGCCTCCGGTATACCCAAGAGGGCCGCATACGGGTGCATCCGCCGCCATGAGCTGCAGGCCCGCGGTCTGTACAGCGGCGCCGTGCTCACCGTGGACCACACCGGAGCACTGGACGCAGCCCTCGTTCTCAGGACCATCTTCCAGCAGGGTGGCAAGACCTGGCTGCAAGCCGGAGCCGGCATCGTCGAGCAGTCCCGGCCGGAGCGCGAGTTCGAGGAGACCTGCGAGAAACTGCGCAGCGTCGCACTGCATCTCGTGCGCGCGGAGCCCGATTATGATCCGGGCCTTGAGGCCGGTTGAACTCTCGTGACCGACCTACTTTCGTCGACCAGCTGAGGCCCGGGTCTCCAGCGCCTCAGGAACAACGCCAGCGGTGGCGGGCTGACCGGCTGATCTACGGAGGCACCCTACCCGAGGGTCTGCTTGCGCCGCTCGATCAGCCGCCAGATCATCGGCGTGAAGATGAGTTGCATCGCGAGATCCATCTTGCCGCCGGGGCACACGATGGTGTTCGCGCGCGACATGAACGAGTCGTGCAGCATCGAGATGAGATAGGAGAAGTCGATGCCGTGCGGATCGGCGAAGCGGATGATGAGCATCGACTCGTCCAGCGTCGGAATGGTCCGGGCGATGAACGGGTTGGAGGTGTCGACGATCGGCACGCGCTGGAAGTTGACGTGTGTGCGCGAGAACTGCGGGCAGATGTAGTTCACGTAGTCGGGCATGCGGCGCAGAATCGTGTCGGTCACCGCCTCGGTGGAGTAACCCCGCATCGCCTTGTCGCGTTGCAGCTTCTGGGTCCACTCCAAGTTGATCACCGGAACGACGCCGATCCGCAGGTCGACGTGCTGGGCGACGTCAACCTTGTCGGTCGCGACCGCTCCGTGCAGCCCCTCGTAGAACAGCAGATCCGTGTTGGCGGGCAGGTCGTCCCAGGGTGTGAACGTACCGGGGGGCTGCCCATAGGGCGCCGCCTCCTCGTCGTCGTGCAGGTACTTGCGCACGCGGCCACAGCCGTTCTCGCCGTACTGCCGAAACAGCTCCTCGAGCTCCTCGAACAGGTTCGCCTCCGGGCCGAAGTGGCTGAGCGTGTGGTCACCCCGCGCGGACGCCTCGGCCATCTTGGCCTTCATCTCGGTGCGGTCGTATCGGTGGAAGCTGTCCCCCTCGACGAGCACCGCGTTCACCCGCTCACGCCGGAAGATCTGCTCGAAGGTACGCATCACCGATGTCGTCCCGGCGCCCGAGGAGCCGGTGATGACGATGATCGGATGCCTGGCTGACATAGCCTCTCCCTTTCGCTCAACCGTTGGTGCGGAATAGGCCGCGCGACCCGTAGAGCGGTGCGTCGTCCTTGACCACGTTGTGGTCGCGGTGGTACTGCTCGACGCGCTCGACCTCCTCTCGCGCACCGAAGATGAACGCGACGCGCTGGTGCAGGTCCTCCGGCACGAGGTCGAGAACTCGCGCCCGCCCGGTGCTCGCGAGACCGCCCGCCTGCTCCATGATGAAGGACACCGGATTGGCCTCGTAGAGCAAGCGCAGCCGACCCTGCTTCGCCGGGTCCTTCGTGTCGCGCGGATAAAGGAACACACCGCCGCGGATGAGGATGCGGTGCGTCTCCGCGACGAGCGACGCGACCCATCGCATGTTGAAGTCCTTGCCGCGAGGCCCTGTACTGCCTGCGAGGCACTCGTCGACGTAGCGCGTCACCGCCGGCTCCCAGAACCGGCTGTTCGAGGCGTTGATCGCGAACTCGCTCGCGGCGCCCGGAACCCGGATCGCCGGATGGGTCAAGATGAACTCGCCGAGCTGCGGCTCGAGTGTGAAGCCGTGCACACCCGTGCCGACGGTCAAGACAAGCATCGTCGAAGGGCCGTAGATGGCGTATCCGGCGCAGACCTGCTCCGACCCGGGCTGCAGGAAGTCTTCGGCGGCTGCGTTCGCGCCCGGGTTCACGGCATGCAGGATCGAGAAGATGCTGCCGACCGAGAGGTTCACGTCTATGTTCGACGAACCGTCGAGCGGGTCGAACGCCAGAAGGTACTTGCCTCGCGGGTAGCGCTCCGGGATGGGATACGGTGCCTCCAGTTCCTCGGACACCATCCCGGAGACCTGTCCACCCCATTCGTTGGCGCGCAGGAACAGGTCGTTCGCGACCAGGTCGAGCTTCTGCTGCTTCTCCCCCTGGACGTTGGTCGTCGCTGCGGACCCGAGCACATCGCCGAGCGCACCGTGCGCCACCTGCTTGGCGATCGCCTTGCACGCGAGTGCCACGTCGAGGATGAGCGAGTTCAGATCCCCGCTCGCGCCCGGAAAGCGGCGCCGCTCGGCGATCAGGAACTGGGTGAGCGTCGTACGTTCAGTGAGCATGGCGTCCTCCAGATCCCCGGTGCAGGCAGACTAGTGCCTCAACGTCTACCTCACCGGAGATCGGCTGGGGGAACGGCCGGAGTCCGGGGGTGCCTGTTGAGTGCGGCGCCTGCGGATTTACCGGATCGCCGCTGTGCCGTCCTCGAGCAGCCGTTGCAACGTGGCCAGGCCATCGAGTAGCGCCGCCCGGGTTTCAGCGGTTACCTGCTTGAGCACGGTCACCAACGGCCTCTGCCTCAGCGCGGGTAGGTCGTGGTCTCTCCAGTCACGGACCGGATCAGTGAGCCGAATGCGGATGTGGCGCCGGTCGTCGGTCCGCGTACTCCGGTGCACCAGACCGTTGGCCTCCAGCCGGGCGACAATCCCGGACACCGTGCTGTGCGCCAGTCCTACCCGGTCACTGAGATCCGACAGGCACAACCCGGGATCGCTGCGGCTGTCGTCTTCCATAAGGACCTGCAGTACGAGAACCTGCGGGCGGGTGAGCGGGACCGGCAGGCGCCGCGCTTCGGCCGAGATGGCGTCGCGCAACACCTGGTTGATGGCAGCCAGGTGATCGGCGATACGCCCGGCATCGGCCGTGTCGACCTCATCAATGGCATCGGAGCCGTCTGCCCTCGAACCGTCCCCGCTCATCGGTTTCTCAGTACGGCCGCACCAGGAATCAACTGGGGAACCTGCCGGCGATATCGCTGGTACTCGACCGGGAAGGCCGTCACCAGCAGCCGCTCCTCGCCGTGGATCTTCAGCTCGAGCAGCAGTACACCAAGCACGAACACCGCTGTCCACGGCCCCACACCGGTGAGCAACACGGTGCCGAGCAACATACCGAGCAGCCCGGTGTAGATGGGGTGGCGGGTGATTGCGTATGGGCCATCGGTACGCAGCTCGTGATCATGCTTGACCACCACGGATGAGCTCCACATCGTGCCGAGCACCCCGCGAGCCCACAGCGTGAAGGCGGTGCCGACAACGAGAACCACCAGGCCGAGAACCCGGACCCAGGACGCCCCCACGAGCCCCCACCGCCAGTCGCCGGCGGGGAGCTCACGGCCGATCAGCCAGAGCGGTAGGACAAGAATCCACCAGTAGCTGGCCATTGATCGCTGCCGCGTCGCCGGCGCCCGCATCGCGTTGTAGACCGCGCCGGTCACCCACACCACGGCGAACAGTCCCCAGCACAGCCCGATCGCCCACGCCGACAACGTGGACCACGACCAACCGGACATATCCATCCCTCCCGGTTACGCCGGACAGCAATTGTGTCGTACACGACGTTTCGTGTACGACACGTTAGCTGCACTCGGGCGATCTGAACAGCGGATCTGTGGATCGCCGCAGGTGAGTGACGGCACTCAGGCAGCGGGTCCCCTGACCAGCTGCACGGTGGCGGTCTGCTGTTGACCATAGCTGTCGAACCAGCCGAGTTCGACCTGGTCCCCGGGGTGATGCAGGCCGAGGAGAGCGCTCAAGGTGCTGGTCGAGTCGACTGCCTGTCCGTCGAGGGAGGTGATGACGTCACCTGCGGAGAGTCCGGCTTGCTCGGCAGGCGACCCGGCCACGACCCCACGGATCAGCGCGCCGGATGAGGTGAAAGAACTTCCTTGGCTGAAGGACCGGTTGCGGCGGTGACCGTTCTCGATGCCGACGTCCTGCACCTGGATACCCAGGATCGGAGTTGGTCCGATGTGGACTGACGCCGAACCCGCGCCGGTCTCGATCTGATGGACGATGGCCCGAGCCTGGTTGATCGGAATCGCGAAACCCTGACCGCCGCTCTGCTGTACCTGAAATCCGGTGGAGGCAGCGGTATCGATGCCGATGATCTTCCCAGCACTGTTCACCAGGGCACCGCCGGAGTCGCCGGCCTGGATGTCGGCGTTGATCTGGATCAAGTGGGTGAGCTGCTCGGAAGTACTGTCCACGTCATCGGTCGCGGTGACGGATCTGTTCAGCGCGGTGATCGTCCCGGGCGCCACGCTGGGCGCGCCCCCCACGCCGCCCGCGTTGCCGATGGCGGTGACAGCGTCCCCGACCGCAGTCCCAGAGGAGTCACCGAGCACCGGCGTCGGCAATCCGGAAGCACCCTGCAGCTGAAGCACGGCGATGTCGTGAGTGCGGTCGTAGCCGACCACTGTGGCCGGATAGCTGCGCCCGTTGCCGACGTCGGTGACAGCGATGTCGGTGGCGCCTTCAATCACATGGTTGTTGGTGAGCACTTCCCCCGCCGATGTCAGAACGATCCCGGTCCCCGCTGCCTGCCCGTTCGCATAACCCAGCGTCGTGGTGATGTCGACCAGACCCTGGCTGACCCGAGATGCGATATCTGATGCGTTGCCCGACGCGGCGGGTGCGCCGTTCGGCGCGCCCAGCGCTCCGGGGCCGGCCGCATTCCCTGAGCCCGGATTCGCGTCCGCACCGCCCACCGCCGAACCGGACGCTGTCCCCGGCACCGCGTCGAACTCCTGCCACAAGTGCCCGGCCCACACGACGAGGGCAAGGGCCAGAGCCACCAAGGCGAGGGGGAACAACGCCGCCATGCCGCTCGCCGCCGGTCTTCCGTGATCGGCGTCACCGGCCCATCGGGGACCGCCCGGATCCCTGCCTGACGGTGACCCGGATCCGCTCACAGCGCCTCCAATCGCCGCCGACGCGACTATGTCCAGCATCCTCTATCGCCCTGAAGCCGGGCTGACGACTTGCTGTGCGCCCGATGAGAATCGGTCGGCCGCACGCTGGGAAGGGTGCTGGCTTGTCCGGGGCTGGGAGTTTACTGAAGATCGCGGCCGTGGCGCACGCGCAACTCGTGTGTGCACCGCGGCGCGGAGGAAGGTGAGCCGGTGGCGCGGGACAGACGGGTGCGGTGGCGGCGGGTGGCCGTGGTGGTCCTGGGGCTGGCGGCGGCCGGGCTGGCAGTGCGGGTGTTGTTCGACAGCAGCGACGAACTGCTCACCGCCGCCGACACACTGACCTCGGTCAGCGTGGGCTGGCTGATGTTGGCGATCATCACTGAGGTGCTGTCCTACGCGACGCGCGGGGCGGCCGAGGCCGTGGTGCTGCGCAGCGGGGGCGGCCGGGTCGGGTCGTTGACGCTGGCAGCGGCCACCTTGGCCGGAGACGCGGCGGCGTATTGCCTGCCCTTCGGATTCGCCGCCTCCGGCGTGGTGATGGTCGGCGCGTTGCGTCGTCGTCAGGTGGACGGGGCGGTGGCCGGTTGGATGTTCGCGGTGTCCTCGGTGCTCTACGTCGCTTCCATCGCGGTCCTGACCGTCATCTCGGTTCAGATCGCGGGCGACGCGGACCCGGTTCCCGGCTTGCAGGCGATCAGCGCTGTCCTGCTCGCCGTTCTGGCGCTGGCCGGTGCTGGGTACGCGTTGCTGCGCAGGCCCGTGATCAGGAGCCGGCTCGCCCGGCTGCTGCGCGTTCGCACCGCACACTCCCGCCGCGAGACGGGGCGCCCCTGGTGGAGCCGGACTCGGTTCCCTGCGGGTTCCCGGATCGCCGGAACATGCCGGGACTGGGCCCGGCGACTGCGCACGGTCCGCATGACCCCGGGTGCCGTGGTGGCCGCCTTCGTGCTCATGACGCTCAGCTGGCTCACCGATATCGCCGTGCTGGCCCTGGCCTTCCTGGCGCTGAACAGCTCGCCGCCGTGGACGGGACTGCTGCTGGCCTACTGCGCGGGGCAGATCGCGGCGAGTGTGCCGGTGACTCCTGGCGGCATCGGTGTCGTGGAAGGCAGCATCACCCTGGCCCTGGTCGCCTTCGGCGGGTCCAACACCGTCACACTGGCCGCCGTGTTGCTCTATCGGTTGATCGCCTACTGGGGCTGCATCCCGGTCGGCGGGCTGGCTTGGCTGGCCCTACGAGCGACCTCGCCCGCACCCGAGTCACCTCTGGTCGCCATACCCACCTATCGCGTCGCCGCCGAGGCGACGTGTCACTCGGCACAAGAAGCGGAACCAACATCATGACCAGCCACCCGCGGCGCAGCCCAGCCGTTCGGTGCCTGGGGACGATCCCCACCGGAGTAGCCGGAGTCGCGATCGCGATCGTCTTGGCGGCGACCGCGTGCTCGGGACCGCGCAGCGGCGTCTCGGCCATCAGCGATATCTCCGGCTGCGCCGCAGTGCTGCCGCTGGCCCACCACACCGTCCATGCCCAGGGCACGCTGACCGTTGTCCAGCGGATCAACAAGGCCGGCGTCGACACCCTCACCCGGGAAGTGGGCGCCACGCCACACCCGGCACGGCACCACCGAGCGTCGAAGCCACATCCCATCCGGGCAGCCGCTCAGGCCAAACCACCGAAGGCCTGCCTCGTCGTCTACCACGGCGACTACCCACCCGGCACCATCACCGGAGCCAGCCCGCCCGCGGTTGCCGGCCACTACGCCCTGATGGTGCTCCGCATCCGGCATCCCGCTGTCGACCGCATCTTCGTCACGGAGACCCTTCCCCCCAGCGTGCACCGATGAGCTCGGCCGACGGCCGTACCGGAACTTTCGCCGTTTACCCCGTCAACTGCGGGCATGCCGAATAGTCTTCTCACACACCTGGCTCTCAGTCACCCCTCGTGACCCGGTCGGGTTCCGACGCTTCAATCCCCCGCCCCGGCACGTCTGGCGAGAGAGAAAGGACGACCACTCCATGCCTGTCATCGAGCACATCTTCGTTCTCATGCTCGAGAACCGGTCATTCGATCACCTGCTGGGCTTTTCCCAGATCACCGGCACGGACGCTGAAACCGGTCAGCCGACTCAGATCGACGGGCTGGCCGGGACCGAGTCGAACTCCTACGGCGGGAAGACCTACACGGTCTCGCCGTCCGCCCCGTTCACGATGGCCACCGACCCCGGCCACGAGTTCTCAGACGTGGTGACGCAGCTCGCCGGGCCGAACGCGTCGTTCCCCCCGGGAGGCCCCTATCCCCCGGTGGACTGTAGTGGCTTCGCGGCCGACTTCGCCGCCGATGGGGGCTCCGATCCCGGTCAGGTGTTCATGTGCTTCGACCCGGCCACCCTCCCGGTACTGACGACCTTGTGCCGGGAGTTCGCGGTGTGCGACCGCTGGTTCTCGTCGATGCCAGGGCCGACCTGGCCGAATCGCTTCTTCGCGGCCGCGGCCTCGGCCGGCGGGCTGGACCACAGCCCCAGCGTGGAGGATATCTCCCTGTGGGAGACCATTCACGGTTTCTCCTTCCAGAACGGGACGATATTCGACCGGCTCAAGCAGAGCGAGATACCCTTCCGGCTCTATGGGGACTGGATCACCATTACAGGTGCCCTGAAGGGAATATCCCCAACGTATATTCACGGATTCTCCGGTTTCGCCACCGACGTGGCGGACCCTTCCTACCCAGCGGGGTACACCTTCATCGAGCCCGACTACGGCGCCTTCTGGTCCGACTACGTCGGAGGAACGTCCCAGCACCCGCTCGACGACGTGCGCGGTGGCGAAAGGATCATCAAGGCCACCTACGAGGCGTTGCGCTCCTCGCCCCTGTGGGACAGGAGCATGCTCATCATCACCTGGGACGAGCACGGCGGTTTCTACGACCATGTGAGTCCCGGGCCCGCGCCGGCTCCCGGCGACGGAGTCAACCCCGGATACAACACCAGCGGCTTCGGTTTCGATGTCTACGGAGTGCGGGTCCCGGCCGTCGTCGTGTCACCGCGCATTCCGCGCAACCTTGTCGATCACCGCAGCTACGACCATACGTCGATCCTCGCCACCGTCGAGCAGGCATTCGGGGTCGCCCCCCTCACCGCCCGCGACGCCGCAGCCCGGTCGTTACTCGATCTGGCGTCGTTGGACCAGGCCCGGACAGACGCGCCCACGACGTTGCCCGATCCTGCTGGGTCCGCTGTCCCCACCCACCCTGCCCGCACCGCACTGCCGCAGGCGACTCACCCCGATGCGAACGTCGGTGGGAGCAACCTCGCTGGGTTCGTCCACGTGGCGCTTCGCCAGGATCTCGCCGTGACCCCGGCCGAAGAACACGAGCAGCGGCTTGCCAAGGCCCGAACGATCAGTACCCAGGGGGAAGCACGGGACTACCTCGAGGAAGTCCGCCGGCGGGTCCGGGCTGCCATGGGCTGAGATGCGGTATTCCACATAGGCTCCGGGTAACCCTGGCGCCTACCCTGGCGAACAGTCCTGCTGGGGCCAGAGGGATAACGTCCAGCAGGCCAAGCCGCGATGAAAGGCGACGACGGTGAAGCTCCACATCCCTGGTTCGCAGCGCTCGACCGGCGAGAGCCGCAGTACGCTGGGAGCGGACGCCAGTGACTGAGTGGGACGGTGCCGGACTGCCGCCGGTGGCTGCCGAGAGGATGCGGCGCTTCGACCAGACTGGTCTTCGTACCTCGTTACTGACGGTGCCTGGCGCCGTCGGGGCGCAGTCCGCCGGTTTCGATCCGGTCGGCGAGGTGATGGGCTGCATCGTCGAGCACATCGGGTGGAGTGGTTTCGGGGGTTGTGGCTATTACGGAGGAATCGGTGGTTTCGGAACGTTCGGTGGCCCGACCCTCACGACGTCTGGTTCGAACCGGTTCGCCGGTTTCGCGCCTTATGTCGATGCTCTGTACCGGGGTTATGGCACGGCGCTGGGACGCATGATTGAAGAGGCCGTCCGGATGGGTGCCGACGGCGTCGTGGGGGTCCGGTTGTCCGTGTCTCATCTCGGCACCGGGAACCGGGAGTTCGTCGCGCTGGGTACGGCGGTCCGCGCCCGGTCCCGGACCCGGCCGAGTCAGGTGTTCACCACCGATCTGGCCGGCCAGGACGTGGCGAAGCTGCTGCAGGCCGGCTGGGTGCCCGGCGCTCTCGTCTACGGAATCTCGGTGGCGGTACGCCATGACGACTGGGCAACCCAGCGGCAGGCGTCATGGGGTGCAGGCAACACGGAGGTGTCAGGCTATACCGAGCTGGTCATCCACGTGCGCGCCGATGCCCGGCAACGCTTCGACCACCAAGTCCGCTCGGCTGGAGCCGAAGGGGCGATCGTGTCCTCCATGAGCCTGGAGATCGGGGAGATCACGCCGGCGGAGAACCATCGTGACCATGTCGCCGAGGCCACGGTGTTCGGTACCGCTCTGGTGAGCTTCCACCGGGGACCGGGCGCCCCGACCCGCTCGTTGACCATCCTGCCGCTGCGATCATCGCCGGCGCGAAACAAGGAGTAGTGATGACCGCCGATCCCGCCGCGTTGGGCATCCCCGAGGACGCGATGCGCCGGCTGGCCGAGATGCGGCCGGGCCAGGACAGCAGCCTGTTCACATCCGACCTGTCGGTGAACGAGTTTCTGCTGGTACGGGAGGCCGGTTTTCGTCCGCTCGGGCTGGTACTGGGCACGAGTGTCTACCACGTCGGGTTTCAGCTGGGCCGGTGGAACCGCAACCAGGAACTGACCGTCCTCACCCAGGCGATGTACCACGCCCGCGAGCTGGCCATGACGCGGATGGAGGCCGAGGCGGACGAGCTGGGTGCCGACGGCATAGTCGGGGTGCGGCTGGAGATCGAGTTCAAGGAGTTCGGCTCGGATCTCGCCGAGTTCATCGCGGTCGGCACCGCAGTGAAGGCAGACGAGGCACCCGACGGTCAGCCCTGGCGTAACAACCAGGGCCAGCCGTTCACTTCCGATCTCTCGGGCCAGGACTTCTGGACACTCATCCAAGCCGGCTACGCCCCACTGGGCATGGTGATGGGATCCTGCGTCTACCACATTGCCCACCAGCGGTTCTGGCAGGCGATGGGTAACATCGGGCAGAACGTCGAGCTGCCCCAGTTCACCGAAGCGCTCTACGACGCCAGGGAGCTTGCGATGAGCCGGATGCAGGCCGAAGCCGAACGCCTGCACGCCGAGGGCATCGTGGGCGTGCAGTTGCTCTCGCTCGGACATCGGTGGGGTGGGCACACCACCGAGTTCTTCGCGATCGGCACCGCGGTGCGCCCGTTGCGCCCCGACCACGTGATCGCCAAGCCGCAGCTCGTCCTGCCCTTGGTCGACTGATGACGAATGAGTCCAGCGGCCTGGGCCCGATGGGCGACGTGCAACTGCTGGCCGCGATGCTGCGAGCCGACCGCGCCGACATCACCTCGTACGCCCGGGTGTTGAGCGGCGCGCTGGCCGAGGCACTACCGCCGGGCATGGTGGAAGTCGGTTACCACCGCACCGTGGGCGACCGCATGGCCGGCCGGCCGGGTCGCGCGGTACGCCTCCTGGTGCACGGGGAAGACCGTGATCTCGAGCTGAGCGAGGACCGGAACGGCAGGATCGAAGCGGAGCTGCGGCAGGTGGTACGCGGAGTGGTGATCAGCCGTCGTGGCGCAGGCATCGACGAGTGGCTGCAGGCTTTGGCCGAAGACGTGACCCGGACCGCCGCCCGGGACACCGCAGCGCGAGAGGCGTTGGAGCGGCTGCTGCGCGGATGACACCGCAGCCGGTAGGTTCGATGATCACGTGACGCGGGAGAACGACCGACTCGGGAGGGGCACCGATGACGCTGACCAAGCCGTTGCGCCGTTGGCTGCGGCTGACCGCACCGATCGCCGCACTGGTCGCCGTGCTCATCCTGGCCGTGCCTGCTTGGGCCGGCACGGTGCAAATCCAGGACGACGCCCACGTGCTGGACGTGACGAAGGTGCAGAACGACGCGGCCACGCTCCCCGTTGGTCTCTATATCTGGACCACGACCCAGGACGCGGCCAGCAAGTCCACCTTCGATACCGACGTCCGGAACAAGGTCAGCGCGACCTTTCCGATCGTGATCGGGATCAACACCCAGGCACAACACGTATCGATCCAGATCGGCTCGCGCGCCGGACTCTCGCGCAACGCCGCGTTGTCGGCGGAGTCGAGGGCGGTCAGTTCGTTCACCGGCATCATGCGCGGCAGCCACGACTACACAACAGCCGACACGTCGGCCATCGACAGCGTGCGCACCAGCCTCACCGCCGCGCATCGGGGTCGGGCCGCGGCACGGCGGGCTCCGGCGCATTCCTCCGGCGGGGGTATCTTCCTGGTTATTCTGCTGGTCATCGGCGGGATCGTGGTCGTCGCGATCCTGGCCGGGCGCCGGCGCCGGTCCCGTTCTCGGCGGCCCAGGAGGGGCTCGGGTCCGCCACCGATGGGGCCATACCCCGGTGACTACGGTCCTGGTTACGGTCCGCGGTACCGGTCCGGGATGAGCCCGGGGATGGCTGGTGGCATCGGTGCGGTCGGCGGCGGGTTACTCGGCTATGAACTGGGCAGAATGTCGGGTGAGGAGCAGCAGTTCCGCCAGGACGAGATGATGGACCGCGATCGCGGCGGCCAGAACGACTCCTACGACCAGGGAGACTGGGTCGTGGGCCAGGATGGTGACTTCGGCGGCGGTGGCGACGTGGGCGGGGACGGCTCGGGCGGTGGCGGGGACTGGTGAGATCCCGGACATCATTGAGCCCTGTGGCACATTGAGCACGTCATGCGTTCCGGTCGACGCGTGCCACAGTGCTCAATGTCCCCACAGAGGGCAAGTAACTCTCCTGCCCGACCATGATCCATCTATCGAGAGAATGCGCAAGAGTAGGACGGAAAGACATGATGAAAAACCGGCTTCTCGCCACACTCGTCAGTATGCTGTTCGGCGTTGCGCTCGTGTGTGGCACTGCGACTGCCGCGTCTGCCGCGGTAGCCCCGCAGAACGTGCACTCGGTGTACTGTCAAACTCCCGACTTCTGGAGCTACGTCAAGTTCAGCACGCCGTCGCACCCCACTCCCGGCAGCGGCCCGGTGTGCTATGACGGCACTGGCACGGCGGCCATCGATCTCACCGGAGTAACACGATTCGACTCCGGCGCTCACTTCGGATCATTCCAGTACCGCCAGCAACCAGGGCTCCCGATTATCTACCGCCAATTCAGGCCGGGGCAGCAACAGAACTTCACCCCAGCGGTAGAAGTCATTTCCTTGACTATCAGCTCCTGACGTCACGTGCTGGCGGCAGGCCCCCTCGCGGGGACGTGGGCCTGCTGCCCGCATTCCGGTGAAGCGGCCGGGCGCTGGGTTCTCCCCCAGTGCCCGGCCACCATCCGAGTCGGCTTGGCCTAACCAGACGGTGCCGCCGGCGAGGATGAGTGCGCCGCGGTCCTCGCGTCGTAGCGCAGAAAGGCCGGCACAGCGAGCGCGAGCAGCCCGATGCCGGCGAGGCAGGCCAG
Organism: Pseudonocardiaceae bacterium; assembly: GCA_050699955.1. GTDB lineage: Bacteria > Actinomycetota > Actinomycetes > Mycobacteriales > Pseudonocardiaceae. The sequence continues at coordinate 17,302 of JBOHGD010000006.1, read as the reverse complement.
ACCACCGGAGACGACCGACACCCGAGGGGTGAAGGCAGCCGCTACCGCGCCGGACTCGAGGTCCCCGAGACGCGGGCCGCCGGTGACCACGACGATGAACACTCCCTGCAGCCGGCCCTGCATCCCGGGTGGGGTCGCGACCTGCAGGATCGTCGAGCGGTAGACCGCGCTCACGGTGTCTGCCGCGCCGGCGACCGCGAGCATGAACAACCCGAGCCACAGCGTCGAGGCCAGCCCGAACAGAGTGATCGCGACACCCCACGCAACGATCGACAGCACCACCCCGAGCCCCTGGCGGTGCACCCGGGCGATGACCCCACCGACGAGCGTCACGACGACCGCCCCCACGGCGGGCGCGGCATAGAGCATGCCCGCGGTCCCGGCGCCCCCGCCGTACTGCCCGTAGGCCAGCGCGGGAAACAGCGCCCGCGGCGCCCCGAAGATCATCGCATTGATGTCGACGAGAAAGGTCGTCATCACGACCGGGCGGGTCGCGAGGAAGCGCAACCCCTCGGCGATGGAGGACAGCCCCGCACGTCGGGCACCCTCACCTGGGGGCAACGACGGCAGCCGTACCGCGGCGAAGAAGGCTCCGACGAACGACGCGACGTCGATCGCGTAGGCCCACTCGAAGCCACCCGCGCCCACCGCGACCCCGGCCAGCAGCGGACCAGCAATGATCGCGAGCTGGCTGCTGCCGTAGGCCAGCGTGTTGGCCGCAGGCAGCTTCTCAGCCCGCACCAACTGCGGGATGATCGCGCGGCGCGTCGGCGAGTCGACGGCCGCGAACGCCGCCTGTACGGCGACGCAGGCGAACAGCAGGCTCACCCGGTTGATGTGCAGCACGGCCTGCGTCAGCAGGACGACACTGACCAGCATCGTCGCGGTCGAGGTGAGCAACACCAGCTTGCGGCGGTCGACCGCGTCGGCGATCGAGCCGCCGTAAAGCCCGAAGACGACCAGCGGCACAAGACCGGCCAGCCCGATGAAACCGACGTCGAGCGACGAATGGGTGAGCGCGTACACCTGCAGCGGTACCGCGATCTGGGTCACCTGCGTACCGACCAGCGAGACCGCCTGACCGGCGAACAACCGCCGGAAGGGGGCGGATTCGCGCAGCGGTGTGATGTCGGACGCGGCCGCACGGACAGCGCGACCAAGGAGGGTCGGTTCGCTGACCTCCGGTCGAGATGCCCGCCTGCTGAACCCGATGGGACACCTCGATCCGCTGCCGCAGTAGGTCGATGATCCGAACACGCCGAAGTCCCGCTGTGGACATCGTGGCTGTGGACATCGTGAACACTGGGGTATGCGACCTGCATACCGGTGGGGCGCGTGGCGTAACTGGATCGTGCTGACGGCGTTAGCTCATTGATGGTGCCCTACACCACGATCACCCGCCGCGGACTTCTGCGGCTAGGGGCAGCGGCGGCTGGTGCGGTCGTGCTGCCCGGCGGCGGTGTCGCATGGGCGGATGCGCTCGCCGACCCCTACAGCGGCGCGATCCCTTTGGTGTTCCCCCTGATCGAGGGTGCCTACCGGTCCCCGGTGTCGAACAACTGGCATACCTCGCGAGAGGGACGGATCTATCCCTGGAACCACGCCGACGATGCCACCCATCGCGCGCATGACGGCGTCGACATCTACTCCACCGCTGAGGCCGTACCGCAGGTGTACGCGCCACTGACCGGCACAGTCGCGGCGATATGTCTGCGATCGGCGAACACGCCGAGTGCCGCCGTCGCCTACCAGGTGAGCACGACGACACCGCCACCCTGGGACTACAGCCAGGCCATCGACGAGACCGCCGACCTGCCCCTCTACGGCAACTTCATCTGGCTCTGCAGTACCGATCCCGGCAGCCGCGGATACTTCGTCTTCTTCTGCCATCTGCAGAACGAGACCACGATCCAAGCACTGGCTCCCGACCAGCCCGTCACCGTGCGGACCCAGCTCGGGCTCATCGGCGACACCGGCAACGCCGCCGGGACCCCGCAGCTGCACACCGAGATCCACTACCCGGGGGGATCCAGCTACACCTGCAACCGGTGCACGCCGGCGAGGACACTCACCTCCATCGACCCCCAAGCCTCTCTCCTGCAGGCGACCCGTCGGGCGGCCACCGCGAGCTGATCCGACGCCTGACCGCTCAGGGTGAACTCGTGCCTACCAGCGCGGTGTTCGCGAGGGATGACCTGCCGTGCTTGACCTGGCCGGGTCGGTCAAGCAGGAGTCCAGCCGCATCCCATCGGAGAGGTCGCGGTCGCTGCTACGCCGCGGTGCGGTGGTCGAGAGCGGCCTTGGCTTCGTCGTAACCAGCCGCGATGAGCTCTGCCGCAGACCGAAAGTCGAACGGGCTGCTCGGGATGCGACTCGGTGCGGGTAGCACGTGCACTTCGTTGCGGGCGGCGCTGAGGTCGGTCGCCGAGGCATGGCCGAGCACTTGGCTGATCGCTCGCAGCAGCACCGGCACCGCGCCACGAGGGAGCTGCCATGGCGGTGCCGAGGAGACCGTCGGCAGCACGTAGGTCACCGTGGCACCCAGGTCCTCGGCTTGCCGGATCGGCGTGTCCGCAGCTACCCCACCGTCCACCAGCGGTCGCCCTTCGATGACCACGGGCGGGAACACCCCGGGCAGGGCCGTGCTGGCCAGCAGCGCGTCGAGCGCCGGCCCGGCCGACAACACGATCGGTTGCCCGCTGCCCATGTCCGTGGCCACCACATGCACCGGTATCGCGGTGTCCTCCAATCGGCTCACCATCAGGTTGCGCTCGATCAGAGCGCGCAGCCGCGTCGGCGAGACCAGCCCGTCGCGCCATCCGATCAGGCCGGTCACCACGTCGACCAGTCCGCCCAGCACGCCCAAGGCGTCCAACGGGAACACGTCACCGCGCCGCAGCCCGGTCCACAGCCGCTCCAGCCGCTCTAGACCCACGTCGGTCGGGTCCTGCGCGAACGCCACCGCATTGAGCGCCCCGCTGGATGTGCCGACCATCAGATCCGGTGTGATGCCGAACTCCCGCAGGGCCCGCAACTGGCCAACCTGTGTCGCGGCGAGGCCTCCACCGCCCTGCAGCACAAACGCAACCGTCATGACGATCACCCCTTGCTGGCTGACACGAGTATCCGGGCCAGGCGCCTTGCTCGTGCGTACTACCTCAAGGTTACCCTTGCATATCGCCAAAAGTTGGCTGAGGTAAACACTTGGAGCTGCCGATGCCACCGCTGCCTGCGATCCCGGGTGAGGACCGCGATCAGGTGTGCCAAACGCCGGCTGCGGAGCGCGACGCCCTGCTCAGTGCGGCGCGGGCGATGATGGCGCTCACGCTGCGGACGCCGGGCGCGCTGGACTGCCGAGTGTCTCCCGTCCAGCTCCGCACGCTCACCGTGCTGGACGGGATGGACACCGCTAACCTGAGTGAACTGGCCGACGAGCTGGGTATCTCGTCGTCGTCGACGAGCCGGCTGTGTGACCGGCTCGTCGGTGCGGGACTGATCGACCGGAGACCATCGCCCCAGACCCGCCGGAAGATCACGCTGAGGCTGACCAGGGCGGGCAGCCAGATACTGAGCGAATTCGACCAGCGTCGGCTCGACGCGCTGACCACGGCGCTGCACCGGCTGCCGACCGCCCGACAATCCGAGGTGCTCGCGGCCCTCCGGGACTTCGCGGCTGCGATCCTCGAGTCCGTTTCCGCCCGCACGCGACCACGGGCTTGAGCCACCATCCGTCTAGCGGGCGTCCGAGCTGCGCTGTGGCCGGTCGCGGGCCAGCAACGGGATCTGTCCGCCGGCGAGCACCATCTCGACCTGGCGCGCGGAGAGCCGGTGACAGATCCGGTACTGCTCGTCCTTGCTGATGTTGGTGACAGTCAGCTCCGCGACGTCGGGGAGCACGCGGCGCAGCCCGTCCAGCAGCAGCGTGTCGCCTGCGTCGATCCGCTCGTAGTCCTGCTGGTCGACGAACTCAAGAGCGAGTACCCCGAAGTTCGCCAGGTTCTGCCAGTGGATCCGGGCGAAAGACTTGGCGAGCACCGCCCGCAGGCCCAGGTAGCGCGGCGTGATGGCGGCGTGCTCCCGAGACGATCCCTGACCGTAGTTGCGACCCCCGACGATGACATGACCGCTGCCATCGGACAGCTCGCCGGCCCGGGCCGGATAGCTCTCGTCGAGTCGGGTGAAGGTGAACTCGGCCAGCTTGGGAATGTTGGAGCGGAACGGGAGCGCCCGGGCACCGGCCGGGGAGATCTCGTCGGTGGAGACATCGTCACCGACTTTGAGCAGCACCGGGGCCTCGATCCGGTTCGGCAGCGCGGGGAAGTCCGGCAGAGCGGAGATGTTAGGGCCCATGTGCAGCTCCTCGCGCACGGCCTGCTCCGGGGGCAGCGGAGCCGCCAGCATCGCCGTGTTCACCGACGCATTCTCCGGCCTGGTCGGCGTCGGGTAGCTCAGGCCGACCTTGTCGGCGAGGTCGCGCGGATCGGTGATCTCGCCGGTGAGCGCCGCGGCGGCAGCGGTCTCCGGCGAGCACAGCCACACCGCATCCTCCTCGGTACCTGAACGGCCGGGGAAGTTACGCGGGAAGGTGCGCAGCGAGTTGCGTCCGGCGCCGGGGGCCTGCCCCATGCCGATGCAGCCCAGGCAGCCGGACTGGTGGAGCCGGGCGCCTGCGGCGATGAGGTCGACGGTCGCACCCATCCTGGTCAGGTCGGAGAGGATCTCCCGGGAGGACGGGTTGACGTCGAAACTGACGGCATCGACGCTCTGCCTGCCCTTGACCATCGCCGCGACGATCGTGTAGTCACGCAGGCCCGGGTTGGCCGAGGAACCCACCACAACCTGGCTGACCGGCTCCCCGGCCACATCCCGAACCGGGACGACGTTGCCCGGCGAGGACGGCTTCGCGATCAGTGGCACCACGGTGGACAGGTCGATCTCGTCGGTGACGTCGTAGTCCGCACCGTCTTCGGCGAGCAGTTCGACGTAGTCCTGCGCCCGCCCGTGAGCGTGCAAGAAGGTGCGCACCGCGTCGTCGGCCGGGAACACGGTCGTGGTCGCGCCCAGCTCGGCGCCCATGTTGGCGATGACGTGCCGGTCCATCGCGGAGAGCCCGGCGAGCCCGTCTCCGTGGTACTCCACGATCCGGTTCAGCCCGGCCTGGACCCCATGGCGACGCAACATCTCCAAGATGACGTCCTTGGCCGAGGTCCACCGCGGCAACTCACCGGTGAGCCGGACCCCCCAGATCTCCGGCATCCGGATGTGCAGCGGCCAGCCGGCGATGGCCAGCGCCACCTCCAGGCCACCCACTCCGATCGCCAGCATGCCCAGCGAACCGGCGGCGCAGGTGTGCGAGTCCGAGCCGACCATGGTCTTGCCCGGTACGCCGAAGCGCTGCATGTGGGTGGGATGGCTTACCCCGTTACCGGGCTTGGAGAACCACAGTCCGTAGCGTCGGCACGCCGAGCGCAGGAACTCGTGGTCCTCGGCGTTGCGCTCATCGGCCTGCAGCAGGTTGTGGTCGACGTACTGCACGCTGACCTCGGTACGGGCCCGGTCAAGCCCGAGCGCCGCCAACTCCTGCATGACCAGCGTGCCGGTGGCGTCCTGGGTCAGGGTCTGGTCGATCCGCAACCCGATCTCCGCGCCGGGCACGAGGTCCCCACTGGCCAGGTGTGTCTCGATCAACTGCTGCGCGACGTTGCGTCCCATGCCCCCATGCTCCGAGCAGACACCGGCATCCGCCACCGGCCGGGCAGGTTCCGGTGGCCGATGGCTACGGTGGGTTCGATTCACTGTCGGTGTGAGGAGGGACCCGTGAGTGAGCATGGCAACGAGGACCGCGACTCATCCTTCGCGAAGGCGTTGTTCACCGGGCGTCTGCAGGAGGAGATGGTCTTTCCCTACCCGCGCCCGGAGCGTCCGGAGAGCAGGCGCATCGAGCAGCTCATCGCCGACGCGCGGGACTTCCTCGATTCGCACTATGACCCGCGGCGAGTGGAGGAGCAGCGCTGGGTCGGTGACGAGATCATCAAGGGTCTCGGTGAGCGCGGCCTGCTCGGGCTCTACGTGTCCCCCGAGTACGGGGGACAGGGTCTGTCTCAGACCGGTTACTGCCGGGTGATGGAGGAATTCGGTGGTTACGACGCCTCCCTGTCGGTGGTGATGGGGGTCCACCAGTCCATCGGGATGAAGCCCATCCACCTGTTCGGAAACAAGGACCAGCAGGATCGTTATCTGCCCGACCTGGCCAGCGGCCGCAAGCTGGCCGGCTTCGCGCTGACCGAGCCGGGCGCAGGCTCGGACGCCTATCACCTGGCCACCCGCGCTGAACCGCAATCCGATGGATCGTGGCTGCTCAACGGGGAGAAGCGGTGGATCGGCAACGGTGGCAAGGACGTGCTCTGCGTGTTCGCGCGCGCCGAGCAGGGGCATGTCGCGCTGATCGTGGAAGGGGGCTGGGAAGGGGTCGACGCCGGTGAGCGGTACGACACCCTGGGTCTGCGTGGCAACGATCTGCGCCGGATCTGCTTCCGGGATGTGCGGGTACCTGCGCAGAATCTGCTCGGCGAGCCGGGTGACGGATTCCGGATCGCGATGCACACGCTGAACAACGGCCGGATGTCGCTGGGCACCGGGGTGGTCGGTGGGGTGAAGCGGCTCATCGAGCAGGCGATCACGCACACCACCGAGCGGGAGCAGTTCGGCCGCCCGCTCGCCGAGTTCGAACTCGTTGAGGAGAAGGTGGGCTGGATGGTCTCCTACCTCTACGGGTTGGAGTCGATGGCCTACCTCACCACGGGCCTGGTGGACTCCGGTGTGCAGGACTACTCGCTGGAGTCCGCGATGACGAAGGTCGCCGCCTCCGAGTACATGTGGTACGCGGTGAACCGGGTGTTCCAACTGCTGGGCGGCGAAGCGTACATGGCGAGTTCGGCACTGGCCAAGGCCCTGCGGGACGCGCGGATCTACCCGATCTTCGAGGGTGCCAACGATGTGCTGCAGTGCTTCGTGGCCCTGTCCGGGCTCAAGGCGACGAGCGAGGAGATCCCCGACCTGCGCCACCTCGACCTGGCCAACCCACTCCGGACGCTGGGCACCATCGCCGAATACGTGGCGGGCCGCATCGCACGCGGCGTGCGTCCCGATCGTGTGGGGGCTGCGCACCCCAAGCTGCGCAGGCAGGCCACGCAGGTGGCTGACCAGGTCGGTCAGTTACGCGACACCACGGAGAAGCTGCTGCGCATCCACGGCCATGAGGTCCAGCAGCGGCAGCGGCAGCTGAAACGACTCGCCCAGGCCGCCACCGACATCTACGCGCAGGTCGCCACCCTCACGCGCACCACCGCCCTGTTCGAGGACCAGGGGGTGGAGGCCTCTGGGCAGGAGCGCTATATCGCGACATCGTTCTGCGACCGGGCAGCCGGGCGGGTGGCGTCCCAGTTCGACAGGATCGACGACAACGACGATCCGGCCATCCACTCCATCGCGCGGCTGGCCTACAACCGCGGCGGCTACACGCCGAGGCTGCGGTGAGGACGCTATGTCTGGAGGAAGACCAGGACTGCCGACAGCACGGCAAAGCCGGCGGCGGTGGGGTGCGCCAGGCGTCGGCCGAGCCAACGAGTCTTCTCCAGCCAGATCAGCCAGCCGAGCGCGAGCATCCACAGCAGTTGCCAGCTTCCCGACACCAGCATGACGAACATCATCGGACCGCATGAGCCGAGACAGGCCAGGCCGTGGCGGGTCCCGAAACGCAGCGCACCGAAGTCGGCCCGGTGGCCACCGGCGGGCAGCACGCGCCCGGACCGGCAGCTGCGAAGGCAGGCCCGCTTGGCCGGGGTCAGCTGCCAGGCTGCCGCCAGGAGCAGGACGAGGGCAGGCAGCACGGTGTCGTGCTGCGCGAGCCAGCCGTCCTCCCCGCTGAGGCGGTGCAGCGTGACGTCGCCGACGGCAACGGCCGCCAGGAACCCGCTCCAGGGCAACAGGTAGCCGACGAGGAAAGCCGGTACCGTCCGGGCCGGGTGCAGCGTGTTCATCGCGACGTGTCGCGCGGCGGGCAGGCAGGAGGGGCCCATCATCGCCAGCGTCATGAGCTGCCCGGCGGCGACCACGGAGAGCAGTGCTGCCAGGCTTGAGTGCTCAAGACGATGGTGGGGGTGCTCATGGCTGTCCCCCATCAGGCTCATCACGATGACCAGCAGCCAGGACGCGCCCAGCAAGACAAGCAGCGGCGTGAGCCGGGGATGGAGTCGCTGCTGGAGCCGGCCTGTCGAGCTCACCCGTCGGGGCACACGACCGGCGATGGTCGCGATCTGGGTGATCACGTGGAACTGAGACTGACCCGCGCGACGCGCGGGGCCACGGCCGGCTCGATGTCGTAGGCCGAACCAGAAGTTCCCGACGGGGGGGTGAGACCGACCGGGATGAAGGTGACCGTGGCCTGCCGGGGATCCCACCGGCCTTGTGCGCGCAGCATGTGGACCAGGCCGGTGATGTCGAACGTGTGGTTGAGCCCGGCCGGGTCAGCGTCGGGCTTCTCCCCCGGCTCGTGATGTCCAGACCCGAAGAAGCTGATCTGGCCGACGAACCAGGTGTCGTCGGTCGCCGGATCGGCGTCCGGGGGCAGGTTCAGGTGCACCTCGTACACCACACCCGGGGCCTTGGGGGCCTGGATGCCCTCGATGTTGAGCCTGAGACGCCCGGGATCGCCTTGTGCCGCGAGCGTCACCAGAGTGTTCTCCGTCGCACCCGGCAGGGGCATGGTGAGCGATGTCCGCTTGCCGCTGAGCGTCACACCGTCCTCGGAGGCGGCGACGAGGCGCGGTGGCCCCTTCGGCGGGGACGGAGGCGGTGTGTTCACGGCGATGCGGGCTCTCAAGTGGGCGGTGACCGGGGGGAGGTGGTCGTCGTAGCTGTACTGGAGTTGCGTCACGGTATCGAGGATGTCGGCACCGGTCAGCTTGACCTGGGCACCGTTCTCGTCATAGAAGGTGAACGGCGTCCCCAGCCATGCCTGGTCCGTGGGATCGGTCCGGCCACCGCCCTGCGCCAGCCAGTTCGTCCACAACCGATCGATGTTCGTGTGATGCAGCCAGAAGATCGGGTCCTGTGCTGCGCAGTTCGGGTCGCTCATCCATCCTTGCTGGCATTGTCCGGCACCAGGACCGCCGACTAGGTCGTGGATGATGTTGTGTGGCTGGTTTTCTAGTGCCCCGGTGAAGCGGGAGAAGTGGGTGGCGGGCGCCCTGCCGCCACCGAAGCTCGGGGCGGGCAGATCGGTGAAGTTGGTGAAGCTGAACGCGTACGCGAAGGACGTCTGCCGCGGGGACAGGCTGGCCCCGTCATTGATACCCGGTGCCCGGTGGCTGGTGTAGAGCGGATTCGGCTGGTCGGCGTCGTCCACCCGCCACGTCGGCAGGCGGAACGCCGGGGGAAGCGTGTTCGCCGGTGCGACGGCACTGTAATCCCAGTACGGCAGTGCCCAATCCGCAGACCCGCCCTGGGACACCACTGCCTTCCGGACGATCCGCTCGAAGTAGTAGGTGTACATCCGGTGCCAGGGCAGGAAGAACCAACTCGCATGCTGACACTGGTTCCAGTCGGCCCCAGGTGGTGGGTCCGCGTACGTGGCGTGCATGGCGGCCTGATAGGACCAGCTCGTCGGGTCGTCCGTGGGGCGTCCCCGCATCTCGGCGACCGCCTTCGCGTAACCAGTGGTGACCTCGTCCCACGGGTCCGAGCCTTCCAAGGACCATATATTGCGCCGGACAAAGAGGTCCGCAGTGCTCATAGCATTCCCTTCCTCGCCACCCAGTCCGCCTATCCAGCACCACCTATCCACAGATCACATAAAGGGGTCAATGCCCGTAAGGGCACTCTTACGGGACAGAAAATCAGCCTCCCTGCCGCGATGCCCGGCTGATGTGTGACGACGGACGCCGTAACTTCATGGCCTGCCGAATACTGGCTGCCCCATGAGGAATCCAAGGCTGCACTGGCCGCACTTATCATTCACGAGGACGGTGCGGCGCTCATGGAGCCCAGCGCCAGTTGGGTGAGCTCCCACAGCGCGTGGTAGGTCGTGGTCTGGGCCTCCTGGATGCGGTGCACCGAGGACGACGGCATGACGAACAGGTGGTCGATGGTCTCGGCTTCGGCCATCTTGCCGCCGTCGTAGCCGGCCATCCCGACGGTGAGCATGCCGCGGCGGGTGGCCTCCTCGAAGCCGCGCAGCACGTTCGCCGAGCCGCCGCTGGTGGACAAGCCCATCGCGATGTCCCCGCTGCGGCCATTGGCGGCCAGTGGCCGGGCGAAGACCACGTCGAAGGAGACGTCGTTGCCCAGTGCGGTGAGCACCGCGACATCCGTGGTCAACGCCACAGCCGGCAACGGACGGGCCACCGGACCGGGATTCTGGAACAACTCGGCTACGGCTTGGGCGTCGGTACTGCTCCCGCCGTTACCGAACGTGAACAACCGGCCGCCCGCGGCGAGGGACCTGGCCATCGCGCCGGCGCACTCGATGAGTCGATCTCGATAGAGCTCCAGCACCTCGGCGCGCAGCCCGGTGATCTCCTCGGTTTTCTCGGTGGTCGACCGGGACACGTCCGCGAGCACCGCCTCCACGTCCGACGTACCCGAGTAGAGGAACGGGTACAGCGACTCCACACCACTCATGACGACCCCTCCGGGCAGATAATGCAGACCAGTGCGCTCACTACACGACTTTCGGATCGAGCACGCCAGGCTGTTCGAAGAAGACGTGCACCAACTCCCACAGCACGTGATAAGTGGTGACCTGGACCTCCTTGACCACGCGTGGATCCTCGGAACGGGCTACCAGCACGTGGTCCAGCCCCGCCATCCGGGCGATCTGGCCACCGTCGCCGCCGACCAGCGCCACGGTCAGCAAGCCCGCGTCATGAGCGACACCCAGCGCACGAGCGACGTTGGAGCACTCGCCGTCCGCCGAGACACCCAGGGCGATGTCGTCCGCCGTTGCGTGCAGCCTCAACTGGGCGGCGAAACTGTCCTCGAAGCCGCCCAAGCGGGCGATGCCGCTCATCGCTGCAGCGTCATTGGCCAGCGACACCGCGGGCAGTGCCCGTTTGCCCATAATCACCGGGTGTACGAACTCCACCACGATGTGCGCAGCGTCGGCGGCCGCGGAACCGTTGCCGAAGCACACCAACTTGCCGCCGCGGTGAAAACGCAGGGCCATGTCGTAACAGGCTCTGCCCACCTCCTCCGCGTCCTGGCCCAGTGCCTTGGTTGCCTCCGTCCGGCGCGCGAAGATCTCGTCCACCTGCGCACCCACCAACTCGGCGACCATCGCCGTCCACCTCTCCTGTCGAGCCCGCTCTCACCGGGTACAGCCGCCTGAGTCGGCGTCCGCGGAGTGATCAACACCCAACCTGCGCCCGCTACAGGTTCATCTGATGGCCCTAGTTCTTACCATAGTCGTAGTATCTTCTCGGCATGCCGTCCACGACCTACTCTGCCGGGGAGCGCAGTAAGACACATGGCGCGTTAGCCACCACCAGCCGGGTCCGCATCCTTGAGCTGCTGCGCGACGGCGGCACCCCGCTCGATGTCCAGCAGATCGCGGCGCAGAGCGGGCTGCACCCCAATACGGTGCGCTTCCACCTCAAGGTCCTCGTCGATGCCGGACTCGCCTTCTGCCGCCCCGACCCCCGCGGTACCTCCGGACGGCCCCGGCTCGTCTACGGCGCCGTCACGGGCGCCTCGGGTAGCCGGCATCCAGATGGTTTCCGGTTACTCGCCGATATCCTGGCCAGCTACCTCGCTGCCAGCACCACGATCCCGACGGGGCTGGCTGAGGAGGCAGGCCGGGCGTTCGCCTGCCGCCACCGGGGACCTGTCCAGCCGTTCACCGCCGTCTCCGCCGACGAAGCCGTCCGCCAAGTGGCCGCCCTGTTGGCCGAGCTCGGCTTCGAGCCAGAGCTGGACAACGACGGATCACACCGCCGGATCCTGCTGCACGCCTGTCCGTTCCACGCCGTCGCCAGCAAGCACCCTGAGGTGGTCTGCGCGATGCACCTCGGGCTGCTCAAACAGGCCTTCACCAACCTTCACGCCCCGATCGAGGCCATCGGAATCGATCCGTTCGTCACCCCGCACCTGTGCATCGCACGCCTCGCCACTGCCGACGGTTCACCCGTCTCACCCGTCGAACCAGCACCGGCCCCGTCAACCAGCCCACAACGCCCTCAAGCCTAGGTCTGGTGCAGGTAAGCGATCATGATGCCCATCACCGTGTCGTCGCGCATGGGTGAGTCGTAGTAGCTGTCGATCGTGAGGTCGTCGCCCTTGCGCACGGTGGCGAGCGGGTCACCGGTACAGGTGTTCATCGAATCGATGTGGCCCTGGTAATGCGGGTCGTCGTTGTGGCCTGCGACCGACTTGCAGATCTCCTCGTGGCGGGTGGCGTTGGACAGTGTGATGGAGACACCGTGGTCGTGAACGTGTCCGCCGATAGTGAGGATGTCCCCGGCCATGGTGGACTTCCACGTCCAGGTCGTGTGCGACGGGCCTGCCGGAACCGTGTACTGCGAGTTGCCGCAGTTGTTGATGTCCAGCCACACCGGGGTGACTTCCTTGAGCTGGGTGCTGCGGGCGTCGACCCAGCTGACCTTCATGGTGACGTAGACCTGCTGAGGTTGCGGGGACATGTTCATCAGCTCGGCCATCGCCCCGAGCGGGGTGGCGCCGATGCGGTAGCCGTAGCCCGGTGGCAGGTGCGCACCGGTGCGCTCATTGCCGGAGGCGAAGACCCGCTGGCCGGACAGCAGGCCCACACCCTGGCGCCCGCAGGTGGAGTCGCTCTTGGTGGGGTCGAACAACACCATGTGGTGCAACATCGCCCCGGTGTCGTAGTTCGCCTGTGACCCATCGGCGTAAGTCATTCCCGGCTGGAGGCCGGTGATGTAGCAGTCCCGGCAGGGCATATCATAGGTCGGCGCCACAAAGGTGACCATCTGTCCGCCGGGTGCGCTGTCCCCACCCAGGTCCGGCGGGAGTGGCAGCGGGCCATACCGGACCGTCGTGGTGTGTTCCACCGGGACGGTATTCGCTTCTGGTACCGCCCCGGTATCCGCCTGTGGTACCGCCGCGAACGCGATCCCGGGCAGGACGAGCGCGAGGCTCATCGCCGCGAACACGGCGAGCGAGCGGCCGGTGGAGTGCGCCCCCGCGGCCCTGCGCCACAGGACGACCGCGACAGCGACCAGGCCCAGTGTCACCAGGCAAGCGGCGGTGAGCAGAGAAGCACCCAGCATGGTGAACCCCTTCAACGAGATGGTGACGCATCGTATCGCGAGATAACTCGTTGGAACAGCACAGGAGAATCATCATCAAGAAGGGGCACCACGAGAGTGTCCCCGAGCCCACGTCGGCAGAACGAACCACAGCAGCACGAATATCAGGCCGACCAGGGAACTGACCAGGACCCCCGCAACCCAGCCCAGTACCTGGTCCACGACCAGAAGCAGGGCACCGGCCATGGCCACCACCAGCATCAACATCCCCGCCTGCAGCAATCGGTGCGTCACTGCGACCAGATCGGACTTACGGCCTCGCTGGAACAACCGCCGGTGGTAGGCGACTGGTGCCATCAGCAGCGCGGCGGCCACCGCGCAGGACACCAGAGTGATCACGTACACGATCCGCAGGAACGCGCTGGTGCGGTCGAACATCGTCGTGAAGGACACCGTGAGCAGCATGGCGAACAGCACTTGCACGCCGGTCTGCATCACTCGCAGCTCCTGCAGCAGCTCCACGAAGTTGCGGTCAGCACGCTGCTTCGGCTGCTCACCGCGGACCGAGAGATTCCACTCATCGGTATCCGTCCGGGCCCGGTTATCGGCCACGGGATCGGGCCAGGGCCGGGGCGGGTCTCCCGACCGCACCGGCGAGTACCTCCTCAGCTCACGCATCGTCCATGCCTGGATACCCAGTCGGGTGATCGACTAACCCAAGCCGCCCCGACGTGGCGATGACGATGTCCAGCGCTACGGAGGTGAAGCCCGCAGGGAAAAGCGTCACCCCACCGCGCTGGGTGGGGTGACGTTCCAGATTATGACCGACTCAGGCGCGCGGCCAGCGCGGCCCTAGAACTGCCGAGGGGCGTAATCCGGGTCGATCTGCCGGCGGTCACGGTGGCGATGCTTGTCCTTGTCGCCGAGTGCCAACTTGTTACCCTGCCGACCACTGGTCGTACCGACACCCAGCGGAGTCCGGCCGGTGGTGTCAGTAGCCGGGACGCCCTCACGCTCTATCTTGGAGATCTCTCGCTCCGGAGCCGGGTTGCTGTAGTCGACGGAGTACACGGACGCCAGGTTCTCAGCCTCCGCCCTGGCCGTCTGCGTCTTGCGCCCCTCATACGGCGGCACGAGTCCACCAGGCACCTGCACGCCCCCGGAGTGGATCTGCGGCCCCATGCTGTCCGGGTATGCCTTGATCGGCCGTTGATCCTGCTCTGTCATGCCACTCCTTTCCATTGAGGTCGACTGATGGACTGTCATGCCGGCACTCCACCAATCGATCACTACATATCGCGTACCCACCGAGCCCCGGTGGCAAACAGAGATCAGCAGGTTTGCCGCGGGCGGCCCGCGGCGTATAGGCACCGAGCCGATGCCGAACGTCGCCGCCAGTGGTTTCCACGGGCTGAGTCCTGGGTAACCACCAGGTGCACAAGACTGCCCTGTCCATCGACTACTGAGTGGGAGCGGGTCGACATGCCTGAGCAGGCGTGGAACGACAAGCGTGAACGTCAGTACCAGCACATCAAGGAGAAGGCCCAGGATCGTGGCACGAGCCCGGGCCGGGCGAAGGAGATCGCCGCCCGCACGGTGAACAAGAACCGCGCCCAGTCCGGCGAGTCCGAACAGGCCAGCAAGACATCGACAGCGGACCTGTCCCCACAGCGACGTGGCGGGTTGCGGTCAGGCAACCGCACCGGCCCCGGTGGTCGCACCAAAGCCCAGCTCTACGAGGACGCCCGCCGGGCAGACATCCACGGCCGCTCCACCATGACCAAAGACCAACTCCAGCAAGCTCTCGATCGCCACGGCTAATCCGTCAGCCACTCGGGGGCACCCCCGGGGCCCCTGAGACACCTCGGGGGCCGGGAATGTCAGCAGCGTACGGCGGGCCCGGTCTGCGGTGGGAATTCGGCCGGGTGGCATGGCATTGACCTGATGATGGATGTCGTGGAGGAGTCGCTCCCGCTGGCGGTGCTGGATTTCGTCGGGATCGAGTACGGCGAGAGCGCCAGCGCCTCGATCGCTGGCGCGGTGGGTATCGCTCAAGCCGTCGAGGCGGCCGGATACCGGCGTTACTGGGTCTCTGAGCACCACAACATGGCCAGCCTGGCGTGCAGCGCCCCGGAGATTCTGACCGCGCACGTCGGTGCACACACCTCGCGCATCCGGGTCGGCGCCGCGGGGATCATGCTGCCTAACCACGCACCACTCAAGGTCGCCAAGACGTTCCGGACACTGCTGGCCATGTATCCCAGGCGCATTGACCTCGCACTCGGCCGGGCACCGGGCACCGACCCCTTGACCGCGCACGTCCTGCGCCGCCGCGTGGTAGCCGACCCGGCAGCAGAGTTCCCCGCACAGGTCGCCGAGCTCCTGGCGTTTCTCGGCGACGGTTTCCCAGCCGACCACCCTTACGCGCAGCTAGTGGCCGCGCCGCTCGTCGATCAGCGGCCAGAGTTGTTCATCCTGGGATCGAGTCCATACGGGCCGCGCTTCGCCGCGGTCAACGGGATGAGCGCCGTTTTCGCCCATCACATGAGCCCCGATCTCGCATTCGAGGCCCTGCAGGAGTACCGCCGCGAGTTTACGCCGCGGGCGGAGAGTGAGGAGCCGTACTCGGCGATGTCGGTACGGGCCTTCGCCAGCGACGACGACGAGGCGATCCTCGAGTTCGAAGCGGCGTGGACGCTGACCATCCGCAACATCCGCCGTGGGATACGTGAGCCCCTGCGGCCGGAGGAGGTACGTGACGTCGCCCGCTCGGAGGGATTTCGCGCCGGTCGCCGCGACAACGGCCGAATGGTGACCGGCGAGCCGAAGGCCGTCGCCGAACGACTCCTCGAGATGAAACAGTTCGCCCAGGTCAACGAGATCGTCGCGGTCACCCCAAGTCTGGACCGACAGCGTCGCCGGGACAGCTACGTGGCACTGGCCAACGCCTGGCGTCGCGCGGTGTGAGCTGCCGGGCATGCAGAACCGCGCAACGAAGTCACGGTGCCGCGTCGTCAGGTCAGACCTCGTCTTCGCTGGCCGGATCGGGCGATCCGGTCCGTTTCTCCGTGCCGCTATCGGGTACGCGAGGATATAAGTAGCGCAATGACCGGTCAGCCCCGGCCCGCGCAGCTCAGGCAACGCAGGAGGATCAGATGCGCGACGAGGAGTTCATCGCCGAGGTACAAGCCAGAGCTGAGCTGACCACCCGCACGGACGCTGAGCGCGCCGTGAGCGTGACTCTGGCGGTGCTAGGTGAGCAGCTGCCGGACGATGTGGCCGGCCCGGTTGCGGCCGCGCTGCCTGAAAGGCTTGGCGAGCGTCTGTGGAGCCGGACATCGCGGCCCCGAGCGGCCGCAGCACAGGCAGGACGGCTGAGCAGAGGGCTGGAGCACGGCGAAGCGAGCTGGCCCGGCGACCACACCAGCGCCGATAGCGACATCGACAGTCACTAACGGCGCTACCATCCCTGCCTGTCCGGAGGAAGCGTCATGGCACAGCAACGAGATTCACATCCTCGTCCTCGGCGTACCCGGGCGACCTACGAACGCGGTCTGCCCGGCTATCATGACCCGACCGCCGGGTTCGGCGGAGCGGCGCCAGCCCGCAGTGCACTGACCCTGCGGGCCGTACTGGCCGGCTTCGGCCTGGCGATCTGCACCGCTGCAGCAGTAATAATGATCATGGTAGGGGCGGTGGCATTCGGGGTGGTGCTCGCCGTGCTGGCGTTGATCGCACTGGTCGACCTGGCATGGGTGCTCCACCGCAAGCGCCGCGGCGAGCCGGGCTGACCGCTCGGGCCAGCCCGCAGCCGGTGCTTCATTCACCATAGGCCAGGGCTCACATCCGCGACCATCCGCGACATCCCGATCCCGCAACCGTGAATGGCTCTGGATGTAGGGTCGGGAACTGGCGCGGTGACTGTGATCAGCGGTAGGGCACGGAGCCGTTGGTGTCTTCCCGGTTTCCCGTGGAGGTTGTTCTTCTCCGTGGCCATGGTCTGAATCGTGGTTCCGTTTCCA
>JBOHGD010000005.1:0-137221 GCA_050699955.1 Pseudonocardiaceae bacterium | reverse complement strand
TGCATCGAGCCTTCCGCGCGCTTCACCCTGCTATTCAACCGCAAACCACGGCGGATGTCCAGTTTTTCTGTGACTACACGGAGGCCAGGTGGGGCGGCATTGTTCCAGCTCGGCACCGTGATCATCGACCAAGATCAAGTAAGTTCGGCTTAGGTTCTGGGTTCGATCCCCAGGCGGCCCACCATCATCGCAGTTCAGAGGCATGTCGTTCATGTCTGGCATCCTCCCGGAAGATCAAAGTTGACGGAAACTCGACGGAAAGACTCCCACCGCGCTACGCATCCAGCTTCATCGCAGACGACGTCACGAAATCGCGGTAGCGTGCGGATGTTCCGTTTGATCATCAACGACGCGAGTGCGTCCGGAGGTAACGTGGAGGCGAACTCGTCGCGCTGGAACGAGGTCACCCCGTCCGCCTTCGCTCATGAGCGCGCCGCACTCGAGCATGTCCGCGACATGCTGCCCGACCGCCATCCCTACCAGGCGTGGTCGAACTTCACCTTCATCTCGGAGCAGGGGCACTTGCGCGAAGTTGACCTGCTGGTCGCCGCGCCGACCGGGCTGCTCCTCGTCGAGATCAAGAACTTTCGTGGCAGGCTCACGAACGACTACGCCACCTGGATACGACCCGGTGACCGCCCGCTCGACAACCCACTGATTCTCGCCAACCAGAAGGCGAAGGAACTCAAGACGCTCATCGGCAGGGCGCTCAGTCGCGAACACGGAATCAAGCTGCCATTCGTACGAGCCGTGGTCTTCCTCGCCGAGCCGAGCATGGTCTGCGACCTCGACGACGGCCAGCGCCACCATCTGTACGGCCCCGACACCGGGCACGCGGGCACCAGACAGTTACCCAGGATCGGACAGGACCTGCTACTGGCGCCGGTCACCCACGCCCCGCCGCAGCCCGAGTTCTTCGGCGCCCTGCGGCGGCTGCTGGAGCGGGTCGGCATCCACCGGACCAGGCGCAGCATCAGCGTCGGGCCGTGGGAGATCGAGCCGAAGCCCTACGACCAGGGCCCCACCTGGCAGGACCATCACGCGACCCGCCCCGACGTCGAGAACGTCCACCGGCGCATCCGGATCTACCTCTACGAGCGGGAGTCCGACCCGGAGACGCGCGACTCGATCCGCCACGCGGCGCGGCGTGAGTTCGCCGCGGGTCAGGGGGTGCATCACCCCGGCCTGCTGATGCCCAACGACCTGCTCGACCACGAGATGGGCCCGGCGCTGGTCATCGAGCAGGCACGCGACGCGCTGCGGCTGGACCACTATATGGCGCAGCACGGCGCGCAGCTCGACCTGCCCGCGCGGCTCGGCATGGTCCGCCGACTCGCCGAGGCGGTGCGCTACGCGCACGACCGCCGTCTGGTGCACCGGGCGCTCTCGCCGCGCGCGGTGATCGTGGAACCAGGCGAGCAGGGCTGGGACGCCCCGCGGCTGCGCGTCGGGGAGTGGCAGGCGGCCGCTCGGGGGCTCTCCTCGTCAACGACCAAGCACCAGATCAGGCCGACGACGCACGCCGGGCAGCACGTGGAGCTCACGGCCGCGCCCTATCTGGCTCCCGAGTTCGCCGCCGAGGCGGACGGCACCGTCTCCATCGACGTCTTCGGCCTGGGTTCGACGGCGTACCTGCTGCTCACCGGCCGGCCACCGGCCCAGACCCGCGCCGAGCTGATGGACCGGCTCACCGCCGAGCGCGGCCTGCACCCGGCCGCGGTGTCGGACGCGATCCCGGGCGACGTCGACGCGCTCATCGCCCTGGCCACCGAACCGCGGGTGACCAACCGTTTCGCCGACGTCGGCGAGTTCCTGGAGCACCTCGACGAGATCCCCACCACCGGCACCGAGCCGGACGAGACCGACCTCGATCCGTGGGACGCCACCAGGGACACCGAACTGCCCGACGGGTACGTGGTGCTGCACGTGCTGGGTACGGGGGCGACCGCGCGAGCCTTCCACGTCGTCCGGGACGGGCTGGAGTCGGTACTCAAGGTCGGTCGCTCCGCGCACGCCGAGCAGCGGCTCGCCGACGAGGCGTCCGCGCTGGAGGGACTGCGCCACGAGCACCTGGTGATGCTCAAGCGCGGGGTCTTCCCGCTGGGCACCCGGCACGCGGTCGAACTCGACCACGCCGGGCGGCGCACGCTGGCACAGGTGCTGCGCGAGGACGGCGCCCTGCTCCCCGACCAGCTCCAGCGCTTCGGTGACCAGCTGCTGGACGTGCTGGGCTACCTGCACTCCCGCGACACGTTCCACCGCGACATCAAGCCGGACAATCTCGGCGTCCGGACCCATCCGAAGCGGGGCACCTCGCTGGTGCTCTTCGACTTCTCCCTGGCCGGGGCGCCGCTGTCCGACGTGCTCACCGGCACTCGCGGCTACCGCGACCCGTTCCTCGGCACCGACCGCAGGCCCACCTACGACGACGCGGCCGAGCGCTACGCGGCGGCGGTGACGTTGCACGAGATGGCCAGCCGGGAGGTGCCGGCCTGGGGCGAGGACGGTACCGATCCCCGCTTCGTCGACGAGGTCACGCTGTCGTCCGAGCTGTTCGACGCGGCGCTGCGCGAGCCGCTGGCCGCCTTCTTCGGCCGCGCCCTGCACCCCGACGCCGAGCAGCGGTTCCTGTCCGCCGGGGCGATGCGCCAAGCATGGCGGCAGGTGTTCGCCGCCGCGGACGACGAGCTGCCTGCCGCCAGCACGTTCTCCGGGTCCGAGGACCGGCAGGAGCAGCGCGACGAGCTGGCCGGGCGCGCCACCGCCGACACCGCGCTCGACGCGTCGGGGCTCTCGATGCGTGCGGTCGCGGTGGCCCAGCGGCTGGGCGCCAGCACCGTCGGCGATCTGATCGACATCCCGACCCGGCGGCTCTGGCAGGCCCGCGGCCTGCCCAGGGCCACCCGCACGGAGCTGGTCACCCGCGCCTCCCAGTGGCGGCGCACGCTGGCGAAGGCCACCCCCACCCGCGAGGACGCGCCCCGGGAGGAGCAGGCCGGCTCCGCGCCGTCCCTCGACGCGGTGGTCGCCCGGCTCATTCCGGCAGCCACCCGGCGCAACGCGACCCAGCCCCGACTGACCCGGGCGCTGCTGGGCCTGCCCGACGAACAGGGCGTGCTGCCGCCCTCCCGGTGGCCGACACTGGCGGAGGTCGCCGCGGCCGGCGGCCTCACCGGCGCACGGATCGCCCAGGTGAGGGGCGAGCGCCGGCGGGAATGGGCCGGCGAGCCGATGCTGGCAGCGGTCCGCGAGGACGTCGCCTCGGCACTGGCGGAGCTGTCCCGGGTGGCCGCGGCGAGCGAGCTGGTCGACCAGCTCCTGCTGCTGCGCGGTTGCGCCCGGGAAGAGGACCTTCGGCGCCGCCGGGCCTACGCCTACGCCGTGCTGCGCGGCGCCGTCGAGGCCGACTCGATCTCCGATGCGCCGCGCTTCGCCTTGCGCAGGCACGCGGACCGGGTGCTGATCGCACTGCAGGTGAGCGAGGACGAGCCGCTGGACATGCCCGGTGACGGTCAGTTACTCGAACTGGCCTGCGGGCTCGCCGACGAGGCCGTCCGGCTGGCCGGCAGCGACCCGCTGCCCACCCCCGCCGCCGTGGTGCGCGCACTCGCCGGGGTGACCGGCCGCACGGACATCGACCTGGTCTTCTCCGAGAACCGGCTGGTGGCGCTCGCCGCGGCGGCGTCGGGCTCGGTACTGGCCAACGCGCGGATGGAGCTCTACCCGCACGACCTGCACCCGGCGCGGGCGTTGCGGCTGGCCCAGGCGGGCGCCGGGGTTCCCAGGGACGGGGTGCGGCCCGACTGGTTCGACGCCCGGGTGCAGGCCCGGTTCCCCGGCCTGGCGCCGCTGCCCACCGGCCTGGAGCTGCGGCGGCTGCTCGACGAGGCCGGGGTGCGGATGGAGTGGGACGGCACGCGTTTCACCCCGCCCGACGCCTCGACCACCGGGTACCCGTCGCTGCGGCGCTCGACCTCGACGGGCGCTTCGTCGCCCGCCGGCAGCGCGGCCGCCGACGTCGCCGCCCGGCTCGGCCGCGCCGTCTCGCACGGCGGGGTGCGGGTGGTGACGGTGCGCCGCGCGTCCTGGGCGCGGTGCCGCACCCGGCTCGCCGAGATCCTGGACGCGCCCGTGCACGACGCGTCGGCGGAGTTCGTCACGGCGCTGCGGGCGGTGACCACCGAGCGGAAGATCCCCGACTTCTCCGTGGTGCTGCGCGCCGACGCCGCCGAGCCGGGCAGCCGGGACCACACCAACCTGCAACGAGTCGTGACGGCGGCGTTCGACAAGCTCGAAGCGCGGTGGTCGGCGCCCGGGGTGCTGCTCCTCGACGGCCTGACCTCGCTCGCCCGCTACCAGGGTGGCTCTGCGCTGCTGGAACGGCTGGCGCACCGGGCGCGCCGGGCCGGGCGCGAGGGCGGCCCCAGCGCGCTGGTGCTGCTCTGCCCCGCCGAGGACGAGACCAGGTGGCCAGGCCACCTCCTGGGACGCGAGACCTCCGAGGAACACGTGATCGCCACCGGCCCCTGGCTCCGTAACGAGACCGGCGCAGCCTGACCCTGATGGACGTCAGCACAGGCAGACGCTCCTTGTCCGACCCTCATGGTGAGATGTCCAGGCTGACGAGTGAGCGCGAGCACGTCACTTCCAGCAGGCGCAGTGCCACACTGGAGAACTGGAGGCGTGATGACCACAGACAACATGGACCACCCGGCCCAGTACCCGACCGGTAGCAGTGAAACCCTGGACGAACAGCTACGACGTAAAGGGATTCAACCGATCCGGTCGGCAGATGACCTCGCTTGCGAGGAAATCTTCGAGACTGACGAGGAACTCGACGAGTTCCTCGCATTTACGTATGCCGCACGGCACGCTGAACTAAGGTAATGCTACGTGACTGCGGTTGTGCTCGACACCGATGTCGCATCTCTCAGCTTCAAGCGTCGCCTACCCGCTGCGCTACTCTCCCAGCTGACAGGGCGAGAACCGATCATCACATTCATTACCCTGGGTGAACTCCTCAAGTGGACTGAATGGCGAAGCTGGGGTCCGTCTCGTCGGGCGCACCTGAGCAGTTGGCTGAACGGTTTCGCCATAGTGCACAGCACGGACAAGGTGGCTGGGGTATGGGGAGAGATTTCAGCGTTTGCCGACCGCCGAGGACGGCCAAGACCAAGTAACGACACCTGGATCGCCGCTTGTTGTCTGGCTCATGGGCTTCCCCTGGCAACCCTGAACACCAAAGACTTCTCTGACTTCGCCGAGCACGAGGGACTGACTATCCTCAGCGCTTGACCCCATCGTTCCGGCACATCTTCACGACTCACTTCTGTTCAGAACGCGGTGGGTGTTGATGGTGGGGGTTCGTCAGCGGCGGCGCGGAGGGCGGCGAGGACGTCGATCTCGCGGCACAGGGTCAGGGCGTCCGGCAGCGGGGCTCGGGTCCAGGTGAGCGGGCCGCGCGGGGTCATGGTGGGCGGGAGCAGGACGCTGGTGGCGACCTGGTGCACGCCGGGCGGCCAGGGCAGCGCCACCCCGTAGGGCTCGCCCGCGAGCAGCACCTGGTGCTCCGGCGCGTAGGGGTGGGCGAACATCGCGGGCGGGCAGCGCCGCACGGTGAGCAGCGCGGCGGCTCTGGCGGCCGCCGCGGTGGGCACCGTCAGCGCGACGGCCTCGGCACCCAGGGCGAGCCACACCTGGTCGCGGCGCAGCAGCACGGGCCAGCCCCACTCGCGGTAGGTCGACGCCGCGGCGGCCGGTCCCGGGTCGAGGGCCTCGGCAGCGGCGGCGAGCGGTTCGCCGGGCAGCGTCGCGATGTGGCTGACCAGGCACGGCGAGCACGGCGTGCCCTCCCCCGCGGTGACCTGCTCGACGGCGTCCGGGTGCAGCAGGGTCCCGCAGAGCGCGGTGAGCGCGCTGGACAGTGCTCCCTCCGGCAGCGGGGCGAGGTGCACGAGCCGCGGACCGGCATCGGTGGGATGGCGGCGGGGGCGGAGCAGCACCACCGGACGCGAGCCCGCGAAGTCAGCGTGGCGGCCGGTTCCATTGCCGGTGCCGTTCGGCGCGGTCACCGCGACGCCGCCGGGCGTCGCAACCACCGCAGCAGCGACCGGCGCCGGGGTGCCGCATCCGGCCGCCGTACCCGGTCGGCGCATTCCCGGCAGTTGCCGGTGGGCGCAGTGGTGAGGCTCGCCGAGGCCACGTCGGCTCCGCACAGCGCCGGATAGCGACCGGAATGGCGGTGCGTGGCGGCGATATCGACGGCGACGCGATGCTGGGTTCCGGTACGGGTGTCGACCATCGACAGGACGAGTGGGCCACGGACGATCTGTTTCATGGCGCCGATAGTGATCCGCCGGCCGGCGCCGATTCCATATCCACACGTGTCCTTCCGCCACCGGCCACACAGGACACAGTGAGGCGCTAGGCTCACGCCGGAATCAGCACGGAATTCTGAATAGTCCTCGTCACCGTGCAGTTGGCCACATGGACCACATTCCGGGGGAACCGATGGGACAGCAACCGAAGGAACTCACGCCACACGAGAGCCTGCACCACTACTGGGGCGCCGAGCTACGCGCACTGCGCACCGCCCGGGGGCTCTCACTCGCGGAACTGGGACAGCAGGTGCACTGCAACCCCAGCTACCTGGCCAAGATCGAACGCGCCGAACGCCCCATACCCGCCACACTGGTCGAGAGCTGCGACCGCGCACTGGACGCCTCCGGAACCCTCATGCGCCTGCACGCCCTGGCCGAAGCGGAACACGAACAAGCGACCGAGCCCACGCATGTGGCCAGCGAGGACATCCATGTGACCAACCAGCCCGGTAACCTCGACGGAGAGATCGTCGTCCCGGCCCGCACGCCCGACGGAAGGGTTGTCTTCGTGTCCGTCCCGCGCAGAGCCTTCCTCCAGGGCATCGGCTCCACCGCCCTGGGCATCGCCGCCACCTCGATACCCGCACTTCCCAAGGTCGGCGACGTCCACCCGATCGAGCACTTCGACCAGATGCTGCAGGTGCTCGTGGACAACGACAAGCTGTTCGGTGCCCGGCGAGTGATTCCCTTTGTGCGGGAGCAGATCGCCATCATGCAGCAGCTCCGATCAAGCTGGCACGGCCCCGACCAGCGCGCACTGATCGGGGTGGAGGCCCGCTTCGCGGAATTCTGCGGATGGCTCTACCGGGACACCGGCGAGCACCATCTCGCGGGGGCCTGTGCCGATCGCGCCCTGGGTCTTTCCCATCTCGCGGCAGATCACGATCTCACCGTCTACGTCCTGGCGTGCAAGTCGAACCTCGCTGGCGATATGCACATGGCCGCAGACGCCATCGGCGCAGCGGAACAAGCGGTGAGCCTTGCCCCAACCAACAGCCGCCTCTCGGCCGTCGCAGCGACCTTCGCCGGACGCGGGTATGCGCTGAGCGGCGACCACGCTGCAACAGAACTAGCCTACGAGAATGCCCACGATCTGCTGACCGCCAGCGATGCTGACCCAGCGTCCCCGTGCGGGTCGTGGCTCACACCCACCTACATCTCCCTCCAGCGGGCGCGGAGTCTGACGGTCCTGGGCTCCTATCGTCGCGCGGCTGAGAGCTTCGAAGGTGCCATCGGTGAGATGCCCGCTGGCATTCCCCGGGGCCGTGGTGTGTGGCTCGCCCGTTCGGCGCTGGCATACGCCGGTGATCGCGAGGTCGAACACGCCGCGACCCTCGGACTCGACGCGCTGAGCATCGGCGCCGAGACCGGTTCGGCACGGATCCTCACCGAACTCATCCGATTGGACGACGCGCTCGCCCCTTGGCAGAAGACCCCCGTCGTTGCGGACTTCCGCACCGCTGTGCGAGAGACGATCAGCCGTCAGGCGTGATTACCCGTTACGGGTATGCCGTCGCCCGCGATAGGTGGGTGCGTGGTGGGGTCGGTAACCGCCGCCCCCTGTGGGGCGTGGCTGTGCGATGAGGCGGGAGCGGCATGATCGAATCTCGGCGCACCGCAGCGATATCGACGGCGCTAGGCTCACGCCGGAATCAGCACGGAATTCTGAATAGTCCTCGTCACCGTGCAGTTGGCCACATGGACCACATTCCGGGGGAACCGATGGGACAGCAACCGAAGGAACTCACGCCACACGAGAGCCTGCACCATTACTGGGGCGCCGAGCTGCGGGCACTGCGCATCGCGCGGGGCCTCTCGCTCGCGGAGCTGGGACAACAGGTGCACTGCAACCCCAGCTACCTGGCCAAGATCGAACGCGCCGAACGCCCCATACCGGGCGCGCTGGTCGAGAGCTGCGACCGCGCACTGGACGCCGCCGGAACCCTCGTGCGCCTACACGCCCTGGCCGAGGCGGAACCCGAGCAGGCAGCCGAGCCCACGCATGTGGCCAGCGAGGACATCCATGTGGCCAACCAGGCCGGTAACCTCGACGGGGAGATCATCGTCCCGGCCCGCACGCCTGACGGAAGGGTTGTCTTCGTGTCCGTCCCGCGCAGAGTTTTTCTCCAGGGCATCGGCTCAGCCGCCGTGGGCCTGGCCACCACATCGCTACCGCTGCCCACCGGCGCATCCCTGCCAGCCGTCGGCGACGCCCATCCCGTCGAGCATTTCCAGCAGATGCGGAAGGTTCTCGAAGCGAACAACATGCTGTTCGGTCCGCGTCGAGTGATACCCGTCGTTCGCGAGCAGATCGCCATCAAGGACCTGTCCGAGTACCAACTCGCCGAATCCTGGCTGGACCGCGCACTCGGCCTGTCCCATCTGGTCGGCGACCGTGATCTCACCGCGTACATCCTGGCCTCCAAATCGGAACTCGCCGGAGATATGCGAGTGGCGGCCGACGCGATCGGCGCGGGCGAGCAGGCGATGAAGATCGCTACGCCGCGCAGCCGGATGGCGGCCCTGGCGGCGACCCGGGCCGCACGCGGTCACGCGATCAATGGCGACGAGGCCGCGACCCAGCGGTCCTACGACCGCGCCCGAGAACTGCTCCACACCAGCGACAACGACCCCGACTCGCCGGGCGGGCATTGGCTGAACGAAGATCGCCTCACCCTCAGCCAGGCACATAGCTGGACCTTGCTGGGCGAGTACCGTCGCGCGGTCGAGAGCTTCGAGGCCGCCCTCACCACAGTGCCCAACAGACTCCGACTCAGCCGTGGCGCATACCTCGCCCGCGCGGCACTGGCCCATGCCGGTGACCACGAGGTGGAGAACGCCGCCACCGTGGGAATGCAAGCGCTGGGCATCGCCGCCGACACCAAGTCTGGACGGATTCTCACCGACCTCATCCGCCTCGACGACACGCTCGCCCGCTGGAAGACGACCCCTGCCGTCGCGGACTTCCGCGTGGCTGTGCGCGAGACGATCAGCGGATCTGCGGCTATCCATCGTTGATCTAGCGTGGAACACTGCCTTCCGTGAGGGCCTATGTGGGGGTCACTGATGAGGAATGGTTCCGCTTCCTCGCTGCTCGCCCTTCCCTGGACGAGGTGAACTTCTGGCGGCCCTCCGGGCACGGGGCATTCAAGGCGCTGACGCCGGGCGAGCCCTTCTTCTTCAAGACCCACTACCCGCACAACAAAGTCGTGGGCGGCGGCTTCTTCAGCGGCTTCGTTCGACTGCGGGTCTCGGAAGCCTGGGAGTTCTACGGGCAGACGAACGGCGCAGTGGACCTGGAACAGATGCGACGCAGGATCGGGCACTATCGCCGACAAGCAATCCACCCAGGCGAGGACCCGACGATCGGGTGCGTCCTGGTGCGGGACACCCGGTTCTTCCCTCCAGACGAAGTCGTGGCACCGCCTCCCGAGTTCGCTCCCAACATCGTCCAGGGCAAGACCTACGACCTCGGGACCTTCCACTCGGCGAGCTACTTCGAACACCTTCTCGCCCAGTTGCTCGGCAAGTCCGTCGAGGTCGACCTCGACGAGGTATGGCACCGGCCGGGACCCGTGTACGGCGATCCGCGCCTGGCTCCCCAGCGGCTGGGCCAGCGAGCGTTCCAGGCGGTGGTGCTCGACGCCTACAACCGACGATGCGCGATCACCGGCAACAAGATCCGACCCGTCCTGCAGGCCTCCCACATCCGTCCGCTCCCCGCAGGCGGTGAGCATCGCCTCGACAACGGCCTGTTGCTGCGCTCGGACGTGCACACCATGTTCGACCGGGGCTACCTCGGAGTCGACGCCAAGCACCGGTTGGTGGTGAGCACCCACCTTCGAGACGAGTTCGGCAACGGCGAGCAGTTCTACGCGCAGGCGGGACAGCAGATCTCGGTGCCCGACCGCAGGATCGAGCGCCCGAATCGGGAATTCCTGGAGTGGCATCTCGACACCGTCTTCAAGCGGTAGCGACGCGCGCCATCGGCGTCACTCTGCGCGGTGATCGCCCCCGGCGACGGGATCGGGGACCAACGGCTCTGCGCATCGGTGACCGCGCGCACAGTAGAGACGTGCGAGGGCCGGTCGATCTCGGCGGGGCGGTGGAACAGGGCCTTCCCGCCACACCGCGACGCGGACTGCGCTCCGTTCTGCTCCCCCGGTGAGCCCGCCGACCTGCGGCGTGTCATCACAATGGCACTCGTCGTGATGACAAGGAAGCCGTTCCTGGCCGCCTACCGCTATAAGGGCAAGGGCTTCGACAAGCGGGCCGACTGGGAGCACGTGTGGGAGCTGCAGCGCGCCGAGGACCGGATCGCCGAGCGGATCGGCCAGGACGTCACCCATCCCGAGGTGCGCCGTGCCGTCGAGCGCGGGCTGGGCACCATCCCCGTCCGCCCAAGTACGGCTCCGGTGACTTCGCGCGCACCGAGTACTGGCGCCACCGCGGCAAGCTCGACGTGCCCAAGGAGCGGTTCGTCTCCTACCCCGCCGCCACCCGCGACAGCGACGGCAGCCTGCTGCTCGGCTGGGCCGGGTGGGACGGGGATCGAGCCGGCAGATATGGTCATGCTCGGTACTGCAAGTGAGGTGGGTCCCCGTTCTAGCGCATCGATGCCGCTCGCGGGGCGCGGCAAGTTACACGTCGAGCCCGAGGACTGTGTCCCGCGTCCATTAGCAAGCCAGACGGCCTCGGTGGCTGAGGAGTTGACTGCTGGCTGGACCATCGGCGAGCGGAGCAAGACCGAGCCGGCCCAACCCGCAGAAGAACGTTACCGCTCCGCCGCGGGTCAGGCTGGAGTCACGCCGACGCCGACTCCAGCTCGGCGTTGACGGTGATCTCGGCGCCCGCGAACAGGCGGGATACCGGACACAGCTCGGCCGCCTCGTCGACCGCGGAGTGGAAGCCTGCGGCGTCCAGCCCCGGTACCCGGCCGCGCACCCGCAGCACCGAGGAGACAATGGTAGGAACGCCCTCGACGTCGTCGAGGGTCACGGTCGCGGCGATGGTCAGCCGCTCCGGGACGCTCTTGCGCTCGCCGAGCCGCAGTGCCAGGGCCATGGCGAAGCAAGCGGAGTGAGCCGCCGCGGCCAGTTCCTCCGGGCTGGTCATCCCGCCCGGGCGCTCGGTGCGCGATGCCCAGGTCACCGCCAGCCCGTCCAACGCCCCGCTCGCCCCGCGCACCGTTCCACGTCCGCCGCCGAGCGAACCTTCCCACGTGGTCTCCGCGCTGCGTTCCGCGATCGCCATGCTTCCTCCTACGGCCTCGTGTTCGTCCTCTGGTTCATCCTCGTCAGCGCCAGAACGGTGGCGACGTAGACCACCCGGCTCCTCCGCGGCTCGACTCCCGACAAGTTTAAACTATCGTCAGTTGTGATAATACTTCAGGGTTGGGGCTCCAGCGGCGAGAGAAGACCATGTCAGCCATGACTGAACCCGTGTATCCGCCCGCCAGCCGCGACATCGCAGACCGCCGACGCCAACTCGCGCCCGACATCCACCGAGCCTTCGACGAGTTCAGCAAGCGGGTCTTCGCCGACGGCGCCCTGCCTGAGAAGACCAAACAACTCATCGCGGTCGCCGTGGCGCACGTGACCCAACGCCCCCACTGCATAGAAGGTCACACCAGGCTCGCGCACCGCACAGGGGCCAGCAACGAAGAGATCATGGAGGCCATCTGGGTCGCCGCCGAGATGCGCGCGGGCGGTGCCTTCGCACACTCGACGCTGGCCCTGCATGCCCTTGGCGAAGGATCTCACTGGGGCCGGCGCGCCGCGGCGCGCCAAGCCCTCCGGTCGACCCCGGGCGGGGTCGCTACCGGCCGGGACCGCCGGGCTGCCGTTCGGTCGTGGCCAGGTGGGCCAGGCACAGCGAGGGCTCGACGAATGGCTCCAGGCGTTCGGCGGTGATCGGGGCCCGCACCTCCGCCAGCACGCCCCGCATCAGGCCCAGATGCAGTGCGCACACTACGTCGCGATGCTGCTCGGCGACCTCCCGGAACGGGCAGTGCCGCAGGGGGATCACCGGTGCGTCCGCATCGCGCACCGCACCCGGGGCGAACCCCGCATCCGTGAGCACCGCCGACAAGCGCCGGATCGCGTCCTCGGCATCGACCCGCTGAAACGGCACCGGCCGCTCGGCCAGGTAACGACCCCACACTTCGCCGACCTCGATGGCCGCCCGCTCGGGCTGCGGCAGCGTGTCAGCGACCAGGCCGGTGAGCATCTCGGCCAGCAGCCGGTAGCTGCGCCGGTCCGCCCGGACGTCGGTGGCATCGACGCGATACACCATGCGCGGCCTGCCGGGCTGGCTGCGCTCCTCCGCCTCGCGCTCAGCCATGCCCGCGTCGACCAGTCCGTCCAGGTGGAACCGAGCCGTATTGAGGTGCAGACCGGTGCTCGCGGCGATCTCCTGCACTCCCACCGGCCCCTCCGCCGCCCGCAGCACATCCAGAACCCGGCGACGACTATCGCCGAGCACCGGGCCGGGACCGGGACCGGGATCGATCAACGGCTGCTCGCTCATATCGGCTATTTTAGCCGAATGAATTAGTAGAAACTAGGCGGCTGCCGGCTGAGCAGGCGTTCTCGTAGGGCCCCTACCCGGGTTTGCGGGCGATGATCGCGACGGCGATCAGAGACGTGCGGTGTGCGCGGAAGATACGCCGCATGGCGAGAACTCGTCGCCCGGCGTCGGGGCGGGTGAGCAGATTCTCGGCGAAGCGTAGGGCACCGACGAGTCCTTCGTCGGAGACGAGCCGTCGGGGTTGAAGAAGGGCCATGGGTGCGGTGTCAACGTGCTCGACGGTGAGACCGTGGGTCTGGAGCAGGCGCTGCCATTCGGCGATCGTCTGGGGGCGTGCGTTGATCTTGATGACTCGGGCGAGGGCCTGCCGGATGTCTGTCTTGACCTGGTCGGGCAGCGTGTCTGGGGCGAGTCCGAGTTCGTGGATGGCATAGTGGCCTCCGGGGCGCAGGATGCGAGTTGCTTCCGCGACCATGGCGGTGCCGTGTTCGGCGACGATACCGCTCACCGTGGCGGCAGCCTCCGCGTCGCTGTCGATGCCGACGTAGGAATGCGGGTGCCGGTCGATGATCTCGCGGGCGGTACGTCCCAGACCAGGGCGAGTTCGATCACCGCCGCATCGGCGACGTCAGCGCGAGATAGGAGCGTCTCGGTGAGCTCGGCGCCGCCAGGTCGCAGGACGCGCTTGCCCAGCCGGGCCAGCAGCCAGTGCCCCTGCACGTCAGCGCTGTCGCGGTCGGCCAGCGGTGTCCTCGGACCGCCGCGGCCTCCGGTGGGCTCCGGGGCGCCGTTCATCACTCGGTGCTCCCTGTGACCCGGTGCTCCTGTGGCGGCGCTGTGTTGAGGACGAGGGACTGGCGGCGTTGGTGGACGGTGAGATAACCCAGCCCTTGCGGTCCGGCGGTGAACTGGCGTCGGGAGCGCTGGGGCAGCCAGACGAGCGCTCCGGGGTGCAGATCGAGGGTGTCGAGCTCGGTGGTGATCTGGCCGGTTCCGTCGAGGACGAGCAGGAGCACGTCGAGGTCGGGCCCGACGTGCGCATCGATGGAGGCGCCCGGTTGCAGCCGGATGATGTTGGAGTCAAGGTCGCGTCGGCGCATCTGCAGCTTCCACACGGCACCCGTCGCGTCCGGACGGCTGCCACCGACGACGGCGGTCGTGTCACAGACAACCCGGGGCAGCGGGGTGGTGGCGAGCTTGCTGATCCGGACCCGCCACGCGTCGGGGCCCTTGTCGAGGTACTCCCAGCCGTAGCTGCGGGGGTGATCGGTGTCGAACTCGTCGTGCAGATGCTTGGGGTCGTGGTTGTTGACCAGCACGAAGGACTCGCCAACGGAGAGGGCGTCGTAGGTCTGGAAGATCGTCGGGTGCTTGTCGGGCTTACGCAGCGGGCGTACATCGAGTTCCTGGTCGGACATCGGGGTTCCTCTCGTCTGACCTAGTTTATACAACTTTTGATTGTGTAAACTCAAGTCATGACGTAGGTGATCTGCTGTCGAACTCTTGCCGCCGCCGAGATCCGCGACCTGCTTCCGCGAGGCAGGCAACGAGCGGTTCCCGCCGGGCTCGCCCGGCTGGAGGGCGAGTAACTCGCCGCGTCTCTCCCGGTGGCGAGGCAAGATCAGGGAACATCTTTGGGACGGTTACCGGTCACGCGCCGCCAGACTTCATCAAATTCTTCGGGCACGTCAGCTGTCTGCTGATCGGTGATCTTGCCGTCGAGGTAACGATCTTGGGTCATGCTGATCTGAAGGGTCCGATCTGATCGCTGATCTAGCGCGTGGACCCGTCGTACATGAGGCTCGCCACGGTCTTGCGGAGCGTATGGCTGACCCGCCCGTCGGGATCACTACCGCGTCGCGGACCAGTCGCCACACCCGCCGCACGTTGGAGGGATCACGCCAGCCGCCGAGCGAGTCCGGGAACACGGCTGCACCTCCGACGCGATGGCGAGGCATTCCCCGCCCGTACAACAGACACCTCTCAGCGCAGCCTACCCAGTTGAGTGAGTTCCACCGCGCGGCTGCAAATCTGATCCGAGCTGTCACAACGGTCATACCCTCCACGGAGTTTTCCTGTTTCCTCTTCCTGCGAACCCGGGCAACATCTGGCGCAACCGTCGTCGGCGCCGCAGTCTGTATTCGACACATCTACGCGAAGTAGCCGAGACCCACAGGCTCGCCATGGCTGTCTTGGTATTCGACGCCAGAGAAGTAAGAGGTACATCATGAGGTTTTCGCGGTTTTTTCGGGATTTCATGGAAATTGTCGTTGCAGTCGTGTTGACTTTATTGCCGGTTCTGATGTCGGCCCCCGATGCCGACCGTCGGCCGGTCAGCGAGACGGTCGGCACGTCCCACTCCGCTACAGTGCCGGACCTGAACGCTCAAGGACGATTCAACTGATGGCAGAGGTTCTTCTCATGCCCCAGGGAGACACTGGTGACCAACGCTTCCGACACATGAAGAGGCGGAATTTTCTTATCACTGGAGCGGGCGCGCTAGCCAACTTCGCGATGGTACGAGTCAGGCCTTCACGAGTGGTCGAGGAATGTAGTATTCTCGAGTTTCGGAAAATATTCGACCACATGCGCAGTCTTGGGCTGCTCATCAGTCCGGCACTGGTGCTACCGATAGTGGTCAACCACATCAGTGCGCTATGCGAGGGCGCTGCCGGGGCCGCGCGCCAGCGCCGCCATGAACTGCTGGTACTCGCATCCCGCTTTGCCGAGTATGCCGGCTGGATGAGCCAGGAGGCCGGCGACCACCGTCTGACACGGCGATGGACCGAGAAAGCGGTGAGCTTGGCGGCAGCTGCTGGTGACAGGGGTATGGCCAGATATGCGCTGGTACGCTACGCGGAAATGGTGGTGTACGAGCGCGACGCGACTGCCACCATCGAGCTCGCGCGCCGCGCACAGACCGATGGTGCCGTGCCCCAGCACATTCTTGGTCTCGCCAAGTGGCGAAATCGATCATGCATATGGCCTGACCCATATGGTATTAGAGGACGCTGCACAGGTGGACTCGGCCACAGTGTGAACTGATCTGTGGCGGCTGTGTGACACATTGTTTCGTTGGCGCGGACACCCGCCCGTCCGCGACCTTCACCAGAGGCTCACCTCAGCGTTGCACCCTACCCGTGCCGCCTCGCTGGCTTGGCGTGGACAACGATCGGGGTGGCCAAAGTGAGTCGACTGCCGAATCAGGCCAGGACAATGTCGGTGAGTCGGTTGACCGGAGTCCGGTAGCAGCTCAGCCACCACGTGACCCTGCTGAACGTCGCCAAGGTCCACCGGGTGGCCACTTCGCCGCACTTCCAGCGGGCCAAGAGCCGAAGACTCCCGCTCAACTGCAGCAGCCCGCTTGGATGGTGGCCAGGCGACCGGGGCCCACGGCCGGTCTTCAATTTCGCGCATGAACAGTGACCCGCTTGCTGGTATGCGGGTGGGTCCCGGCCGGCAAGGACATCAGCCGTATGGGCCTTTCCGGTGATGGCGAGGTACGACCGTCATGTTGCGACGGACCCCGTCGGCCAGATGGCGCGACATATTTGCCATGGGAGGTCAGAGGTGGTTCGGTGCTCCAGATGACGTCACATCATCGGGAAGGGCACAACCCCCCCTGGCAACGACTTGACAGCACGGTCGAACACACAACGCCATGGTTCGATGTGCGACATGACTCTGTGGTTCGCCCCGATGGCTGTCGCGACACTTACATGCACGTGGTGACCTCTGGTTCGGTGACCGTACTCGCGATGGACGACGACGACCGTGTCATGGTGACCCGGCAGTGGATTTATACCCATGGCTCAACCCAGTGGCGATTGCCCAGTGGCGGAATCGACCTAGGCGACTGCAGCTCACTTGCCGCCGCACGGCGAGAACTTGCCGAGGAGACCGGACTGACCGCTACTATCTGGAAGCCGTTGGGGGAGGTGCACGAAGCCGACAGCCTCAGTAATCACGTCAACACCGTCTTCTTCGCCACCGGGTTAACCAGCTGCGAGCAGCGTCTCATGCCCGGAGAGGGTGATCTCGAGACTTGCTGGGTGCTCTTCCCTGACGCTCTCGATCTGGCACTGTCCGGCAGGTTGCACCACGCGGGCAGCGCGTACGCCGTGCTGGTCATGGCGGTGCGCAGGAGTATGGCAAGTAGCATCGATAACGCGATGGCTCTCACCGAAGGACGGCCGGTCCGGGCTTGAACTCGTTCGAGATCAGAGAAGCTGACTCACTGCGCATGTGTCTTGTGACGACCATGACCGGACGGAGACTCGGCCGAACCGTCCATTCTGAGAAGAACATGTCATTGGCTGGAAGTTGCCAACCGTTCCATGGGGACGGTGCCGACCGGAAGAATCTGAAGCTCGGCTGTCGCGCAGAACGGGGTGATGTTGGGTTGTTCCAATACGTACTCGACGGACCGGAGTCCCCGCGGGCTGCGCAGGTCCCGGACAGAAGGGAGCGCGGTGCCGCCATGTGAACCACCTACAGTGCTGGCTGCCCCTCTTACGCGGCAGAGCATCCCGCCCGGCACCGTGCTGTGGCGGGTGCACGCGGCACAGCACGGCGCGGTGACGTTCTTCGCGGGCGGAGGATCAGAGCCGGGCGGTCGATTCGATTCCCCAGACGGCGGCTACCCGGCCATGTACGTGTCATTGCACCAGACCACGGCGGTCGCGGAACGACTTCTGCCTGGCGAGACATTCGCGGTGGACGGCACCCGCGCCCTGCCTCCCGAGAAGCTGGCCGGTATGGTGGCCGCTCCGGTGGAGACAACGGTCGAACTGACCTTGCTGCGCCTGGCGTTCGAACGGGACTTCAT
This sequence comes from Pseudonocardiaceae bacterium, assembly GCA_050699955.1. Classification (GTDB taxonomy): domain Bacteria; phylum Actinomycetota; class Actinomycetes; order Mycobacteriales; family Pseudonocardiaceae. The sequence continues at coordinate 119,485 of JBOHGD010000005.1, read as the reverse complement.
CACGTTACACCAGTCCGATGAATGGCTGGTGACCGTTGCAGAACGAGACTACCCGCTCACCCGACGATGGGCGGCTTGGTTACGCGGTCAGCTCGAGACAGTCCACGGCATCGTCTGGCAGTCGACAGAGGACATGCCTCGGCAGACCGCGGTGCTCTTCGGTGACCGCTGCCCGCCGGACGCGCTGCGTATCGTGCCGAACGCCTCGGTCCGACTGGACGATGCCGCCGGTGCTCGCTGGTTGACCGAGACTCTGCGACACTACCGCGTTCAGGTGGATGCACCGGATCCCGCCGACTGGCCACTGATTTTCCTGAACTATCGCAGCAGCGACGACACCGGTGTTCTGGAGCTGCTCGATCGGGAGCTCACCGCGCGGCTAGGGGAGCAGGCGGTGTTCCGCGACAGCCGGTCCATGCGGCTCGGTATGTCCTATAAACCCCAGCTGATCGAGAAGGCGCGGCGGTGCAAGGTTCTGCTGGTGCTGATCGGCCGGTATTGGGAGGAGATCCAGGGTCATCGCTGGCTTGACAACGAGGACGACTGGGTGCGGCGCGAGATCGAGGCGGCACTGGATGAGAACGGGAAGGTGTGCGTGGTGCCGGTTCTGGTCGGCGCCCGAAGCATGCTCAGGACCGGGGATCTTCCCGAGAGTCTCCGCGCGGTGGTCAGTCTTCCCGTCCTCACCCTGAGGGCTCGCTACACCGATCGGGATGTCGTGGAACTGGTCGATGAGCTGTTCCGTGCCGTGCCGTTGCTGGCCGACCGGCACACCGCTCGACGGGCCAGTGCCCACCAGTAAGGAGCAGCCGTGTCCGGGTCACCGCCGTTTCGGGTCGAGCTACGCAGGCGACGAGTCGCCGCCGAACTCTCGCTCGGTGAATTGGCCAAGCGGGTGCACTACAGCAAGGGACACCTGAGCAAGGTCGAATCCGGGCAGAAGCAGGCAAGTATCGAACTGGTCCGGTTGTGTGACGCGGAGCTCGGTGCGCACGGCGAGCTGATCCGCCTGCTGCCTGCCACGCCGGGTACTGGCGACGCAGGCGATCAGCCCGATGGTGCCGCGGCGGGCGCCGACGAGGACGACTGGGTGATCGCGGTCGGGGACAGTGGCGGGTACTTCGCGCCGGTGAACGGTTCCCACCCGCCGGCCAACGGTGCCGCGCCGGTGCTCGGCATGACCTTCGGCGGACCCGCCAGGGCCGACACCACTGCCGCGCTGGCCCCGTTTCTGGCCAGGTTCGACGAGGCGCGCAATCTTGGCCAGGTAGCTGGACCGGCCACAGTGTTTCCGCTGGTCATCGTGGAGTCGAGGACTCTGCGGATACTGGCCGGGCAGGCCCCACGCGACGAGCAGGCCGCCTTGTTCCGACTCGCGGCCCGCTACGCGGAATTCGCTGGATGGATGGCGCAAGAGGCCGGGGACGACCGAATGGCCTGGTGGCTGACCCTGAAGGCGGTGGAGATGGCCGATGCGGGGGGCGACGGCTCGCTCCGGTTGTACGCGCTGGTTCGCCGGGCCGAGATCGAGTTGCACCGGGACAACGCGCTGAGCGTGATCGAGCTGGCCACCGGGGTCGCGCAGCATGCGCAGGCACCGATGCGGATCAGAGGTCTCGCCGCCCAGCGCGAGGCCCAAGGCCATGCGATGGCGGGCGACTACACCGCGTGCCTGCACGCCATCGAGCGGTCGGCCGGGTTGCTCGCCGATGCTGCCGCCGAAGCGCGGGTGGGCCCGGAACTCGGCACCGCACGCACGCCGGATCTCGTGGCGCTCACGCATGGGTGGTGCCTGCATGACCTGGGCAGATCGGCCGAAGCGGCCGACATCCTCGATGCGGGGATCGCTCAGTTCGCACCGGGGGCCCACCGGGCCCGGGTGCGTTACCAGGCGAGGGCGGCGCTCGCCTACGCCACGGCAGGTGAGTTGGAGCGCGCGTGCGAGCTGGTCGTTTCGCTGCTCGACCAGCTGCTGATCCTCGACTCGGCCACCATCCGTCATGATCTGTACAACCTGGCCAGAGTGCTGGGCAGATGGCGCTCGCATCCGACGACGTGTGCTCTGCTACCAGCTCTGACCGGTCTGTTGCAGGAGAGCCGGAAAGTACTCCCAGCGGGCGTGTTGAGCGGTCACTGAGACCCGAAATCCCGCTGACCCCTCCCTCGTCAGATCCATCCGCGTTTGGCGGCGGCGACACCAGCGGCGAATCTGCTGTCGACCCCCAACGTTGTGTAGATGACCTTGACGTGTCGGCGAACAGTGGTGATGCTCATATTCAGCCGCCGCGCGATGGCTTCGTCTCCCCCGACAGTCATCAGCTCCAGCACCCGACGTTGGCTCTCGGTCAGAGCGGGGTCGCGCCTGCCGTCGAGCGTCATCGTCGCAGGATCATTCCAGAGCATGTCGAACCATTCCGCCAGCATCGTCAGCATCGCCGGTGCGCGGACCAGCAGTGCGGTGTTCGCCGATCGGTCGATGGATATCAATGCTACCGAGTCGTCGATGTGCAGCATCTTGAGCGGAACCTCCGGTCGTAACCGCACCTCCTCACCACATCGGACGGATTCGGTGACGACATCGTCTCCGGTCTGCGTGCTCAAATAGTTGACCTGATAAATCATCTGGAATCGGGCACCGGAGTTCAACGCGATCTGCCGTGGGGTCCGGACCCTTTCCTTGGTCGGTCTCGTGGGGAACTCGCCGGTCTCGATTCCTCGCATACGGCGTTTGGCTGAGGGATAGAGTTCCGCCGCCTTGGTGACCACATCGACGAAGTCGACCACCGGTATGATGCCATCGAGTTCGCCCGGTGTGCTGCCGCCGACATCTCGCGGCAGCAGATCGCTCAACTTGGACCAGCCGTTGAGGATCCGGCGCTGCGCGCTCAGTAGCTCGTCCTGGCGTTGTTCGAGCAGAAGCTGCAGGGCGACCGCCTGATCGACCGGACGAATCAGGTTGTCGTCGTCGCCGGACCGGAACACCAGGCCGAGGTCGAGCAGTTCCACGGTCGCTGCGGCATGTGGGTCGACCGCACCAGGGCCAGTGCCGACACGAGCTGAGCTGCTCGCACAAAGGCGCAGGTAGAGCGCCTCGGCGTCGGCGCTGACCAACCCGGCGAGCGGCTGCCCCCGGTCCGCCGTGTTCATTCCTGCCTCCCCGCGATGGAGTTGAGGATTCTGTCTGAATCGCTGACTGTCAGCGTATGGTGAAGTTTGGCCCAGCTGGTCTCCAGCACCCGGCTGGTGGGGGTACCGGTCAGCCCCACCAGCCCTATTGTGGGGTCTGTCTGCCGTTCAGCCCCAACCGTTACCGGCCTTCACCACGGACATCGGTGGCGTGATGCGGGTCGGGTCCTCCAGCGCTCCGGCCGGCGCATCGCCATCGGCCCGCAGCGCGGTAACCCTTGCGCCGACCTCGTCCCGGTTGATCTCGATCATTTCGCCTCACTCTCACTTCGTTGAGCTCTGCTCCAGTGCCGATCACTGCGTTCTGCTGGACCAGGTGATCGCAGCTGATGCCAGGATGGTGTGGACCGGCCAGGACAACAGCCCGTTTCCCCGGGCCCGGGATCCTCGACAATGGGAAACGAGTTCCTGAGGCTCATCCGGAGATGGGACGTTCGTCGCCGTCGCGCCGGGTGTGGCGCGGCGCGTCGTCTGGTCGAGGAGCCGGCTGCCTCGCGTCTACCACGGGACGACGTCGAACGGAATGACAGTTCGCGGTCAGTGACAAGAACCCGTCATTCACCCGGATCTGTGTGCGCGGGTGAACACCGGCCGGGCAAGAATCACGCCGAAGTTGTCACGAAGGTGGCCGCAGACGCGATGAAGGCACATGACGGAGCGAGGATCAAGGGGATGGTGGGGTGAGCGAGGTGACCGACGGGGTTGATTCCGTCCAGCACGAGGCAGCTTCCCAAGGTGGGGTCGAAACCGCGCTGCATCCGGTCGGCGGGAGTGCGGTGAACGCTGCGGGGCAGCCGGGGCAACAGGATGAATTCGAGCCGGACGAGGTAGCGGAACCGCTGCCCGACCCGGTGGCCGCACTGGCCGGATCGGTGGGGGAGCTGGCCGCGCAGCTTCGGGCGCACCATGCCAGGGCCCAGGCCCGGGAGCGGGTCATTGATCAACTGCATGCCGAGGTCGAGCGGCTCAGAGCGGGCGAACAGGGCTTGCTGCTGCGCCCGGTCGTCACCGATCTGCAGCGGCTACGCGGTGACCTGCTGCACCAGGCGGCCACGCTGTCGCCGCAGATCGATCAGCAGCAGGCCGCGGAACTGCTCGAGTCCTTCGCACTCAGCGTGGAACTGGCCCTGGAGCGGTGCGGGAGCCTGTCGATCCGGCCGTCGCTCGGCACGCAGTTCTCTGCGCGGGAGCACCGGGCAGTCAAGATCGTGGCCGCGGCGAGCCCGGAAGAGGACGGCACGATCGCAGCGATCGTCACCGACGGCTACCTGAACACGAGCACCGACCGGGTCACCGCACCTGCCTGCGTGCATGTGCGGAGATGGGCGCCACCCGAGGATTCCTCGCCGGACGGCCCGGACCCGGCCGACCACGCGGAACTCAGCGATCAACAGGAGAGCAACTCAGATGTCTGAAGAAAACCTGCGCGTATTCGGCATCGACCTGGGCACGACCTACTCGGCGATCGCCTATGTCGACACGGCCGGTAAGCCTGCGGTGTGCCGCAACCTCGACAGCCAGGAGATCACGCCATCGGTGGTCTTCTTCGAGAATGAGTCGAACGTGGTGGTCGGCTCGGTCGCCAAGAACTCGGCGGTCAACTACGGCGACCGAGTGGTGTCGCTGATCAAGCGGCAGATGGGTACCAAGGCCACCTTCGAATTCGACGGCACGCCCCAAACGCCGGAATCGATCTCCGCGTTGATCCTCAAGCAACTGGCCAAGGACGCCGCCGCGTACGTCAACGGCGAGGTGTCCAAAGTGGTCATTACGGTGCCCGCCTACTTCGGCATGCTCGAGAAGGATGCCACCAAGAACGCCGGCAAGATCGCCGGACTCGACGTGATCGGCATCGTGCCGGAGCCGGTGGCCGCCGCATTGCACTACGAGGCGACCACCGAGGCGGAGAACAAGACGATCCTCGTCTATGACCTCGGCGGGGGCACCTTCGACACCACGGTGATCCGGGTGGCCAAGGACGAGATCGTGGTGGTGTGTACCGACGGCAACGACCACCTCGGCGGCGCGGACTGGGATGCCCGGTTGCGGGAGTGCCTGTTGGCCAAGTTCCGGGAGGGAGTCCCGCCAGGAACCGACCCCGAGGACGACGAGGAGTTCCTGCAGTCGTTGACCATCCTCGCCGAGGAGACCAAGAAGCGGCTGTCCCAGCGGGAGTCCACGCCAGTGCCGCTGCGCGGCGCGGGTGCAGTGGCCCGGGTCGACCTGAGCCGGGCCGAGTTCGAGGCCGTGACCGAAGACCTGCTGGACAAGACCATCGAGATCGTCCGGCGCACCCTGGAGACCCTGGAGGAGAAGTCGCCCGGCGCGAGCATCGATGACGTGCTGCTGGTCGGCGGCTCCACGAAGATGCCCGCGGTCCTGCGGCGGCTGCGCGCCGAGTTCGGCTGGGAACCCAAGCTGCACGACCCCGACCTCGCGGTGGCCAAGGGCGCGGCGCTGTATGCGCTGGGCCGGGTGGTGCACCGCGAGCTACAGACCGCCCATGACCTGGCCGATACCGAGGACGAGGCTCGATCGCGGATCGCGGAGGCGGTCGACACGGTGGCCGCGCAGACGGGCATCTCCACGACCACCCTGGAGAGCCTGGCCACCAAGGAGACTCGCAACGTCCTTCCCAAGGCGTTCGGCGTGAAGCTGGTGGACACCACGGATCCGGACTGGGACAGCAAATCGCCCCAGTACTACGTCGAGCATCTGGTGCACGCGAACGACCCGCTCCCGACCGGGATCCGCGAGCTCTCCGCGGCCACCGTCGTGCAGGGCCAGCGCCAGATCCATGTCGAGCTTTACGAGCAGTCCGGGGTGGTCGCTGGTCCTGATCTGGCCGAGAACAAGGAGCTGAACGAGGGACACGGATTCATCCCCTGCCCGCCTGCGCTGCCCGCCGGATCTCCGGTGGACATTGCGCTCGAAGTCGACGAAGAAGGCTTGCTGATCATGAACGCGACCGAGCGCTCCACCGGCGAGAAGCTGGAGGTGCAGGTCCGGGTCAGCGTGCTCAGCGCCGAGCAGGTCGACGAGGCCACGAAGATCATTTCTGGGATCACGGTCTCCAGCTGATGGCCCGATTCGACTTCAAGGCCTACGAAACGGCCGTCGTCAAGCCACTACGCCGCTGGACGGGACGTGAACTGCCGGACGACCTCGTCTCGCGCTACGCGATCGACCTCGGGATGTCCGACGCGGACCTGACCCAGCGACTGGCCGAGGTCAGGTCGCATTGGAACATGGGTGCCCAGTCCGCCGGTAAGTCGGCCACGACACAGAACCTCTACAAGGCGTTCCTGCGCGCCGACGAGGAGCTCAAGCGCGCGCACGGTGCTGAGCTGAACAAGATCGTCTGGTGGCGGCAGCATCAGCAGGCCAGGGCGGGCGCCCGGCAGGGCGAGATCGACGAGCTCGCCCAGACGTTGCGCAAGAGCTTCGGTGAGCTCGGGCTGATCGCGTCCGGTCAGCTTGAGGCCACCATGCGGGCCACCTTCGCCGCGCTCACTCCCGACGAGGCGGCGCAGGCGCTGGCCAAGGCGGGTGTTTCGGTCAGCACGCCCACGGAACTGCCCAAGTCCAGCGGTGTGCAGAAGACCGTCTACGACAGGCTTCGGACCCTGCTGGCCGACGCGCAGGTGGCCACCGTCGCGGAGCTACTGCACGGGGAGCTCACCAGCTTCGAGATCCTCGAGTCGTTTCGCGCCACGCCCGGGCAACCGAACGGGCTCACCGCACAGGCGGTCGACTCGGCGACCGCGCGGGAGAACAAGCGGTCGGGCAACCAGGCCGCGCGGGAGGCGCTCGGCATCCTCAGCCGCGCCGCCAAGACCGGCGTCGACCTGCGTGCGCTGACCTTGTTCCACCTGCTGGACAACGTTCGTGAACACCACGGTCACGGCGCGCCGCCCAGTGCCCTGCTCAAGCAGTTGCTCCAGGTCGGACTCGATCCGGCACAAGCGCGGCAGGCTGTGTTCAGCGTGCTCAACGAAGCCGCCGCCGGCCCGGCGACCGGTCTCGGCGCGATCAAGGAGCTGCTCGAAGAAGGGCGGCTGATCGCGGCCCAGCAGGCACTGGCCACCATCGCCGATCCCGAGGACGCGGCTGCGGCGAAGGAACAGGTGCAGCGGCACGCCGAGCAGGTACGCAGGCTGCGCGACGGTGCGCACGAGTCGTTGCGCACCGGCAACGAGGCCGATGCGCTACACCAGTTACGCCAGGCGGCGACGCTGGCCTGCGACGACGAGAGCCTCGCCGCGGAGCTGCGCCGAATCCCGCCGCCGCCGGTGCTCGAGGTGTCCGCGCAGCCGGAAGGCGTCGGCGTCCGGGTGTCCTGGCGGGCCGCGACCAGCCACGGCGAGGACACCCGGTACCGGGTGGTGCGCAGGGAGGAGCGGGTACCCGCCGACCCCGACGACGGTGCCGTGGTCAGGGGTGAGGGCACCACGGTCCGCATCGACCCGAAGGCGCCAGCGGGCCGGCTGGTCGGGTATGCGGTGTTCGCCGCCACCGACGGCGGCGCCTGGTCCCGCCCGGCCGCAGTGGCGATCGAAGTCCTTCCTCCGGTGCACAACGTGCAGCTGACCGCGCAGGAGAACGTGGTCGAGGGACGCTGGCAGGTCCACCCCGAGGTGCTGGCCGTCGATGTGCGCCGGGGGGCCGGTGCCTCGGCAGCTGTGGTGCGCACGGCAGGCAAGACCGCCTTCCGCGACCGCGACGTCGCCGAGGACGCCGATCACGTCTACACCTTTGTCGCCCGCTACCGCCGCAGCGACGGCACCGAAGCGCGTTCGGCCGCCGTGGTAGTCAGGACGACCAGCCGCGGGCAGGCGCTACCGGTCTCGGCGCTGACCCTGGCGGCGGTGCCTGCCGAGCAGGGCTCGCGGATCGCGCTCACGTGGCGCAGACCAGGCAGCGCCGAGGTGACCGTGCGGCGGGCGAGTGCGCCCTGCCCCTGGGAGTTCGGCACGGTGCTGCCGCTGGCGACGGTGGCCGGGTACGGGGAGGAGTTGTCCGGGTTCCCCGCCGAGGACGGGCAGTGGCGCAGCCTCACCGCCGATGTGCCCGCTGGTCGCTTCTGGTATGTGCCGTTCACCCTCGGTCCCTCCGGTGCGGTGTGCGGCCAGGAGGCGCAGCTGGGCATCGCGCTGCCGGTGACCGGCCTTCGGCACCAGCGGCTCGGCCCGGAAGTGGTGCTGGCCTGGTCATGGCCGGAGCAGGCAGGCACGGTTGAGGTCGGCTGGCGTACCCCCATCGACTCCGGCCGGCATCGCCTGACCAGGCAGCAGTATCTGGATGCGGGCGGCTGCCGGATCCGGTGCGGAACGGGTCAGGTCGACGTGCAGGTGCGCAGCGTGGTGGCCGCCGAGGGCGGCGACTGCTTGTCGGCGGCAGCAGAGCTCATCGTTCCCGATCTCCCGCCCGCTGTCAGCTACACCGTCGACATGACGCGCAGGCCGCTGATCGGTGGCGGGACCGTGCGGGTGCGGTTGAGCACGAATCAGCCGGTGGGTCGTGCCGTGGTGCTGGTGGTGGTCGCCCCGGGGAGGGTTATGCCGCGCCGCCCTGCCGACGGGCGGGTGATACTGCGCAGCCCGCAAAAACTCGTCGTCGGCCACGAGGTCGAGCTCACCACGGAGCTCCCGCGGCTGCGTAAGCCGTACTGGGTTCGCTGCTTTCTCGAGGAGAACGGCGGGGCCGCCGTCGCACAGCTGATCGACCCCCCTACCAAGCAACTGAAGGTGTCGTGATGTCCACCGTCGCCTGTCCTTACTGCTACCACCGGATCGACGTGACCAAGCTCCGCTTTCAGTGCACCGGCCGTCCCGCGCCGGGACGTACCCGATGTGTCCGCGCGGTCGACGAGGACAGACAACGGCTGACCGGCTTCTCGGGAGCCACCTGGCCGACCTTTCCGCCGCCGGAATCGAAGTCTCCGCTGCCTCACCGGCTGGCTCCGTGTCCCGACTGCCAAGGCCAGAGCGGGATCAGGGTGTGCCAGGTGTGCCGGACGCCGCTGCCTGCCAACTTCGCTGACAGCCGCAGCCCGCTGATCGGGATGGTCGGCGGGAAGGACGCAGGCAAGACCGTCTACACGACCGTGCTCGCCCACGAACTGCGGCACAACATCCGCCGCCGGTTCGCCGCGGACATCTGGTTCGCCGGCGACCAGCAGGGCGGGCCGGGCTCGGTGAGTGACTGGTTGCGTGACTACGAGCAGTCCCTGTTCGACAAGAGCACCTTGTTCGAGTCCACCACGGGCGCCAAGGACGGCGTCAAGGTGCCGCTGGTGCTGCAGTGGCGTCAGCCCGGGCGCAACTTCCTCGGCCGGGAAGTGCACAAGACCACCACCCTGTCGTTCTACGACGCGGCCGGTGAGGACATGACCACTCAGGAGTTCGTGAACGCGCAGGCGTACCTGGCCTCGGCAGACGGCCTGATCGTGCTCCTCGACCCTTTCAAGCTGCCCGGCTCCCACGGTCGCATCGCGGTGCCGCACTCCAGCAGGCGGGACTCGGAGCCACCGCTGGGCGTGCTCACCCGGATCACCGAGCTGCTCAGGGCCAGCTACGGGGTCAGCGCGAACCGGCGGATCTCCACCCCGATCGCGGTGGTGTTCTCCAAGATCGATGCCTTCTACCGGATGCTCGGTGCCGGGCATCCCTTGCTGCACCAGCCCGACACCGGCCCCTTCTACGACGAGGCCAACGGCCGCGACACCGATGAGCACCTGCGCGCATTGCTGACCGATCTGGACGCCGATGACGTCGATGCCCACCTGCGGTCGCATTACCGGAAGTTCCGGTACTTCGCGGTGTCCTCGCTGGGCGCGGAGCCCGACTACGACCGCAAGACCATCGATTCGGGTGGCGTGCGCCCGTTCCGCGTCGACGAGCCATTGCTCTGGCTGCTGGGGCTCTTCAAGGTCATTGAAAAGAGGAGCACATGACCGGCACCGGGTTCTTGTCCCTGTACTACACCGACTGCCGTCCCGGGCAGGGATTGCGCGGCGGAGCGGGCTTCCAGTTCCAGTCGGTGTCGTCCGGGGTCGGTCACGACGTGATGACCCTGGTCCAGCGGTCCGCGCTGTACGAGGCACCGGTGGTCTGGATGCGCGAACACCGTGCCGTCGACTCCTATCCACCCTCGCTCACCCACGTGTTCGACGGGACATACGTGACCGCCAGGGGCGTCTATCTGGGCGCTGAGGCCAACGGCGTGCGGGAGGGCAACCAGTTCACCCACGCGGTGACGACCGGGGACCCTGAGGCCTACGGACTGATCCGGCCTGCCCAGCTCTGGGATGCGCCATGGTGGTCCGTGCGGCCTGCGGCGAGCACCGAATGCGACCCGGTGGCCGCCCAGCCGGAGCAGGGACCGTGGGGGATCGATGCGATCCGGGAGTGGGTGCTCGGGCAGCCCGACGCCGAGGACTGGCTCGTCGCGGTGAGTTCGGCCTTCGACCGGGCGCAGGGGCCGAAGCGCAGGCGAGTGCTGTTCGTCGGCGAGGACGCTGCGGCGATTCTCGGCTGGATCGCCGCAGGCACCTTGCTGCTGCCGCAAGCGCGTGCCCTGCGACTCGGATTCCGGGTCTTCGCCACCAATCCGCAGTACAGCCAGCACGACGTGCTGGGGCTGCACCCGGACTGGGCGGGGTCGTTCGCCAACCCCGATCGCGAAGGGGAGTTCGTGGTGTTCAGCTTGGACTCCGGCAAGCATTCCGTGGTCGAGCACACCGAAGCCGCAGCGCACTGGGCGCCCCGGTTTCTCGGCGCCGACCCGTTCGACGTGGTGGACGCCATCGAGCTGGCGCACCAGTTCGCCTGGCAGCGCCACCAGCGCGGGGATGCCTCCGCGACGGTCGTCGACGTGCGGTCCGGCGCGGCTGATCGACAGGCCGGTACCGTCGTGGCGCTCGGTGAACCGGTGGCGGACGAGCCGCAGGCGAGTGGGCTGGCCGGGTGGCTGGCTGGCCAGTTGTCGCCGCCGCTGGAGGACATCGTCGAGCCAGTCGCCAGAGCGGTGCTGGCCGCCTCGACCGAGGCGAGCACGCTCGGCGAGCTGGACGGCGCGGTGCAGCGACACGGACTGCGCGGCGAGCTGGCCGGCCGGATCAGGGTGGCCCTGCTGACCGCCGAGGCCGACGAGATCGTGGCAGGCCTGCGGGGGGCCGTGAACGCCACGCCGTTGCCGCGGTACAACCTCACCGCGGCCGAGCGACTGGCCGGTGCCGAGGTCGTCGAGCGGGCCGCCACCCTGATCCCCCCGGATCGGATGGACCTGCTACTACGCACGTCGGCGCGGTTCGACGTCGAGCCCAGGGTGCCGAATTTCCGGGATGCCGCGCATCGGTTCGTCAGCTGGTGGGCCGATCATCCGGCCGCGGCGTTCGATCCGGCCGGTTGGCCGTGCCGGACGATGCTGATCGACCAGCTGCGCGACGAGCTCGCCCGCCGGCCGGACGCCGTGCTGCGCGAGGCCGTTCGTGAACACTGGTGGCCGCTCCTGCTGCCGGTCACCGACCCGGTCTCCGCGCTGGATGCCTCCGTGGCTGCGGCCGTCATGGAACGTGGTCAGCCGGGGGTCCAGCGCGGCGTGCTCGACGCCGTTCTGGGGTTCGCGCAGCGCAGTGACCGGCCCGAGACCGGTGATCTCGCCTGGGATGCGTTGTTCCGCTACCTCCCGCCGACCCCCGGCCAGCTGGTTCATCTGCTGCACCGGCTGCGCCGGGAAACCACCTCGGCCACCTTCGCGGACACGGTGTGCGCGGTCCTCGATGAGCGGTGCAGGTCGCGAGTCAGCGTCGCCGAGCTCGACGCGCTGGCGTTGCTCGCAGACCTCGGCTGGGCGCCCAGCCCAGGTCGGCTGGCGGATATGTGGCGACAGGACGCCGCGTTACGGCGCTGGCTCGCCTCGGCGCCCGCCCGCGCTTCGGACCGGCCCGACACCGCATCGGATCCGGGCATCGTCACCGAGACGGTGTTGTGCGCACGCCGGTCGGACGTGCTGCACCTGCTGCTCGATGTCGTGCCGCTCGCGCACGCCCGGGAGGTGATCGATGCCGGGGGAGCTGCGCTGCCGTCGTTCTTGCTGGCCGAACTGCCCGCACTGTGGAATGACGAGTCCGACGGCGGGCGCCGAGGTGATGCGGCGGTGGCGCTCGCCTACCTCGCCATCGGCACGCAAACCCCGCCCGACCAGTTCACCAGCAGGTTCAAGAAGTGGGTCCGCAGCGTGCCCATCGAGCGGTTGCGCCGGGTGGAGCGGTTACTCAAGACCGTCGACCCAGAGCTGTCCCAGCGTTGGCGGCGGGCGGCATCGGACGCGCTGCCCACGATGCGCAGGGCCGGTCCGGTGCGCACGCCTCCTCCCAGCACACCGGGCCCCACCGGAAAGCCGGCTCCCGCCGGGTCGGCGAAGGACACCGCGCAGCCGGCGAAGACGTCCGGCCGGTGGTTCGGTCTCCGACGCGGAGGGAAGTGATCGCGATGGGTTATCTACTCGCCTTCATCGCCGCCCTCTTCGTGTTCTACCTCGTGCTGTGGCTCACGGTGCTCGCGGTGATGTGGCTCCTGATTCCGGCCATGCTGATCGTGCTGCCGATCGGTCTGCTCGCCGGGGTGTTCTGGGGCTGCACCGTGCCGCTGCTCACCTTGACCGGGTTCCGGGGATGGCGACCGCGGACGATCACCGCACGGGACGTGCAGCAGGGGACCTCGAACCTGCCGAAGCTGCGGCAGGACGACCCCTTCGGCCGGGACCCGGCCTGGCCCGGTTATCTGGTCGCACAGAGCCGCGTCGACCTGCGCGAGATGTGGCGCCAGACCCTGCGCGTACTCGAGCTGGGCTGGCACAAGTGCCGAAAGATCGGTGATCAGTGGGACAATCCGGTGGGCTGGGTGGTGGTGGTGATCGGGCTGTGCCCGATCTGGTTGATGGTCAGTGTCGGCGCACTCGGTGCCATCGTGGCGATTCTGCTGCTCTGCCTGTCTGCGCTGCTGGTGGGGCTGACCGGGTGGCTGCTCGTGGCCGGCCTGCTCCGGGGTGGTGATTTCCTGGTGCGCAGGCTGCGGCGGGCGAGCGGAAGCTGCCAGTCGTGCTACTACGTCTCCTCGCTGCCCGCCTTCCCGTGTGCCCGCTGTGGGGAGATGCATCGCGATATCCGGCCCGGACTGCTCGGTGCGGTGTGGCGCCGGTGCATCTGCGGTGCGCTGTTGCCGACCACGGTGCTCAGAGCTGCTATCCAGTTGCAGACCAGTTGCCCGAACTGCCTGGAGCCCTTGCGGTCAGGCGCCGCGGTGCATCGCGATATCCGGCTGCCGGTGTTCGGCCCGGTCTCGGCGGGCAAGACCCGGCTAGTCTACGCGGGTCTGCTGGCCCTGCGGGACCAGGCGATGGCGGCGGGCGCCTCGGTCGACTTCGTCGACGACCAGAGCAAACGGGCCTTCGAACACGGAGTCGAGATCATCAGCACCGGTTCGGACACCGCGAAGACGCTGCCCGGCCAGTTGCCGACCGCGGTCACCGCGCAGCTCACCGTGGCGCGGCGCAAGGCGTTGCTGCACCTGTTCGACGCGGCGGGCGAGTTCTACATCGACCGTGGTGACAACAGCGAGCTGCTGTTCCTCGACCACGCGCAAGGCCTGGTGTTCGTGGTCGACCCGTTCTCGATTCCGTGGGTGCTCGACCAGCTCGGCGGGCTCGGCCAGGTCATGCTGGCCAGGGCAAACGCGGCGGTGGACGACCCCGAAGAGGTGTACCACGTGACCGCGGGCCGGCTGCGGGACTACGGCGTGCGGACGTCCAGCCAGCGACTGGCGATCGCCGTGGTCAAAGCCGACCTGCTGGTCGATCTCCCGCCGGCCCAGGATCTGCGCCCGCATCGGGTCCGGGAATGGCTGCAGGAGGCCGGCCTGGACAACCTGGTGCTCGCCGCGGAGCGTGACTTCGCCGAGGTCCGGTACTTCATGGTGGCGTCGGTGCACAGCGCGCGGGCGGGCAGCCCGATGTCGCCTGCCAACCCGTTCGCCTGGCTGTTGGCTCGCGCCGGTCTGCAACTGCTGCCCGGCGAACTCGATCCCACCAAGCAGGCGGAGGAGGCCGCATGACCGCGCCGGGACCGCAGGATCCGACCATCACCTGCCTGGTGCATCGAGGGGTGCTGATCGGCGTCGTGCTCACGATCATGCTCAGTGCCGGCTATCTGGTGTTCCGAGGGGCCCCCGGCCTGCAGTTGTGGGTGATCTCGGCGATCCAGGCGGTGCGTGACGAGTGGACATCGTGGCACTGGAGCGTGCTGTGATCCTCGGTATCGACCTGGGCACGACCTTCTCCGCGATCGCCACCGTCGGTGCGGACGGCAGGCCGGTCACCGTGCCCAACAGCCTTGGTGAGCCGACCACCCCGTCGGTGGTGCATTTCGAGTCGGCGTCGTCGGTCCTGGTCGGCACCGCGGCCCGGGATGCCGCGACGGTGGATCCGGACAACACCGTCGCGCTGATCAAGCGTCAGATGGGCGGCGAGTTCGAACTGCTGTTCCACGGGGTGCGCCACACCCCGGAATCGGTCTCGGCACTCATCCTGCGGAGCCTGGTCGACGACGCGGCCACGGCGCTCGGGCAGGACGGCCCGGTCCGCGCGGTGATCACCGTGCCCGCCTACTTCGGCATCCGGGAACGGGAAGCGACATACCAGGCTGCCCACCTGGCCGGGATCGAGGTACTGGAACTGCTCAGCGAACCGGTGGCCGCGGCGTTGCATTACGGCACGACGGAGCGTTTCGGCGGCGACGGCGGTGCAGTGCTGGTCTACGACCTCGGCGGCGGCACGTTCGACACCACGGTGCTGCGCGTCAGCCGAGGCGGGGTCCGGGTGGTCGCCACCGACGGTGACAGCAGTCTGGGCGGAGCCGACTGGGACGGGCGGATCGCCGACTTCCTGGCCGGGCACCTCACGGGCCAGGCCGGCCGACCCGACCTGGACGAGGACACGTTCTGGCCCGAGGTCGCCGCCGCAGCCGAAGCGGCGAAGCGGTCGCTCAGCGCGACCATCTCCCGCCCGGTCGTGCTGCGCTGTGGCGGGGCGGTAGTGACCGTGGACTTCGACCGGGCCACTCTCGAACGCCTCGGCGCCGACCTGGTCGAGCGCACTCTGCTGATCGTGGACCGGGTGCTGGACAGCGCCGCGGCGCACGGGGTGCGACGGATCGACCAGGTGATCATGGTGGGCGGGTCGACCAAGATGCCCGCCATCGCAGGCGCGGTCGCCGAGCGGCTCGGCCGGATCCCGAAGCTGGTCGAACCGGACCTGGCTGTGGTGTACGGCGCGGCCATCCGGGCTCACCAGCTCGCCGACGACGGTTCCCGGGCGGAGCTGCGCAAGGCGGGTGGCATGTTGGCCGCGATCGCGGACAAGCCGACGACGTCGGTGGTGCCCAGGAGCTTCGGGGTGCTGGTGAACGACAGCCACGATCCGGAAGGAGTCCGCCGGCTCGTGGTGCACACCGTGCACCGCAACGCCCCACTGCCCGCGAGCGCCACCGTCGTCCTCAGCACCATCGTCGACGACCAGGACCGGGTCCGGGTGCAGATCTTCGAGCAGGCCGGGGACCTGCCCTCGGACGATCCGGCCGACAACCGCCGGGTGCTGGACGGCGAGCTGAGCAACTTGCCGCCGCTACCGGCCGGGTCGCAGATCGAGGTGACCCTGCGGGTCAGCGCGGATGGGCTGCTCAGCGTCACCGCCCGGGAGGCCCGCAGCGGGGTGTCGCTGGACCTTCAGGCCTATGTGGACGGCGTCGTGGACGCCGGTGCGGTGGATCAGCTCGCCGGTGCACTGACCGGTATCGGCCTCCGGCGAGACCCTGGTCAGGGAGTGGGCATGAGTTCGTGGGTGCGCAGCGACTTCGACGGTATCGGGCTGACCCAGTCCCCGCCGGGCAAGTACCTGGAGGTGCTACAGCGGCAGTACGGCGGAACCGTGCTGCTGTGCATCGATGTGAGCGGGTCGATGTGCGGCGAGCCGTTGCGCCAGGCCGTCAAGGGTGGCGAGCAGTTTCTGCGCGAGGTCGTGGACGCGCGTTACACCTGCGGGCTGGTGCTCTGGAACCACCAGGTCGAGCGCTATGTGGCCCCCGACACCCAGAACAGCGAGGTGCTCGACGTACTCCGGAATGCGCAGAGCATGGGAGGCACTGATCTGGTCCCCACCTTGCTCGTAGCCAAGAAACTGTTTCAGCCGCTGCGCGGAGACCGGGTGCTGTGCGTCTTCGGTGACGGGGACATCGGCGGCCGGCCGACGGTCGTGCCACTGGCCAGGGAACTCTGCGCGATGGGCGTGCGGATCGTGGTGCGCGGGCTCGGCGCCGGCGCGACCGCGAACCTGGCGCGCCTGCTGTGTCCAGGCGCTCCCGCCGCGGACAGCCAGGTCATCGAGGACGTCGACGCCATCGGGTCCGGGATCGCGTCCATGGCCGCCGGGCTCACCGCACTGCGCCGAAAAGGGTGAGCATGCCATGACCAGTGGTGAGGTGCCGTTCCTGCCGCACTCGGCCGGCAGCGGCCTGAACACGGAATGGAAATGCCCAGAGACGGACTGCACACACGTTGAATTGGGGAAATTCGACTTTCCACTGGGGGACGGCGTGTGTAGAGAGCACCCGACGAGGCGCTTGGTCAGGTATCGATTACATGGATAAGGTTGTTGGCGAGCTTCTTTCGCCTCTCACTAGACACCTCACCCTTGGTTCGGTGACCGCAGCTGCCTTTTTCTGGGGGATTGGTCTCTTTTTGTTCCACCAGTTTCATCCTCATGCGCTGCCAGGCTGTCCGACAGGCGGCGCGGACCTGTGCGGACTGCTCGTAGAGAAGGGTGGGTACTACCGATGGACCGCGGCCGGTTTTCTTGGTATCGCCATGATCTTGATCACGGCGGAAAGTGTGTTCGCCAACGCCGCCGAGTTCACGCAATTCCTCTCCGGTACACGTTGGTCGAAGCGTTGGCTGTTCGTGTTCCTTCAGTACCATTTCCGTGAACGTTTGATCAGGCGAGGCTATGGTTCGCGGGACCTGCCAGCCGGTTCTCAACGCGCGCGATCGACCAGCATCCGCTGTCGGCTACGCGCCGACCGCTATCCGCAGGGAGTACCCCGGAAACCACACGAGGACCCGCCTCGGCTGGTGGACGTTCCGCTGGAGCCCACCTTTCTCGGCAACGTCTTCGCGGCGACCTACCAGCTTATCCTGGCTACCTATGGATTGCGGCTTCCCAGCTGCTGGAAATTCTTGCTCCCCGTTCTACCCGCCGACAAGAAGGCGGACCTTCAGGCTTCGTCTTCGGTGGTGCTGGCCAGGGCGCAAAGTGTTATCTGGGCTCTTATGAACTGTATCTGGATGGTCTGGATTCAGGGTGCCGTGGGAAAGATCGAGTGGACGTGCGGATGGCTGGCGGTCGCCTACCTTGCATATCGCTTCCTGTGCGAGGCCGCAGATGTGTACTGCGATGAGCTGCGGGCAGTTGTGTTCCATTACCGTTTTAGATTGTATGAATCGGCACACTTTCCGTTACCGAAATCTATCGCTGAAGAACTACGGGTCGGACCGAAACTGTCCGGCTATCTCGACCGGAACGGGCCACCCGAGTCTGTCATGTTCAAGTGGCCTGCTGACCCCACCGACTCCGCCCGGAAATCGTCTTGATACCAGGAACCGGATGGGGTTCACCGGTTGCGGGGGGCGCGGGGCGGGTTGATCCGGGCCCGGTATGGCCGCAGTACCCAATTGAGCCATTCGGCGCCCGACTCGTCGTCGAGGTCGATCTGTGTGATCGGGTCCGGGTCGAAGATGTCGGTCTTTCGGCGATCGTCGAACAGCACGACCAACTGGTGCTGGGCAGTACGTCGTGGCGGCCAGATGAATCCTGACGCCCATTGCGCCCTGGATCGGATCCAGCTCGCCCAACGCCGGACCATGGGGTCGTGGACCTCGTCGGCGTGAATCAGCCAGACGTCCTGGGCGACCGCGGCGAGGTCCGTGGCGCAGCGCAGGCTGACCAGGTCCAGTTCCACGGACGTGCTGAGCGCGCTGGCGCGTTGCCCGGCCACCGTGACGCGGTGCACCGTCCGGTAACCGTTGGGCGATACCGGCACGCTGCGCAGCAGAATGTCGGCCAGAATGGTCGCGGCGTCCTGACTTGCGTGCCAGCTGGCATAGGGATCGGCTGCCGTCCCGCGGAAGCGTCCGTGTGTGCGGCGCCGGTTGTCTCGATACTCGGTGAAGTCCGTCGGTTTGTTCCGCTTCGGGTGCACCCGCCACAACATGGTGTCGGCGGGCAGCAGGTATCGGTGTGGTGTGTCGGAGTAGTGCTCGGGTGGCAGGTAATCCGGCATTCAGCTCTCCGCCCGTTCGCCGAGCGCTGCGTCGATCAGGTCCTGGTCGTCGATCCGGCCGATTAGCTTCGCGGGAACTCCCCGCAGCCAGGCATTGTCGCCCAGCCACCAGTCCGCGCCACCCCACGGGTCGTCCGCTACGTCGAGGATCCGATTCACGGTCCGGATCAGCGTCAGAGGCTGCCCGGAGCGGTCGAACTGAAAGGCAGGCCACTGCCGCCTCCCGTCCTCGCGGTCGAGCCGGATCAGGTCCGGGTCTTCCGGGTCCTGGCCGCGTTTGCGGATCTCCTTTTCGCTGAACGCATCCTCGGCCAGCAACCACTCGGTGGCGCCCCGCATTATTTCCTCCATGGTGGGCAACCGATCGTCCGGAATCACCCGCTTGCGGAGCACTTCGGAAGACCTCAGCCAGGACGTCAGCTCTCCTGCGCTGCGGGCCGCACCCGTGGACCAGCGGTTCTCCTGTCGGCCGAGTGCGCGACGGAAGGGATGTTGCACCGGCAGTGAGTCGCTGAGCAGCCCGGCGATCTGCTCGGCGATCTCGTCAGCGAACTCGGGGACCGATTCGGTGACGAACTGGGTGACCAGTGCCACGAGTTCGGCGAACGTGTCCGTATCAAGATCCGCCCTAATGGCTTCCCAGTCCTCGGCGAGCGTTTCGACGGCTTGGTACAGACCCATCTCAGCCTCCAGCCACCCAGCCGGCTCTGTCGATCATCCGGTCACCTCGTGCTTGGCGATGCTGGTTCGGGCGGCGTCGACGGCGGCCCGGTCCATCCCGCCGATCTGCAGGTCGAAGGTCAACTCGACACCGGAGTCCGGTTCGCTCGCGTACACGGTCAAGGTGCCGGTTTCGGACATGAAGAAGGTGACCTCGAACGGGGAACCGGCTGGCCGGCGGGGCGGCAGTCCCGTCATCATGCCTTTTCCGATCATTGTGTTGTGGCTCAGCTCGTCGGACTCCGCCGCACCCTGCTGCTCCCATACCTCGATTTCCACCATCCGCTGGTTCTCGAAGCCGATCGCGAACGGGTACGGCCCGGTATCGGCGGGCAGCGGGGTGTTGGCCCTGAGCAGGTGCGCAATCATCTGCCGAGCGGCGAGCGGATCGGTCCGGAATAGCGGGTCCCGCGGGTCGGTCACCTTGATGCCGAACGCTCTGGGCACCACAGTGGTCACCTTCTTCGCCGCCATCGCCTCCACCTGTTCGACACTCATGCCGAGATGGTCGGCGGCGTTCTCGGCGGCCGTCCGCGAGATCCCGCCGCTCGCTGCCAGCACGGCCTGTCTGGTCTGCCAGATCCGTGCGAACAACGCGGCTCCCTTGGCCACGGCGAGATCGGGCTCGTGCAGCCGGGCCTCGAGCCCGAGCCGCTCGGCCAGCAGTCGTGCCACCGCGGGCATCTTCGTCATACCGCCGACCAGCACCACGTCGTCGAACCTGGTCACTCCCTTGCGCCGGGCGAAGGTGATCGTCCGTTCGGTGATCGCGACCACCCGGTCGAGTAGATCGGCGGTCAGCTCCTCCAGGGTCTGCCTGGTCAGTTCCAGCCGGGCCACCGCACCGGCGAACCGCAGATCGGTGCGGCGGGACTCGGCTCGGCTCAAGTCCTTCTTGAGCTGCTCGGCGGTCCCGCCGAGCCCCTGGATGAAGTCCTCGTCCGCGGTCGGATCGAGCCGGGGATGCTGCGCGGTGAAACCAGCGATCAGATGTTCGCGGATCCGCTCATCCCAGTCCGCGCCGCCAAGCCGGGGATCGCCGTCGGTGCAGATGACGCGGACGTCGTCCCCATCGACGCGGATCACGGTGGTGTCGAACGTGCCACCACCGAGGTCGCAGACCAGCAGGTGCCGGGTTCCTTGGTCGGCGCGCGGGTCTTGGGTGTGCAGCGCCTGGTAGTGCAACGCGGCGGCCACTGGCTCGGCGAGCACATCGAGCACCGTGAGCCCGGCGATCTCGCCCGCCTTGCGGGTGGCCTCTCGCTCGGCGATGCCGAAGTAGGCGGGCACCGTGATCACCACCTCCCGCACTGCCAGCTTGGTGTGCTCCTCGGTCGCCCTGACCAGTTCGCGCAGGATCAATGCCGAGATCTTCTCGGGCGGGTACTTCTGCCCGTGGTATTCCGCGACGACGTCTCGTCGGCCCATCTCGCGCTTGATCAGCTGAGCGATCAGATGCGGGGCGAGCACGGCCGAGCGCTTGGCCGCGTTGCCCACAATGGCCTGGTCCCGGCCTTCGAAATAGACCACCGACGGGGTGGTGTCCTCGCCGATCGCACTCGGCACCACCACCGGCCGGCCCGACACCGCGTCCAGGTAGGCGATGCAGGAGTGGGTCGTGCCGAGGTCGATGCCGAACGGTGTGGTCGGCTCCTCCTTCGGGGAGGTGTGCGGTGGCATTGCTGCAGCCTTTCTGCCGTGCAGGTCATCGGCCCTGGTAGGTGAACGCGGCCCAGTTCGCGGTCTTGGTCAGGTCGGTCTGGGTCAGGGCATCGGCGAGTCGACGGCTGATCCTCTCCGGTAACTTGCGTCGGGTGTCGAGCATCCACCGTTGCACCGCGCGCAGTGCCGTCGCCGGATCGTTGTAGCCGCTGTTCAGGTAGTGATGGAACATCACCATGAACAGCGCTGTGGGGCTGTCGTCGACGGCCCACTTGGCACCCACCACACCGACACTTCCCGCGGCGAGGAATGCGGTAGCCAGCGTCAGGGCCTCGTCGTACGCGCCTCCGGTCAGATCACTGGCGCAGGCGGCCAGGATGACCAGGCCGCCTGCGGCATCCCCCGGCCGGTCCCTGGCCTGCTCCAGGATGTCCCGGACATACAGCGTCGAGTCGCCTGCCAGCTTCAGGAAGGAGTCGATGGGGGGGTTGGCGAGGAAGGCATGGCAACCCAGATGCAACAGCGATGCGCCTGGCTGGTGTTTGCTCGGTAACAAGCCCCGGACGCGAGTTCTCGTCGCCCGGCTGCCGCTGCTCCGCCGCGCGCCCAGGTAGATCCCCTCCGGATAGAAGTGCCGGTGGATCTCCTCGGTCTCCTCGGAAGCGAAGAACAGTCCGCCGCTCACCCGCACGACCGCGGGTGTGCTGGTCCACGGCAGCGAACGGCGCCGGGAGGTGTCGACGAACTGGCGAGCCGAGGAAGCGTAGGTGATCATCGCGTCCTGGCAGGCATGGCGCAGTTCGCCGCCCGGCACGCTGCGCCGGGCGGCGTGCCACGGCACTGTGCCCAGCTCGCCGACCGGGACCAGGACCAGCCGGGCCGGATGCCCGGCATCGGGGAGACCGAGCGCGGACAGCACCTCGGCCATGGCGCAGGTCCAGGCCCAGTCACAGACATCGTTCAACTGCGACTCCCAGTGCCTGCGGGCTTTCGCCTCCTCGGCGGACCTCGGCTCAGCGGCCTGCAGAGCGCGCTGCGCCTGGCTGAACGTGTCGAACACGGTGCCTGCGTCGCTGCGCAAGCCAGGAAGTTCCCGTGGCTGCACCGTGCCATCCGGGTGGATGACCACGGCGAGACCCGGTTGGAGACGGTCGGCGGGCAGCAGATAGACCAGGGCGCTGGACGCCGTCGCAACCAGGGCGACGCTGATATCGCCGACCGACGGCGGGTCCAGCAGCCGGGCATAGGTGCCGGTGCCTTCGACGGCCTCCAGCACGCGACGGCGCAGATCGCCCGGGACGGCTAGCTGGCTCGGGTTCGCCAGCATCTCCGTGGCTGCGCGAATGCGTTGGTCCTGGCCCTGTGCAGCAGGGCCGAGATTCCACGGCAGTAGAGCGGGGCCCGATGTCCGGCCTGACTCGGCCTCCCATTCGGCGGCAAGATCAAGGTACCCGTCCTCACGCAACAACGTCGGGATTCCCGCGTCGATGGTGGAGAAATGCAGCACCATCGCCCGGCCGAGTTCCAGGGCTTGCACGGCACTCTCGCCGTTGCCCGCTGCGAGGCTCCAGCGGGCGACGTCAACGGCCTCACCGCTGGCGGCGATGGCGGTGTCCAGCGCTCGTTCGGAGTTGGTCTGCAGCAGCACATCGTTGGCGCGTTCGCGCAGCGCCTGCAGACCGGCTCCGACCGCGCGTTCGCGGTCCCGGCGATGCGGGTCGGCCCGTTCGTGATAACAGGTGCCGAGCAGGTGAAAGATCGGCGCGGCCGCTGCGCCGTCGGGAGGGCTCTGGCTGATCAGGAGTTCGGCCTGCTCCAACCGGTCGATGGCGTTGTCGAGGTCTCGACGCCTGCGGAAGTTGTAGTACCTCATCCAGAGGCCGAAGCTCAGACAACCGAGCGCACTCAGCCGTTCGCTCGGATAGAGGTCGGGGTCCGCGAATACCTTGCCCACCATGCTGATACCGCGATCGAACGAGTCCAGATCCCTGGTGAGAAGTCCATGCCCGATCAGTGCGTGGGCGGCGACGGTGGTGTCGATAGCGTGGTCGAAACGTCCTTCCGAGGCGTGCGTCGACGCGGCCACGACCGCATCGACGTCGGCCTTCAATGCTTCGCGATCCACCGTTCGGACATCGAAGTGCCGGTCTGCCATCAGGCCGTAGGTGTTTCGCGCCAGCCGCGCCACGGCGCTACTCGAGGACAGAGTCTGGTGCAGAATGTGGTCGCCGGGCAGCTGCGCGGTGAAGCTGGTGGTCATCTCGGTCATCTCGTCGAGCAGCGAGATGTCGACGTTGTGCCTGCGGCGCGCGATTCGGGCCGCGGTGGTCCCGTAATCGCCCATCACCCGCATCGTGTGGCGTAGCCCGGCCCATTTCGGCTCGTCGTCGGACAGTGCGAGCCCCGCGTTCGCGCTGTAGAACTCGGCTGCGTCGAAGTTCTCCAGCTCGCCGCCCAGCAAGGCACGGGCGCACAGCAGTATCCCTAGGCAAGGACCGGCCAGGCTGCGGAGCACATGGTTCTCGGGTACGAGTTCGATCGTCTCCCTCAGCAGGCCGGTTCCGGCATTGAGCCGGTCGATGTCGTGTTCGACGAACCCCTGTAGTCCTTCTATCATGCCGAGCAGGAAATCGTTCACCGAATAGTGGACACCATTGGATCTGTCCTGGTCGATTGCCTTCGTCAGCATGTCCCGGACACGCTCGAAGGGAACCGCTGATCTGTTCACAACCATGCCGCGGAACAGGGACAGGCTGGCCTGAGTCAATGCGCGGGCCCGATCGGGGTGGTCTTCCGGCAGTTCTGCCAGAATCCGCTCCATCCTGGCAATCAGAACCGAGCTCTCCTCCGCCGACTCTGACGCGGTACCAAGCATACCCACCATGCCAGCCAGCAGGTCTTGAGTCACGGCGCGCAGCGGATGATCCTCGTCCAACTCCGGAATCATGTCTTTGAACCAGGCCAGCGCATTTTCCAGCTCGGCAACCGGGATGTTCTCCCCGTCACCATGCGGAATCGTCGCGATCCTCAGCCCCCGCACCAGCGTGCAGAACTGCGGATCGGCCGCCGTGCGCTCGGATATCGCGCCGAGATGGTGTTGAACCACCTGGGCGACTCGGCCATGGTCTTGGTGAGTTCCGCGCAGCCCCGCGAGCCGGTCCGCGGTCAGGCCCGAGCCGGTGCGGACATCGGCGGGCAGGACGCGCCCCAACTCGAGCAGGGCCAGGGTCAGGTGCAGGCTGTCGGCCTGCGCCGCAGTGATGTCCGGGTGATCGACCAGTGCGCTCAGCTCGGCGACGGCCAGGTCGCCGTCCTGCGCGTCGCCGCCTCGGTTGAGGTAACGGAATGCACGCACCATGGCAAGCCCGAATCGGACCTGCCAGGAGATCGCCGGGTCCGCGTCCGGGGTCAGCGCGTCCCGGGCGAGGATGAGCTCGTCGATGGCCTCCGCGTCGTCGTCGCCGGATGACGCTGCCGGAGAGGCCAGGACGCGGTACCCGAGCAGGCAGCCGAGTCTGGCGGCCAGTTCCGGGCGTCCTGGATGATCGTCGCCGATCAGCCCGCGCACCTCCCGCAGACAGCCGATCGCCTTGTCCTGGTCATCCAGGGCGGTCTCGGTGTGCTGGTCGTGGCGGTCCGAATAGGCGAGGCCGAGCCGGTAGAGTACGTCGGGCCGGTCATCGTGGTCCACGGCGAGAACGCCGAGGATCTGCTGTCCGTACCCGATCGCGGCGGACAGATCGTCGAGTTCGCCGAGCCCGTGGAAACGAAGCCGCAGCAGATCGACCAACTCCAGAACGGCCTCGAGCTCGACGTTGATGAACCCGTCGAGCACGCCTGCTTCGGCCGCGCAGTCGAAGGCTCGCCGAAGGCAGCTGATCGCGTCCTCCAACTGCTCGCGGAGCTGCTCCTCTTGAGCCGTTCGTTCGCCGAGCAGGGCATCGAAACGCCAGGCCAACGCCTGCCCGAGGTCGACCAGAATCATCGCCCTTATCTGCGGAGGCTCATCGGCGGCAAGTTCGGCAGCGGTGCGCAGTAGCTCGATGGGTTCGTCTGCGTCGGCGGCCGCCGGGGTGCGTGACTCGTCGGCATCGATCTGCTGGGCCAGTGCTTCGGCGAGTTCGACGAGCGCATCGATGTCCCGGGGTGCTGCGGCGACCTGGCGACGGAATGCCGCGATGGCGTCTTCGATCGTCGGCGGGTTGTCGAAGTCACCCATGGTCATCGAGCTGCCCCCAGTGAGCGCACCCCCGGTGCTGGTCGGAGTGAACTGAGCGTGTTCGCGGACTCTAGCTCGGACACCGCGTCCGGGACTGGCAGAAAGGTGTCGATGACAGCAAGCTGTCTGTGCGCAACGACAGGGGTGTCACCCGGTGCGACCTGATCGGGGACGCGCTCAGCCGTCCACGAGCTTGGCGATCCGTGAGATCAGCTCAGCGGGGGCGGGTGTGGCCGCCATCTCGGATCGCACCTGCGCTGCCGCTGTTCGGGTTGTGGTCTCGGTCAGGAGCCGTTCGAGATCGCTGGGACCGATCGAAGCCGGGCTGGTGATATGACCGACACCGCGTGCCTGGACAGCCCCGGCATTGATGTACTGATCAGCGCCATGCGGCAGGACCAGCTGCGGGATGCCTGCGTCCAATGTGGTGAGTGTGGTGCCTGCGCCGCCGTGGTGTACCGCGCCGGCACACGTGCGCAGTAGCCAGCGCAGCGGGATCCATTCGAGGCACAGGCGGACGTTGCCCGGTGGGGTGGGCAGGCTGGCGATGTCGGCCTCGCCCAGCGCGAGGACGAACTCCGCGTCGATCGTGGCCGCGGCGTCCAGCAGTGCCGAAAGCCCGCCGAGCCCACCCATGGCGGGCAGCACGGTGCCGAGTGTGACGGCGATTCTGGGCCGGGCCGGTTGCGGGAGCAGCCAATCAGGGAGCACACCACCACCGTTGTAGGGCACATATCGCATTGGCCAGCCGAGCCGCGGCTCGGTGGCGGTCATACTCGCCGGAGCCACCTCCAGAGCCGCCGTGGCCGGTGGTTCCTCGGTTATGCGGTACTTGTCGTAAGACTCTCGCATCTCGTCGCGTAAGAGTCCAGCGAATACGTTGGTCGAACCGAAACCAATACCGTGCTCCACGGCGGGGACGCCACAGTGAGAGGCGACCAACCGGCCCGCTCCCTGAAGGGGAGTGTGCACTACCACGTCCGGTTTCCACTCGGTTGCCACCGCGACTGCGGCGTCAACGGTCATGTCCGAAACTCGTGCGAATAATTGTGCGGCCCATCGGGCGCGAGATTCATCTCCAGCGCCGGAAGTTGCTTGCTGATGATGTTCGAAGAATGACCTGAAAATCTGGTGGAAATCCACACCGGGGGCCGTGTCGACCACGGCCATACCAGCCGCCGCGGCCATCGCGACGTGACCCCCCAGCGCATAGAGCACCTCATGACCGGCAGCCTGAAACGCCTGTGCTGTCGGCACCGTCGGCAACACATGGCCTAACCCAGGTGAGGTCGTGAACAACACCCGCACGTCATTCTCCTCCCAGTACACCAGCGCGTGGGGCCGCCCGCCACGAGGTCCGCCGTGGACCGTCGTCGGCTCCAGACCCTTACTATGCGCCCATGCAGATCAGCGGGCGATGGCACGTCGACCGCGACGGTGCGCTGACTAGCTGGGGAGCGCGGACTTGGCGGTCCACGTCTCCCAGGGAACGGTCCAGTCGTAGTAGTCGCCGTCCGAGGGCCCCAGCTGCTGGGAGGAGCCGATGATCTCGACGGGGTCCCCGGGCAAGACCGCGTCGAAGACCGCTTTCGCGTTGGCGGGGGAGAGGTTGACGCAACCATGGGAGACGTTGGTCTTGCCCTGCTGCTTCACCGACCAGGGCGCCGAATGGACGAACTCACCGTCGTCGGAGATTCGCACCGCCCACCGGGCTTCGACATTATAGTAATGGTACTTCGGATTGCTCATGTAGAACACCGAGTACTTCTGCATCGTCACGTGGATACCACTGTGGGTCGCGCGGCCCGGGTCGGAGTCCAGGCCGTAGCTGGCCGGATAGTCGGCGACCTGGACTCCGTTGACGTAGGCGATCAACCGGTGCGTGCGGGTATCGCCGCGCAACACGTAGGACCGGCCGATGGTGAAGGTGGAGGCGAGGTCCCCGCTGCCGAAGGAGCCGTCGCCCATGGCCAGCCCGTAGAGCTTCGCGGTCACGCTGACCTGGGTGCCGGGGGCGAAGTAGGTCTTGGGCCGCCAGTGCACCGTGGTGTCGTCCAACCACGCCCAGGACCCCTCGGTGGGCACCGAGGTGTGCACCGACAGGGCCTTCTGCACGGCGGCCTTGTCGCTGACCGGGGAGCTGAAGGTCAGCGCGATCGGCATCGCGACGCCGTAGGTGCCGTTGTCGGCGACGTTGAGCTGCCCGCTGACCAGGCGCTCGGGCCGGACCGTCTGGAACGAGCCGGTGATCGCGCGGGGCTGGCGGTCGAGCCCGGTGGCGGTACCCGACCAGGTGTAGGTCTTGGCGTAGCCCAGTGGCTCCGTGGTCGTCCAGCTCGTCTTGTCCGGCGAGAGCTGCCCGGCCACCGCCCGGCCCTCCGGATTGGTCAGCGCCACCGCGTCGAGCACGCCGTCGGTGACCGACACCTGCACCGGGGAGGTCGGGCTCACGCCGGTGGCTCCGTCGCTCGGTTGCGTCACGACCTGAGCCGACACGACCGGCAGCACCGGTAGCACCGACGCGGCCCGCCGCACCGACACGTGACCGTGGACCGCTGGGGGGGACGCGACCGTGGTGCCCGGAGCGAGCACCGCGACCACTGTCAGCACCCATGCCAGCAGGTACCTTGGCGACTGCCGCCGCCGATCACTGGACCCACCTGTTCCTGCCACGCTCAACCCTTCCGCCGTCCCGTCTCGACTCAAGAACGACCCAGCCGCGCGTGCGGTGTGTCCGATCGTCAGGTGAGCCCGCCCACCGGGGCCTTGCGACCATCGGGTGGAGCTGTTGTTGGCCCGGCCGGATTCGGGCACCCTTCGGACAAGGCACTACAGATCGGGGGACGAGATGACGGTGACCATCATCGGCGCGGGCAGGATGGGTCGCGGAATCGGTACCCGCCTGGTCGCCGACGTAGGGCCACTGCGCCGCGCCCGCGAGCTTGAGCATCTCGGCTTCCTGCACATCAGCCTGCAGGGCCGGCTGGGCACCGAGTTCCGCAGCGCAGTCAAGTTCCTCTGGTGAGCACCCGATCCTCGTGGCCGTCGCTACCGGTTGCCCAGTGGCAGCCGACCCGGGACACGCTTCACCTGTGGACCCAGGTGATCGGCAAGATCCGGCTCGCGAACACGCCGCTGGTCAACCACTGGTGGAACTGCCCGCTTTATGTGACCTCTCGCGGGTTGACGACGTCATTGATCCCGCATTCCAGCGGCCGGAGCTTTCAGATCGACTTCGACTTCCTGGCCCATCAGCTGGAGATCGTGACGACCGAAGGAGCCACGCGGTCGGTGGCGCTGCGGCCTCGAACGGTCGCCGACTTCTACGCTCAGGTGCTGGGCCATCTCGATGACCTCGGCCTCGCCACCCGTATCTGGTCGATGCCGGTGGAGATCGAGAACGCCATCCCGTTCGACAAGGACACTGAGCACGCCTCCTACGACGGCGACCAGGTGCAGCGGTTCTGGCGAATACTGGTCCAGCTCGATCGGGTGCTGCACGAGTTCCGCGGCCGGTTCATCGGCAAGGCGAGTCCGGTGCACCTGTTCTGGGGTGCGCTGGACCTGGCGGTGACCCGATTCTCCGGCCGGCCGGCGCCGCCGCATCCCGGCGGGGCACCGAACTGCGGGCCTCAGGTCATGCACGAGGCCTACTCGCAC
This sequence comes from Pseudonocardiaceae bacterium, assembly GCA_050699955.1. Taxonomy (GTDB): domain Bacteria; phylum Actinomycetota; class Actinomycetes; order Mycobacteriales; family Pseudonocardiaceae. Next base: position 90,647 of record JBOHGD010000005.1, on the reverse strand, counting down.
GAGGTGAGCAGCTGCGGCTACTGGCCGGGCGGGGACGGCGAAGGCCTCCTGTACTCCTACGCCTACCCCGAGCCCGAAGGGTTCCGGGACGCGCCGGTCGGCCCCGACGGCGCCTGCTACAGCGCGGAGCTCGGCGAGTTCGTGCTGCCCTATGAGCTGCTGCGCGCGGCCGCCGACCCCGACCGCACCCTGCTGGAGTTTCTGCAAAGCTCCTATGCGGCGGCGGCGCAGTGCGCTGGATGGCAACGACCACGACTGGAGCGAGCACCGTGGACATCACGCAGCTGATCCTCGATGACCATCACGAGCAGCGGCGGCTCTTCGCGATCCTGGAGCAGATCGACCGCACCGACACCGCGACGCTCAGTGCCGTGTGGGCGCGGCTGGCCGCGTTCCTCGAGGTGCACGCCGAGGCCGAGGAGCGGCACTTCTACCCGGAGCTGCTCCGGGTGGGCGCCGGCGCCGCGGGCCTGGACCCGGAGGCCGAGACCGAGGACGCGATCGGCGATCACAACGAGATCCGCGACGCGGTCGCCGCGGTCGTGGGCCATGAGGTCGGCGGTGACGACTGGTACGACGCCGTCGCCAAGGCGAACGAGGCCAACAGCGACCACATGGCAGAGGAGGAGCGTGAGGGCCTCACCGACTTCCGCCGCAACGCCGGGCTCCAGTTGCGCCACGACCTGGCCGTCGCCTTCGCCGCCTTCGAGGCCACCCACTTCGCCGGGGTCACGGCGGTGGACAAGGACCCCGAGGGCTACGTCCGCGAGGTCGAGGAAGAGATCGCCTCGTCCGACGGCCGAAGTGTGCGCGGCGGCAAGTCGGATGGGTCAATGGGCATCGGCAGCTTGAAGGGACGTTGACCACAATGGATCACCTGCTTCGCGAGCTCGCGCCGATCCCCGCCACGGCCTGGGCCGAGATCGACGACGAGGCGCGCGAACGCCTGACTCCGCTGCTCACCGCGCGCAAGCTCGTCGACTGGATCGGCCCCGGCGGCTGGAAGCGCTCCGCGACCAGCCTCGGCCGCACCGAGCCGCTCGAAGGGCCGCCGCCGGGAACCCACGCCCCCGGCGTCGTGGCCCGGCGGCGCCGGGTCCTGCCCCTGACCGAGTTCCGGGTGCCGTTCACGGTGGGCTGCCGCGAGATCCAGGACATCCAGCGCGGCGCGGCCGACACCGAGTTCGACGACCTCGACCGCGCCGCCCGGCACGCCGCCGAGATCGAGAACCGGGCGGTCTTCCACGGCTGGCCCGCCGCCGACATCGAGGGCATCGTCGGCGCAGGCCCGCACCCGTCGCTCGAACTCGGCCAGGACGCCCAGGGCTACCCCTCGGTCGTCGCGCGCGCGGTGAACACGCTGCGCCAGGCCGGAGTGGTCGGGCCCTACGCGCTGGCCATCGGCCCGGTCGGCTACACCCGCATCGTCGAGACCACCGAACACGGCGGCTACCCACTGATCGACCACCTCAAGCGGATCCTCGACGGCTCGGTCGCCTGGACCCCGGGCCTGGACGGCGCCGTCGTGCTCAGCCAGCGCGGCGGAGACTTCCTGCTCGACGTCGGCCAGGACCTGTCCATCGGATACAGCGGGCATGACGCCGACGCAGTCAGCCTCTACATCGAGGAGAGCTTCAGCTTCCGCACCGTCGAATCCGATGCGGCGGTCACCCTGACCGGCTAGCGGGGTGGTCCACCACCGGCCTGACCATGGCGTACTCGCCGGGCCGCGGCGACCAGGTGCCGCAGCGCGGGTCCCACCTCGGCGTAGTTGCGGGTCTTCAGTCCGCAGTCGGGATTGGCCCACAGCCGCTCGCCGGGGACCACCCGTAGTGCGGCGGTGAGCAACTCGGCCATCTCGTCCTCGTCGGGCACCCGTGGTGAGTGGATGTCGTAGACACCGGGTCCCACACCGCGACGGAAGCCGATGGCGTGCAGATCGTCGAGTACCTCCATCCGGGAGCGGGCCGCCTCGATCGTGGTGACGTCGGCGTCCAGCTCGTCGATGGCCTCGATGACGTCACCGAACTCCGAGTAGCACAGGTGGGTGTGGATCTGCGTGGCGCTCGCCGCACCCGCGGTGGCCAGCCGGAACGCCCCCACCGCCCAGCGGAGGTACTCCTTGCGATCTGCGGCCCGCGGCGGTAGCAGCTCCCGCAACGCGGGCTCGTCGACCTGCACGATGCGGATTCCGGCCGCCTCCAGGTCACGGATCTCGTCCCGCAGCGCCAGCGCCACCTGATCGGCGGTCTGCGCCAGTGGCTGGTCGTCGCGGACGAAGGACCACGCCAGAATGGTCACCGGCCCGGTGAGCATGCCCTTGACCGGTGTGCTGGTCAGCGACTGGGCATACGAGCTCCATGCCACGGTGATCGGGGCGGGGCGGGAGATGTCGCCGTGCAGGATCGGCGGGCGCACGCACCGCGAACCGTAGGACTGCACCCAGCCGTGCTCGGTGGCCGCGAAACCCCGCAGATGTTCGGCGAAGTACTGCACCATGTCGTTGCGCTCGGGCTCACCGTGCACCAGCACGTCCAGCCCGATCTCCTCCTGCGCGCGGATCACCCGCCGGATCTCCTCCTGCATCCGCTCTCGGTAGCCGGTCTCGTCCAGCCGGCCCGCGCGCAGCTCCGTCCTGGCCCGCCGCACGTCGCTGGTCTGCGGGAAGGAACCGATCGTGGTGGTGGCCAGCGGCGGCAACCGCAAGCGCGCCTGCTGGGCCTGCGCCCGCTCGGCGTAGGGCGCGCGGCGGCGGTGTTCGGGGCGCAGTACGTCGATCCGGGCCCGCACCCGGTTGTCCCGGACCGCGGTGACGGCACCGTGCTCCGCCGCCGCACCAGCCGCGGCGAGCTGCTCGGTCACCGCCGGGTCGTCCTCCCGCAACGCGCGGCCGAGCAGCACCACCTCGTCCATCTTCTGCCGGGCGAAGGCCAACCTGTCGCGCACCTGTGGGTCGAGGCCGGTTTCGGCGTCCAGGTCGTAGGGCACGTGCAACAGCGAGCAGGACGTGGACACCGCCAGCTCGCCGACCGAGCCCAGCAGGGTCGCGCAGGTCGACAGCGCGGCGCGCAGGTCGGTGCGCCAGACGTTGCGGCCGTCGACCACGCCGGCCACGACCGTCTTGTTCCGCAGCCCGCGCAGGAGAGGAATCTGCTGCACCGTCTGCGGCGCGGACACCAGATCCACCGCGATCGCATCGACGTCGGTGTCTGCCAGTACGGGCAGTGCGGGCCCGAGGTCACCGAAGTAGCCGGCGACCAGCAGCTTCGGTCGCCGGTCGAGGGCGGCCAGCCGGGTATAGGCGTGGCGCAGCGCGTCCAGCTCGGCTTCGGAGCGGTCTGCGGCGAACGCTGGCTCGTCCAGCTGCACCCAGGTGGAACCCGCATCGGCGAGCCGGCCCAGCAGCTCGGCGTAGCAGTCCAGCAGCGGGTCGAGCAGCTCCAGCGGGGCGAACCCCTCCGGGGCTGGCCGGGCGGGTTTGGCGAGCAGCAGGAAGGTCAGCGGACCCAGCAGAACCGGGCGGGTCCGCACCCCGTGGCCGGCCGCCTCGCGCAGCTCCGCCACCGGCTTGTCCCCGGCCAGGGTGAACCGGGTGTCCGGGGCCAGCTCCGGGACGAGGTAGTGGTAGTTGGTGTCGAACCACTTGGTCAGCTCCAGCGGAGCGAGGCGACCGTACCCGCGGGCCATCGCGAAGTAGGTGTCCAGCTCGGACAGGCCGAGGTCGCGGAACCGCTGCGGCACGGCGTCGAACAACACGGCGGTGTCCAGCACGTGGTCGTAGTACGAGAAGGTGTTGCCCGGTACCGAGTCGAGGCCGGCCCCGGCGAGCTCGGTCCAGGTCCGCGTCCGCAGTTGGGTGGCCGTCGTGTGCAGGGCCGCGGCGTCGACACGGCCGGCCCAGTAGTTCTCCACCGCACGCTTGAGCTCCCGGTGCGGACCGATCCGCGGGTAACCCAGCACAGTCGCCCCGATGACGGGGCGCGGGGAATCTTTCACAGCTCTCTCCTCGCGAGCATGCCGATGAGACCGAGACACCACAGACGGCACGGAAGGAGCAGCGACGCAGGGCATCGCCTTCGTCCGCGTGCACCGTCCCGCGAGGTCCCGGACCCGACGCGCACCGGCGGTGCGCGTACCAGTGGCAGGTCTTCGGACTCGCGGGCACCCACCGGGGACAACCGGTGGACCTACTGGCCGTCGCTTCCCAGGCGGTGTGCCCAGTGCTTTCGTGACGGCGGTCGTTCCCGCTCACCGCTGCGGGGCAGTCCCGGATTCGCACCGGGTTCCCTCTTGCCTCGCCGCACCCTGATGAGTGCGGCGAACCACCAGCAGGGCCGAGCGTAGCCGAAGGACGGCCTGGCGCGCTGTGACGTTCATTGACCCTTCGTAACAGATTTGACCCCTCGTAACCCCGGAGTCCTCGGCAATCCGCGTTCGAGAACCTCCGGAAGCTGAGTATTGTCGCGCTTCGCGGGTTGGAGTGACGAACGAATTGATACAGACGGCACATATGCACGTGGTCTATTGCTCGTGGCCACATGGACCTCATCGAGGGGGACCCTATGGGACAGCGGCCGAAGGACCTGACGTCGCACGAGAGCCTGCACCATTATTGGGGTGCCGAGCTGCGGGCGCTGCGGGTCGCCCGGGATCTTTCTCTGGTCGAGTTGGGACATCAACTGCATTGCGATCCCAGCTATCTGGCCAAGATCGAGCGGGCCGAGCGTCCCATTCCCGCGACGCTGGTCCAGAGCTGCGACCGCGTGCTGCAGACCCAGGGGATGCTGGTCCGGCTGCACACCCTGGCCGAGTCCGACCGGGAGCTGACGGCGAAATCCTGTGGCCAACCCTGCGCTGATGTGGCCAGCGATGCGGTCCATGTGGCCAGCCCGACCGGTAACCTGGCTGGCGGGGCGACCTTCCCTGCGACGCCGGAGATCGGCGACGTGATCGTCGTCCCGGCCCGTACGTCTGACGGAAGGGTCGTGTTCGTGTCCGTCCCACGCAGGGTTTTCCTCCAAGGCCTGGGCTCTGCCGCCGTGGGCCTGGCCACGACCTCCGGTACCGGAGACTCCGGCACGCAGCGCGTCGCGCCCCTTCCCGCCGTCGACGACGTCCATCCGATCGAGCATTTCCAGCAACTGCGCCAGGTCCTCATCGACAACGACAATCTGTTCGGCCCACGACAAGTGATCCCGATCGTGCGGGAACAGATCGGCCTCATGCAGCAGCTCCGGTCGAGCTGGCGCGGGGCCGACCAGCGAGGGCTGCTCCGCGTGCAGGCGCAATACAGCGAGTTGTGCGGATGGCTGTATCAGGACCTGGGGGAGCATCAGTTCGCCGAGTCCTGGATTGATCGCGCATTCAGCTTATCTCATCTGGCCGGAGACCAGGACCTCGCCGTGTTTGTCCTGACCTGCAAAGCACATCTGGCCGGCGACATGCGGGTGGCTGCCGACGTCATTGGTGCGGGTGAACATGCCCTGCACATGGCCCCACCGCGCGGCCGACTCGCGGCCATAGCGGCGAGCCGTACCACGTACGGTTACGCGCTCAGCGGCGATCAGGCGGCAACGGAACGAGCCCACGACCGGGTCCGCGAACTGCTCGACACCGTTGATGACAATCCGGATTCCCCGTACGGACCGTGGCTCAACAAGAAGTGGGTGGCGCTCGGGGAGGCACAGGATTGGACGGCCCTGGGGAACTACCGCTATGCCGCCCAGATCTTCCAGAACGCGCTTACAGACTATCCTGGTCACTATCTACGTGCCCGTGGCGTTTGCCTCGCCCGGACCGCGCTGGCCCATGCCGGTGATCACGAGTTGGAGCACGCCGCCACCCTGGGGCTGGACGCGCTGCCGATCGGCGTCCAGACCGGTTCAGCGCGAATCCGCACCGCCATGAAGGACACCGTCCTCCGCCAAGTCTGATGACCGACATCAGGGATCTGATGGCGGGTGATGTCGCGGAGGCGGCGCGTAGCGGAAGGATCTATTGTGTGTGCCCTCCGTGAGGTAGTAGGCGATTGTGCGATGCAGTGCTTCTTCCATGCTCACCTGCGGGTTCCACCCCAGTAACCGCTGGGCGCGTTCGATCGCGGGGACACGCCGTGGGACGTCTTGGTACCCCGGCCCGTAGTACTGGTCGCCGCGCTGCTCGATGATCTCGGCCTTCCCTGCCACGTCCTCAAACCCGGGAAAAGTGGAGAGAATCTGGATCGTGGCGTTGACCAGCTCCTTGATCGACCATTCGTTCGTGGGATGGCCGAGGTTGAAGATCTGGCCATCCACCTGCGGGTCGGTGCTCGCGAGGATGCGGAGCAGGGCGTCGATCCCGTCGTCGATATAGGTGAAGCAGCGGCGCTGCCTGCCACCATCGACCAGGGTGATCGGTTCCCGGCGCAGGAGATGGCCGAGAATCTGGGGCAGGACCCGGGAACTGCCCTCGGCTGCCGAAATGATCGAGTCCTGCCCAGGGCCGATCCAGTTGAACGGACGGAACAGCGTGTACCGCAGGCCGCGCTGAGCGCCCATGGCGATGATCACGCGGTCGAGGAGCTGTTTCGCACAGGCGTAGATCCACCGTGACTTGCCGACCGGACCATAGACCAGTGGGCTGGTCTGCTCGTCGAATTCCGCGTCCGGGCACCTGCCGTAGACCTCCGAGCTGGAGGGAAAGATGACCCGGGTGGCGCTGTCGGCACAGAACCGCACCACGCGCAGATTGTGTTCGAAGTCGAGCTCGAACGTCGCGAGCGGATCCCGGATGTAGGACGCCGGGGTTGCCGTGGCGGCAAGTGGCAGGCAGACGTCCGCCGCACGAACCTGCCGGTTGATCCAGCCGTCGCTGTCGGCGACATCGGCCTGGTGAAAGCGAAAACGGTGGTGGCCGAGCCACGGCGCCACCCGATGGTCCTCCCGGTCCACACCGTGAATCGTCCAGCTGGTCTGGCGGAGGATCGTCCGGGTGAGGTGGCTACCGATGAAGCCGTTCACCCCCAATATCAGGACATTCATCGGGGTGTGGGGGTGAGCAGCGCACCGGAATGCAGCAGCTCCGGGAAATCGGCCGCTGCGCCCTCCCGCCCGCCGATCTCCACACGTTCCAGACGCAGCCGACGCCGGTCGCCACAGGCCACCAGGACCCGACTCCCTTCCCTGTCCAGGGTTCCTGGTGGCGCGGACGTCGGCCGATCCGACCCGTCATGGCCAGCCCACCACACGAGCATCTTGTACTGCCCGGCATAGGTGAACGCGCCGGGATAGGGCTTGGTCACCGCCCGCACGAGGTTACGGACGTCCTCGGCGGCGTACCGGAAATCAATCAGACCGTCCTGCGGCCCGCGTCGTCCGAACACGGTTGCCTTCGACTCCAGTTGCGGCCAGCGGGGAGCGGTTCCCCCGATCACGGCGAGCGTGCTGCGCTCCAGCACCCGTGCCGCAGCCGGCACGAGCCGGGCATACACATCGGTCGGTGTGTCATCTGGCTGGATCGGGAACGCCTCCTGGTCGATGATGTCGCCCGCGTCCGCCCTGCGCACCATGTGGTGCAAGGTCACGCCGCCTTCGCGTTCCCCGTGCAGGATCTGCCAGTTGACCGGAGCACGGCCGCGGTAGCGGGGGAGCAGGCTGCCGTGCAGGTTCACTGCCGCCCGGGACGGGAGTTCGAGCACGGAGTCCGGCAGCAGTTCCCGCCAGTACCCGCTGAAGATCACTGCGGGGGCGAGGTCCCGGATCCGGTCCTGCTCCTGCAAGGCGCGTGGATCGGCGATCCGAACCGGCAGGCCGAACTCGGCGCAGGTCTGCTTCACCGAACCGAACCAGGTCGACTCGCCCGGGTCGTCCTCGTGTGTGTACACCAGCGGGATCTCGACGCCGAGCCGGCGCAGGACGCGCAGGGCGGTGCAACCGACATCATGATAGGCGAAAACCACCACGGTCATGGTCATGATGTCGTCTCGACCGAGATGACTTTCTTCACCGCCGAGACGACCTGATCTTGTTGTACGTAGGTCATCGCCGGGTACAGCGGCAGGGAGAGGATCGCCTCTCCGGCCGTCTCCGTGACCGGCAGATCACCAACGCGATACCCGTATTTCTCGGCGTAGTACCGGTGCAGATGGACCGGAGAGAAATGCAATCCGCTGCCGACCCCCTCCTCGGCGAGCGCGCGCATGAACTGGTCGCGGTCCATCGGCAACCGATCGAGATCGAGCTTGACCACGTAGAGGTGCCAAGCATGGTCGTGCTGATACTGCGGTCGGCCGATCGGCCGAATCTCGCTGATCCCGGCAAGCAGTTCGTCGTAGCGCGCGGCCAGCTCGGCCCGATCATGGTTGAACCGGTCCAGCTTCGCCAGCTGCTCGATTCCCAGCGCAGCCTGCAGATCGAGCATGTTGTACTTCCAGCCCGGCTCGATCACCTCGTAGTGCGCAGAGCCCTGGCCTTCGCGGTGGGTCCAGGCGTCCTTGGTGACGCCGTGGAAACGCAGCAGGCGCAGCCGCTCCGCCAGTCGGCCGTCCTGTGTGAGCACCATGCCGCCCTCGCCGGTGGTGATGTTCTTGATCGGGTGGAAGCTGAACACGGTCGCGTCGCGCTCGGCCGAGGTCTGGTGCGCCCCGATTTCCCGTCTCTTGTAGACGGTGCCGAGAGCATGTGCGGCATCGTGCAGCACGACGATCGGGCTGTCCGCGATGACGCTGTCCAGCACGTCGAGATCAACCGGTGCACCCGCATAGTGCACCGGGATCACGGCGCGCGTGCGATCTGTGATCCGTCGCGCGACGTCCTGGATGTCGATCAGAAGACCGTCCGGTACGACGTCGGCGAACACCGGTCTGGCACCCAGGAGCTCGATGGCATTCACCGTCGAGGGCCAGGTCAGGGATGTGGTGATCACCTCATCGCCGGGACCGATACCGATCGCAGCCAGGGTCAGGTGCAGGCCGGCCGTCGCCGAGTTGACCGCGACCGCGTGCCGTACCCCGAGCCGGGCGCGGAACGCGGACTCGAACGCGAGCACCTTCGGACCGGAGGTCAGCCAGCCCGAACGCAAGCAGTCAACGACCGAGCCGATCTCCTCCTCCTCGATCGTCGGCCGGGACAGCGGGACAAAACCGCGGGCGCTCATCTGACGGACAGTAGCTCCATGATCGGGCCGACGGACTGATCACGCGGCCCAGAGCTTCCAGGACGCCATCGCGGACCTGCCCAGCGGCTCCCCACCGTGGCCGAACTCGCCCGCGAGGTGGCAGGCCAGCAGCGGGAGTGGTCTAACCGCCGCTGTAGGCCGCGAGCAGGGCGGGGTTGCGCAGGCAGCGCGCCGCACCCTCGGCCACGCAGGTCAGCGGCTGCTCGGCCCGCTTGACGGGGAAGCCGAAGGTCTTCTCCACTAGCTGATCGAAGCCGCGGATCAGGGACCCCCCGCCGAAGACGAGAATCCCCTCGGCCATCACGTCCCCCACGCCCTGCGGGGGCAGGTCGTCCAGGCAGGCGGCCAGGTCCTGGACGATCGCATCGGTCACCGGCCGGAGGGACTCGGTCACCTCGACGACCGACACGGTGGCCATCCGGGGCCGCCCGGTGGCGATGTCGCGCCCCTCGACCAGCACGGAAGGGCCGTCCTCGGTGGCCGCACGAATCTTGACCTGCTCGGCGGCGAGCTCGCCGACGATCAGCTGGTGCTGCTCACGGAGGTAGCGGTACACGGCCACGGTCATCTCGTCCCCGGCGATCCGGCTGGATCGGTAGGTGACCACACCGCCGAAGCAGAAAGCGGTCGCCTCGGCCGCGCCGCCGCCGATGTCGACGACCATCTGCACCCGCCGCTCCATCGGGTCCAGCCCGCAACCCACTGCTCCGGCGATCGGCTCGGCGAGGGCGGTGGCCTTCCCGATGCCCGCCTCGTCGGCGGCTTCGAGCAGGGCACTGCACTCCAGGGTGGTGACCCCCACCGGCACCCCGATGACCGCCTTGAGGCCCCTGCGCTGCCACCGGCCAGGCAGCAGCCGGTGCACCAGCGCCCGCAGGTACGCCCGAGCCACCTCCAGATCGGTGATCACCCCGTCCCGCAGCGGCCGAGACGCGGTGAGCCCGACCGGCACCCGGCCCAGCAGTTCGACGGCGTCCTGCCCGGTCGCGACCACGTTGAGCCTGCCTGCGCCATCGCGTATCAGCATCACCGACGGCTCGTCGAGCAGGATGCCCTGCTGCGGATGGCACACCACGGTGTTCGCTGTACCGAGGTCGATACCCAGCTCGCGCATTGCCCCCGCCCCCTCTCGAACAATGGAAGCTTGATAGGACTACGAGGGTCAGCGCAACTCTTGTCATCCGCACAGCCCAACAGGCAGGTCTTGGCTCAGCCGCGTCCCGGTACTTTGGTCAGGACCGCGGCGGCCGTATCTCATCCACTTCGATTAATCACGCATCGGTAACCATTCGAATACCGAGCGATGGGGTGAATCGTGAAACACAGTACTGCCAGGCGTTTGGCCGATTCCGGTTATGGCCGCACGGGTGGATGCTGCTCACCGTCCCCGGACACACTGGTGGGTGATCGTCCGACGGGGGGACGGATGTGGGAGCTCGCAGCGGTTGTGTGCGGAGGGCGGATGTCACAGCTCGATCTTGCCCGGCCGGGGCAGGTGGGGGACGGATCACCCGAGCCCGACCGGGTACCGGATGGCCAGAGGACACCGAACGGCCTGAGTCTGGTCACGCCGATCGGGGAATCGACCTGGCTGGGTCGGGATGCGCACGGTAGGTCCGTGACCGCCAGACGCCTGCCCGACGCGGCGGACCAGGCAGACCCGGCAGCAGACCCCGCACCGACGGCGTCTCCCGGGGTGATCGAGCGCGCCGAGGCGGTGACGTCGTTGCGGGCGCCGTCGTTGGTCCCCGTGCTCGGCGTGCAGCGCTGGGACGGGGCGCTGTGGCTGGTGTCCGAGTCGGATGACGGTGTGTGGCTGGACCGTGTGCTCGAGCTCACCAGACCGAGCCCGGCCCAGGCGGTCGTCATCGGCCTCGACGCGGTGTGCGGCTTGCAGACGGTGCACGCCGCCGGTTACGCGCACGGCAGCATCTGCGCTGGTGTGCTGCGCCTCGGCCCCGACGGCAGGCTGCGGCTGGACGGCTGGGCTGCGGGCGCTCTGTCCGGGTCGGCGCCGCTGGCGCACCGCCAGCGAGCCGACGTCGGTGCGGTGGGCGTGGTGCTGGCCGACCTGGCCCGCGCGGTTCGCGGTTCGCCGCACACCGCCGCAGGGAGCACACCGGCACTGCTCGCCGCGCTCGATGCCGCTGCCGGCTGCGCAGCACGCCCCGGTGCGGATGCCGGGCTGGTGGCGGCACCGCTGGAGGCCGTCTGCGGACCCGGCGAGGACGCTACGACGAGGACCGAGCTCGCCGCGCTCGTCGCGACCGCCACCGCTAGCCGGTCCATGGCCGCCCGATGCCCGTCGCCCGCCGCCTCGGCCCCAGCCGGGTCCACTGGTTTTCCCCGCGAGGCCCGCTTCGGCGCCGCGCTGCGCGGCGTGTGGAAACGGATCTGGACCTGGGTCGTCGCGCTGGCGGTGCTCGCGGCCGCGGTCACCCTGGAGTACGTCCTGCTGCACGAGCGGATCACCCAGAACGTGCACCTACTGAGGGAAGGAAGCCAACCGGGGCAGGGCAGCGCCGCCCCGGCCGGGCCGGCGCCGGAGGCGCTGCAACAGGTCCCGGAGCCGGCCCCGGCGAGCGCCGGAGTGGTCGAAGGGCTCGATCTGCGTGCCCTGCAGCCATGCACACCGGGAGCGGTGTGCATGGTCCGGGTGCTGGTCCGGCTGCAGCCCCAGCCCGCCCAGCAGCACACTCCCGGAGCGCCGCCGCAGCCGAGGACGGTGGCGTGGAGCTTCCAGGTGGTCGACCGCTGCACGGGCAGTCAGCGCGGCGCGGCGGGTGGCGTCGTGTCGGTGCCGCCGGGCGGCGATCAGGTTCAGGCAGTGAGCACGGTGCCGTTGCCGACGGGGCGCTTCCTGGCCGTGACCGCGGTGACGAGTCAGCCGGCGAGCGTGGCCGGCACGCCACTTCTGGTGTCCGCCGGTCAGAACTCGTGTTGACGGAATCCGGCGCGCCTCTCCAGCGGTCGGGACGGGGGACGGGATGTTGAGTCTGGAGCGTGGTGGACGACGAGGCCCTGGTGCGAGAAGGAGCGTGCGCCGCCCGCGCCGGATGAAGCGGCGGCGCCGTTCCTGGAGCATTCCCTGGGGCGATGTCTTCGACCTGCTCGCCGTCGTCGCGGTCGTGGTGCTGGTCGCCCTCGGGGTGCTCAACCTCTATGCGATCGGCGAGCCGGACCTCGCCGCGCACCAACTGGTCACCGCGGTGGTCGGGGTCGCCCTGCTCGGGGTGCTGTGGAACTGGCGTGGACCGCTCCTGACCGTCCTCGGCTGGGTCTGCTACGGCATCGCCGTGGTCCTGTTGTTCGTGGTGCTGGTGATCGGCGTGCAGGCCAAGGGTGCGACGCGCTGGCTGGCTATCGGGTCGTTCACCTTCCAGCCCTCAGAGCTGGCCAAGATCGGGATCCTGCTGGTCCTGGCCGCCGTCCTCGGCTCGGGGCTGTCCGTGTGGCGGCGCTTCACCCTGGCCATGGTGCTGGCAGCGGTACCGATCGTGCTCACCGCTGTCGAGCCGGATCTGAGCACGGCAACGCTGCTCACCACGTTGACGGCGGCCATGCTGGTCCTGGGCCGGGTGCCCGCGCGATTCCTGTTGCCCGTTTTCGGGGCTGCGGTGGTGATCGCGCCGCTGGCCATCCAGCTGCTGCGGCCCTACCAGCTCGAACGGGTCAGCGCGTACCTCGCAGGCCCAGGTTCCGAGTCGGGCTGGGCGGAGCTGCAGGCGCACATCGCGCTGGCTCGGGGCGGCTGGTTCGGTGACATCGGGAGCCCGATGCACCAGCTGTTCGCCGGGTATCTGCCCGAGGGGCACACCGACCTCGCGCTGGCCAGCCTGATCGAGCACTGGGGACTGGTCGCCGGAATCGTCGCGGTGCTGGCCGCGGTGATCCTGGTGTGGCGGGTGGCCCTGGCCTCCCGGGTGGCGCGGACCCGGCAGGCCGCGTTGGTCGGTGCCGGGCTGGCCGTGCTGCTCGGCGCGGAGGTGGTGATCTCCGTGGGCGGCAACCTCGGGCTGCTGCCGCTGGCCGGTGTGCCGTTCCCGCTGCTCAGCTACGGGGGCACGGCGGCGGTGGCACACCTGGCCGCGATCGGCATCGTGCTGGGCACCAGGCGTGACGGGGCCCGCCGCCGGTTGTGGGCCGTGCCTCGCCGGCATAACCAGCGGCCGCGGCTGGTCCGCGCCGCCGCTCTCGGGACCACTGCCATGTTGTTCGTCTTCGCGGCCTTCGGCTGGCGACTGCTGTCGGCCGAGGGGGAGTCGCTGCGGCTCGCCGGCCTGGACCAGGTGACCCGTTGCATCACCGTCCCGGCATCCCGGGGGATCATCACGGATCGGCACGGGGCTGCGCTGAGCGCTGACGTCACCGCCGACCGGGTCATCGCGGTTCCGGCGCTGGTGCGCCGCAACCCCGGCGACATCACCCGGCTCGCCTCCCTGACCGGGCAACCCGCCGCGGCGCTGAGCGCGGTCGTCGGCCGGGCCCGCGCCACCGACCTGTCCGTCCCGGTGGCCGACGTACCCGTCGGGACCGGCCAGCGGGTCACCGCCGCCGGGATACCCGGGGTGGTGGTCGTGCCACAACAGCGCCGGTTCTACCCCACCGGCCCGCTGCTCGGCCCGCTGCTCGGGTTCGTCGGGGTGGCCACCCCGACCGAGACGCAGCGCTGGCCGGATCTGCCCTCGGGGGAGCTGGTGGGCCGAGCCGGCCTCGAAGCGCAGTACGACTCGGTGCTGCGCGGGGTGGACGGCAGGCAGTGCGTGTACGTCGACCCGAGCGGCGTCCCGGTGGCGATGAGCTACCGGCAGGACCCGGTGCCCGGCGCGAACCTGTCGCTGTCCATCGACCTCGGGCTGCAACGGCAGCTCTCCACCAGCCTCGACGCCGCGCAGCAGGCCGCGTCGGGCGGGCGGGGCGTCAGCGGCGCGGTGGCCATGGATCCGCGCAGCGGGCAGATCCTGGCGATGGCCAGCCTGCCCTCCTACGACAACAACGTCTACGGCCCTCCGGTGGACTCCGCCGCGCTCCAGCGGGCCGGCGCCGCACCCGGCTCACCGCTGGTCGAGCACGTGACACAGGCCGACGCGCCACCTGGCTCGACGTTCAAGCTCGTGATCGCCACCGCCGGCCTGCTGCACCCGGTGATCCCGGCGGATCGGGTGATCCCCACCGGGGGGAGCTTCACGCTGGGCGGCCACACCTTCAACAACTGGCAGTCGTTCGGGCCGCAGAACCTGGTCCAGGCCATCGCCTGGTCCAACGACGTCTACTTCTACAAGCTGGCCTGGGCACTCGGGCCCGACGCGATGATCGACACCGCTCGGGCGTTCGGGGTCGGCAGGCCGACCGGCATCGACCTGCCCGGCGAGAGCGCCGGCTACCTGGGCACCCCGGACTCCGTGCGGGCCAACGGGGGCACCTGGTATCCCGGGTCCACCGTGATCCTCGGCATCGGACAGGGCGCGCTCACGACGACCCCGCTGCAGGACGCCAGGTGGACGGCCGCGGTATCCACCGGAAGCCTGGTGACCCCACGTCTCGGGCTGGCCACCGGCACCGGCCAGGGCGCTCAGGTCGCCCTGCCTGCTCCGGCGCCGACACCGTTGCCGTTCGCCGCCGCACTGGGCCCGGTACGCGACGGCATGCGGGCGGCGGTGACGGAGGGGACCGCGCAGGCCCTGAGCAACGTCGGGGTAGCGGTGGGCGCCAAGACGGGCACCGCGGAGGACCCGGCGATCTCCGGCGGGGGCGACGACCACTGGATGACCGCGGCCGCACCCCTCGACAATCCGGGAATCGTGGTGACCACCCTTATCCAGGGTTCCGCCGCGGGCGAGGCCGGCTCGGGAGCAGTGACCGACACCGCACTGCGGTACTTCTTCGCGCACCGAGCCGAGATCCTCGCCACCCCTCCGCTGCAGCGGCCCTGAGCTGCTCATGCTGAGCATGCCGTGCCCTGGGCGCACCGGGGATGAGATGCGGTCCGGTTACGCTGGGTATCGTCGTCCTGCAGGGCGTGACCACAGTGCCGCAAGGGCGCGGGGGTGCGAAAACAGACATAGGGGATTCTGGTCATGGTTGACCCTCGCGAGCTGCGTGCGATCTCGGCCGCCGCCGGTGGTGAATCAGGTCCCAGGAAAGAGTTGGCGGCCGAACTACGACATCTCAAGGAGTCCTCGGCGCTGAGCTTCGCTCGGCTGGGCTCCAAGACGCACACCAGCAAGTCCTCGATGGAGCGTTACCTCAACGGCAAGCTGATGCCGCCCAGGCAGATCGTGGCCGCCATCAGCGACACCTGCGGCGGCGATACCGATCGGCTCTTGAAGCTGTGGGACCGCGCCGCTGGCTTCGATGACCCCGGCCGGGCCGGTCCCGGTGGAGCCGACCCTCGCCGGGCCGGTCCCGGTGGAGCCGGTCCCGTCCGAGCCGGCCCTGCACCGACCATGACGTGGCGTCGGCCCCACGTACTCACCGTTGCTGCTCTCGCGTTCGTTGTGGTCGTCGGGGGCGCGCTGAGCATTATTCTGTGGTCCCGGCAAAGCACTGCGGCTCCGGACTCACGTGGGACTGCGCCACCGGCTGACTCCACCGCGTGCACCTACCCGTACGTATGTTTCTTCGACCATGGCCTGACCGGAAGTTTTCGGGATTACACAGACGACTTCCAGCGCCTGACCGACAGTCGCGGCGCCGACACGATGGTGAACAGCCGCCGCGATGACGTGGTGTGGCTGCATTGGACCGATGGCCACGTTGAATGCACTGAACCCCTGGCCACCTACCATCTGACCACCGTCCCCGCGGTGGACGGGGTCCGCATCGCACGCGATGAGCATTGTGGGCCGGCCACGGGTAGCTCGTGGGCTACCCCGGTCACCCATCGGTAACTCGGAGTAGGTCCGAAGCCGACCGCTCAGTCGCTTCGAGGACGCATCCCGGGAGAAGCTGCGCCCTCGAAGCGAAACCAAGCTTGTTGCAATGCGAATCAGCTATGGATGGTCACACAAGCGACGTCCAAGCCTGCGATGGACCCACACACCTTATTGCCATTGCGCATGATGCGGTTGTAGTCGTGTCGCCAAGCCTGGTTCTTGTGCAGCACGGGGCCCGTCCAGGTTCTCCCGTCGTAGGTGCTGGAAATGTTCGCGTGACCGGCTCGGCTTCCCCGGTTGGTCACAGTCGCGTAGTTCACCCGAAGGCCACGGCCGTTGACGAAGAGGCACGTCTGGCCGTGGCAGCCGGTGGCGCTGTAGAGCTGGGCGTCGGCGGTCTTGTGGACCGTGACAACAGTGCCGGCGTTTCCGGGAAGCACGACCGGGGCGCTTGCCACCGTGCCGCTCGGAGAGCCTTCCGGAGCAACTGACGCGCTCGCCGGGGCGATGGTTGCGAGCAGACCTGCACACACCACGGCCGAGACGGACGCTATTTTTCGGATGCTGTTCATGTCTATCCCCTCGATCTTTCCTCGGAGGCAGCGATCGCACCGCCGCTTCCCTGGCACGGCACCGATGCTGTCCACGGGGCCCACCCGCCACCAGGGAAAGCGATCTCTCCGGGACATCGTGGGACGGTGGGACGGCTGGCCAGGGCGTCTCGTGCGGCGGTGGGACGACCGGGACGGGTGCATGGGAGCTCGACACGATGTCGCGGTGGGAACTCGACGGTCAGTGACCGAGGGCTACCGCCTGCCGAGCCGATGTGCCGGGCGGTGTGACGGCGTCCGGCGCCGATGGTGATCCGGCCACGCTCGCAGAGAGGCGGACGGACGTGGTGCATCAGAACGGAGGTGGGTCGGGACCGGGTGGCTGGCGTCCGGCTGCGCTGTCGGGGTCGGGGTCGGGGTCGGGGTCGGGGTCGGGGTCGGGGGTTTGGGGCGAGGGGTGGGGGTCGGGGCGGTAGTCGTGGGGTCTGCTGGTGTAGGTGTGCCCGGTGGGGGTGGTCCAGGTGACCTGGCCGTCGGGGTGTTGGTCGACCTGCCAGCCGGGGCCGAAGGTCTTGAGTCGATGATCGTGGCGGCAGGTGGCGTGCAGGTTGTGGTCGCTGGTGGTGCCTTCGGGCCAGGCGATGGTGTGGTCGAGGTCGGCGGTGGCGGCGGGTTGCCCGCAGGTGGGGAACCGGCAGTACAGGTCGCGGGCGCGGACGAAGTCGGCTAGTCCGGGGGGTGGGGTGTAGGTGGTGTGTCCGTAGTCGAGCAGGGTGCCGGAAGCCGGGTCGGTGAGCAGCCGCCGCCAGGTGCCCTCGGCGGCGATCTCGCGGGCCAGACCGGCGGGGATGGGTCCGTAGCCGACCAGTTCAGCGGGCTGCTCGTCCAGGCCCAGGAGCATGGTGATGGGCACGATCACCGACACCAGGGGCTTGCCCGGCCCGGCCCCAGTCCCGCGGACCGCGGCACAGTCGTGGCCACCCTGGT
The DNA here is from genome assembly GCA_050699955.1 of Pseudonocardiaceae bacterium. Lineage (GTDB taxonomy): Bacteria > Actinomycetota > Actinomycetes > Mycobacteriales > Pseudonocardiaceae. Next base: position 73,081 of record JBOHGD010000005.1, on the reverse strand, counting down.
CGGATGCCCCGCTACCTGCTGCACCGGCCGAGTCGGTGGGCTCGGTGCGCCCGGTGGGTGTGGTGTCGGTGGGTGTGGTGTCGGTGTGAGCACCGGGGCAGCCACCGCAGTCGCTGGGGTCATTCTCTGGGCAGTCGCCATCCTCGGTGTAGTCGTCATCGGGCGGGTTGCCGGTGGCCGCGCAACGGCGTCCGGTGAGTAGTTCTATGAGAAGGTCGGCCCGGCGGGCATCCATCCCGCGAGGGTCATCAGCGCCGAGGCTACGGGCCAGGTGGCACAAGCGCTGGTAGGCCGCGGTGGCGTCCGGAGCGGACAGCAACGCCCACAGCGAGGCCATGCCTTCCCCATCCGGGGAGACCACCACCCGCCGGTCCTGGCGGCGCTGCTCGTGCCGTTCCTGCGCACCTTCTGGGTCGATCGTCAGCACCGCCCGGGCCAACGAGGCCCGCAACTGGGACACGGTCTGCTGCCCGGCGCGGGGCAGCACCCGTGCCTCCAGCGCACCGCGTTGCTCGGGAGCGAGCAGGTAGCTGGTCTCGGTGATCGCCCGCGCCTTGAGCGCATCGATCGTTCCGGACTGCCACGCGGCCAGCGTCCCAGGTAGATCTGGGCCATCACCAGCCGGTTGGTGGCGGCGGTACGGGACAACCGCAGCGCCAACCCGACCTCATCCGGGGCGAACTCGCTGCACCGCGACGGGACATCCGAGCGGGTGGGCTGGGAGCCGTCGCTGGGGCGGCGGCGGGCGAACTCGGCCAGCAGCGTCGCCTGCCGTGCCGAGGCCCACGACACCACTCGCTCGAAACCCACGATCGTGTCGATCAGGAACGCATCGGACAACCGGCCCGGATCGACCGTCCCGTGATCCAACTCCAGGGTCAGCCACCCGAAGGCGCAGACGCCGACATCGGCAACTGACCGGTGTCCTGTGGGTCCGGCGCCTGGTCGGGCCAGGGCACCTCGTCGGGCCAGGCCGGGTCGAACCAGTCCTCGATGAAAGGGGCACCCGCGTCGGGTACCCCATCGACAAGACCACTATCGAACACATGTTCGATAGTATCACGGTGTGCAATGACCGCTGAAGGTCCGACTCCTGGACTCACTTGCCGATCATGCGGATATTGCGCGCGTACGGTGCCGGCATCCGCCGGAGATCAGGTTCGTCGATCATGATCAGCCCGGACGGCTTCGAGCGATTCATGACCGAGGATGGCAGCCAGGCGCCCAGAGGGTACGGAAGCCACCCGTGCCCGGGTGCGGGGTCGCTGTCAGGTTACTGGCCAACCCGGTGCTTCCATACTCCACTGAGCTCGATTCGCTCTTCGTCTGGTGGAGGTGCGCCGTTTCCACAGGAATGTAGGCAGCCGGCTCGACAAGAATATCGGCCGCTTCACGGGAGAAGAAGTCGTCCTTGTTCGTCGTAAAATAGGTTGGTCGATAAAGCACCTCTTCGATATCTGCCTGGAGAGGACCCCACCGCATCGTGAGATGGTATGACTTAACGGGCGTGCCGTCGCGGGGCTCGATCTTGATCCACACGGTTCCCGAGCCAAGCCCGAAAGCGCAACTGTCTCGGTGAAACGCCTTGCCCGAAGGCTGGGCGACAGTGAGCAGAAGGAAGATCGACACGATCGTGGTCGCCGTCGCCCACAATGTCATACGGGGGCGACGCCGGACCTGCCACCATGCGTAGAGCAGATACGTGGTCCAAGTCGAGGCGGCCACGCATACGAGTAGAATGACGAGATCCACGGGTGTGTCGAGATTCCACGAGAATCTCGACGGCATCATGGGCGGCAGGCCTGCACATCCATGAGCTACTGCTTCGCCCGGGTGAATATTGCGAGCTGTGGGAAGTGCGCGCTAACGGGATTGAGCCGAATGAGGTGAGCCAGGCCGGCATCTGTCAGGTGCTCGCTCAACATCTTTGGGACGTGGGCGCGGAGCCGGAGACGAAAAAGGAGCTTTCCCGCGTTCTCAAAGATCCGGTGAGCAGGGCGCTCAGAGGTAAAGGACTCAGCCCAAAACTACTCCGCAGATTCGCTGAGGCGTTCTCCTTCTCAGCCGAGGACAAGAGGCAGGTACAGGCACTGTACCGAGGCGAAGGGCGGCCAACCGTCATCGTCGGTACAGTGCCTCCTCTCGACGGAGCAGTTCCTCAGCCCTATGAGACGATCATGCTCCACGAGTTTCACTACCTTGGTCGGGACGGTCGGCCGCTCCGCCACCGCACGGTCCGCACCATCCGCTCACTGTCAGATGGCTTCACGACCTACCGCTACAGCTTTGATAGAGATGAGCTGACGGTTGACCGGATCAGTGGGGTACACCAGGAAAACCATACCGGCGCCAGAAGAGCGTTTGGGCCGTCGATATCCTACTCCCTCGTAAGCTTGATTGGCATGACGAGCATTGCCCGGAGTTCGAGACGAAATTCCGGTTAAAGGAACCCGTCGAGCGGTGTTTCCGGCACGTCGCGCATAATCGCGTGGAGAATCTGGGGATTCGAGTCGAGTTTCATTCCGACAAGGTCCCGACACGCGTTTGGTGGGCCGAGTGGAGGGACTATCGTGAGCCGGACGTTGTCATCACGCATCGCATCCCAGTGGAACTCGACAATGAGAATGCGGTATATCATCGCCTCGATGTGCTCGACTCCGCAGTGGTCGGCTTCGTGTGGGATTTCTAAGCGCCGGACTTCTCCGCGATCTCGGCCACACCGTGCGGCCGCGGTGCCCGGCACCGACTCACCGGCAGCCCAGGGCCTCGGTAAAGTCACCCACCTCTCCGCGGGACTGGCGGGACTGGCGGGACTGGTGGCGTCCGGCCCACCTGCCGCTGTCCAGGCGGATCGCGCCTCCCGGTGACTTTGCCGAGGCCCTGACCGGCAGCTATCGGTGCCGGCGCGGCCGTTATGGACGTCGGGGAGCCGCGGCCCGCTCGCCGGCGCCGCCGAAGTCCGCGCCGGTGGGGTCCTTCGACCCTGCGCGGCGGGTCCAACGACGCCCGCAACCCCCGCCCTGCCCGTCATAGGGTGCAAGTCCGTGCACCGGTCTCGAAGGAGGAATTGCGATGCCAGCTCATGTCGAGAATGACTTGGCAAAGCTCAAGGGTATCGGTCCGAAATACGCTGAGATGCTCAAGTCGATCGGCGTCGACTCCATCAAAGAGCTCCGCCACCGCAACCCGGAGAGTCTCCAAGGCATGATTGAACAGCGCCACGGCACGGTCGTGGGACTGTCCCTGCAAGAGGTCACCGCCTGGATCGACGAAGCCAAAGCGTTCGCCGAATAGGCTGGTGACGCGGCGCGCGTTGCGGAGGCACGATCAGATCCGTCCAGCCGTTGGCCGGCCGCGCTGTATGCCGTGCGGGTCGGGCTGGGTGCCCGACTCCGAACCGTGAAACGCGGCTCTCGCGGCCTCACCGGCTGTACATGCGCACCCAGTCCACGTGCATGGTCACCTCGTCGGGATTGTTGACACTGGGTACCGAACTCCCGTGGTCGCCTCCGAGCACGTCCTGCTGCAACGCAAGATGCATCGGCGCACGAGGAATCGCTGCCGGATCGGTCGTGTGGTAGATCGGCAGGCCATCGACGAACATGGTCACATGGTCCGGCTCCCACTCGACGGCGTAGTCGTGCCATTGGGAGAAGTCACCCACCAGCGAGGCCGAGCTCTGCGAGTTGTCTATGCCCCAATGCGCCGTGAAATTGTTCCGGTCGCGGTTCGGGGCGCTGATCTCGGCGAAGTCCAGCTCGCCATCCACCGGCCACCGGTCCGAGTCCGGCCACAGCAGGACCACGGCGGAGTAACCAGTTCCCCGGTCGGCCTTCATCCGGACCTCCCAGCGGCCGTAGGTGGTCGCGGGGCCCACCCAGGCCAGGCCGCCGGAGACCATACCCCGAGCCGTGATGCGCAGCTCACCGTCACCGACGCTGATGGCCGACGGACGCCGCAGGCCCACGCCACCGCTGCCAGGGCCGTCGTAGACGCCCCAGCGCGCCAGGTCGAGGCACGTGCCGGTGAACTCGTCATGGTGGGTCAGACGCCAGCCGTACTTCGCCGCCGCGCTGTGCTCGTCCACGGTCGGCAGCGGGCTCTGGCTTGATGCAGGCGGGCAAGGGGCAGGGGTAGCCGACGGCGGAGCAACACTCTGGCTGGCTGCACACCCCCCGGTCACGACCACCACCACCGCTGCCGCGAGCCAGATGTTGAGACGGGACCCGATGTCGAGACGGGTCAGCCGCACCAGCGGCAGCGCCAACCGCGTCACCTCCTCGGCGGAGCCTGAGCTCGCCGGACCGTCGATACCCCGACATCTCGTTACTCCGACAGGGGAGGTCGGAGAACAGCAACGGGCTACCTGCACGGTAGCACCGGACGGGAGCCGGACGCGGCCAGCGCGGAATTGCCCATTCGCGGCGAGATATAAGCGGCGTCGATGAACAGTCAATCATTTCCGGCGGTGCCGGGGAATCTTCACCACGTGCCGAGACGAGGCGAATGTGTAAGAATGTGGATTGGGCGTCACGGGGCAGCAGGAGGTAGCATGAATAAGCGTCACCAAATGTGTCACTGCGGCCACGGCCCGCAAGTTCACCAGCACTACAGGAGAGGCAGTGACTGTGCGCTCTGTGGTCCGGCGGATTGCCCGCGATTTCGATCAGGCTACCGATTGGACGTCCTGTACCGGTACTGGTGGCGGGCACCCGGACAAAGCTGACATGTAACGCGATCCGCACCTCGGCCGAAGAACCTGGAGAAGGGCTGCCGGTTCTTCGCCCGGATGGCCGGCGGCCGTCCCGGCAGGTGCAGCAAGAACGGTTGCGGTCAGATGAGCCAGTTTGCCGACCCGAACCCGGTGAAGATCATAAGCATGGTCAGCCCGGCACCGCGGGATGTCTGGGAGGACGTGCTCCGCCACGATCCGCTCGCTCTGGAGACCCAGTCCCCCGCGTGGACCGACGCCGTCCGCGCGACGAGTGGATGCGCTGATGCCAGCCGGCTCTATGCGACAGCGGAAGGGCGAACGTTGGTGCTGCCCGTTCTGCGGCGCTCCTATGCCGGCCGGGGGATCGTGTTCGAGGCGTCGAACCCGACGTTCTGGGGAGTTGGCGGGCTCCTCGCACCAGGAGGCGCGAGTGCCGACGAGATCGCTGTCGTGTTCGATGATCTCGCGAAGCGGCGGGTGCTCTCTCAAACGATCTTGCCTCACCCGCTGACGGCGGCTGCCTGGGCGGCAGGCCGCCCCGCGCGTGTCACCACCCTTCCGCGTCGCGCACATCTCATCGACCTGCGGGGTGGCTGGGAGGATGTCTGGTCGAATCGCTTCGCCCGCTCGACACGGCGCGGAGTCCGGCACGCCGAGCGGGCCGGGGTCACCGTGGAATGCGGTACCTCCGGGCGGTTGGTGCCGGAGTTCCATCAGCTCCTGGAGCGGGCCGCGGCTCGTTGGGCGAGAAGGCAGCACGAGCCGCATTGGCTGACCATCCACCGGCTGCGCAGTCGCGACCCGCTGGAGAAGTTCGAGACCATCGGGAAGTTGCTGGGGGAGCGCTGCCGCGTCTGGCTCGCCCGCGTGGAGGGGCGGCCGGTGGCGGCCAGCCTGGTGATCCAGGGAACCAACGCCTACGACTCCCGAGCCGCGATGGACGAAGAGATGGTCAAGTACCGGGCCAACGACCTGATTCTGCGCTACGCCATCGAGGATGCCTGTCAGGCAGGCTGCCGCCATTACTACATGGGTGAGTCCGGGTCCTCCGCGTCGCTGGCCCAGTTCAAGGAACGCTTCGGGGCCGAGCCTTACCCGTACTTCGAGTACCGCCTGGAACGACTGCCGATCTCCAGAACGGAGCGGCAGATCAAGACCGCGGTCAAGCGGGTGATCGGTTTCAAGGACTGACCTCAGCCGAGAGTGCCGAAGACGACTCGCAGGACGGCGGCGATCACCGCCAGGACGGCGAGTGCCGTGGATGCGATGTCGAGCCTGCGGACGAGATCGGGCCGCACGAATGCGCGGGCCTGCTTCGAACCTGTGCCCGCGGCCCGCTCGGCCAGCACCGTTCGGATCACCAGCGTCACGGCGAGTCCGACCAATGCGGCGGCCGAGAGGAACACGAGCAGGGTGTCGGTCATGTGACGCTCCGCGACTCCGCGAGCACCAGGCTGCCATTCTGCTCGTACACGAGCTGGTACTTGCCCGATGTGATGAGCTGGTCGACCAGCCGGCCGGTCCATCCGGGGGAGTAACCGTAGTAGATCCGTCCGGCGTTGTCCTGTGAGGGCGTCACGACGAGGAAGTCGCTCGCCCGGTCCAGGATGCAGACATCCATGGTCGCGAGATCCTGGCAGGTGTTCTCGAACGTGAGCGGGCGCACGGCGCCGATCCGTTCGTAGCCCAGCGGCAGGTCACCGGTCAGCGCGCCGATGGTCTGACCGTCCGTCGCGTGCTGGTAGGCATAGTCGACGGCAGCGAGATCCGCCCGGCTGAAGCTGGTGTAGGCGTCATTGCCACCTCGTGCGGTGACGGTGGCCAGGCCGAGTCCGGTGAGCAGCACCACGGCGACGGCCAGCGGGGCGGCGCGCCCGCCCGGCCAGGTCATGGTCAGGAGAGCGTCCACCGCCAAGCCGGCCAGGATCGCGGCGAACGGCAGGGCGAACAGGTAGCAGCGCAGGAAGACCTCGCCCCCGTAGGACTGGAGCAGGACGAGCCCGAACGGTGCGATGGCGAGCAGCGGCAGTGTCCAGGATTGGGTCACGTGCCTGCGCAGCCACCACCATCCGGCCGCCGCGAGGAGGCCGACCACGCAGGTGAGTCCCACTCGGAGGTCCAAGATGGCGGTCCGTCCGGCGCCGCCGACGAACCGCTCGCCCAGACCCTGGTCCACCGAGGAGCCGATCCGGCCGATGTCGCCGATCACCAGGTTGAGCTGGCCTTGCCAGAAGTCCCTGGCGCCGAGGCTGAACCACGCCACGGCGGGGATCAGCACGGCCCAGGGCAGCCAGGCAGGCCACAGCCAGCCGGTGAGGAGCATCACCAGCAGCAGGCCCGCGAACATGAACGAGGTGAGCTGGTGGGAGGGAGCGAGGGCCAGCGCGATCAGCAGAACGGCGGCCTGCGCCGCCAGGCGGTCGCGCGGGGTGTTCAGCGGGACCAGCCGGGCCCGCAGGCCGGCTCGCGGTGAGCCGTCCGGCCGGGGTCGTACCAGGTAGCGGACGGTCAGGGCCAATGCGCCGAGCATCAGTACGTACGTGGTGGCCTGCGGAGAGAAGTAGTCCTGCTCGGTCCATTCGGTCAGCAGGAACAGCCAGGTGGCCAGCCATGCGCGCCGGCCGGGCCCGAGCACCGCGATGGCCAGCGCGCGCATCCCCAGGGTGGCGAGCCCGGTCAGCACTGCCGGAGCCCACTGCAACAGCGGTGTCATGTCGGTCTGACCGCTGGCCCGGGACACGAAGGCGACGAGTGAGAAGAAGCCCGGCCAGGAGAAACGGCCGTCGTAGCCGTCCAGGACGTGCCCGTGCTCGGCGATGTACTGGGCGAACCCCACATGCAGCCAGGACACCGACACTCGGGCGATCTGTTCGCTGGCCGGCTGCAGACCGTAGATGAGCAGCACACCGGCTGCGGTGTACGCCGTGAGCAGGCGCTGTCGTGGCCGCTCCGCGACCAGCTCGATCAGGACGGCCGTGACCAGGATCGGGTACGACAGCAGCAGTACCGGCGACAGCTGGTCGACCAATCCCACGCCGCCCAGCTGGCTGGGGGCGATCGGGTGCAGCCCGAGTAGCCAGAGGGCCACTGCCAGGGCGGCGAGTACCGGCGTGACGGCTCCGGGCAGCACTCCCCGACGGGCGGGGGCGGCGATCGGCGGGGGCGGTTCGATCCCCCCCGGGATGGTCAGCACCCCTGCGCCCGACACCGGCGGGGTGGTCATGATCCGGACCCGGATCGAACGGCGGCTCGGCGGGGACCGGCGAGACCGCGGACGAGGACGACGACCGCGACCCCCGCGACGAGCAGCTGCACCCCCAGGAAACCGAGCCCGAGTACGGTCAGCCCGCCCACCGGGGCCACGGCCACGATTCCGACCACCCCGACCACACCGACGGCCTCCAGCACACCGACCGTCAGCCCGCGTCCGTGGGCCAGGCTCAGCGCCACGACCAGCGTGGTGAACAGCCGGGGGATGCACCCGAGCAGCACGAGTCGCAGCAGGTCCGTCCCGAGCTCGGCGTAGGCCGATCCGAATACCGCCAGCACCGGCCCCGCCACCACGGTGCCGAGGAGCAGCACGGGAACGAACAGGACGGCGACCCTGCGGGCGGCGATCCCGAACAGCTCTTTCGAGCGTTCCGGCTCGTGGGCGACCCGGACGATCACGGAATGGGTGAAGCTGAGCATCGCGTAGTCCACCGTGTTGCCCGCCATCCATACCAGGAAGAACACCGCGCCGGAGGCCGGCCCGAACCGGCCGATGACCAGCAGCGGGACCAGATCGACGAGTATCCCGGCGCACACCTGGGCGGGATAGACGGGGCCGAGCAGCCGCCATACCTCGCGACGGTCGGGTAGCCCGCCCGGGCGACCCGAGGCCGCGGGCCCGGGTTCACCGGTGAGCACGCGGTACACCAGGACCGAGACCACCGCGACGCCGATCACGGCGGGGACTACCCAGGACAGCAGTATTCCGGCGGCACCGAGCAGCGGGCCGAGCGCGATCACGATGCCCACTCGGGCGACGCCGATGCCGGTGTTCTCGTAGGGCACCCATCGGGCTCGCCCGAGCGACACCAGCACCGCGTCCTGGAACTGGAACAGTGCCCAGGTCAGCGCGGCGAACACGAACAGTGCCGCACCCAGGTGCGGCACAGCTTCCATGATCTCATCACCGGTGGGTAACAGCAGCACCACGGCGGCCGCCGCGCAGGACGCCACCAGGACCACGCCGTAGCAGCGCAGCACCAGCACCGCCCGGCGCCCGCCCGCTCTCGGTACCCACCGCATCAAGGCGGCCCCGAGGCCGAGGTCGCCCAGACCCGCGACGAACAGGAAGCCGGAGACGAAAGCAGAGGCCTGGCCGACGACCTCCCGAGGTAGCAGACGGGCCGCCACCACCCAGGCCAGCATGCCGACGAGCGCGGTCACCCCGGCACCGATGGTGAGCGACATCCCGTCCCGGACCATGACGGAGCCTGGTCCCTGCGGCTGCCCGGGACGGTTGCGTCTGGTCGGCCGGAAGGTCCAGCGGAACCGGGGCCGCGGCGGCAGCGTGTCGGGGATCATCGCGGTGGCGAGGAGTCCGGGGTGGCCGGATCCCGATGTGGCCGGCGCACCAGGTGATGCAGCAGCGTCGCGAGGGTCAGCCCGGTGAGCCCGAGCAGCGCCCCCCTCGGATACCAGAGCCCGGCGGAGACCATGGTCTGCGCGACCAGAATGCCCACGGCGATACCGAGGCTGACCGCGGCCGACCAGATCAGGGCCGGCTGGTCGGTCCGCAGGTACGCGGCGAGCGCCCAGCCCGGGGCGAGTACGACGAAAGCCAGCGTCAGGTACAACCGCACCGGGGTGTGGACGTCCGCGGCGGTGAGCCCGGCGGTGACCAGGGTGAGCAGGGCCAGGGCGGCGGCCACGGTCTGCCGGGTGGGGGGCTGGGCGCTCACCGAGCACCCGCCCTCGGTGCGGGCGCGACCCGGGTCCGCCGGTCACGAAGGGCACTGCGGTCACGAAGAGCACTGCGGTCACGAAGAGCACTGCGGTCACGAAGGGCACTGCGGGCCAGCCCGACCGGCCCGTAGGCCAGCCCGCGGAGCTGGTCGAACGCGAGGCTCCGAGGGGGGCCGTCGCCGGGGGCCGCTCCCGCCTGCCCTTCGTGGTCCGGGCTGGGCAGGACCACCTGGCGGAGCCGTCCCGGTAGTGCACGCACCAGCGGGATGAGGTCGCCCGGCCTGCGCAGCAGGTGCAGCAGCAGCATGGCCGCCAGCCCGACGCCGTAACCACGGATGCGGGTGCGCAGTTCGGACCACTCGGTGCCGTGCTCATGCCACGCCACCGCGTCCGGGGCGTAGATCACCGAGCCGCCGTCCCGGGTCAGGCGCAGGAACAGGTACAGGTCCTCGCCGGCCCGGCTGGGGGTTCCCGGACCGAGCAGCGGGTCGAACCCGCCGAGGCGCTCCAGGGTCGACCGCCGCCACAGCGCGCACCCCCCGGGGCCGAACCTGCCAGGGGACAGCGACTGACCGGGTTCCTGCTCCCAGAGTCCCGGGCCGAACCGGCGGCGTCGCACCCCCTGGCCGAAGCCCTTCATCGCTTCGAACGCCCGCTGCGCCCCGGTGTCCAGGCGGGCGGGCAGGACCAGGCTCGTGACACAGTCGATCTCGTGGTCCGCGAGCTCGGCCGTGAGGTTGTGCAGCCACCAGGGGTCGACCTCGATGTCGTCGTCGACGAAGCCGACGTAGTCACCGCGCGCGGCGCCGAGACCGGTGTTGCGGGCGTGGCTCACGCCGGGGCGGGGTTCGGTCAGATATCGGATGCGGGTGTCGGTCGCGACGAGCTCCTGCCACCGGCGGGCCAGCGCCGGGTCGGGGCGGTTGTCCACCACGAGCACATCGAGGTTCGGATACCCGGTGCTCAGCAATGACTTGACACACCGGGTGAGGGCGTGCGGGCGATCCACGGTCGGTACCACGATGGTGACCGAGGGAAGGTCAGCCGGGCGAGGCCGGGATTCGGGCGGGACGGCGGCCGGGGCAGGCCGGGCGAGGCCGGTCAGCTCAACCAGCCCATCGTGGACCGGCAGCCGGACGAGATCGACCGTCCTCCCGCCGTTCCGCACCAGCACCTGTGCCCACCGGTAGCGGCGCCCCGGCAGGTCGGGAACCCGCAGCCGGCCGGGGGGGTGGCGGACGTCGAGCTCGGTCACGTAGATCGCGTCGGGGTCGGCGTCGGGGTTGCGGTAGACCGTGGGCGTGGTCCGTGACGACAGGGTGCCGGTGAGGTAGCCGCCCGCCGTCCAGAGCACCGCGACGACGATCGCCAGCGCACCGCTCCATCCGCCGCGGCGCCCGGTCAGCCCGCGGCGTACCTGGCGCAGCAGCGCGCCGGGCAGCACCCGCACGAGGTAGGTGCGTTCGGTGGACAGCGCGGTGCCGGGGTCGGCCAGGCGGGCGACGGTCGCCTTCGACAGCCCTTCCGACCAGCAGCGCCGACGAAGATAGGACCAGCGCGTCCGTGCCGGGTGCACCCGGTGATCGACCATGGCGCGCGGCTCGAACCGGATGTGAGCCTCCGGCCTGAGCCGCCGCAGCCGGATGCACAGTTCGGTTTCCTCGCAGCCCAGCGGCGTCGACCCGACCCGACCGATCCCTTCCGTGAAGCCGCCGGTCAGCTCGAGAACCTCGCGGCGGAAGGACATGTTGCAGCCCATCAGGTTGCGGACCGGGGCCGTCCGGGTGGGCAGGCCGGTGTAGGTACAGCCCACCACCCAGTCCAGCTCCCCGGTGCCGCGCCCGGCGTCACCGGCGGGGAGGAGTCCCGGCCGGCCGGAGCCGGTCGGCCAGGCCGGAACGGCCGACCCGCCCACGGCCATGACCGCGGGGTCGCGATACGCGGACAGTAGTCGTTGCAGCCAGTCCGGGCGTGCGGCGGCGTCGTCGTCGAGGAAGGCGACGACCTCGCCCGTGGCGGCCTCGAATCCGGTGTTGCGCGCCCCGGACAGCCCGGTGCGGTGGGTGTTCTCGAGCACCGTGACCCCGGTCAGCGCGCCGCGGGCGCGGGCGGCCAGGGCCGGGTTGTTGTCCACCACCAGCAGCACTTCGCGCGCGGGCACCGTCTGCGCGTGCACCGAGGCGACTGCCGCGACGATGTCGGCCCAGCGCTGTTCGGTGTAGGCGCACAGCACGACCGACGTGGACGGGAGGGCAGTGGTCATGGGGCTCCTCCGGCGGCCAGGTCCTCGGCACGGCCCGAAGGGGCCCCGCCCACGACGGCGTTCTCGAGCAGCCCGGCCGGCCGGACGTGGTGAGCGTCGAGAGCCGCGCTCCGTTCGCGCACCGAACGGCGCCACTCGGCGGTGATCGTGCGCAGCACCCGGGCCCCGTCGGCGAACGTTCTCAGGTTGGTCTCACCGAAGATCCTGGCGCGTTCCACGCTGGGTACCTCGGTGATCGCCAGCCCGGCGGCGGCGATCCGGCAGTTGAGCAGGGTCTCGATCTCGAACCCGTCCCCCCACTGCACGCGCCGTCCGGTCGCCGCGTTGTCGACCGATGGCAGGTGCAGCACTGGGACGATGTCCCGCCAGAAGGCGTTGTAGCCGTAGCAGAGGTCACTGAACCTCGTTCCGAAGATGAGGTTGGTCACCCCGTTCAGGAACGCATTTCCGGCTTTCCGCAGTGCCGTGATGTCATCACTACCGCCATCCCGGTGAAAGCGGCTGCCCTTCGCGAAGTCGGCGCCCGACACCAAGGCGTTCACGAATGCCGGTATCTCGGCCGGATCGGCCGAGCCGTCCGCGTCGAACATCACGATGATGTCGCCCCTCGCCGCCTCGAAACCACAGGCGAGGGCGTTTCCTTTACCGGTCCGGGTCTGCTGGACCAGCGTGATGTCCGGCCGGATCCGCCGGGCGACCGCCATGGTGTCGTCCAGCGAGTGGCCGTCGACCAGCACGAGCTGGTCGACTTGAGGCAGCTCTGGCAGGACGAGTTCCAGGTTCCTCGCCTCGTTGCGCGCCGGGATGACGATGCTGATCGTAGGGTTCGCGCCGCGCCGCGCCCGGTGGGGGTGCGGAGCGCTCCCCGCCCGCGCGTAGGTGACCCGCCTGAGCAGGCCGGGTACCGCGTTATGCGGATCCGATGGATGGAACGGTAAAGCCCATTCGCCCGTTTTACCTTGCTTCTCGTACATCTGCCGCTCCGGTGGCCGCCCCCCGCACTTCTGCCATCGCTACCCACCAGTGCGTTGTTACCGCGAAGACAGCTGGCGTTCATCTGGTGTGGCTGTGCTGGTTTCTGAGAATTTCTTAGTAAGCACGACATGTGGTCTCTGGGTTGCTTTCAGTGGCGAAACCACGGGACCAGCCGGGGTGTGCCATGCACCAGAGCCTCGGTGAGGCTGCATCCGGCCAGCCCGCGCTCGGCCATGCCGTCGGTGATTCGGCGAACGAGGTCCGCGCGGTCGATTCGTGGCACCGGGACATCGGCTGCGCCGTCCTGGCTGAGGGCGAACCCGTCGTGGGCCAGCAGTACGGTGCCGCGATCGAGACCCCGCAGCGCCTGAGCCGCGAGTTGAGCTTCGGGCCGGGGCAGCCAGTCCCACGCACACGGCCCCCACAGCACGGGCTCGAGTCCCTGCCTGCGTACCGATCGCCACACCGAGGGCGTCTGCGCGCCGTACGGCGGGCGAAACCAGCGGACGCGGGCCCCGAGCAGGTCCTGCAGCTGCGCGTGCCCGTCCGCCAGGTCTCGGCGCACCTCGTCACGGTCCACCCGGGTGAGCCGGCGGTGGTCGATGCCGTGCAGCCCGATCTCGTGTCCGGCCGCCACGATCTCGTTCAGCAGCGCCGGGTATCGCTGGGCCCGGCGGACCAGGACGAAGAAGGTGGCCGTGGCGCGGCGTTCGGCGAGCACGCTCAGCACCCGGTCGGTACTACCTGGCTCAGGACCGTCGTCGAAGGTGAGCACGGCATGCGGCTGCCGGGTGCGTACGGCGACCAGGGAACCCACCGCCGTGGTGACCGGACCGGCCGCGTGCAGGGCCGCCCGGCGAATCCGGGAGAGCCGGGTGTTGGCCTCGGGAACTCCGGCCGAGTCGCTGCCCTGCACACCGTTGCTGCCCTGCGCACTGTTGCTGCCCTGCACACCATGCGACACCACGTCACCCCATCAGCGATCCACGGTCCCGCAACACCGCGTACACGTTGCGACGCATCCACACCGGGTTGGCTGCGTAGCGCGACGACTTGGCGAGGTTGCCGGACACCATCTGCAGCCAGCCGAACAGCACCATGGTGCGAGCGTCGATGTGATCGCCGTCCAGCCCGCGTTGGACAGCGGTCAGGGTCGCCTGCGCCACCGGGGACGCCGCGGCGAGCCACCCCCGCACCACCTGCCCCAGCTCCTGCCCGCCGGCCTCCGACTCGGTGGCCAGCAGCAGGGTGATGACGTCGGCGACGAGCAGCCCCTCGCGCTCCGCCTGCCCCCAGTCGACGACGCCGGTGACCCGCGCCGCCGCGTCCAGCAGGATGTTGTCGGGCGAGTAGTCCCCGTGCCGCCACCCGACGGCCACCCGACGTCCCCGCAGCCTCGTGGTCACGGTGTCGGTGAGCAGCTCCAGGCTGAGCTGGTGCCGGGCGGGCAGCACGGCACCGACCCGGGCCGCGGGCCCGCGGACCCAGCGATCCAGGACGCACTCGTCCACCAGCACCGGGTGTGCGGTCCGCCGGTGCAGGTCCGTGATCGTCGCGACGGCGGCGACGAGGAACCGCTCACGCCAGGCGGGATCGGTGAGCAGCCCTCGGCCGTCGTGGCCGGGCAGCCTGCTCTCCACCACGTAGTAGCTGGCGCCGCTCTGACCGGAGCCCAGGATGCGGGGTACCAGCTCCCGCCACGCACCGAGTCGGTCGTCGGCGTGCACAGCGGCCAGGACGGCGCTCTGCCGCGCCAGCTCGAGCCGCCCGCTCGCCGACTCGGCCACCTTCAGCAGCGCCGTGGTCCCCTGGTCGGGGCCGATCAGCCCGGTGGCGGTGTCGGAGCGGCCGGGTAGCCGGCCCTGGACCCGCCATCGCCGGGTGCCGTCCTCGGACAGCGACGCGAGCGCAACCGGAGCCACCCGGGCGAGCAGCCCGGCGTGTCGCAGCCCCGCGAACGGCCCGACGATCGGGCGCGGCAGCCAGCCGGCCCGCAGCACCAGCAGCCCGCCGCCGACGACTGTCTGGGCGGCGAGCAACGCCAGGCCGACCCCGGCGTTGCCCATGATCGGCATCAGGATCACCGACAGCACGATCACCAGCGCCGACAGGCTGCCCAGGATCGCCACCACGACGCTCATCCGGCGCTGCACCCGGGCCACGCTGACCGTGGTCGACGTGATCACGTTGGGGAGCGCGGAGAGCGCGGCCCACCGCAGCGCCCAGCTGCCGGACTCGGCATAACCGGGTCCCAGCAGGCGCAGCACGAGAGGCGCGGCCAGGAACAGCAGCGCGACCACCGGGACGAGCAGCACCAGCGCACGCCGGGTGACCCCCCGGTGGGCGTCCTCGAGGGTGGCGACATCGACGGAGGCGTAGGCGACCAGGGACTGACCCATCCCGGCAGGCACCAGGTAGAGGGTGTAGGCGATGGTCCACGCCATGGCGAAGGCCGCCGTCGCGGAAGTCCCCGTCCCGGCGAGTACCAGGACCGGCAGCAGCTGGGTGCACGCCAGCCAGCACAGCGTGCCCAGGTAGTCGCCGCCGACATACCGGGCGACACCGCGCAGCGGTATCGGCTCGGCGGCGTGGTCCGCAGCGGCCACAACCTCCGGAGCTCTGAGCACCCGGGTGAACAGATACCCGGTGGTGAGCGCCACCGTGACCATGGCCGCCGCCATCCACGAGATCGCGATGCCGGTCGTCGACAGGATGCCTGCGAGGCCGACCACCAGGCCCAGCTTGAGTGCCGAGAAGAAGAGGTTCTCCACCGGCACCACCCGCGCCCGCCGGACGGCGGTGAGCACTCCGTCCTGCATCACGAAGATCGCCCATCCGCCGCAGGCGAACGCGAACGCGACCACTGACCACCCGTCGTCCAGCACCCCGGCGAGGTCCGGGGACCACAGCCGCGTCCCGAGCGCGAAGCCCAGCCCGACGATCGTGGCCAGACCGCCGCCGACCAGGTAGGAGACAACCACGAGCCGGCGGCGGCGCGGTCCGGCCACGGGCACGAACCGCACCAGGACGTTCATCAGGTTCAGCTGCGCGACGCCGGCCAGGAACATGATCGCGTAGACCAGGGCCGAGTTCACTCCCACCACGTCCTGGCTGTACCGGTGGGTCGCGACGATCCAGAACAGAAAGCCGACGCCGGAGGTGAGCCCGGAGCTGAGCACCAGCGCGTAACCGCTGCTGTACACCGGCAGGCGCCCGCTGGGTGCCGTGGTCGTCGGCACGGGCCGTTCACCCGCCACCGATGGGCCGGAGGTCATGTGGTCGGTCCCAGACGCCGCCCCAGACGTCGCCCCAGCCCGCGGGCCACCGCGACAGGCAGGCCGCGGGCACCGGCGCGCTGCGCGTCGAGCAGCGTCAGCAGCGTACGACTGCGAGCGCTGAGTACTGGCGGGCGGCATACCGGGCAGGTCCCCGGCCGGTGGCCGAGCAGCCGCCGCACGGCCTGGGCCAAGCCCGCGGCGTACCCTCGCCGCAGCACGCGCACGCCCGCCGCGCGAACCTCGGCGTCCGCATTGGCCGGGGCGAAGGCGAGACCGGCCATGGCGAGCATGGGCAGGTCCGCAGCGGAGTCACCGACCGCCAGCGCGATCCCTCGCGGATCCGCTGAGGTGCCGAGCATGGCGGCCAGGCTGCGCAACCCCTCACCCTTGTGCACCCCGGCCGCGACCAGATCGGTCTGCCCGTTCCCGCCGATCACCCGCACCCGATCGGCGGCACCGAGCTCGTCGAGCACGCCGCGAACCACATCTGCGGGCAGCGACCGGCGCTGCCCGTCGGGACCCGTCCGGTACGCCCGCACGATGCTGCGGTAGTCCTCGTCCACGAACAGCCCGGGCGTCTCCCGCACGACCTCCCGCAGCCGCGCGAGGACCCGCAGATCCGCGGCAGGCACCTGGTCGCGGACGGTTCCGGTGCCGTGGTCGTAGGCGAGCGCGCCGTACTCGGCGACACCGCCGACGAGACCGTAGTTCTCGCATCGTTCCCGGACCTCGTCCAGGCACCGCCCGCTGACCAGGACCGGCCGATGACCGTGCGCGATCAGGGACCGCAGGGCCAGCGCCGCCGACGGCGTGATGATCGGGAAGCCGAGCGCGTCGGACTCCAGCACCCCGTCCAGGTCCACGGCGCACAGCGGGCCGGTCGCGGAGGTGACCAGCCCGCCGAGAAGCTGCTGCGCGACATAGCGCTGGACCGCCCGGGCGCCCGCCCGGTGCGCCGCGACACCGGCTCGCTCCCGGTCCCACAGGTGTACCAGCTCGTAGATCAGGAAGCGCTCGGCGTCGCAGGGCATGGCTTCGCGCAACGCCGTCACGACGGCGCGGTCGCGGCTGCCCGGATCGATCCCCGCGAGGTCGTAGACCGGGTCGTAGCAGGCCAGGTCCGTGTTGGCGAAGGCGCGCACGTCGGCTTTCACCTTCCGCAGCGCACCCCGCTCGCGGAACCAGTGGGGGAGCTCGGTGGCGCCGTCGATCACCGAAGGGTGCCGCACCGAGCACAGCCCGCGCGCCAGCGGATCGAGCAGCAGGGGGCGCAGCAGCACCCCGAGACGCCCGTACCCCGGTTGCAGGACCCGGCTCGCGGCCTCCCACGCGGGCTGGCGACCGGCGAGCCCGGCGCTGTGGTCCGTGGCCACGGGCAGCGCCGCCGCCCTGGCCTGCACGTACTTAGCCAGCAGGGGCACCTCGTCCGGGTTCAGCGCACCCAGCCGCCGGTCATCCGGCAGCCAGTCCCGAAACACGACACCCTCGACGAAACCGTAGGTTCGCGGCACGTACTCAGGTAGCGCACCGGCCACCGCGAGGGCATACCGGCCGAAGTAACCCACCCCCGCACCGGTCGCAAGGACCGTCCGCCGCTCGTCGTCGGGCAACCCGACGTCGATCAGCACCCGTACGTGCCCCCTGCCGGGCTCGCCCGCATAACCGGGCCTGCGGTGCACGCTCAGCGCGGGCCGGGCCAACAGCGAGGACAGCGCCGCCTCGACTGCCGCGGGTTCGAGCCGCTGGTGGATCGACCACTCGCCGAAGCGCAGTGTGATCGAGTCGTAGGTCCGCAGCGGCGCGGGCACGTCGTCGTCGAACAGGGGCAGCAGCAGGGTGACCGTCTGCTCGGCGATCCCGCTGCGGATCAGCTGCTGGGCGACCGTCCGCATCGCATGCCCGGTCGTCGGCGGATCATCGACGACCGCGACTCTCCCGCCCCGGCGGGTCACCGACCGGCTGCTCCTGAGGACCGGGGTCCGCAACCGGTGCTCCGGGCGGGCGGTCTCGGTCCGCACGTCGGTGAAGCCCTCGGCGACCAGAGCGGCGGCGACCAGCGGAGCCAGGTAACTACCGGAGGTTCGCACCCCCAGCACGAGCACGGCCCGGTCCCTCGCGGGATACCTGCCTGCGTACCGGGCCGCCAGCACCACCATGTCGTCCGGGTGCTGGTCGAAGCTGCGAAAGCAGGACGGGATGCGCAGTACCGCAGCCGCCAGCCGAGGGTGCAGCGCCGGAACCTGGTCGCGCAGCCGCCGCAGCACCGCGAGCTGCTCGGCACTCCGGGAGAGCGGCGGGTCGGTAACGTCAGGAGCAGCGATCAGCCTGCGCGCCAGGACGTCGCGCAGCCGCGCGGACTCGTCCCGCCACCGGGCGGTCCGCCGTTCGGCGGGCCGCAGGGACCGCAGCAGCTCCCACCCGGTGGCAACGGTGGTCAGCACCACACAGATCGGTGCGGGCAGCCCTCGGTCGCGCAGGTAGCTCGCCGCCCTGCGCAGGGCCAGCGGGTCGCGCTGCAGGTGATCCTCGACGATCTGGACCGCACCCGCCGCCAGCAGATAGGCGTCGAGCACATCGCCGGCCGCCAGTCGTTCGCTCAGCCTGCGGGTGACCTCGGCCAGATCAGCGAGCAGGTCCGCGACCGCTCCCGCCGCGACCGAGGAGTCGGCTGTCGTCATCGGGAGTGTCATGGTGGCCCTGTCCCCGTCGAAACCTCTGGGCGTACGCCTGAGATTCGTGCTGGTGTAGCGCTTCGTTACCCGTCTCGCCACCTTTCCGCACACATCGGGTGTACACGCGACCCTGAGAATACTGTGTGTAATTGCTCAGATGCGCTCTGTAACACAGCCGCTTTACCTCACGACTATTACCAAGAGTGAGGGACAGCTACCTCAGATCGGGGGCTGTTCTGCCGGGCGGGGTGTGCACACGGCCGATCATCTTTTGCGACCCGACCGGCTTTCGTGGCGCGAGGAGAGAGTGTGAGGACGCTGCAGAACGCCGACTACGCACGTCACCCGAGCCGGTCAGAGGGGATAAAGCAACCACGTTCTGTATTCGAGCAGGTTTCGGTCCCGAGCTCTCTGGTGCTGGTCGCGGAGGACTACCCGCAGGGGTCGCGGTGGCGCCTGGGAGAGCGTCTGCAGCACGTGTTCGAGCAGCAGTGCGACTGGATCGCGCGGTACGGCCGGGCCGGTCACCTCGCGGTGGACGCCGGTGACGTCACGCTGACCTTCGAGCAGCTCGACGCGCGGGCCAACCAGCTGGCCCGGTACCTGATCGCCCGAGGAGCCCGGCCGGGGGATCGGATCGCGCTGCTGTTCGACCAGCCGGTGCACTCCTACGTCGCCATGCTGGCCGTGCTGAAGATCAATGCCGCCTATGTGCCGCTGGATGTGGGTTTCCCCCCGGACCGGGTGTCCTACATCGTCTCCGACGCCGGGGTGGCGATGGTGCTGTCGCTGTCGCACGTGCCCGCCCGCCTGCCGGGCCTGGCTGACCTCGGCGCCGAGGTGGTCTACGTCGACGAGGTGGCCGGCCGGATCGCCCGGTGCGAAGGGCACCGGCTCACCGAGGCGGAGTGCGGCGACCCGGTCGACGAGCTGGCCTACATCATCTACACCTCGGGCTCGACGGGCAGGCCCAAGGGCGTGGCGATCAGCCACCCGAGTATCTGCAACTTCGTCCGGGTCGCCGCCGAGGTGTACGGGATCACCGCCCGGGACCGGGTCTACCAGGGCATGACGATCGCCTTCGACTTCTCCGTCGAGGAGATCTGGGTGCCGTGGCTGTCCGGTGCGACGCTGGTGCCCAAGCCGGGCGGCCCGAGTCTGCTGGGCGGGGAGTTGCACGAGTTCCTGACCGCGCGCCACGTCACCGCGATGTGCTGTGTGCCGACCTTGCTGGCGACGCTGGACGACGACCTGCCCCAGCTGCGCTTCCTGCTGGTGTCCGGCGAGGCCTGCCCGCAGGATCTGGTGACGCGCTGGCACCGGCCGGGGCGGCGGTTCCTCAACGTCTACGGCCCCACCGAGGCCACGGTCACCGCGACCTGGACCGTGGTGCACCCGGACCGGCCGGTGACCATCGGCGTCCCGCTGCCCACCTACGCCACGGTCATCCTCGACCCGGAGAACCCGCGGCAGGCACTTCCTCGTGGTGGGGTGGGAGAGATCGGTATCGCCGGGATCGGGCTGGCCGACGGCTACCTGAACCGGCCGGACCTGACCGACCGGGCGTTCATCCACGACTTCCTGGCAATCCCGGGCAACTCGTCGGGCCGGATCTACCGGACCGGCGACCTGGGCCGGGTCACCGAGGACGGTGAGATCGAGTACCGGGGCCGGATCGACACGCAGGTCAAGATCCGGGGCTACCGCATCGAGCTGACCGAGGTCGAGTCCGTGCTGCTGCAGGTGCCCGGGATCGCGCAGGCCGTGGTCGGCACCCATGAGCCCGAGCCCGGTGTGGTCGAGCTGGTCGGTTACTACAGCCTGCGCACCGACACCACCGTGGTGCACCAGGAACAGATCTACGCGCAGCTGCGCGAGCGGCTGCCCGCTTACATGGTCCCCGCCTACCTCGAGCACCTCGACGTCATCCCGATGACCACCAGCGACAAGGCGGACCGCAACAACCTGCCCGCACCCACCACCCGGCGCGGCCTGGGCAGCGGGCGGGCGCTCCTCGCCCCGGCCACCGACACCGAGCGGATCCTCGCCGAGGCGCTGGCCCAGACCCTGCGGGTCGAGCAGGTCAGTGTGCAGAGCAACTTCTTCGACGACCTCGGCGTGACCTCCCTGCTGATGGCCCAGTTCTCGGCCCGGCTGCGCAAGCAGACCGACCTGGGGCCGGTGTCGATGAAGGACATCTACCTGAACCCCACCATCCGCGAGCTCGCGGCCGTCGTGGGTGCTCCGGTAGCCGCTCCGGCCGTGGCCACCGCCCCGGCTACGAAGGTCGCGCGGTGCAGCACACCGCGTTACGTGCTGTGCGGCGCACTGCAGATGCTGCTGTTCCTCGGGTTCGCGGTCCTCGGCGGGGTCGTGCTGGATCGCGCCTTCGGGTGGGCCTCGGCCGGTGCCGGCCTGGTCGACGTACTCGCCCGCGCGGCGGTGGTCAGCACGTCGATCTTCTTCGCCGCCTGTCTGCTGCCGATCCTGGCGAAATGGCTGCTGGTGGGCCGCTTCAAGCCCGGGGAGATCCAGTTGTGGAGCCTGGGCTACATCCGCTTCTGGGTGGTCAAGGTGCTCATCCGGGCCAACCCGATGGTCCTTTTCGCCGGCTCCCCGCTGTACCCGCTGTATCTGCGGGCCCTGGGCGCGAAGATCGGCCGCGGCGTGCTGGTGCTGTCCCGGATCGTTCCGGTGGCCACCGACCTGATCACGATCGGTGACGGCACCCTCATCCGGCGGGACTGCTACTTCGCCGGGTACCGGGCCGCTGCCGGGGTGCTGCAGATCGGCCCGGTCACGCTCGGCCGGGACGTCTTCGTCGGCGAGCACACCGTGCTCGACATCGGCACCTCGATGGGCGACGGCGCCCAGCTCGGCCACACGTCCGCCCTGCACGCAGGCCAGGCGGTGCCGGCAGCGCAGCGCCGGCACGGCAGCCCGGCCGAGCCGACCCAGGTGAACTACCGGTCGGTCGACCCCGCCCGCTGCGGCACCCTGCGCAAGGCCGTCTACAGCGCGGCGCAGCTGCTGGGTGCCATGGTGCTCGGCCTGGTCGCGTTCGGCCTGGTGAGCGTCCTGTTCAACGACATCCCGGCGATCGTCGACGCGCTGAGCCCTGGGCAGCCCTCCCTGTGGGACGCGATGTTCTACCTGGGGCTGCTGGCGGCGTCGTTCGTGGTGCTCATCGGCACCGTGCTCGGTGGCCTCCTCGTCATGCTCACCGTCCCGCGGGTGCTGAACCGGTTCATCCGGCCGGGCCGGGTCTACCCGCTCTACGGCTTCCACTACGCCGCCCAGCAGGCGATCACGCGGCTGACCAACTCGAGGTTCTACATGCTCCTGCTGGGCGACAGCTCGTTCATCGTGCACTTCGTGCGCGGCCTCGGATACGACCTGTGCCGGGTCGAGCAGACCGGATCGAACTTCGGCACCGAGCAGCGGCACGACTCGCCCTACCTGAGCACGGTCGGCACCGGCACGATGGTCTCGGACGGCCTGTCGATCATGAACGCTGACTTCTCCACCACGTCGTTCCGGGTCTCGCCGGTGGCCATCGGCGGGCGCAACTTCCTCGGCAACAACATCGCCTTTCCTTCCGGTGCCAAGGTCGGCGAGAACTGCCTGCTCGCAACGAAGGTCATGGTCCCCATCGAAGGGCCGGTCCGGGAGAACGTCGGGCTGCTCGGCTCGCCCCCCTTCGAGATCCCGCGCACGATCCAGCGCGGCACCCAGTGCGGCACCCAGTGCGGCACCCAGTGCGGCACCGGGTTCGACTTCCGGACCGACGAGGACGCACGGCTCCGCCGCCTCGCGGCCAAGAACCGGTACAACGCCGTCACCATCGCCAAGGTCCTGCTGCTGCGCTGGATCCAGCTCGTCGTCACCACCCTGCTGGCCGCGGTCGGCTCCGAACTCGAGCCCCGCTTCGGTGCCGCGGCCGTCGCGGCCGTTCTGGTCGCCATCGTCGTGTTCAACGTCGTCTATGCCGTGCTGCTGGAACGCGCAGTCCGCGGCTTCGCCGCCCTGACCCCGCAGTCCTGCTCGATCTACGACCCGTACTTCTGGAGCCACGAGCGGCTGTGGAAGGTCTACGTGACGATGCCGATGTTCAACGGCACCCCGCTCAACAACATCATCCTGCGACTGGCTGGTGTGCGGATCGGCCGCCGGGTCTTCGACGACGGCTGCGTCATGCCGGAGAAGACCCTCGTCACCATCGGCGACGACGCGGTGCTCAATGCAGGCAGCGTCATCCAGTGCCACTCCCTGGAGGACGGCTACTTCGCCTCGGACCACAGCGTCCTCGGCGCAGGCGCCACCATCGGCGTCAAGGCCTTCGTGCACTACGGCGTGACGGTGGGCGACGGATCCGTGCTCGACGCCGACGCCTTCCTCATGAAGGGCGAACAGATCGCCCCGCACACCCACTGGCAGGGCAACCCCGCCACCGAGATCCGGCCCAGCGCGCCTGTCATCCCCCCGGCATCTGTCGCCCCCCTGACGCTGCCCTTCCCGGCGCGTCCCGGGAACCTCGACCACCAGGAGATCACCATGCCCATACCCCTTGCCACCCCCGTACCCCGGCCCGCGCGCACCGAGCCCGGCCCGCTCACTCGCCCGCAGGTCACCGGAGAGCTGCCCGGCCCGCGCTCAGCCGAGCTGCTGGCCCGCCAGGAGCAGCGCGAGTCGAACGCCCGGGTCTACCCGAGGCACTTCCCGCTGGCGATCGCGGAGGCGTCCGGCAGCTTCATCCGGGACCTGGACGACAATGTCTTCATCGACTTCCTCTCCGGTGCCGGCGTGCTCTCGCTCGGCCACAACCACCCGGAGCTGGTCAAGGCCGCCAGCGACCAGATGGGCGTGTTCACCCACGGGCTGGACTTCCCGACACCGGCCAAGGACGCCTTCACCGACGCGCAGCTGTCGATGCTGCCGGAGCGTATCCGGGGCCGGATGAAGATCCATTTCTGCGGGCCGACCGGCGCCAACGCGGTCGACGCCGCGCTGAAGCTGTGCAAGACCGCGACCGGTCGCAGCGAGATCGTGTCCTTCCAGGGCGGGTTCCACGGCAGCAGCCATGCCGCCATGGCCCTGACCGGGCTGGTGGCGCAGAAGCGGCCGATCGCGGGCGGCATGCCGGGAGTGCACTTCTTCCCGTTCTCCTCCTGCAGCCGCTGCCCGGTGGGCCTGAAACCCGAGACCTGCCAGACCAACTGCGTCAGCTACCTGGAGAAGGCCCTGCAGGACCCCAACGGCGGGATCGCGCTGCCTGCCGCGGTCATCATGGAGCTGGTGCAGGGCGAGGGCGGCGTCATCCCGGCCCGCAAGGAGTTCGTGCAGCGGGTGCGGGCGCTGACCCGCAGGCTGGACATCCCGCTGGTGGTCGACGAGGTGCAGACCGGCTGCGGACGCACCGGCACCTGGTTCGCCTTCGAGCAGTACGACATCGAGCCGGACGTGATCGTCGCCTCGAAGGCGCTGAGCGGAATGGGCCTGCCGGTGGCGATCATCCTCTACGACGAGAAGCTGGACGTGTGGGCTCCTGGCGCGCACAGCGGGACCTTCCGCGGCAACCAGCCGGCGTTCGCCGCCGGTGCCCAGGCTGTGAAGATCATCGAACGGGACGACGTGCTGGCGAACGTGCGCCACCGCGGCGAGCAGATCGCGGCGAAGCTGGCCGGGTTGCAGGCACATCCGGGCGTGGCCGAGGTACGCGGTCGAGGGCTGATGTGGGGCATCGAGCTGGCCGACCCCGGTGACGGCCGATCCGTCACCGAGCTGGCCGAGGAAGTGCAGGCCAGGGCACTGCGCGAGGGCCTGATCCTGGAGCTCGGTGGTCGCGCCGACTGCGTGGTACGGATGCTGCCGCCGCTCAACGTCACCGCGGAGGTCGTCGACATGGCCTGCTCGATCCTGCTGCACGCCATCGCGGGAAGCTTCGGGCACACCGCACACGCCGCATGAGCGTCGTGCCCGGCCGAGGCCCGGACCGCGACACGGTCTCGCGCGCCTACGCGTGCAGGACCGCGTCCGCGTCCGTGGACGGACGTGGGCGATCACGATCCGTGTGCTGAACAGCGGGTCTACCGGTTACCGTCGGACGCTGCGTGTCCAATGACCGCCTGTGCATCGTGCTACGCCTGCAGAAGATGCGCCCTGTGTCGCCAAGCGAGGCTCAACGCAGCCATCACGTTGGGTGACGCGAGCCGCTCTCCGTGTAGGAGATGGTTGACGGTGGCCTCATCGAACGCAAGTCCATATCCCTCCTTATCATCTCCTAAACGAACAACCACCTCGCCCTCCGCGTTGATTTTATTCAGCCCGTGGAACAGGGCGTCAAAAACCATGCTATCAATAACGGCAACCGTAATAATCGCAGCATTGAGACTCAGGGAATTAAGTGTCACGCCGAGTACATAAACCCGCAGCTTGCCATTTTCGCGTGCTTTCTGCATCGCCCGAAAGAAGGGCCAGAACTCATAGTCGAGCGGTCGTCCGCTGCTTCCATCGTGCTCTGGCTGCCCAAGTAGTTCTTCACTGTACTCGCGTACTATGTTTCGCCACATGCACAGGTCCGGTAGTAAACTCTCAGGGGAGACGCTTGCTGGCTGGAATTCGCCTGCCGGGACGAGACAATATAAGCCGCCTCCCGATACCACATTGGCTGGATTGCGGCGGAGCAGGAAGAAGCTTGCCTTATCACTATCGGCCTCATGGCGGATGGTGAGGGTATTGATGGATGTGTTCACGGTGCGCAATCCGAGATCAAATGGGTCCGAGATGAGCGAGCGGAAAGGCAGCTCCGGCCACGAAGGTGTCGCATTAATCACGGCCGCGCAAAACTCATGCGCAAGCACTTCGGCGACATCGATCTTGTCGAAAAAACATGACTGACCGAACCGAAGGTAGGCCCTGCCTGGTCCACGCAGTGACGCCCCGAGCAACCGGTAGCAAGGTCGGTTCTCGAACAGTTCGGGCGGATTGAGATATCGGATAGCACTGCTGTAGCTGGGGAATGCTTGAGACCGTGTGCGTAGCGGGAGCAGTGAGCGAGCTTCCGGTTCCTGGCCGACGACGATCGGTCTCTGTGGATCAGGTTCCCATTCAAGCTCAACATCCTCAAGGGCAATGGGGTCGTCCGGCAGCCAAGAGGCTTGGGACAATTCCGGTGCCTGCGGCAGGCGGCAGGACGGCTCATAGAGGCGAGCAGCCGGTTCAAACAACTCGTTCCCGCGCCAGATAAGCTGATGTCGGACATGGCGCCATGCACGTTGACTTATCTCTACCGGATCACAAACAGTGTCAATCTCTGTCTCATGCGTCGGGTCCGTGTCGGTCAGCCCGAGGTCGCCGGGGCTCACCTGTCGTCCGAGTTTAGCTCCGAGAGCTGCAGCTATGTACCGCGCCGTGCGGCCCCGAGGCATGCTGCCGTCGAGCCATCGCCGTACCGACACATGATCGGACGAGGTTGGGTGTCCGTCGCGTTGTGCCAGCGCCCTGACTCGGGCCGCCAGGCCTTTGTTGCTGATCCTGGCTTCGGTCATCACCGCCGCCAGTAGGTGGTTGGGCGTCTTGTCAGTAGTCATTTGATCACCCCGCGCACCCAGTAAAGCACCCTTCGTGTGCACATGTGCACCCCCCTGGCCCACTGCCGCACCCCGGGGGTCCGCTTGGTGAGCTACTGCCGGGAGCGGTCATGCGGGTCGTTGCCGTTGCCCGAAGGTATGGCCGGACCGATGACTCCCAACTCCCTCCCCGGGGTTATCGGTCTGGTCATTCCACCATTGAAGGGAGAGCCGATGGCTGAGGATGACTGCGCACTTTTAAACGAGGTGAACGATCTCGGTCAAGCGCCAGGCTCCTTTGCCTGTCTCATTCTGACGGATACTGCATCTGTGCTAGATCAGCCAGTATTTGACCAGAGGCTAGTTAGCTTAGTCGGCCGCATTCGCATACGAGCAGAGAAGGCGCCTGCTCCCAGGTCTGCCCTGGGCGGTGATGTCATATGAGCGCCTTTCGGCAACTGCTATCGGTCAAGGGTCGTCGGGGCCTCGACTTGACCGTGACCGTGATCGTCTATCGCGGCACTGCGTGGGTAACAATCGGGCCACCGTTTGCGCCTGAAGCGATCCTGCGACCCGCAGGTCGTGAGCCTCGTTGAGGTGCTTACGCAGGCCAATGAGAAGGCGAAGAGTTACAAGAAGGGCGAACCCACATGAGTCGCGGGGGTGCTACGTTTAGTACAGCGCCGACTGGTTGGGCATACCTTAAATCAGGTTGCACCATTCGCTGGCAACGTGGCGACGGCGAAGCTTATGTGTTACGCGGTAACCAAGTCGGCAAGTGGCCGACTGAAGGCATTCTGGGAATTATTCCCGTATCGCCCCTCGGGTGGGGTGATCTCGCCGAGGTCAAACTCATCGGCGAGAACTGGGTACGGAACAAACATGTGCGCTGTCCCATGTGTGGCAGATCGCAGTGAGCATATGGCGGGTGCAGTGACGGCTGTTCACCGAGCAGCCTCGAATCCATCCTATACTGGAGCCGAATTGACACATGAGCAGCGGAGACATTCTGAGAGCAGGTGAAAACGATCACACGACCGCGCCATTCCAGTGTCGGCTGCTACCGAGATCCGGCACGTGCAACACGTGAACAGTTAGCGTCGTCGCCTGATGAAGACGAGGCACGATCGGGCTCGTACCTATCGGAGGTACATGACATGCCTGTGGAACTGCGCGAACACACGACCGGCGCAGCTGTCTTCCCTTCGTCTGACCACTTCCCCCTGGGGCAGCCCTACGGGCGGGTCGACGCCACGCCTGCCCCCGCGTCACCTGTCCGGCCATTCGGGCTCGCCCTGGCCGTCCAGCCGCAGACGTGCATCAGCTTCGACCCGGACACACTGGGATATGACACTACTCAGCAGATCGGCCTGATCCGCGACGGTCAGGACATGGTGCCCTTGTCCAAGCACACCGACGGCCAGACGAACACGCAGACAAACGCAGACGGCCATGGTGGCGTCGACTCGGACACCGACCATCGGGAGGACTGACCCGTGAGTACCGCGCGGTCCGTGCTGATCCTGACACACCAATTTGACCCCACGGCAGACAAGATTGTGCAGGAACTGAACAGCCGTGATGTTCCGCTGTTTCGTGTGGATACCAGCGAGTTTCCCGAGAAGCTTTCGCTCAGCGCGGAATTGGTGAACGGTCACTGGGCGGGTCAGCTACGGACCGCGCGGCGGCGCCTGGATCTGTCCGCTGTATCCGGCATCTATTATCGGCGGCCCACGAATTTCCAGTTCCACCCGGATCTGTCAGAGAATGAACGCCGGTGGGCTGTCATTCAAGCCCGAATGGGCCTCGGTGGCTTGCTGGCTACCTTGGAGCCGTGGTTGAACCATCCTCATCAGATCGGCTACGCGGAGTACAAGCCGGTACAACTGCACACAGCTGTGTCATGTGGCCTACCGGTGCCCCGCACCCTTATTACCAACGAACCAGCGACGGCGCGCGCGTTTGTGACCGACGCTGGCCCTGCCGTCTATAAACCGTTCAGTGGTTCCGGGGTCTTCGATGAGGACGGCTTCCGGCAGGTCTTCTGCACACCTATCGGCCCTGAACAGTGTGATGATCGGAACATATCCCGGACCATGCACCTGTTCCAGCAGTGGATACCGAAAGACTACGAGGTACGATTGACCGTCGTTGACGGCCAGTTCTTCGCAGCCCGTATTGACGGCGAGTCGGAAGCCGCGCAAGTGGATTGGCGCTCCGATTATGGAGCGCTGTCGTATGAAAAGATCGAGACCCCGAAGGTCGTGCGGTCCCGCGTGAGTACCCTACTGGGCAGACTCGGCCTTCGTTTCGGTGCGCTCGATTTCGTGGTAGCACCCGACGGTGAGTGGTGGTTCTTGGAAATCAATCCCAACGGACAGTGGGCATGGATCGAAGACGAAACCGGAATGCCGATATCCTGCGCCCTTGCCGACGCCCTGGAAGGAAACTCAGAAACGTGACAGACACTGAATCGCCGCCCGCCAAGTTCATCGACGAACTAGCCAAGAGCGGCACCGTGTCGGACCCCGGATGGCTGGCGGCCTTCCGCGACATACCGCGTCCCACCTTCGTGCCGTACTATTTCACCCAGGCCCCCAACCAACCAGGCTGGTTCCTGGTGGAACGTCCTAGCCCGGAGTGGTGGGACGCGGTGTACAGCACCCGCGCACTCATCACACAGATTGACGGCAACGACCACAACGCCACCCTGGCTCGAACCAGTCGCGTCAACGGCGTCGCTACCTCGTCCAGTAGCGCACCCACCCTCATGGCGTTAATGCTGGAAGCACTTGATGCACGCAAGGGACACCGGGTGTTGGAAATCGGCACCGGCACCGGCTACAACACGGCCCTGCTTTGTCACCGACTTAGTCCCACCCACGTGACCAGTATCGACATAGACGCAAACCTGGTGGACCGTGCACGTGAACGACTGGCCACGCTCGGCTACATGCCTTACCTAAGCACGACCGATGGCACAATGGGATGCCCGGACCGTGCCCCGTTCGATCGGATCATCGCGACGGTCGGCCTCGATCGTGTACCCGATGCATGGATCGAGCAAACTGCGCCAGGCGGAAAGATCCTCGTTCCTCTTGATTTAGTCGGCAGGGCTGGGCTGCTGGCGGTACTAACCGTCCATCCGAACGGCACAGCCGAGGGCCCTTTCCTCCCGGAGTTCGGTGGTTTCATGCCCATTCGCTCCAACCAGCACCAGGCAAACGACGTGCTGTCCACGGTCAGCGATAACGATGGGAAGACACGCGACACTACCCTATCCGTGGACTGTGCAACAAACACATCGAACCCATTCGAGTTCTTTGCCGCATTGACTGTCGGCGGCTATGACTGGCTCGGATTCATACCCAGCGACGGCGGACCCGCCGAAACCTGGCTAACCCAACCAAACGGATCGTGGGTGTGCCACACCACCGACACGAACGGCCGTCATGCAGTTCGGCAAGGCGGCCCCATGTGGATATGGGACGAGATCGAAGCCGCGCACCTCACCTGGCAACAACTAGACCAGCCGCCCCGTGAACAATTCAGGTTGACTATCCAGGATGGGCGGCACACCATCTCTCTGGACCACCCCAACGGCACGCACCATTGGGACCTCAGTGCACGACTCACCCGAACATGAGCCGGTCATCGCGTAGACATCCCTTATGCAAACGAACGGTGACGACAACTGGCATGAGCGTATAGTACCGCCGCACCGCGACAATGATCACATCAGGAGGGAACCGGAAACCTCACCTCGGTGGATCGCAGCCTTGTCGAAACCACAACGCTGACGCTTTTCCGTGCGATCAATAAGCCTCAGGCCCCTTGCCAGAGTCAGCGACCCTGACATCATCCACAAATTACCTCGCCCACTCGGCCTTCGACCTGGCAACGGTGAGCATCACCAGGGCGGGGGCTCAGCCCCGAACCGGCGGAGACCGATAAGCGGCACTACACGTTGTGCGGGCTGTACAACGTCATCAACCGCAAGGCCCCTTACGAATGAGGATCGCAGATCATTCGGGAGGACGTCAGGCCGGGTTGAATGAGATCCCGGCGAGCTTGGCGCGGCCGTTGATGCTGAGTTTGCGGTAGGTCCGGGTGAGATGTACCTCGACGGTGTTCGTGGTGATGAACAGCGCCTGGGCGATATCGCGGTTGGAGTAGCCGGTGGCGGCGAGCTCGGCCACCCGCCGCTCGCTGGGGGTGAGTGCGGCCGGGCCGGACGGCACTACGTGGCGGGGCCGGGCACCGCTGGCCCGAAGCTCGGTCCACCCGCGTCCGACGAACGGGGTCGCACCGCAGATGTGCGCCAGCTCGACGCCGCGATGCAGATACCGGCGCGACTCGAGGCGGCGCCCGGAGCGTCGCAGCGCGGCACCGAGGTCAACGAGGGCTTTGGCGTACTCCAGGCGAGCGGGAGAGCGGGACAGCACGTCTGTGGCCTCGTGCAGCAGCGCCTGCCCATCCTGGCCACCGTGGACAACACCGGCCATCCGCAGGGCGCGCCCGAGCGTGGAGGGCGCTCCCCAGCGCCGAGCCAGCGTGATCTCCTGGTCCGCCAGTTCCCGCGCCTCGTCATATCGGCCGAGATGGTGCATGGCCAGCGCCGCACCTGAGCGCCACGGGAGCACGGCCGGGTTCTGCCCGCCGTGCGCAGCAAATCGGTGCCCGCAGGCCAGCCAGGTCTGCAGCCCCTCCCGCATACGTCCCTGCAGGGTCAGCAGGTGGGCACGGCTGCCCAGCAGCCAGGCCCAGTAGCCGGCTTGGGGCCACAACTCGGATCTGCCTGCCATGGCGAGGACCGTCTCGGCTTCGTCCAGGCTGCCCTGTTCCATCAGGGCGTCCGCCAGATATGCGGTCACCACCGGCACACCGACCTCTTGGGATGTGGTCGTGACCAGCCACAGCGCATCGCGAAGGTTCGCTTCGGCCTCGGCCAGAGCGCCGCGCGAGAGCCAGGCGAGGCCGCGAAAACACTTCGCAGGCGCCAACGCGAATACCGAACCCCGCCGGTGCGCCACCGCGCCGCCTTCCAACTCGCCGACGGCGCCATGGCGAGCCTCAAGAAGGACGGTATCTGACCCATCGGCGGGGTCCTCGGACTGCGCGATGGCGACCTCGCCGAACGCTGCGAGCTGCTGCTGATCGCCACCGAAGGCTTCCGTACCTACGGTGGTCTGGCCGGCCACGACCTGGACACCCTCGCCCAAGGACTGCGTGAGGTTCTCGACCCCCGCTATCTGCAAGCCCGCGCCGACGCCGCCCTGCACCTGGCCAACCGGGTCCGGGCCGCGGGTGTCTCGATCGTCGAGCCTGCCGGTATGCACGCGCTCTACCTCAACGCCGGACGTCTGCTGCCCCACATCCCGCCCCACCGATTTCCCGGTCACGCTCTTGCCTGCCAGCTGTACCTGGAAGGTGGCATCCGGTCGGTCGAACTGGGCTCGCTCTACCTCGGCGAGGAGGACGAGCACGGCACTCTGGTCACGCCGGCCCCGTACGAGCTGGTCCGGCTGGCCCTGCCGCGACGGGTGTACACCCAAAGCCACCTCGACTACGTCGCCGACGTCCTGGCCGACATCGCCAAACACCCCGAGCAGGTCCCCGGCTACCGGATCGTCGAAGACTCCGCACTTCTGCGGCACTTCAAGTCCCGGCTCGAACCGGTCCCGTAGACCCCTCGGGACCTTGGTTCACCGGTACGCGTGCTAAGCAGCCCGGATGAACGACGGACAGGCCGACAATGCCGAACTGCGACGCAAGATCATGGGCTTCATGGTCTCTCAGGCCATCTGCGCGGTGAGCGAGCTCGGCGTCCCGGACCACCTGGCTGCCGGACCGCTGGCGGTGCGGGATCTGGCGGACGCGGTCCGTGCGGATCCCGATGCGCTCGCCCGGTTCCTGCGGGTGCTGGCCGCCGAGGGGCTGTTCACCGAGCAGGAGCCGGGAGTCTTCGCGCTCGCCACGCTCGGGCGGCTGCTGAGGACCGAGGTACCGGGGTCGCTGCGGCATTTCGCGGCACTGATGTCGGATGAGGCTTATACCGTGTGGGGTGCGGCAGCACACGCGGTACGAACCGGCGAGCCCGCGTTCGAACACGTCTTCGGCCTGCCCTACTTCGGCTGGCTGGCGGAGAACCCGGATGCCGCCGCGCGGTTCAATGCGGCCCAGGCCGGGCTGGTGGAGCTGCGGCTACTACCCCTGCTGGAATGGAACTGGGCCGGCGTGCGCGCCGTCGTCGACGTCGGGGGTGGCAACGGTCTCCTGCTGGCGAGGCTGCTTGAGCGCCATCCGCATCTGCGCGGGATCGTGTTCGACCTGCCACAGGTGATGTCCGAGGCGGCGAAGGAGACGTGGGCCGCGACAGGTGTCGCACGGCGGGTCGAAGGCGTGGCCGGGGACTTCTTCGCGGGTGTGCCGGAGGGGGCTGACGTGTACGTGCTGTCCCAGATCCTGCACGACTGGAACGACGAGCGGGCAGCCGCTATCCTGCGGCGCTGCCACCATGCGGTGCCTGCCCACGGCCGCGTGCTTGTTCTGGAACAGGTGCTGGACGAGGTTCGTGAACCGGATCCGGCGGCCTTGCTGGACTTGCACATGCTCGTGTTGCTGGGTGGGCGGGAACGCACCGCGACAGGCTGGGCGGAGCTGCTGTCCCGAAGTGGGTTCTCCCTCGGTGGTATCCGGTACGGGCCTCGGTCGGCACTGATCGAGGCCATCCCGGTGTGACGGTGGGTGATGTCGACACCGCAGGGGAGGGCGAGGTTCGAGATGAGTGATGGCACCGGGAGCTCCGCCGCACGACGGCACCGCGGTGTGACGCCGTCCGGAGCCGGGGACGCGGTGACCGTCATCGACCGGTCGATGCTGACCCGCACGATCGCGGGCACCGCGGTCGGCAACATGATGGAGTGGTACGACTTCGGGGTCTACAGCTATATCGCCGTGACCCTGGGCAAGGTCTTCTTCCCGGGGGCCAGCACGTCGGCGCAGCTGATCTCGACCTTCGCCACGTTCGCCGCCGCCTTCCTGGTCCGCCCGCTCGGTGGGTTCTTCTTCGGCCCACTCAGTGACCGCATCGGACGCAAGCGGGTGCTCGCCACCACGATGATCATGATGGCGGTCGGGACCTGCTGTATCGGGCTGCTGCCCGGTTACGCGGCGATCGGAGTCTGGGCCCCGGTGCTGCTCCTGGTCGCCCGGCTCGTGCAGGGCTTCTCCACCGGCGGGGAGTACGGCTCGGCCATGACGTTCATCGCCGAGCACGCCCCGGACCGGCGGCGCGGGTTCCTGGCCAGCTGGCTGGAGTTCGGCACCCTGACCGGCTACGTGCTCGGTGCGGCGCTGGTCACCGGGCTGACCGCGACGCTGTCCGATGCGGACATGCTTTCCTGGGGCTGGCGGATCCCGTTCCTGGTTGCCGGGCCGCTCGGGCTGGCCGGGCTGTACCTGCGGCTCAAGCTCGAGGAGACCCCGGCCTACGAGCACCTGCGGAAGGCTCCGGCCCAGGAGACGACCGGGCTACGGGTGCTCTTCCGTCGCATCGTCATCGAGCAGCGCCGCGCAGTGCTGGTGTGTGTGGGCCTGGTGCTGGTGTTCAACGTGACCAACTACATGCTGACTTCGTATCTGCCCAGCTATCTGTCCACCGAACTGGCCGTGCCCAAGGTTCCCGCGCTGCTGGTCGTGCTGGGTGTGCTGGTCGTGCTGATGGTGTTCATCACGTTCCTCGGGCGGCTCAGCGATCGGATCGGGCGCAAGCCGGTATTGATGTCCGGTTGCCTGCTGCTGGTCATCGGATCGGTGCCCGCATTCCTGCTCATCCGGCACGGCGACCTCACCGCCATCTTCATGGGCTGCCTGCTGATCGGGCTGATGCTGCTGTGCTTCAACAGCACCGAGCCGGCCACTCTGCCCGCGTTGTTCCCCACCGACGTGCGTGCGGGGGCGCTGTCGGTCGCCTTCAACATCTCCGTGTCGCTGTTCGGCGGTACCACCCCGTTGGTCGCCGCCGCCTTGGTCCATGTCACCGGCAACCTGCTGATGCCCGGCTTCTACCTGGTCGCGGCCGGGCTGGTCGGCGCCGTGGCCGTGCTGTTCACCCCCGAGACCGCCCGACGGCCCCTGCTCGGCTCGCCCCCGGCGGCGGCCGATCAGCAGGAGGCCGACGAGCTCGTCCGCGAGCGGCGTGCGGCCTGACCCGGGACCGCGCGGACTACGTGGGCCGCGGCTGGTGGGTGAGGGCGATCGCGGTGAGCACCAGGCCGGCATCGATCAACCAGTGGCCGTCGAACCCGGTCAGCGCTTCGCCCCCGATCATCGGCCCCGGCACCAGCAGGTGAGCGGCGAAGGTGCCGTGGGCCGGATCGCTCGTGCCGGGGTCGATCGTCATGGGGTCGATCGTCACGGTGGCGTCCTCAAACCCCAGCCAGCTGCGGGTCAGTGGGAACCACGCTTTGTACACCGCCTCCTTGGCGCTGAACAGGATCCGGTCCCAGCACTGTGCACGGTAGGTGGCGGCCAGTTCGGTGATCCGCGCCGCCTCCTCGTCGAGGGCTACGACGCCCTGGACGCCCGGCGGCAGTGGTTCGTGCGGCTCGGCATCGATTCCGATGGTGAGCAGGTCCCGGGTGCGAGCCAGCGCCGCAGCCCGATATCCGGTGCAGTGGGTCAGGCTGCCGACGACACCGGGTGGCCACAACGGTTCTCTGCGCTCCCCGGACAGCACCGGCGCCGGGGGTATCCCGAGCTCACGCATCGCCCGCCGGGCGCAGTGCCGGACCGTGCGGAACTCTCGACGTCGCTTCTGCACCGCGCGGCTGATCACGGCGACCTCCTCAGGGAACAACACCGCATCGGGTGGGTCGTCGAACGCTTCGGCGCAGGCCACCGCGTCGGGCAGGATCTTCTCGATCACGGTTGGGTGGCTCCCCACACTGGCGGTGTGCCGGCGCTGCGTGCTGGGTGAAGACTTACCCGGGGATGGTGCCCGGGTTCGGGGCAAAGGGGCAACGGGACGTGGCCGGGGGACGACGAGGGGCATGGCGTGGTCTGGGGGATCGCTGCCGGGCGTCCCGGTCTACCTGACCGGGAGGGATGACCATTGAGCATGCCACTCGTGATCTTCGCCGTGATCGTGATCTGGGGCTACCGCAAGGGTCAGATCGGGCTTGCGTACGTGCTGTCCGCGGTGCTGTTCGGGGTGTTCCTGGCCTGCGGTTCCTGGTGGGGGCCGATCCACGACGGGGTGTCGACCGTGACGAGCGCGATCGACCGAACCACCGTCGAGCTGGGACGCTGACCGCTGCGACCCCCGGTGCCCGCTACTGGTGATAGGTCTCCAGGAACAGGCCCAGCCGGTGGACGGCGTCGTCGAGGACGTCGATCGGGGCGAGGAAGACCAGGCGCAGGTGATCGGGGGTCGGCAGGTTGAAACCGGTGCCGTGGGAGAGCAGCAGATGCTGCTGCTCGAGCAGGTCGATGACGAGCTGCTGGTCGTCGCGGATCTTGTAGACCTCGGGGTCCAGGCGCGGGAAGACGTACAACGCCCCTTGTGGTGTGACGCAGTCCACCCCGGGGATGCGGGTGATCTCCCGCCAGGCGTGGTCGCGCTGGTCCCGTAGCCGACCTCCGGGTTGGAGCAGGGCGGTGATGGTCTGCCGTCCGCCGAGCGCCGTCTGGATGGCGTGCTGGGCCGGGACGTTCGGGCACAGCCGCATGTTCGCGAGCAGCTCCAGGCCCTCGAGGTACTCGCCGGCCTCGGCCTTGGGTCCGCTGATCGCCAGCCAGCCGGAGCGAAAGCCGGCGGCCCGGTAGGTCTTCGACAGCCCGCACATGGTGAGCACCAGCAGATCGGGGGCGAGCGCGGCCGCGCACTCGTGCACGGCGTCCTGGTAGAGGATCTTGTCGTAGATCTCGTCGGCCATCACCAGCAGCCCGTGCCGCCGCGCCAGGTCCAGCAGCCCGAGCAGCACCTCACGGGAGTACACCGCACCCGTCGGGTTGTTCGGATTGATGATCACCAGGGCGCGGGTGGCGGGCGTGATCTGATCGGCCACGTGGTCGAGGTCGGGTGCCCACCCGGCCCGCTCGTCGCACCTGTAGTGCACGGTGTGCCCGCCGCACAGGTGGACCGCTCCCGTCCACAAGGGATAGTCCGGGCTCGGTACGAGGACCTCGTCTCCCGGGTTGATCAGCGCTTGCAGTGCCATCACGATGAGCTCGGAGACCCCGTTGCCGAGGTAGACGTCGTCGGCGTCGATGCCCGTGACGCCGCAGCTGTCGTAGTACTGAGCGACGGCGACCCGCGCGGAGGAGATTCCGCGGGCGTCGCTGTAACCCTGGGCCGCGCCGATGTTGCGCACCACCTCGTGCACCAGCCCCTCGGGGGCCTCCAGCCCGAACGGCGCGGGGTTGCCCAAGTTGAGCTTGAGCAGCCGATGGCCTTCGGCCTCCAGCTGCCGGGCTCGGGCCAGTACCGGACCCCGGATGTCGTATCGGACATTTCGAAGCCGGCTGGACTGCGACACCATCACCGGCTCGATGATAGGTGGCCACTCGGAGGCCATGAGCAGGCCATGACTACGGTGTGCACTTCATCACCGTGCGTTGTCACCTGATGGAAGGACCGCTGGATGGATGTCTCCGCTACCCGTCGACGGTTTCTGACCGGAGCGGCCGTGGTGCTGGGCACGAGCGAGTTGACTCGCGCTCCGTGGGCGGCCGCCGCCTCCGAACTGCCGCCGCCGGCCGCGTCAGGCATCGATCACGTGATCATGGTCATGATGGAGAACCGGTCCTTCGACCACTACCTGGGCTGGCTACCCCGCGCCGACGGCAGGCAGGCCGCGCTGAGCTTCGCCGACCGCGCCGGCGTCGCGCACTCCACCCACCACCTCACCGACACCCAAGGCTGCGCGCACCCAGACCCGGACCACTCCTTCGAGGGCGGGCGGATCGAGTACAACGACGGCAAATGCGACGGGTGGCTGCGCGCCGGGCAGAACGACGACTTCGCCATCGGCTACTACACGGCCGAGGACCTCGCATTCTACGGGACGGCTGCGCCGTACTGGACGGCGTGCGACCGGTACTTCTCGGCGATCATGGCCGAGACCTACCCCAACCGCATCTACGCCCACGCCGCGCAGACCGACCGGATCCACAACTCGACGGCGACGGCGACGATGGCGACGATCTGGGACCGCTTGGCCGCCGCCGGGCTGCGCGGGCGCTACTACTACTCCGACGTCCCGTTCACCGCGCTGTGGGGCACCCGCTACACCGCCATCAGCCGGCCCTTCGCCGATTTCCTCACCGCCTGCACCGCCGGTGACCTGCCTGAACTGTCCTTCGTCGACCCGCGCTTCATCGACGAAGCCAGCGGCACCTCGGCCGACGACCATCCGCATTCCGACATCCGTGCCGGGCAGTCCTTCGTCGATCAGGTCTACCGCGCGGTGAGCGGTGGGCCCGCCTGGCCCGGGACCCTGTTGGTGATCACCTACGACGAGTGGGGCGGCTTCTTCGACCACGTGCCCCCGGAGGTGGTCCCCGATGCCCACCCGGAGTGGGGGCTGCGCGGTTTCCGGGTGCCCTGCCTGGTGATCTCCCCCCGGGCTCGCCGCGGCTACGTCGCGAGCGGGGTCTACGACCACACCTCTGTGCTCAAGGCGGTCGAGTGGCGCTGGGGTCTGACCGCGCTGACCCCGCGTGACGCGGCTGCCCGCAACATCGCCGAGGTGCTCGACTTCACCCGTCCGCCCGACCGCACCGCCCCCCGGTGGCCGGTGCCCCCGGTGGTCGGCCTGCCCTGCCCGGCCGCCGCACCCGCCGACTTCGAGCAGTGGACCGCGCTACGCGGCCTGGCCCGCTCGCACGGCTGGCAGCTGCCGTGACCGGGCAGAACCCCGCAGGTGTCGTGAGCCTCACCGTGTGGTGTGGCTTCTGCCGGACAGCAGGTACAGCATATACGCGGCGATCGTCGAGTCGCTGGTGACGATTCCCTCCCGTATCATGTCTTCGAAGTCGTTCCGCGAGAACCAACACTGATGCACCGGGCGCCTCCGCGTGAGACGACTCATCAGACCCCCCGTTGCCGTGCCCATGACAAGCACGAGCGCAGCCCTCACCGCCCGGCGTGCCCAGAGCCGCAGCGACGACGAATGCCCTGCATACGGCGATGTAGCGCCCACCACCTTGGCCTGGTTGGAATGTCCTGGCAGTCACAGTGCGGTCTCCTTCGAGTAACTGGCGTCATGGGCACGATCACCACCGTGCCCGCCACTGGCGTTGCGACCACCAACAGCAGCAGTGGCCAACTCGTGATCACCACATCTCCCCACTGTCGGGGGAAGTTCCGCGTAGAGTTGGGGTAGTTCACCTGCACCAGGTAGCGTCCATCTGCCACGTAGGACAGCTGCCTCCGGCAGTGGAGGCTGGATAAAGGTCAAAGGAAGCGGCTATGGGTCAGCTGCGCAGTCAGAAACAGGAGCGTGCTCACCTGGTGCGTTCGCTGCGGGCGTCGGGTAAGTCCTGGGTTGAGGTGGCGTCCGTGCTTCAGCAACGCTACCGCGTTAACGCTAGGGTGGCGTTGCGTTATGCCCGTTGCTGGAGCCGGCGCCGGGCTGCTGACGAATGGAACCAGCGATGGCCCGACGAGTTGAAGACGTTCAAGAACTTTTCATATTGGGAGCTATGGCCGAGTAGCACCGGGCATGCACCTTCCTTTGAGAATCTCAGTAAGTTGGCTGAGCTGTACGAATGTTCCGCCAGTGACCTGCTCGTTGATCTAGCTGATTTTCGTCACCTCGACAACGCGTCCGCGGCCGATAAGCCGGTAGCAGGGCAGCAACATAATACGCCAGTAAGTTTAGCAAGGCGTATTGTTGTGGATGGGCCCGGTGATGCTGATCTGATGTTGCCCAACGATGCTTCGGATTGGTGGCATGTAGCGGGCGACACGGCTACCGACGAGGCATCGAGAACTCGGGAGGCGATGACTCCGGCACTAGCGATAGGGGAACCGGACGGGAGTTCCGACGACATGAGGCGTCGTGAGCTACTCCGCCTACTTAGCATGATCGGGGTGCTGGTTGCGACATCTGGAGTAGACGACCAGTTCGACTCGGATCGATTGGCTTGCTGGCCCTCCAATTCTGATCAACTCAGTGATGCAGCAGTAGACGAGTGTGCCATGCTTAACGCACATCTGTGGCGCGTGTTCGTGTTGTCCAGGTTTAAGGGTGCCGTCTTTCCGTTGGTGCGTAGCCAGCTCGAAGTGCTGACAGTTACCCTCGGTCAATCGAGCGCACTTACCGAACATCAGCGACTATGCGCATTAACAGGTGAGCTGCTGCAATTGGCAGGCGAAGTGTTCTTTGACGCTAATAAGTACACTGACGCGGCGCACTGTTACACGCTGGCGGCTGCTGCCTGTAAGGAAGCCAACGCGTTTGATCTATGGGCGTGCGCGTTAACTCGCCATTCCTTTATCGGGATGTACGAACGGCACTTTGACAAGGCCGCGCCTATGCTGGAATTGGCCCAACGTCTGGCGCGTAGAGGAGACGAATCTCTGTCGACCCGGTATTGGGTTGCTGCCGTTCAAGCGCAGGCATTTGCCGGTCTCGGAGAATTGGCTGCGTGTCAGCGTGCACTTGACGTAGCAGAGCAGATACATGAATTGTCGGGCGATGTGAGTAACGGCGGATGGCTTCGATTTGACGGCTCTCGTCTGGCTGAGGAACGTAGCGCCTGCTATGTAGCGCTTCGGAGATTTGATCTTGCTGAAAGCGCTCTCGGCGATGCCTTGCAGCAGAATCTGTCGGCCCGTCGCCGTGGCAGCGTTCTGGTCGATCTTGCCATGATTGGAGTACAGCGTGGCGATGTGGATCAGCTTGTCACCTATGCTGATGCGGCTTTGGGAATGGCCGAGCAGACCGGATCGGGTTCATCAGCCGCAAGCTGCAAGGGCTTCAAGTCCATCTTACACCGTTACTCGGCAACGGTCATGTTCGCCAGCTCAATCATCGGATCATGACGCTCTCGGAGGATACCAAAATATGAGAGATTTAGCGATTGGTGGGAGATGCATTGACGGTTGAACAAGGACGCATATTCCGGGAAGCTTGGATTTCCGGTGTCATGCGACATTACCCGGGCGAGCCGAAGGCTAGCTATATCGCACCTTGGGACGAAACCCCCGAATGGGAGCGCGAGAGTGCCGCTGCCGTTTACGGGCAGGTGCGCGCGTTCATCGAGGCCACAGATCACGGCGTGGCGAAGCTCAGCCGTTCGCAGAAGGGACGTTTTGTAGCGCTCTGCTGGATCGGGCAGATCTTCAAGCACATTCCGAATCCGAAGCCAAACTACGTAGCCGACTGGGACGACTTGCCGCAGTGGCAGAAAGAGGCTGATGCGGAAATTTTCGAACGTATTGAACGGGAGACTTGATAATCAGTTGTGAATCCCATCAGTGGCGGCACCCCGGAGAGATGAGCCAGATCATCTTCGGCGATCGTAGGACTCCGATGGTCGTTCCCTGGCCTCCGGGACACTTCCCTGTGATGAGGGTGTTTATTACAGGAAAGTGTGGGTCAGGCGACGGCGTGCACCCGGCTGGCCAGTGCGGGCAGGCCGGGCATCGCGGCTTGCTCTGGGGGTGGCCATGAGGTCGGTGACCAGGCGGCGGACGGCGGCGTTGCGGGTGCGGACCTCGCCGGGTGCGGTGCGCTCGGCGATGAGCACGGTTCGGTATGCCTGGTCGGGTTCGTCCCACTGCGCCCCTGGCACGCCCGATCACCCGCCACGCCGCTGACCAGTGCGCGACCGATGCCGACCCGCACCGATTGAACTGAACACGCGATGAATTACGGGTAGGAAGAGGATAGAGTGGAGTGAGCGGTGTGAACAGCAACGCGCTGCGCTACGTCGGTGAGGTGGCGTATCGGGCCGGTCTCGGTCCACGCCCTTCCGGCACCCCGGACAAGGGTCTGATCGACGCGGTCGGGGGCCAGTCGCGACGTCGGCCCGGCCGCGCGCTGGACCTGGGCTGCGGCACGGGAAGAAATGCCATCTACCTGGCCCGGCACGGCTGGGAGGTGACGGGCGTGGAGATGGTCGGCCATGAGCTGAGCGTGGCGCGCCGCAACGCGGCCGCCGTCGGGGTGGCGCCTCGGCTTCTGCGTGGGGATGTGACCAGGCTGGCCGAGTTGGACATCGGAGACGGCTACACCCTGTTGATGGACGGCGGCTGCTACCACATGGTGCCTCAGGGGCGGCGGGACGCCTACGCCGCGAGCGTGACCGAGGTCTCGGCGTCCGGCGCTCTGCTGATCATGGTCGGTTTCACCCGGGTGTTGGGCTCCGGCATGGACTCCGAACGGATCCGTGCCCGGTTCCGTGGCTGGGAACTCACCGCCGCAGAACCGATACCCGGCCAGGAGATGCAGCGCTATGTGGCCAAGCCCGCGCCGCTGAAGGCCGGGCTCGCGAAGGGCTGGTTCGGGCCCTGGCGTTACCAGCTGCAGCGGCACTGATGCCCTCGATGGGCCCGGCGGACATCCGACGACCACACGAGACCGGTGGTGACGCGGAGGGGCGGCCCCCTGCGACCCGTCTTATGGGCATAGGCCGTAGCGCGATACCGCGTGCCGGTTTCGATCTCGGCGACCAGCACGGTCGGCCCGCCCGCCGCGTTGTAGATGTCCGCCGACACCACCGTGTACAACTCCCGCTCCCCGGTCAGTGGAGACGGGCTGGAAATCAGAACGTCGCCCTGGTGCGGCGCAACTGGGCGGGAAGCTGTCACCGCCCGGTCTTCCACGCGGTCAGCGCACCGGTCCGCGCCCGCGCCCGCTCACACAACCGGTCCACATCGTCGGCTTCCGCGAGCATCGCCACATGCTCAGCCAGCTCCCGGCGGGTCAGCTCCGCGCGCAACGCCTGATCCACCAGCCCCGACAACGTCGTACCGGCACTCCGCGCCAGATCCATCGCACGAGCATGCGTCGCATCCGGCAGCGAGACACCCACCTTCACAGTCACACTCGCAGTCTGACCGACAGTCAGACCTGCGTGCAGCAGCGGCTGTATGGTCGCGCCGCAGGCCAGCGCGGTAAGCCAGGCCCTAGTACTGCGCGGCTGCGGTGCGGGTCGATCAGGCTCTGGTCAGGCCCTGGGCGAAGGCGAACATGGCGTTCGGGTCGTACTTCTCGGCGACCTGGCGCAGCCTGGGCAGGTTGCTGCCGTAGTAGGCGCTCGCCCAGCCCGGCAGCTCCGGGTCGATGTAGTTGACGTACCCGTTCTCGCCCAACAGGGCACCGAGTTCGGTGCGCACCGCGCCGACGGATCGGCGCGCAGCAGGCGCCGTGGCGGCGCTGGCGCTCTGGTAGATCTGCACCGTGGCGAGCGCGGACCGATAGGGGAAGGCCGTGTCGCCGGCCCCGATCCGGCTGACGGCGCCGCCCAGGCTGTCGATCAGCAGATCCATTCCGGAGCGCCCCGTCATC
This sequence comes from Pseudonocardiaceae bacterium, assembly GCA_050699955.1. Taxonomy (GTDB): domain Bacteria; phylum Actinomycetota; class Actinomycetes; order Mycobacteriales; family Pseudonocardiaceae. The sequence continues at coordinate 30,135 of JBOHGD010000005.1, read as the reverse complement.
AGTGCGGCGATCCGGCCGGGGTCGTTGATCGGGGACGGGAGCACCCGGGACGTCGCCACGAACGACTGGCGGGGGAGCTGGCCGGGGCCGTTCCAGTCGGGGTGGCACTGCGGGATCGACTTGGTCGAACAGCCGCCGAAGTAGCGCATCGCGTCCAGGTACCCCTTGGCCTGCACGTAGCGGTCCGTCGGCGGGACACCGGCCCGGCCCACCAGGTCGTCGAGCAACGGATTCAGGCCGTCGGTCGTACCGACGTAGCAGCCGGTGAGCCGGCAGATCGGCGGATCACCACCGGAGACGGCCAGAGTCGACCACAGCTCGTCCGGGGCCGAGGTGGTGAACCGCTGCCAGGCGCCCAGCACGTCGGCTACCGAGCCGGCCGGGAAATGCAGTTGGAACACGGCCAGTTCGGGCGCGGGCACGGTGCTGAAAGTGAACGAGGTCACGATGCCGAAGTTGCCCCCGCCACCGCCACGCAGCGCCCAGAACAGGTCTGGCTCGGAGTCCGGTGCCGCGGTGCGCAGCCCGCCGTCCGGGGTCACGACCTGGGCCGAGGCCAGCCGGTCGCAGGTCAGGCCGTACTTGCGAGTCAGCACGCCGAGCCCGCCGCCCAGGGTCAGGCCTGCGATACCGACGGTCGGGCACGATCCCCCGGGAAGGCAGCGCCCGGCACCGGCCAGCGTCGCGTAGACGTCGATCAGGCGGGCGCCCGCGCCGACCACGGCGGTCCCGTCCTGACGGACGTCGATGCCGGTCAGGCCACTGAGGTCGACCACAAGGCCCTGGTCCGGCGTCGAATAGCCGGCATAGCTGTGGCCGCCGCCGCGGGCGGCGATCGCAATGGGCGTGGCGGCGGCCAGGTCAACGCAGGCCTGCACGTCCTCCGGTCTGTCGCAGTGGGCGATCGCGGCCGGCTGATGGCCGTCGAACAGCGGGTTGTAGGCCAGCTTGGCGGTGGCGTACCCGGGGTCCGACGGCAGGAACAGCGGGCCGGCCAGCTGGGTGCGCAGCTTCGCCCAGTCCGGCGGGGCTCCCTCGGCGGTGGTCTGTGCCGTTCTGACCAGGACACCCGGCGTGCACGCCGTGAGGGTGGCGGCACTCGCACCAAGACCGGCGGCTCGCAGGAACGCGCGTCGACTGAGCTTCACTTCGTCCAGCCTGCGGCCGCCCCCGCCGTACGCCCAGCACTCTCAGCCATCCGGACGGGCAGTATCCGCAGCCTGACCGGGCAACGATGGCGAAGCCGTTGCCCTCTCGTCCGAGGCGTCCGAGGCGTCCGAGGCGTCCGAGGCGTCCGAGGCGGCCGAGGCGGCCGAGGCGGCCGAGGCGGCCGAGGTGACCCTGGTGTGGCTGACCGGGATCCGGTCGTCACCGCGGAGTACCCGGGTGGGACGTCGATGTGGCGTACCGGCCAGCGCGAGGTCGGGAAACCGCCGGAACAGTGCCTGCAGCCCGACCTCGCCCTCGATCCGGGCCAGCGCGGCGCCGATGCAGTAGTGCGCGCCGCTGGAGAACGCGAGGTGCTCACCGGCCTCGGCCCGTCGGACGTCGAACTCGTGTGGGTTGGGGAACAGCGCGGGATCGCGGTTGGCGCCCCCGAGCAGCAGGACTATCAGTGCACCCGCCCGCACCCGCAGCAGCAGGACGGTGCCGTTGCCCAGCAGGTTGACCGTGGTTTCGAAGCCGGCCGCGAGCAGCAGCATGGCAATACTTGCTCAGCTCGTCGGTGGACAACTGCCCACCCTCGTCGTGGGCAGTCACCAGGGCGCTGAGAATGTCATCCCGCGCATTGCCGTTATGGCGAGCGCGGCGGATCTCGGTGAAGTGGCTGAGCATCCAGCGGTGCAGGGCGGCCAGGTCGGCCTCGGAGCGGCGGAAGTCGCGGTAGCTCAACCCGATGTCCAGGGACAGCGACGCGCCGGCTCCCCAGTCGAGGAACTGGCGGCGCATCGCCACCGGCGCTCCGAGCATCTCGGCGATCACGGTGGCCGGCAGCAGGCTGGCGTAGCGCTCCACCAGATCGACGGTCCCGCCACCGGCCGGGATCGACCCGGCGATCTCGTCGAGCAGTTCTTCGGCGATCTCCTCGACCCGGGTGCGCAGGGCGGCGACGGCCCGCGCGCCGAACGACCGGGTGACCAGCTTGCGGTAACGGGTGTGCTCGGGCGGGTCCATCACCAGCATGGACGGTGGCTCGATCGGACCGGGGACGGGGCTTCATGGCCAACCGGAGCGGTCCGGGGAGTCGGTCCGGGCTCATCTGGCCGAAGTCCGGGCTGCGTAGCACGGCCGTGCAGACGTCGTGGTGTGCCGAGATCAGGGCCAGCCTGCTACTGACCAGCCGGCCCTGAGCACGCATCTGGTCGTAGTACGGGAACGGGTCCTCGCGGATCGCCGGGTCGGCCATCAGCCGCGCGCCCAGATCGCCCGCGCGCATCTGCCGGTGCGTCGCCCGCCTGATCAGCCCGTGGCGAGCCACCCACCTGATCCTGCGTCGCACCGCCATGGGGATCGTCCCGCTGTCGGCCATGCGACCGAAAGTACTACTGCCTCAGACCTCGGTTCGCGGGGTAGCCGAGGCGGGTCGGCGTTCCGGTCATCTCGCGCGAGCCCCCTACGATTACGTTACGATCACATTCGTTACTCCATTCGGGTGCAGGGTGGAGGGCTCTTCGGTCGAACGAGCGGAAGGAGCGGGCGCAGATCATGGGTCTCACGGACAAGATCAAGGACTTGGCTGAGCAGGCCAAGGAGAAGGCCGGGCCACTCGTCGAGCAGGCCAAGGAGAAGGCCGGGCCACTCGTCGAGCAGGCCAAGGAAAAAGCCGGGCCACTCGTCGAGCAGGCCAAGGACAAGGGCGGCGAACTCGTCGAGAAGGCCAAGGAGAAGGCTCGGACGCGAGCCGGCGGCGGCAAGAACAGCACGTCCTGAGCTCCCGCCCAGGTGTGCCCGACCATCGGCACGATGTTGTGGATGGTACGACCAGTGTCCGGGCAGCGTGACACTCGCTCGCAGGCGCACACCTGGGTGTCGAGGCCGATATCGGCCCACCGGACGGTCGGCTCATATCTGGTCACGGCCGAGCAGGACGCCGACGACGCAGCCGGCCAGGCCGACCAGCCCGACCACAACAATCTGGAGCAGTTGCACCGCGAACTCAGCGGCCGATGGCCGGAGCAGTACGAGAACGCAGCTGAGAAGTATCGCAAATGCGATGAGTCCGCCGATGCCGCCGACCACCCAGTGGCGTAGTCCATTCTTGGCCTGCGTGAACGAGGTAACCGGATCCTCATTCGGGACGACGTCCTCCGTGATCTCGTCCCGCAAGCTGAATTCGGTGACCCGCACCACGTCGAACTGCGGGTCGTCCGCGCCACCGTGGTTCTCCGGCTCACTCACGGGACTCACCTACGATTCAGCCGGGACGTGATGCTCGACCGGGCTGTGGCCCGGAGCGATCCGGGCGACGTGACCCGCGGGGGTGCTGTGCCCACGCGCCCTCACCGGCCGGGTGGGGTCCATCCGTGCAACCTCCCGCGCCCTGATCACCGTGCGAGCCACCCTCCGAGCGCAGAGTGTACCCGTTCGCGGCGAACTGTGCAGGTCAGAAGGTGTACAGCGGCCCAGCTGGCCGACCGGGGAGGAACCTCACGCACACCTTCTGTGTACCTCAGTAACACGATATGTATTCTTCATACGTTAAAAGTGTGCAACATGAGCAGTGGCAGACCACACAGGACGTGGACAGCCGACTCCTGCGATGGGCATACTGGGCCGCGCGTCGGTCAGCTCGACGGGGCGGGCGAGCACGCCAAGGACCAGCGGAGGAGCTCATGACGATCAAGGTGGCTGAGGTCGGCCATGCGCGGGGCGTGACCAGTGGCTCCGGAACGGCTGTACAGCCGCCGCCGGACGCCGGTGGTCCGCACAAGCGCCGTACCGAGAAGCCGACCCGGCTGAGTGTCAATATCTCGAAGGCCACCACCGAAGCGCTGCGAGAGGTCACGAAGGACAAGGGAATTTCGATGACGGAGGCGGTTCGCCGTCTTATCGGATACGGAATCGTGGTTTATCGCGTGGTGCGCGACGGTGGCGAGGTTCTCATACGCCGGGATGACAAGGCTGAACGCTTGATCCTGCTGGACTAGCGCCCAACCCCGCACACCGGGTGTCATTCGGAGCCGAATCGTGATCGAGGGGACAACGAACCTGGCACCGTCACTGTCGAGTGGTAACCGACAGTGAGTCCGGCGACGAGGAGATCACCCGCTCCCCGCGTACCACGCGCAGGTAGTCCAGCGCCAGCTGGCGCGGGCCGCGGCTGAGTAGCTCGTCCAGCGCGTCCACGAACTCGTCGACGTGCTGGGGCTGGACGGCCAACGGTGGTTCCAGCCGTAGCACGTTGCTGTTGTACTCGGTGAGCGCGACCAGCACTCCGTGCTCGGCCAGCAGCAGGCTGCCCACCACCCCGGCGAGCCCGCCGGGCAGCCGCCCGTCCGGTAGCTGCGCCGCCGAGTGCCGCGCCGCGGGCGGACGAGTGCTGATCCCGGCCAGCTCGACACCCACCATCAGGCCCATCCCTCGGACGTCGACCACCAGTTCCGGGTAGCACGTGCGCAGCCCTTCCAAGCGGCGCTGCAAATAGCGACCGGTCCGTTCGGCGTTGCCGATGAGGTCCTCCTCATAGAGCACGGCCAGCGACTCGAGCGCTGTGTAGCAGGCCTCGTTGAGGTTCCTGAACAGGTCCGCGCCCAATACCGTCGCCGAGGAGTCATCGGGAGCCGCCCTGCGGTGTACCGCAGCCCGTGCGATCACCGCGCCGACCATCGCCTTACCGGCACCGAGCGACGTCGCCATCGTCACCACGTCCGGCACCACGCCCTCGTGTTCGAACGCGAAGAACCGTCCGGTCCGGCCGGCCCCGCACTGCACCTCGTCCGCGATCCACAGCACTCCGTGCTCGTCGCAGAGCCTGCGGACCTCGCGCAGGTACCCGGGTGGTGACGGAAGAACCCCGGCGCTGCCCTGCACCGTTTCCAGGATCACCGTCCCGATCCGCCGCGAGCGCAGTGCGGCGGCCAAAGCCCCCGCATCCCCGAACGGCACTCGCACCTCGCCGTTGAGGAGCCGGAAGCGCGAGCGATGGCGCGTCGAACCGGCAGCCGACAGTGCCTCCAGGGCCTTGCCGTGCAGCGACTGCGCCGCGTAGACCACCCCCGACCGTCGCGGCCCTTGGGCCCGGTGGGTGAGCCTCAACGCTGTCTCGACGACCTCCGGCCTTGTGTCACACAGCTGAACGACGTCCAGTTCGCCGGGCGCGATCCGGGCCAGGTTGGTGGCCAGCGCCGCGGCGTACTGGGACGGGACGGTCGTGCCGATCTCGTGTCTGCGCTGCTCGGCGAACTTTCGGCGAACGGCGAGGATGCGCGGATGGTTGTGCCCCATGGCCATCGCCCCGAACCCGGTGAAGAAGTCCAGCACCCGGCGGCCGCGGACGTCCTCGTAGTACATGCCCTCCGCGTGATCGACCAGCATGGTGTCGAACGCGAGTAGCTGCATCCTGCGGTACTGCTCGGCGCCGAGGTGGCGCCGGGAGAGTTCGGTGACCGCTGCGACGTCCAGGGCGAAGGCTTCGTCGACGGTGAGAAGTTCGAGTCTGTTTGTGTCCCCCATACCCCGTGGAACGGCCGAACGCGCAGTACGGATCTCCCCTGATCGGGTGGGATCCTCCCGCCCCAGGTCGGCCGCAGCACGATCGGGTCAGCGTCAGCCATCCTTGCGGTCCGGTGGGGCGAACACGAGGTTCATCGCAAGGTTGCGCACCTGATCCCAGTGCAGCCGGACCTCGACGCTCTCCCCGTGTGCGCCGTCGGCCAGCATGGTGGTGAGCGTGCCGGGAACCGTGAGACCGAGGAACTGGATGCCCAGGCTGGGGCTGTGCCGAACCCTGAGGTGACCGTCGCCGACCTGCAGGTCGAGCTCGATGTGGCGGACCTGTAGCGGCGCTCGAAGCAGTCGCTGGACCTGGATGGCGGCCGATCCCGTGACCGGAAGCTCTCCGGGCCGGTCCGCACCGGTACCGGTCGCTCCGCGCAGGTCCGACTCCAGCCACCCGTCCCTGCCCTCCCGCCACTTGCCCTCGACGGTGATCACCTGCTCAGCGTCGCCGCGACTGACGATGATCTCCACCTGGAAGTCGCTGTCGTCCGGGACGGACATCAGCGAGACCAGCGACCTCCACCCCCCAGCAACGCTGCCAGCCAGCGCAGCAGCGACGGACGGCGCCTGGTCCTGGGCATCGTCGCCGGGGGTGTGGTCCTGCGCGTCGTCGTCGGGGGTGTGGTCCTGCGCCTCGCCGCCTGGGTCGTGCTCCGAGGCAGCGGTGGTGCTTTTTTTTCGGGCAGCTCCGCAACCTCATCACTCGGAATACCCATGACGTCCTCACCCAGGATCGCGACCGGTGGACCGTCCTGCACCAGTGCGGCGCCGTCCTCCCGGCTCCCGATCAGGTTCAGGAACACCGCCCGGCCCGCGGTGCCGGTGAGTAGGCCGGCCGCTCGCCCCAGGAACGCGGTGCGCGGCACCCGGGCTGCCACGTCTCCGATCCAGGACCCCGGGCCTGCGGTGGCGACCGGATGAGCGGCGGGCAGCGACGTCAGCGCGGCCATCGCGCGCTGCCGGGTCTCCTTCCAGGCCCCGTCGCGCCCGTCGGCGAGCAGGCGTTCGACCACTGGCCCGGGAAACTCGCGGTCGAACACCGACTGGACCCCGCCACCGGCCGCGCTCGTGGCGATGTCGGACAACCAGGCGGCGATGATCGCGAGCGCGCGTGTGCCGGCTGCGGCCTCGGTGCCCCCGCAGACGCCTTCCAGTGCCACGGTGTAGCGGATGACCGTGCCTACCGCGTCCACCCGTGCCGACGGTATTCCACTGAGGTAGGCCCGCCATTCGGCTCCGTCGGAGTGCACGATGAGCGTCGGATGGTCGAAGGCCGTGTGCTCACGATAGACACGCCACCAGGGCGAATGCGGAGCCTGGCCCAAGAAACAGTAGTCCGATGCGCGCGCCGCACCCCGGGTCTGGACGAAGATCTGCACGCTTTCTCCATATCACCACTGGTGCACGCGGGAGCCGGGATCACGTTGTGCCAGATCCGCGATGATGTCGGTGAGCGCGGAGACACGTCGCTGTGCGTCGACCGCTTCCCGACTCCTGGCTGCGGCGGTTGCGATTCGTCGCTTGCGTTCTCCGTTGATGTGGTACCACATGTTCCGGAAGAGCCCCTCGTCCTTGTCTGCGTATTCCTTCGCCTGCGAGGCCTTCAGGTCCTTGCCCTCGGCATCCTCTGCCTCGACCTTGCGCCGCGCGGCCGTGAGGTGGCGGCACAACGCCATGAGCACCTCGGCCGCGCCCTTGACGTTCTGCCGGGTCGGCCATCGCACCCCGTAGTGGGCGGAGAACGCCAGGCCGCCGGGCTCTCTCGAGTCCGGCGTCCAGTTCACATGGGCGATCTCGACGCAGCCGATGGTGTCGACGGGGCAGTAGACCGTCTTGACGTGTGGCGCTTCTTCGGGAACGCTCTCGATCATCTCCAGGTAGGTACGCCGGACCCGCTGCAGCAGATCTCCGGCCTCGTCGCGACGTCCGCCGTTGTCGTCGAAGTAGGACTCGCACTTGACCGGGCAGATCAGGAGCAGCGCCGGCTCGTCCGCGCGCCAGTTGCGCTCCTTCAGCCATTCCCGCACCACCTCGCTGACCTCCGGGGTGGTGAGAATCGAAGGGACGGCTCGAAGGTGGTCCGCCGAGGTGGGTTCCATGAGCACCGCGGCGTCGACGGGAATGATCAGAACGCTGCTCTGCACGATGAAGCGCTTGCATTGTTCCCAGTCGGCGTCGCGGTCGTGCGACCGTTTGCTGGAGTCGACCCAGCCGCCCGGGTAGTCCAACAGCTCCAGCCGGATCCCGGCCCCTTCGACACCGGGATCGAGGAGGAGCTTGAAGGTGAAGGGCTCCTCCGTCCCGCGCAGGGCACCCGGGCTGAACTCGCCGGCCAGCAGGGACCCGTCCAGCTCCCGGCGATGTTGCGCGATGCGCTTCTCGGTGGGGCTTCCCACCGGCCTGATGACGACCGGAGTTCCCTGCAGCAACCGCTGGCTGTCCCGCAGCACAGCCGTGATGAGGGATGTCTTCCCCACTCGCGAGGGGCCGACCACCCCGATGCGGAAAACCAGTTCGCTGCCGCCGGTCATGCTTCCTCCCAGGGTGGACGATCCAGCCGGGCGACGAGCAGGTCGCGGGCTCGAATCACCTTGGCGACGCGGGCGTTCGCCGCATCGATCTCGTGGAAGACTCCCGACCAAATCTCATCCCGGTACGACCGCGCGAGGCGTTTGAACTCGCGCTCGGAGTCGCCGGATCGGATCAGAGTGTCCTCGAACTGTTCCGCCGCCGCGTGCAGGACGAGTGCGGGGGTGAGTCCTTCTCGCAGGAGCGCTTTCTTGGTGAGGTGCGCGGCTTGCTCCGCGATGTGGACGACCGAATGATAGAGCTGCTTCGCGCCGACCTCGTTGATCTCCACGACGATGCGGTTTCGCTGCTGACCCGTCTCACGATCCCGCTCCTGCAAGGTGAGCGCGTCCAGCTCCGCACGCACCCGCGGGTGCAGCTGGGAGCGGTAGTCCAGGCGGATGGCCAGCAACTGGTGCACCGCGTCGCTCAGCCGAGGGCACGGTTCGGATGCGTCGGAGAGCAGTTCGGCGAAACGACGAAGAGCGACTTCGCCGTCCTGGGTCGCTACGAGCGTACCCAGCTGAGCGGACATGATCTCGGCGATCTTGTGCCAGAGCTCCTGGACCCGGGTGCGGAAATAAGCGTCGATCCCCTGGAAGCGGTAGCTGATCTCGACTCGGACCCGGTTGAGCTCATCCCCGGCGTACCTGCTGCTGTTGTGGTCCACGAGCATGCTGCGGAATGCTTCGTCCTGCCAGCTCTGCTGGCCGACTCCGAGGCCGGAGTTGATCCACTCCCGGGTTGCCTGATAGGCGGTATCCACGGCGAGGCTGTATCCCGGGTCCTGAATGGCGGAGCGGGCCTGTTCGCGCAGTTCGTTGACGAGTCGAGCCAACGACCCCGCGAGGTCTTGACGCAACCGCTTCGTGCGTCGTTCTAGATCCTCGGCGATGCTGGCGGAAGCATGCCTGACCGAGGAGAGCATGCGGCTGAGATCCTCGATGACCACCCTGATCCGGCTGGACACCGCACGGAGCTCCGCTCGCGTCCCGGCGAGTACTTCGGCGTCCATCGCGGGCATCCGGTCCGCGAGATGGTTCAGTACCGGTGTCAGCACCCCCTCGAACACCTCGGAGGTGTCCGCCGCATCGGTTTCCAGTACCCGGAAGAACTGGTCCGGCTTGCCGCTGTTGACCTGGCCGCGAATATGGTCGTGCAGGGCGGCGGCCATGGGTGCCGATGTGCCGCCGCTATTGATCACGATGAAGACGAAGTCGCGCTTCTGGACGAAGCCCCGGGCCCCGTCGATCAAGTCGAGTGCGCGCGCGTCGGCGTCTCCCCAGTACGCCATCCCCTCGACCGGGCGTTTGACGAGCAGGACGATGTCGACTTCGTTCTGCAATCCGTTCACGTGGTGCTGTTCGGCGCGGACGGCCACTTCTCCGAGGCCGGGCAGATCGATGATTCCGAGATGCTCCACCTGAGCCTGCGGAAAGTCGCAGTCAATGCGAACGTCACGGACCGCCAGATATCGCCGGACGGTCTCGCCCGGGGCTTGTTCCTCGTCGTTGGTCGGATAGGCGACGAATGGCCGCAGCTCATCCAGCGCGACGACACGTTCCTGGCCGGTGAGGTCGGCCTCATACGAGGAGAACGAGGCCTGCATCGCCTGAAGCCGATTGAGCATCGTCACGTAGCTTGGTTTGTCGACCGAACCGGGCAGGCCGTCGGCGACTGGTTTCGGATACGCCCAGCCCCGGAAGTCCGGCGGGGTGGTGGGAAGCCCGGGTAGCTCCAGCTCGCTATGATAGGGCGAGATGACGTCAGTGACGAACGTGTCGAACGAGTGCAGCCGCAGGGTGGCGCGGCGACGTTCGGCCGAGTGATAGATCCGGCTGCGAACGGCGGTGACGGGGAGCGCTTCGCCGGTGGGGATCTGGTCGTCACCGAGTCCTGAGATGGACTGGAGCAGCGTACTCTTTCCGACGCGAGCCTGCCCGCTCACACCGATGTTGATGGTGCCCCGGGAGAACCTCGTCTCGAGTACACTCAGCAGGCGGACGGCTTCGGCGATGTCTTCCCGGATTTCCTCCGTGCCGAAGGGTTCGAGTACGGTTCGCAACTCGTCAGGAGTCGCCGGATGTTTACGGAGCTCGGCCACTACGCGGCCCAGAGCGGCGATATGGTCGTCGGTCTCGCGCCACCACTCGAGATCGGCGCGGATCTGGGGCAGGTGGCGTTTGCGCGCATCGAGAATCGTCTCGATTCGATCCGAGATATCTCCTAACATAGCAACGTGCTGCCGCCTTCCGTGTCCGCCCGGTCAGGTGCCGTCGCCCCAGCGCTGGAGTTTGGCCGGTGCTGGCCGGCTCGGTGCCCGGCGTGCCAGGAGCCGCAGTATATGGATTTAATTTCCACTCAGCCAGAGCTGGACCACCGCGGTCTGCCCGAATCGGGCACTGCGCAGGTCACGGAAGGGTGCTGATCGGACGGCCAGGTGATGCTCGCCGTCGTGCACGCTGCTCGCCCGCACCGCGGCGTGGCCCACCAGCGGCTGACGGGCCGGCCCGCCGGCCGGCGCCGAGGCGAGCAGGTGGCATGGCTTCCGAGCTCCGAGCGGGGCCGGCGTGCGCTGCCGATGGTCGTAGTCTTGGCTGATGAGTGTGGCTCGGTTCACCATCAGCTATAGCAAGGTGCTGTTGCCCTTGTTCGTCGTCCTGGGGATGAGTCCGCGCTCATCCGGTGTCGAGGTGGGTCCGGACACCGTCCGGGTATGGATGGGGTGGGCCTTCTCCGTCGATATCCCGCGCAGCGCGATCCGGTCGGTGGACCCGGACACCGATCTGGTCCTCGGCTGGGGTGTGCACGGTTTTGGTGGCACCTGGCTGGTGAACGGGTCATCGGAGGGGCTGGTCCGGCTGCGCATCGATCCACCGGTCCGGGCGCGCGTGCTGGGCATTCCCGTGCGGCTGCACACTCTGCGGCTGAGCTTGGCAGCACCCGATACCTTCCTCGCCGCACTACGTGCCGGTTCGCACCGGACTTGAGCTCGCCAGTCGTCGCAGGGCTGGCGGGGCGAATGAAACAGTTGTCATGATCGGCCCTCCCGCTCGCCACGGGATGCTCATCGCAGGTAGCGACGAAGCGCTGCGGAGCCGAGCTCGACGGCGATGACCAGGGCGAACAGGGCGAGGACGAGCGTGGTGACCTGCGGGTAGACGAACATCTCCATGGCGCTGAGGATCTGGAAGCCGATTCCGCCCGCGCCGACGAAGCCGAGGACGAGCGAGGAGCGCACGTTCTCCTCGAGCCGATAGAGGGCCAGCCCGGCGAGGTTGGGCAGAAGCTCGGGGACGACCGCGTGGGTGAACACCTGAGCCCGGTTGGCTCCCGATGTGACGAGAGCCTCGACCGGGCCTATCGGCATCTCCTCGATGCTTTCGGCATAGAGCCGAACCAGCATTCCGGTCGAGTGCACGGTCAGCGCGAGTACGCCTGCGAACGGGCCCAATCCCACCGCAACGACGAACATCAGCGCCCACACCAGGCTGGGGATGGCGCGGAAGAAGGCGGCGATGGCTCGGGTGGGGGCGTAGAGGATGCGACCGGCGGCGAGGTTGCGTGCCGCGCATGCCGCGAGCGGGATCGAGAGCACCACCGAGGCGACGGTGGCCACCACTGCGATATCGATCGTTTCCAGCATCGCCTGTAGCGCTGGACCCAGCGCGGCCGGGTCGGGCGGCAGGCCTTCGCTGACCAGCTCCGCCATCCCCGACAGGCCGCTGAGCAGCGCCGCCGGACTGGCGTCCACGATGAACACCGCCTGGCCGAGTACGCAGGCGCCGGCAATCAGCGCGGCGGTCCGCAGCAGCCTGCGGGCGGTGGGCGGGGCGGCGGGGTACGTGCTCGTCGGTGCGCTCATCAGGGGTTCTCGTGCTGGTGGGGTTCGTCCCGGTAGAGCGCGTCGAGGACCTCCTTGGGGTAGGCGGCGGGCTGGTCGTCGTGCACGATCCGGCCGCGCTGCAGCGCCACCACCCGGTCGGCGTACCGCAGGGCCAGATCGGGCTGGTGCAGCACGCAGAGCACGGCGAGCCCGTCGCGATGGGCGAGCTCGCGGAGCAGGTCCATCAAGCTGGTGACGGCGTCGGGGTCGAGGCCCGCGACGGGCTCGTCGGCGAGTACCACGTGCGGGCTCTGCGCCAGCGCGCGGGCGATCGCCACCCGCTGGGCTTGTCCGCCGGACAGGGTGTCGGCGCGCTGGGTGGCGTGCTCGAGCATGCCGACCCGGCGCAGCAGCTCAGCGACCAGATCGTGCTCCGATCGCGGCAGCATGCCCAGCGCGGTGGTCAGGTTCTGGTGCCTGCCCAGCGTTGCGGCCAGCACGTTGTCCCACACGGTTCGCCTGCGGACCAGATGGCTTCGCTGGAAGATCATCGCCACGGCACGGCGAGCCCGGCGCAACTCGCCACCCGACAGCCGGGCCAGATCCTGGCCGGCCGCGACGACCGTGCCTTCGGTCGGGTCGACGAGCCTGGCCGCGCATCGCAGCAGGGTCGACTTCCCACTGCCGTTGGCGCCGAGGACGACGACGAGCTCGCTGGGACGGACAGACATGCTGACGCCGGCCAGCGCCACCGTGCCGCCGGGATAGCGTTTGACCAGGTCTCGGACATCGAGCAGTGGCGCATCGTCGGATCGGGACGCCGCTGCACCGGTCAGCGGCACTGAGACGGCTGACCGGTGCACCCCGCTCAGCCGACTGACGCGGACGTGAGATGCGGCGTTGCCGCGATCTTCCGGACGCTGTCGTAGTCGGGGTCACCGGCCGCGACGAACCGCTGCGCGCTCAGGGTCTTGTTGAACAACGCGGCCGCTGAAGGGGACAGCTGATCGAGCCGGATGTTCAGCAGGACGTCGCGCAGATGCTGGCGGAACGCGGCGGGCAGATCTCCGCGCACGACGATCGGATCCGAGGGTGAGGGGGCGGACTGCCACAGCATCCGGAACTGACCCGGGTGGTACTGGCCTGCCGCGGTCGCCGCCGCGATCTGCACCGAGTTGAGTTCGGCTGCATCGACCTTTCCGGTGCTCAACGCGGTGAACGTGGCGCTGTGGGTGCCCAGGTAGACCGGTTTGATGTCGGTTGCCGGATCGACTCCGGCCAGGGCGAGCCCGTAGGCGGGCAGTAGATGCCCGGATGTCGCTGTCGGGGCGCTGAAGGCCACCGAATGCCCCCGGAGATCAGCGAGCGTGTGGAACGGGGAGTCGGCGCGGACCGCGATTCCCCCGACGGCAGAGGAGATCTTCCCTTGGTTGGTGCCGAAGGTGGCGATCGGCACCAGGTTGGCACGCTTCTCTGCCAGCACGAACCCGAAGGGCGGGAACTCGGCGAACTCGAGTTGATCGTGCGCCATCGCCTCGGTCTCAGCGGCGTAGTCGGTGGTCACCGAGACCGTGACCGGGCAGCCCAAGCCCCGTGAGATCGCATCGCCGAGCTCCTGGTACGCGGGGGTGAGCTTCGGCGCAGCCAGGAATGGCTGCACCCCCATCCGCACCGTGCCGTTCGGGCACCCCGCCGCGTTCGGCTGCCCGCTCGGTGCGGATCCGCAGGCGACGCATCCGGCGGCCAGGACGGCTATCGCGACGAGCGCCTGCCGTGCCCGGTGTATCGCCGTGCCGCCGCGGACAAGCCGAACCACCCGTGGAGTCCGCATCCGTGTGACCCTCTCGCTCGCGTCCCTGGTTGATCGCTGAACCTTAACTGCGGGATATGGGATTCGGTAGATCCGCACAAGCGGTGGTGAAATAGTCATGATTGCTCAGCTGAGCTCGGGGTCAGCGGCGTTGACCGACGGGCGGAGCGGGCATGAAAGCCGGACACACCGTGCATGAAAGCCGGACACGCGGGGGTGGGGGGTGTTCAGGCCACTCGGGAGGGGGGCTCGCGACCGTCGAGGAAGGCTTGGAGGTTGTCGAGCACGAGCATGCCCATCGCGGTGCGGGTCTCGAGCGTGGCGCTGCCCAGGTGCGGCAGCAGCACGGCGTTGTCCAGCTCGGCCAGCCCGGGCGGGATGGCGGGCTCGCCCTCGTAGACGTCGAGGGCGGCCCCGGCGATCGTCCCGCAGCGTAGCGCCTCGACCAGCGCCGCGGAGTCGACCACATCGCCACGGGCACTGTTGACCAGGAAAGCGGTCGGCTTCATGCGGGCCAGCCGCGCCGCGTTGAGCAGGTGGGTGTTCTCGCCTCCGCCGGGCATGTGCAGCGACACGAAGTCGGCGGCCGCCAGCACCTCGTCGACGGTGCCGACGCGGCGGGCGCCGGGGATCCCGTGTGGGGGCTCGACGTCGGCGGAGTCGTAGAAGAACACGGGCATCCCGAAACCGAAGTGGGCCCGGCGGGCGACGGCGACGCCGATCCGCCCCATCCCGATGATGCCCAGCGTCTTGCCGGTGACGTCGGCGCCCATCAGGTGGGTCGGCCGCCACCCGGTCCACCGCCCCGAGCGCACCTCGCGTTCCCCTTCACCGGCTCGGCGGGCGATCATGAGCAGCAGGGTCATCGCGGTGTCCGCGGTGGTGTCGGTGAGCACGCCGGGGGTGTTGGTGACCACGACGCCCGCCCTCGCCGCGGCCTCGACGTCGATGTGGTTGTAGCCGACGCCGAAGTTGCCGAGGAACCGGGTGCGCAGCTCCCCTTCGAACAGCTCGGCGGACAGCCGGTCGGAGACGGTCGGCAGCACGACGTCGGCCTCGTGCAGCGCGGTCCGCAGCCCTTCGGACCCGAGCGGCACGTCGTCGGCGTTGAGCCGGGCGTGCGGGAAGCGCCGCAGCAGTTCCTGCTCGACCGGTGCCGGCCAGCGGCGGGTGACCACGATGGCGGGGTCGGGCACGACGATCCTCCCTGCTGGGCGCGCGGAGCTAAGCCCGCGCCCGGGTCAGTACCCGGGACACGGTCTCGCCGATGAGCGATGGGTTGGGCGCCACCGTGATGCCTGCGGCGGTCAGGATCTCCACCTTCTCCTGAGCCGACTCCCCGGCGGCCGAGACGATGGCACCGGCATGGCCCATCCTGCGGTTCTTGGGCGCCGACAGCCCGGCGATGTAGGCGATGACCGGTTTGGTCATGTGGGCGTGCACGTACTCGGCGCCCTCGGCCTCCTGCGGGCCGCCGATCTCCCCGATCAGCACGACGGCGTCGGTCTCGTCGTCGGCTTCGAAGAGCTCGAGATGGTCGCGGAACGATGATCCGTTCACCGGGTCCCCGCCGATGCCCACGGAGGTGGAGATACCGATGCCGAGTGCCTTCATCTGTGCCGCGGCCTCGTAGCCGAGCGTGCCGGAGCGGCCGATGATGCCGATCCGGCCGGGTAGGTAGATGTAGCCGGACATGATGCCGAGCATCGCGCGTCCCGGACTGATGGTGCCGGAGCAGTTGGGCCCGGTGAGCAGCATGCGCTGCCCGGCGGGGTAGCGGCGCAGATAGCGTTTGACGCGCATCATGTCCTGCGCGGGGATGCCGTCGGTGATGCAGACGCAGTACCGGATGCCCGCGTCGGCGGCCTCCATGACGGAGTCGGCCGCGAAGGGCGGCGGCACGAAGACGATCGAGGCATCCGCCTTCGTGGCTGCGACGGCCTCTTTGACCGTGTTGAAGATCGGCCGGTCCAGTGCGGTCTCGCCACCCCTGCCGGGCGTGACGCCCGCGACGACGTCAGTGCCGTAGTTGATCATGTCCTCGGTGTGGAACCGCCCGATGCGGCCGGTCATCCCCTGCACGATCACGCGGGTGTTCTCGTCGATCAGGATCGCCATTGGGTCCTTCTGGTCTCCGGTCGGCGGGCGGGGTATTCAGGCGGGGACCGCAGGTGCGGAACCCACGGCAGCGACGGCCTTCTCGGCCGCGTCGGCGAGGCTGTCCGCGGTGATGATCGGCAGTCCGGACTCGCGAAGCAGCTTCTGCCCCTCCTTGACGTGGGTCCCGGCCAGCCGCACCACCACCGGAATCCGGACGTCGATCGCGGTGAATGCGGCGACGATGCCCTGGGCGACCCAGTCGCAGCGGTTGATGCCCGCGAAGATGTTCACCAGCATCGCCTCGACGTTCTCGTCCTGCAGCACGGCGCGGAATGCCTTGAGTACCCGCTCGGGCGACGCACCCCCGCCGATGTCGAGGAAGTTCGCCGGCTCGCCACCGGCGATCTTGATCATGTCCATGGTGGCCATGGCCAGCCCGGCGCCGTTGATCATGCAGCCGATGTTGCCGTCCAGACCGACATAGGCCAGACCGCCCTCGTCCGCCTGGCTCTCCCTGGCGTCCTCCTGGCTGCGGTCGCGCAGCTCGACGATCTCCGGATGACGGAACAGGGCGCTGTCGTCGAAGGACATCTTGGCATCGAGCGCGACGATGTCGCCCTCATGGGTGACCGCCAGCGGGTTGATCTCCAGCAGGGTGGCGTCCAGATCGCGGAACGCCCGATAGGCACCGAGGAACAGCCGGCTGGCCTGGGCGATCTGGGCCGGTGCCAGCCCCAGCGCGAAGGCGAGCTCGCGCGCCTGGAAGTCGAGGAAGCCCACGGCAGGCTCGATCGTGGTCCGCACCAGCGCCTCGGGTTTGACCGCGGTCAGCTCCTCGATCTCCATGCCGCCCTCGGCCGAGGCGATGACCGTGACCCGCTCGGTACGCCGGTCCAGCACGATCCCGAAGTACAGCTCGCGGGCGATGCCGGTGGCCGCCTCGACGTACACCCGGTAGACGGGCTTGCCCGCGAGCCCGGACTGCCGGGTCACCAGCCGAAGGCCCAACAGACCGTCGGCGGCCTCCAGCACCTCGCGGTCCGAGCGGCACAGCTTCACCCCACCGGCCGCACCTCGGCCACCGGTGTGTACCTGGGCCTTGACCACCCACGCGGCCCCGCCGATCTCCTGGGCCTGGTAGGAGGCCTGCTCAGGGCTGTAGGCCAACCCGCCTCGCGGCACGGGTACCCCGAAGCGGGCCAGTATCTCCTTCGCCTGGTACTCGTGGATGTCCACCGCCGCTCCTCAGGCCTGGCTCGCTTCAGGGGCGCGGCTCGCCTCGGCGGCGCGGATCGCGTCGTCCAATGCGATGATCGTCTGAGCCATCCGCTCGGACGCTGCGTCGATCATCTTCCCGTCCAGCGACGCGGCGCCCTTGCCGTCGGCCTCGGCTTGCCGAAGCGCCTCGATGATGCGCCGGGCCCGGTCGACCTCCGCCGGGAGCGGACTGAAGACCTCGTTGGCCAGCTCGACCTGGCTGGGGTGGATCGCCCATTTGCCCTCACACCCCAGGGCCGCCGCCCGCTTGGCGCCCGCGCGAAACCCGTCGGGGTCGGAGTAGTCGCCGAAGGGGCCGTCGATCGGGCGCAACCCGTAGGCGCGGCACGCGACGATCATCCGCGACAACGCGAAGTGCCACTGGTCGCCGGGGTAGTCGGGGTTGAGCCCGCCGATGCTGACCGTGCGGGCCCGCAGGCTCGCCGCGTAGTCGGCGACCCCGAAGTGCAGCGCCTCCAGCCGCGAGCCCGGCCCACCCGAGCTGCTCGCGATGGCTTCCACATTGGCCATGCCGAGTGCGGTCTCGATCAGCGCCTCGGTGCCGACCCGGTTCGTGAAGCCCTTCGCCTGCTCCACCTGATCGATGAGGGTGTGCACGCAGTACAGGTCCGCGGGCACGCCGACCTTCGGCACCAGGATGGTGTCCAGCCGATCGCCTGCCTGCTCCATGACGTCGATGATGTCCCGATACATGTAGGGGGTATCGAGCCCGTTGATGCGGACCGACACCGCCTTGCCGGTGGCTGCCCAGTCGATGTCGTGCAGCGCCTCGATGACGTTGCGGCGGGCCCTTTCCTTGTCGGGCGGTGCGACGGCGTCCTCCAGGTCGAGGAAGACGTAGTCGGCGGAGCCTTTCGAGGCCTTCTCCATGAAGGTCGGATTGGAGCCCGGTACGGCGAGCTCACTGCGTTGTAGCCGGGACCGGCGCATCGGGTGCAGGGTGTGGCTCATCGCTCTGACTCCCGGCGGTAGTAGGTCTGAGCTGCGGCGACGCCGGCGCCGAGCTCGACTTTGGCTCCGGCGTCGGCGAGCGAGATCTCGGCGGCGGCCAGCGCGGCGAGGCAGGAGACCTCGTTGAGATCGCCGAGGTGACCGATGCGGAAGACCTTGCCCGCGAGCTTGTTCAGCCCTGCTCCGAACGAGCTGCGGTATCGCTGGTAGGCGATCCGGCAGACGTCGGTGCCGTCGACTCCCTCGGGCACGGTCACGGTGGTGACGGTGTCGGAGTACAAGTCGGGGGAGGCGGCGCAGAGCCGCAGACCGAGGGCGTCGACACCGCGGCGGATGCCTTCAGCGAGACGGTGGTGGCGGGCGAACACTGCTGGCAGGCCCTCGTCGAACAGCAGGTCGAGGGCGGCGCGCAGGCCGTGCAGCAGGGGGATCGGCGGGGTGTAAGGGAAGTAACCCGCGTCGTTCGTCGTGATCTGATCGGCGAAGCTGAAGTAGCTGCGGCGCATGGTGGCGCTCTGGGCGGCCTGCAGGGCCTTGTCGCTGACCCCGAGGACGGCCAGGCCGGGGGGCATCATGAGGCCCTTCTGGGAGCCGGTGACGGCGAGGTCGACACCCCAGGCTTCCTGCTGGAAGTCGATCGAGGCGATCGAGGACACCCCGTCGACGAAGAGCAGTGCGTCGGAGCCGGTCGCGTCGAGGGCAGCCCGGACGGCCCCGACATCGGAGGTGACTCCGGTGGAGGTCTCGTTGTGGGTGACGAAGACGGCTTTGATGGTCTTGTCCTCGCTGAGCCGGCGCTGGTACTGCTCAACGGGAACGCCGTGGCCCCACTCGACGTCGATGCACTCGACATCCAGGCCCAGCCGCCGCGCCAGCTCCACCCAGAGGTGACAGAACTGCCCGTACCGCGACATGAGTACCCGGTCGCCGGGGTTCAGGGTGTTGGTGATGGCCGCCTCCCACGCCCCGGTGCCGGAGGCGGGGTAGAGGAAGACCCGGCCGGACTCGTTGGCCAGCAGCGTCTTCAGGTCGGTGAACAGCGGCAGGGTGAGCTCGGGGAAGTCGGGTGCGCGATGGTCCTGCATGGGCACGTTCATCGCCCGACGGACCGCGTCGGGGACGTTCGTCGGCCCGGGGATGAACAAGTGGGTGAGCCCGTTGTGCACGTCGATCCTGCCTTCCCAGCCGTCGGTGCGGCCGCGAGTGGACGGCCACCGTTACCCGGCCGGCGCTGTGGGCAACCCGGCCGTGAGACACCCCCGGGTCGCGTCCTGGTGACTCCGGTCACGGTAGCGGATCGTCACTGTCCGGCTACGCACCGCCCGTTCTCCCAGCGCAGCCGCAGTAACCGTGCCCCTGACTCATCGCCACGTGTGTGATCCGGGTTGATCGGTTGTGACCGCAGGCATGAGGGCATACCTTCGGGGAGGGCGCAGTCGCGTTCCGACCGGTAGCGGCCGCGCTACTCCATGATCGAGGTGAGGCGGTGGTGATGCCCCCCCTTGACACCCGCGTTGCCGACGAGTTCGTGCATCCGGCGCTGTTCTACCGTGGCATCACGGAGTACCTCGAAGGCACGATTCCGTTCATCCGTGCCGGGCTGGCCGCGGGCGAGCCGGTGGCGGTGGCGGTACCGGGCCCCAACCTCCGGCTCATCCTGGCCGAACTGGGTACCGATGCCAAGCGGGTGCGTCCCCTGGACATGACGCGGGTCGGCCGCAATCCGGGACGGATCATCCCCGGGGTGCTCCACGCTTTCGCCGACGTCCATCCCACCGAGCCGGTGCGGATCGTCGGCGAACCCATCTGGGCCGGTCGTACCGCCCTGGAATATCCCGCCTGCGCCCAACACGAGGCACTGATCAACCTGGCGTTCGCCGACCGCTCCGGCACCATCCTGTGCCCTTACGACGCGCAGCGGCTGAGCCCCCAGGTCCTGGCGGACGCCGAAGCGACCCACCCGCTGCTCGTCGATGCCGAAGGTGTGCGCAGGAGCGCCAGCTATGCACCGGAACGCATCATCGCCGACTACAACCGGCCACTGCCGCCGCAGGCGGCCCCGAGCACCACGTTCGATGCCACCAGCCTGACGCACGCTCGCTGGTTCGCCGTCGAGCAGGCCGTCCGCCTCGGCCTCACCGGTGATCACACCGAACTCGAGCTGATCGTCGGCGAGCTGACGGTGAACAGCGTCGTTCATGGCGGCGGCAGTGGCACGCTGTCGGTCTGGGCCGAGGAGGGGCACCTGGTCTGCGAGGTCCGCGACGCCGGGCACATCTCCGATCCGCTCGCCGGGCGCCGCCCGGTCGGTCACAACCAGCTCAGCGGTCGTGGCCTGTTGCTCGTCAACCACCTCTGCGACCTGGTCCGCATGCACACCGGTTCGGAGGGCACCACGGTCCGTCTGTACGTGGCGCTGCCCGCCCAGACTCCACGTCCGGCCGACATCGGTCCCGTGACCCGCTCCGCCCCCGGTGCCGCGAACGGGCGCGCAGGTCACGGGCAGCGTTCAGAGCTGGCGCCGTTGCGCTGGCAGACTCGCGACGCACTGCGGGCCGCTTCCCGCTTCGCCCGGTATCTGCCACCCGACGACGGCGTGTTCCTCGAGTACGACGGTGAGCGCCGCGAACTGCGCCCCGTGCTCGAGGCACTGGCGGCGGCGGACGTGCTCGTGCAGGTCGTCGAGCTGTGGCGGGCGAGGCTGGTCCAACTGGCCCGCAATCGTGGCGCGCGGTGGACTGAGATCGGCCGCGCGCTCGGGGTGAGCAAGCAGGCCGCCCATGAGCGTTACGGCGGCAGAATCCGCCGAAGATCGAGTACCCAGCAGATGTCCGCGGTCGACGCGGTCGACTGCATCAGCGCTCAGCCGGAGGATCGCTCGGATCCCACCGAGCGTGGCATCGCCGACACCGGGTGACCGATCGCCACCTGCCCGGTCAGGTCAGTTCGATGATCACCTGACGGTTCTGCGCGGCCCGGATCGGGTCCAGGTTGCCCTGCGAGTCCCGGTCGGGCACGTAGCCGGGGAAGTCGCTGCCCACCCCGCGGGCCGTGATCCGGTCCGCCGGAGCCCCCATCGAGATGAGCAGATCGCGGACCGCGTTGGCACGGTCGCGGGACAGTTGGAGCCTGCCCGCTGGGTCTCCGACCGACGCCGTCGTTCCCGTGAGCGTTGCCCGCTTGCCGTTCCTGATCTCGTTCGCGTAGTCAGCCAGGACGCCCCGGGCCTGACCGGGATCTCGGAACGCCGCTTGGTCGGGCAGGAAGCCCACGGTGCCGTCGTGCAGCACGGTGACCGCAGGCAGCGGCCCGATGGACCGCACCGCGACCGGAACGACGGTGACCGGGGGCAGACCGTCCAGGGTCCGGGTGCTGGGCAGCGGAGTCTCCTTGACCTCGGCGCTGCCACCCGCCGCTTTGACGATCGAGGTCCACAGATCCACCAGGACGGCTCGGGCCGGCTGGGGCAGCGTCCGCTGGGGTGCGGCGGTGTCGCCGAGGCCGGTGAACACCACGTGCATCCCGGTGAGGTCGGGCAGTTGCCGGGTGCGTCGCAGGAGATCGACCACCTCGCTGGGGTTCGCGTCGAGCAGCGCACCGTCGCCGTCCTGGAACCGCAGCGCGCCGGTGGTCTGCAGTCCGCTGTCGATGACGATGACGGTCTTGGGTCCGGCGGCGTCGGCCACCGAACGCGCGCCCAGCGCGATCGCACCGAGCAGGTCCACCTCGGGGGCGCGGGCCCGGGTGTTGTCGATCAGGTGTTCGAGCTGGTTGACCTGGTCTTGTTTGTAGAGCGGGTTGTTGTTCTTGGCCTTGAGGTCTACCGGCGCAGAGGCGGTGGGGCTGCCGTCCGGGACGATGACGGTCACCGTTGATCCGCGATCGGACGCGGTCTCGATCTCGGAGCGCACCGGGGGGATCAGGCTCGGGGCGGTCATATTGGCGTGCGCGCCGACGATCACGGCCACCGCCCCCGGTGCGGCATCGCTGGTCGCGCTGCCACAACCGGCCAGCAGCAGCAGACCGACAACGAGCGCAAGGATGCTGCTGACCAGGCGGGCTGTCATCGGCTCAGTTCCCCGGGCTCGGTGGTGAGACGCGTGGCGTGATAGTAGGCGCGGCCCACGGCGATCTCGACCCCGTCGGTGATCGTGGGGTCGGCCAGCTCACGGGCCAGGTGGTGCTGATAGTGGTGCTTGAGCTCGGCGGCGAAGCCATCCTGCTCGGCCCGTTTGCCCGCCCACTGCTCGGCGAGATCGGCTTCCGACTCGCCGGCTCGTTCCAGGTCGAAGCGGGCCACCACCATGTCACCGTGCTTGTCCACCAGTGCCGCCTGCAGCTCGTCCACCCGGACGCGAGCCGCGCGCAGGTTCTTCAGGTACGGGTTGTACCTGATCGCACTGCGGATCAGGACGACCATTCCCACCGCCAGCACGACGAGCAGCCAGCCGAGAGTCAGCGTCCAGTGGCCGAGGCCGGCCCGTTCCAGCAGTGAGGTGTCCCCGGTCTGGGACTCCACGGTGGAGGACATGAGCAGATAGGCGGCGCGAATCTGCGCGACGAACAACGACACCCCGACCCACAGGATCCCGCCGGTCACCAGACCGACCGTGAGCAGCCCTCGGCCGAGCCGGCCCCGGCGGACTCGGGCGACCAACTCGCCGAGCTGCTTGGGGAGCAGCACGTTGACCAGGATGATGGACGCCGCCAGCACCAACGTCTCCTGCAGTGAGCTGCCCATCAGCTGGAACGCGGTGTAGTTCAGGCCGATCTCGGCGAACGCGGCTCCCAGGTAGATCGCCCAGTCCTTGACGGCCTCGCCTCGGCGGTTCTCGTCGATCCGGCTCTGGGCCGGCCAGAGTCCGCCGTCGTCACCGGGTTCGGTGCCCGCCACGACGCCTTCCATGCGGTCGCGGTACGCAACGGCGTCCCGCAGATCCCGCTCGAGGTGCTCCGCGGTCTTCTCCCCGGTGGCATGGCTGCGGGTGGCCCGCCGGTACAGTCGCGCGGCGGCCTTCCGGTCGTTGTGCTGACGCATCTCCGCTTCGGCCGACCACCGGTGGTTCCACCGGTCGATCTTGTGTTCCATGATCAGCGGTTGGCCGTGGGTGCCCAGGTTGACGTCGTACATTCCGCTGGCGGCGTCCTTGTGCGCCTCGGACTCGACGAAGTCCCGCAGCGCTGTCTTGTCGACTTCCGGGCCGGGATCCGGACCCGTCACGACGTAGCGGTCGTCGTGGCCCGCGGCGGGTGCGGGAGGCTGCTTGTGCAGCGGCACGTCAATCACTCCTTGGTCCTCAGCCAGGTCCGCAACCCGGGAACTCAACCGGCGCGGGGGACTTCGATGGGGATGGGATGCGAGGGGGTGGAGTTGCGGCTCGCGAACTCCTTGAGGAACCAGCGATAGTTCTCCGCGAGCCCATTCGCGAGGTCCAGGACGAGCAGCGGCATGTCGCCGCGCACCCATGGCTCGGGCGTGACCGCTCGTGGCCGGTAACCCACTGCGGCCAGGTCTCTGTCCGGCTGCCGCCGTAGCAGCGCGGCACAGTAGAGCCCGACCAACTGCTCATATCGGGAGATGTGGGCCCCGGCGGCCGCCCTGGCGGCTTCGAGCAGGTGGTGGCGGCTGGCGCCGAGTTGACCGAGTCGCCGCTCAGCGAAGTTGCGCTCGGCGATTCGTCGGGCGAACTCCCGCTGCGCGGCAGCGGCCCGGCGGGCTTCGAGCACCCAGTCGGGAATCCGGAATGCCGGTGCCGGGTCGGCACCGCCGGGGGCTGGGTCGGCGCCGGTGATTGGGTCGGCGCCGCCGGAGGCGGAACACGGCGCGACCGGCGTCGGCCTGCTCACCGGGTCCCGGCGGTCCTGTTCGAGCCAGGTGAGCACTTCCACCGCTTCGCGGTCGATGACGACGATCTGGTTGTGCAGCCATCCGCTGACGGTGCGCTGCCCGGCTTCCGCCTCGGCCCGCAGCGTCTCCAGGTAAGGTGGCGGCAGGTCAGAGCCGACGGGCAGGCGCCCGGCGTCGCGACGGCCATGCCAGACCACCCGCCAGCGGTCGCGCAGCCGGATCGGGCGGGGTGGGGGAGGTCCCCCTTCGATGGTGGGCAGGAGCTCCATCTGCGCCCTTCCTTCGTGGTTGTCCCGAGTATTCGAGGGACTCACCACGTGATACCTGGGAAACGGCCCATTTCGTTACACAGAGAACGCGATCAGGTGGGCCGCGTGCGCGCCCATCACTGTCGGTAGCAGATGTGTGTGCTGGGTAGTGCAATCGTGGTGAGATGGTCGGCGACACCGTCGCGAGATCGCGAGGCGCACACCGCCGGAACCCCTGTCGCGGCGTGAGCGGGAAACCACAGGACTTTGGGCCCTAGCGACCGAGAGTGCCCGACGCCCAGGATCGGTGTTGGCGAACGGAACGCGACGCGCAGGGAGATGACCGCGGCAATGGCCTCGACGAAGGTAGCGCAACGCGGCGCGGCGACCTCAGACAACGACACCGCCGACGCCGACCGGCCGCAGGCCCACCACCGGCGCACCGCCACCGTCCACCTGCCGTTCGTCACCGCTGAGTTCCGCGCCCCCGACATCCACCTTCCTTCGGTGCCGGTGCGTGCCCCGACTCGCAGCGACCTGAGCGGCGCCGTCTCGGCGGTCTGGTCGCGACTGCCGTCACCGGAACAGGCGGCGTACTACGCAGGCCTCGGGGTGCTCGGCGCCCTGCAGCTCATCGAGTGGCCGGTGGTGCTCGCGATCGGCGTCGGCACTGCGATCGCCCAGCATCAGGGCGCACAAGGCGGCGAGTCCAAGCCTGCAGGATAGATACCACCACTGTGGGTCCGGAGTTCGACGGAACCGGGCGTGGCTCATCGGGGGAGTTCGGATGCCGCTCGCTGTCCTGATCTCGCGGGCGGCCGCGATGCTGTCGGGCCGGACGTCGTCGGAGCAGGGCGCCGTCGCACTGCGCCGGGTCTGCGGCGCACAGGACCGGTTGCACATCGAGATACGTGGTCTGCACCGGCCCGGCACCCACGACGGGGCACGCGCTGTGGAGAGCGCTCTGGTCGCACTGTCCGGGGTGCAGCGCGCGGAGGTCAACAGCTGCCTGAGCCGGGTCACCGTGTGGCACGACCCCGCGGTGCTGCCGGGTGCCGACGTGGTGCGGGCGGTCGTCGAGGCCGAGGCCGAACAGGGTCTTGCCGGTCAAGCGACCTCGCCGGGCAGCGCACAGCACCCGGGGGACCTGTGGCAACGGGTCCGGCCCGGGGTACGGATGAGTGCCGCCCTGGTCGGCGCGGGATACGCGGTGGGCGCCCGGCTGCTGTCGGTGCGGGCGATGCCCGCGCTGCTGCCCAACCTGGCCACGCTGGTCGACCACACCCCCGTGCTCCGGGGGCTGGTCGAGTCCCGGCTGGGTCGCGGTGTGACAGACCTGCTGCTCGAGGTGACCGGCACAGGCGGGCACGCGCTCGCCCAGCAACCGGTCAATCTGCTCATCGACGCGGCCGACCACTGGCTGGCGCTGCGCGCGGCACGGGCCCGATACCGGGCCTGGCAGGAATGGGACGAGACGCTGTCCACACGCCCAGGCGGGCACCGGTCGGATCCGGTTGCGCCGCCGCCCGCGCGGGTCGTGGCGCTACCGGACGGCCCGATCGAGCGGACCGCGAACCTGGTGGGGCCGGTAGCCCTGGGGTCGGCCGCGGTGCTGCGGGTGCTGGTTCGCGCCCCGGAGCGGGCGCTCGGAGTGCTGAGCGCAGGCGTGACCCGGGCGGCTCGGCTGGGCCGCCGGGCGTTCGCGGCGCAGCTCGGCGTGAGTCTGGCCAGGCGCGGGGTCCTCGCGTTCGACCCGGACGTGCTGCTCCGGATGGACCGGATGACCTGCGTGATCATCGACCGGAGCGCGCTGGTGACGCCACGTCGCATGGTCGACCAGGTACTCGCGGTCGTGCCTGAGCTGGACCCGCTCGCTGAGGCGTTGGTCGCGGCGGCCCGGCAGGTGGGGACGGTGGCGCTGGCTGGAGCGCACCCGGATTCGGTGCGCGGGCTCGGCGAGCGGCTGGACGTGGCGCAGGTGGTCCCGGGCGGGTCGGAACTGGGCCACTCGATCCAGCAGCTGCAACAGGATGGTCACGGGGTGGTGCTGGTCTCGGCACAGGACCGCGCCGCGCTGGCCGTGGCGGATGTCGGGATCGGAATCGCTGGGCGCACCCCGATCGTGCCGTGGGAGGCCGATCTGCTCAGCGGGCCGGATCTGGCAGGCGCCTGCGCCGTGCTGCAGTCCGTGCCGCTGGCCCGCACGGTCAGCGTGCGCAGTGCGCAGCTCGCCCTCGGTGGTTCGGCGCTCGGTGGCCTGCTGGCGGGTATCGGGCCTGCCGTGGGAGCCGCCGCCCGGGTCGCGATGCCGGTGCACGGTATGGCGCTGTTCTCGCTGGCCACGGCCGGCTGGTACGCCGCCAGGGCCCAGCGCCTGCCTGCCCCGGTGCCGATGGACCGGGTGCCCTGGCACACCATGCCGATCGCCGCGGTGCTCGACGGACTGGGCAGCTCGGTGCTCGGGCTCGATCCGATGGAAGCGCAGCGACGCAATGGCATACATCCCGCCGAGCAGGGCGAGGACGAGTCCGGTCTCGGCCGGGCGGTGCTCGAGGAACTGGCCAACCCGATCACCCCCGCGCTCGCCGCCGGGGCGGGGGTGTCGGCCGGTATCGGCGCGGTCCTCGACGCGGTGATGATCGGCGGGGCACTCGGCATCAGTGCGCTGCTCGGCGGCCTGCAACAGGTCGGTGCCCAGCGTGCGGTGCGCACGCTGGGCAAGCACCACGTGGTGCCGGTGCTGGTCCGTCGTGGTGAGCTGGTGATCTCCGCTGACCCGGCCTGCCTGGTCACCGGCGACGTCGTCGAGCTCGCCGCGGGTGATGCCGTACCCGCCGATGGCCGGCTGCTGGTGGCCGAAAGCCTTGAGGTGGACGAGTCGACGCTGACCGGTGAGTCCCAGTTGGTCAGCAAGACCGTCGAGGCCACCCCGCAGCTCCCGGTCGCCGATCGCCGCTGCATGGTTTATCAGGGCACGGTGATCGCAGCCGGGTCCGCGGTCGCCGTGGTGACCGCGGCGGGCGCCGATACCGAGATCGGCCGCACCGCGCGGACCAGCGGGCCGAAGGCCCCCGCGACCGGCGTGCAACGCAGGTTGACGTCCCTGACGAAGACCACCCTGCAACTCTCGCTCGCCGCCGGGGTGGCCCTGCTGGGGGCCGACCTGCTGCGCGGTCAGTCAGCCGGGCAGGCGCTCGGGCGGGCGGTCAGTCTCGCTGTCGCCGCGGTTCCCGAGGGTCTGCCGTTCGTGGCCACGGCCGCCGAGCTGGCGGCGGCCCGGCGGCTGTCCTCGCGCGGTGCGCTGGTGCGCAACTCCGCCACCATCGAGGCGCTGGGCCGGGTGGACACGCTGTGTTTCGACAAGACCGGGACCCTCACCCAGGGGCGCAGTGCCTTACGTCGCGTGTCGGACGGGCAGACCGACGGGCTGCTGACCGAGCTCGACCCGCGGTTCCGCACGATCGTCGCCGCGGCGCTGCGTGCCACCCCGGGCGGAAACGGTCAGGGTTCGCTGCCGCATCCCACCGATCAGGCGGTGGTGGATGGCGCCGCCGAGATCGCGGTGCTCCCCGAAGAGGGGGCATCGGGGTGGTCCCGGGTCGACGAGCTGCACTTCGAGCCCTCCCGGGGCTACCACGCCGTGCTCGGGCAGTGCCGGGTCGGCCAACGGCTGTCCGTCAAAGGGGCCCCGGAGGTGGTCCTGGAGCGCTGCACCCGATGGGCGCGTGCCGACGGTGAGTGCGTCTTCGACGCCGCGGCCCGCCGGGTGGTCGACGACGAGGCCGATCGGCTGGCTCGCAAGGGCTATCGGCTGCTCGCGGTGGCCGAGCGCGAGGCGTCGGACCGCCGGGACCTGGACGACGAGCGGGTCGGGCAGCTGTGCCTGCTGGGACTGGTGGCGTTGGCCGATCCCATCCGGCCTACCGCGGCCCAGGCCGTACGCCAGTTACAAGGCGCCGGCGTCATCGTCGTCATGGTCACCGGTGATCACCCCAGTACCGCCGAGGCGATCGCAGCCGAGCTCGACGTGCTGGGCGGTTCCAGCGTCCTCACCGGGCCACAGCTCGATGCGCTCGGCGACGAGGAACTGACCGAGGTGCTGCCGCAGGCCGCCGTGTTCGCGCGGGTATCCCCTGAGCAGAAGGCCCGGATCGTGCGCGTGCTGCAACAGTCCGGCCGCGTGGTGGCGGTCACCGGTGACGGCGCGAACGACGCACCCGCCATCCGGCTCGCCGATGTCGGGATCGCGCTGGGCAGCGGTGCCACCCCAGCCAGCAGGGAGGCCGCCGACCTGGTGATCACGGACAACGCGATCGAGACCATCACCGACGCGGTCGTCGAGGGCCGGGCGATGTGGGCGTCGGTTCGCGAGGCGGTGGCCCTGCTCGTGGGCGGCAACCTCGGCGAGATCATTTTCACCGTGGGGACCGGTCTGCTCGGCGCGAACGACGCGCTCAACGCGCGGCAGCTGCTGCTGGTCAACCTGCTCACCGACGCACTGCCCGCAATGGCGATCGCGGTCCGTCCGCCGCCGGGGCGCAGCGCCGAGGCACTGCTCGCCGAGGGCCCGGACACGTCCTTGGGCTCGGCGCTGACCCGCCAGGTGTACCTGCGGGCGACCATCACCGCTGGGGGCGCCGGACTGGCGTGGCTGGCCGGGCGGATACTCGCAGGCCGAGGGCAGGTGAGCACGGTCGCGCTGGTCGCGCTGGTGGCGACTCAGCTCGGTCAGACCATGGCGGTACGCGGGCGTACGCCGCTGGTGCTGGGCGCGGGAGCCGTCTCGTTGATCGCCCTCGCCGTCGTCGTCCAGATACCCGGGCTGAGCCGGCTCTTCGGCTGCCGGCCGCTCGGGCCGCGCAGCTGGGCGATCGCGCTGAGCGCCGCCGCGCTGGCCACGGCCTGTGGTCTGCTGGCCCAGTCCCGCCTCTCCTCGGCCGGAGCGGGTCAGCCTGCCTTCACTGGCCGGTAACCCTGCCGTTGTCGAATGCTTGCCGTCGCGTCGGGGTAGCCGCGTAGCGTCCACTATCCAGGGAATGGCTGCAGGGAATAGCTGTGAAGGATTGACAGATGACCGACTTCCTCGCGACTGTTGTGGCCAGCGCGGCTGCGATACTCCTTGAGCGATTGTTCGCCTATCTCGCTCGCACCGTGTTCGTCGGAGTGTTCGATCGGCAGACGCGTACTATCTGATCCGCCACCTTTGGCGGTCAGATTCCTCGGATGGCCGGCTACGGCTCCCCCGAATGGGATCATGCCGGTGCGGACATCAGGCGTCGATGATTATGTCGAGGCATTTTTCGGACCAGCGTGCCGGTCTGTTCTGCCGCTCCGGACCGTGACCTTACGGCGAGCTCCGCGGACCCAGATGCGGTGGTGGTTGCGGTGGTGGTTGCGGTGGTGGTTGCGGTGGTGGTTGCGGTGGCTGGGGTGATGGTGGTGGCTGGGGTGATGGTGGTGGCTGGGGTGATGGTGGTGGCTGGGGTGATGGTGGTGGCGGCGGCGGTGACTGCGGTGCGATCCAGCCCGGTTCCTTGCTCACATGAATCCCTTCAGGGTGTGCATATCGTTCGGGTGAGGTCTGCACCGCCCCGGATGCCACGCGGGTGACAATCCTGGCGGGTAGTTCACCCGAATGTCAATGATCCACTGAGGTGATCGTTTCAGATTTTGTTACGGACGAGAATCGTGACGACACGCTCAGTCATAGAGATCGCCTTACTGAGCGGCGTGGCCCTGCTGTGATCGTCGTGTGTGCGCGTTTAACGACAAATAGTGTCGTTAAACG
>JBOHGD010000004.1:0-165610 GCA_050699955.1 Pseudonocardiaceae bacterium | reverse complement strand
ACCATCATGTGATCGTGCACCGCCAAGGCTGGCACATCCGACTCGACCCACGCGGCCACCCCGAAATCACCCCACCACAAACAATCGACCCCACCAGAACACCCCTACACGACCCACTCCGACAATAACGGCGACGACCGAGTCCAGAAATTCAGGCAGCGACGGGTACCGGGCCCGCGCGGGCGGTCCCTGCGCACACAGCGTCGAGCCCGAACACAGAGCCGCAGCGAGGCTACCCGTTCAGCTGCGAACCGTTTGCGGTACTAGACTGCAGCGGTGCCCAACGTCTACGGCGTCGGTTTCGCGTGGTCGAGGCGGATGTTCGAAGTTATGCCACGGACGTGCTTGTCCTGAAGTTCGCGCAAGCGACCCACGGTGCCGATCAGCAGGTAATCGCCGCTGCCGGCGTCGACAAGGCTGAACTACCCGCACCCGGCGCCCACCTGACGATAAGGGCGCCGAGCGGACTGGCGGTCGGCAACCTGGTCTTCCTTGGTGTGCCGGACTTGTACGAGTTCGGTTATCGGGGGATCCGGGAGTTCGGCATGCGTGCGGTCGCTGTAGCCGCCGGACTGGCGCACGCCCGTGAGATCACCATGACGTTGCACGGTGCGGGCTTCGGACTGGACGAGGACGAGTCGTTCGACTCCGAAGTCGCCGGGATACTCGACGTGCTGCGCTCGGGACAGGCACCCCCGTCGCTGGAGTACGTGACGTTCGCCGAGATCTCGCCCGCCCGCGCTGCTCGCATGAGACGCTCCCTGCACTCATCGATGCGAGGTGAAGCGGCCGCTGCCCAGGCGCGCAACGCGCGGCGGCACGGCAGTCCGGCTGCGACGGCAGTCCGGCTACAGCAGCCAGGCGACGCCGCCTGCCGCGGCCAGCACGGCGAAGACCCCCAGGATGACGACCATCGGCCGCGAGGTGCGCCAGGCGGACACCACCCCGCCGAGCAGGAACCCGGCCAACGCCAGCAGAACCACCCCGACCCAGGAGCCGCTCACAGCACACCCTTGGTGGAGGGCACCCCACCGGCCCGGGGGTCGGGCTCGACCGCCGCGCGCAGCGCCCGGGCCAGCGCCTTGTACTGCGCCTCGGTGACGTGATGTGGGTCGCGGCCGTGCAGCACCCGCAGGTGCACGGCTAGCTGCGCGTTGAAGGCCAGCGTCTCGAAGACGTGCCGGTTGAGCACGGTCGGGTAGTTGCCGCCCACCACGAAGCCGGCCAGTACCTCGGGCTCGCCGGTGTGCACGCAGTACGGGCGCCCGGAGACGTCCACCGCGGCGTGCGCGAGGGCCTCGTCCATCGGCACCCAGGCGTCCCCGAACCGGCGGATCCCGGACTTGTCCCCCAGCGCCTCGCGCAGCGCCTGCCCGAGCACGATCGCGACATCCTCGACGGTGTGGTGCGCGTCGATGCCGACGTCACCGGTGGCGCGCACCACCAGGTCGAACGCGGCGTGCTTGCCCAGCGAGGTGAGCATGTGGTCGTAGAACGCCACACCGGTGCCGACGTCGGTGGTACCCGTGCCGTCGAGGTCGAGCTCGACGAGCACCGACGACTCCTTGGTGACCCGCTCGATCCGGGCAGTACGGCTCACCGTGCCTCCTCGATGCCGGCGGCTCGACCCGTCGAGCGGGTCTCGGCGAACACGGCCGCGCTCGCGGCCAGAAACGCGTCGTTCTCCGCGGGAGTACCCACGGTCACCCGCAGGTGCGCGTCGATCCCCACATCGCGGATCAGCACACCATGGTCCAGGTAGCGCCGCCACGCCGCCGCCGCGTCGGCGAAATGCCCGAACAACACGAAGTTGGCATCCGAAGGCACCGGGGCCGCGCCGAGCCCGTGCAACGCCGCGACCACCCGCTCCCGCTCGGCCACCAGCATCGCCACCGACTCCAGAGTCGCCGAGCCATGCCGTAACGCCGCGCGGGCGGCCGCCTGGGTGAGCGCCGAGAGGTGATAGGGCAGCCGAACCAGCAGCAGCGCGTCCACCACAGCGGGTGCGGCGGCGAGGTAGCCCAGCCGGCCGCCCGCGAACGCGAACGCCTTGCTCATCGTCCGGCAGATCACCAGCCGATCCGGGAACTCCTCGATCAGCCCGACCGCACTGGGCCGCAGGCAGAACTCGCCGTAGGCCTCGTCCACCACCACGATGCCCGGTGCGGCCTGCACGACGGAACGAAGGTCCTCGGGCGGGATCGCCTGGCCGGTGGGGTTGTTCGGGCTGGTGACGAACAGTACGTCGGGCTGGTGGCGCTCGATGGCCGCCACCGCGCCGCCGGGATCCAGCGAGAAGTCCTCCCGCCGGGGCGAGGGGACCCATTCGGTGCGGGTACCCGCCGAGATGATCGGGTGCATCGAATAGGAGGGGGTGAAACCGAGCGCGCGCCGGCCCGGTCCGCCGAAGGCCTGCAGCAACTGCTGGATGATCTCGTTGGACCCGTTGGCAACCCACAGGTTCGCCACGGTCAGCGGTACCCCGGTGCGCCCGGCGAGGTAATCGGCCAGGTCGGTGCGCAGCGCGACGGCGTCCCGGTCGGGATAGCGGTGCAGCTCACGGGCTGCCTGGCCGGCCGCGGCCGCGACGTCGGCGACCAGGGCGGGCGGTGGCGGATAGGGGTTCTCGTTGGTGTTCAGCCGGACCGGCACGTCCAGTTGCGGTGCGCCGTACGGGGTGGCGCCACGCAGGTCCGCACGCAACGGCAGGTCGGCCAGCGTCACGTGAGCGCCGACCACGTCCTGCGCCACCGTCACCGCCCAGCCTCCCTGGACTGTCCGGCCTCGCTGAACCGTCCGGCCTCCCTGAGCTGGGCCCTCCCCCGGAACCGCGCGGTGACGGCCTGACCGTGCGCGGGCAGATCCTCCGCCTCGGACAGCGCCAGGACGTGATCGGCGACCTTGACCAGCGCGTCCTCGTCGTACTCGATGAGGTGGATGCCGCGCAGGAAGGTCTGCACGGACAACCCCGAGGAGTGCCGGGCGCACCCTCCGGTGGGCAGCACGTGGTTGGAGCCCGCGCAGTAGTCGCCCAGCGAGACCGGTGCGTAGGGGCCGACGAAGATCGCCCCGGCGTTGCGCACCCGGCGGGCCACCGTGGCGGCGTCGGCGGTCTGGATCTCCAGGTGCTCGGCGGCATAGGCGTCCACCACGGCCAGGCCCGCGTCCACATCGGAGACCAGGATGCAGCCGGACTGCGGGCCGCTCAGCGCGGTGCTGATTCGCTCGGTGTGCCTCGTGGCGGCGACCTGGCGGGCCAGTTCGGCGTCCACCGCGTCGGCCAGCTCGGTCGAGTCGGTGACCAGCACGCTCGCGGCCAGGGTGTCGTGCTCGGCCTGGGACACCAGGTCCGCGGCGACGTGCACCGGGTCGGCACCGCCGTCGGCCAGGATGGCGATCTCGGTGGGACCGGCCTCGGAGTCGATGCCGATCACGCCGCGCAACGCTCGCTTGGCGGCGGTCAGGTAGACGTTGCCCGGGCCGGTGACCATGTCCACCGGATCCAGCGGGGTGCCGTCGGTGTCGGTACCGCCGTAGGCGAGCAGCGCGACGGCCTGCGCGCCGCCGATCGCCCACACCTCGTCGACCTGCAGCAGCGCCGCGGCGGCCAGCACGGTGGGATGCGGCAGCCCGCCGTGCGCGGCCTGCGGCGGCGAGCACACCACCAGCGACTCCACCCCGGCCGCTTGAGCGGGTACCACGTTCATCACCACGCTGGACGGGTACACCGCGAGCCCGCCCGGCGCGTAGAGCCCGACCCGGGCCACCGGCACCCACCGCTCGGTCACCACTCCGCCGGGCACCACCTGGGTGCTGGTCTCAGCGCGGCGCTGGTCGGCGTGCACCCGCCGGGCCCGCACGATGGCCTCCTCCAGCGCGGCGCGTACCGCGGGGTCCAGCGCCCCCAGCGCGGACCGCAGGTCGGCGGCGGGCACCCGGATGCGGGCCGGGCGCACCCCGTCGAAGCGCTCGGTGAGCTCCAGCGCGGCCGCGACCCCGCGCTCCCGGACCGCGTCGATCACCGGCGCCACCTGATGGGCCACGGCGTCCACGTCCACATCGGCACGCGGCACGAGGCCACGCAGCGTCGCCGGTCCAGGCAGGTCCCCTCGCAGATCAGTGCGGCGCAACATGCCGTCCAGCCTAAGGCCGGAGCCGGCCGCGGGGTGCAACGGCCGGCTGCGGAAGATCCCTTGCCAAGGCCACGCTGCGCAGTCAGGATGTCGCAGCCCGTGTCTGCAAGAGGGGGAGCCGCGAATGTCCGCCCGCCGTGTTGCCGTGATCGTCGCGCTGGCGATGCTCGCCCTGGTCATTCCGCTCACCGCGAGCGCGGCCGCGCCACCGCCGCCCGGTCCGGACTCGGTCTACCGGGTGCAGGGGGTGCACACCTCCGCCGCGCGCACCGCGGTGGCGCGCCAGGGCGTGGACGTGCTCAGCGGCGGACTCGACTACCTGGAGGTCCGCGCCACGCCCGAGCAGGCGGACCGGTTGCGGTCCACCGGGTTCGACCTGCTCCCCCTGCCGGGCGTGCCACTGCCGGACGTGCCACTGCCGATCAGCCCGCTACCGACGCTGCCGGTGGCGCACGACTTCCCGGCCGGCTACACCGGTTACCACACCTACGACGAGCTCAACGCCGCGCTGCACACCATCGCCGACCAGCACCCCGACATCGTCGCCGTGTCCAGCTTCGGCCGGTCCTACGAGGGCCGTGCGCTACCCCTGGTGAAGATCAGCGACGCGGTGCACACCGACAAGAACGAACCGGAAGTGCTGTTCACCTGCGAGCAGCACGCCCGCGAGCACCTCACGGTCGAGATGTGTCTGCATATCGTGCAGCGGCTGGCCGATGGCTACGGCACCGATCCGGCGATCACCAAGCTGGTGCGCACCCGGGAGATCTGGGTGATGCCGATGGTCAACCCGGACGGCGCCGAGTACGACATCGCCAGCGGTGCGTTCGCGTCCTGGCGCAAGAACCGGCAGCCGACGCCGGGAAGCAGCGAGATCGGTACCGACCTCAACCGTAACTGGGGCACCCAGTGGGGCTGCTGCGGCGGATCCAGCGACAACCCCGCCGACGAGACCTACCGTGGCCCGGCACCGTTCTCCGCTCCGGAGACCGCGCAACTGCGGGACTGGGTGAACAGCCGGGTGATCGGCGGCAAGCAGCAGATCACCGCGAACATCGACTTCCATTCGTACTCCGAGCTGGTGCTCTGGCCCTACGGCTACACCACTAACACCACCGGACCGGGCCTGACCCCCGCCGACGCCGCCACGTTCAGCACGCTGGGCAAGCAGATGGCCGCCACCAACGGCTATGTCCCGGAGCAGTCCAGCGGCCTCTACATCACCGACGGGTCGATCGGCGACTGGCTGTGGGCCCAGCACCACATCTGGTCCTTCACCTTCGAGATGTATCCCACCAGTGACCTGCAGGGCGGCTTCTACCCGCCGGACACCGAGATCAAGACTCAGACCGAGCGCAACGACGCCGCCGTGGACCTGCTGCTCACCGACGCGGCCTGCATCCCCTGCGCCGCCCGATCCTGAGCCTCACCCGCGATGTCTCAGGAGAGGATGGGCGAATGGCCCCACCGGGCGATCGCGGCGCTGTTGGATAATGCCCACGGCTAGGTTGCCAGGTCCAGCCCGAGGTCCAGGGCCGGGGCGGAGTGGGTGAGCCCGCCCACCGCGAGGTAGCGCACCCCGGTCCGCGCGTAGTCCCGGGCGACGTCGAGGGTCAGGCCGCCGGAGGCCTCCAGATCGGTGCCCGAGCCCGCGGCCCGGCGGACCGCCTCAGCGCACTGCGCCACGGTCATGTTGTCCAGCAGCACCAGCGACACCCCGGCGGCCAGTGCCTCGTCCAGCTCCTCGACGGTGCCCACCTCCACCTCGCACGGCAGCTGCGGGGCATGGGTCCGGACCGCGGCGACGGCCGCGGTCACCGATCCGGCGGCGGCCACGTGGTTGTCCTTGATCAGCACGGCGTCCCCGAGCCCCATCCGGTGGTTGACGCCGCCGCCGCAGCGCACCGCGTACTTCTGCAGGGTCCGCAGCCCGGGCACCGTCTTGCGGGAGTCCCGGATCAGCGCACCGGTACCGGCCACCGTGTCCACCCACGCGGCGGTGGCGGTGGCCACCCCGGACAGCTGGCAGAGCAGGTTGAGCGCGGTGCGCTCGGCGGTGAGCAGCCCGGCCACCGGGGCGCGCACGGCGAGCGCTACCTCCCCCTCGGCGAGCCGCTCGGCGTCGTGGCGCCGGGCCAGGACCTCGTAGCCCTCTGCTCCGAGCACCGCGTCCAGCACGCTGAGGAACACCGGCAGCCCGGCCAGCGTGCCGGGACTGCGCGGCGACACGGTGGCCGTCGTGACGGCCCCGGCGGGGACGCAGGCCGCCGTGGTGGCGTCCGGGCCGTAGCGCAGGTCCTCCTCCAGCGCGACGGCGATGACCCGCGCAACCTCGCCGAGGTCGAGGCCCGCAGCGCCCAGCACCGCCGCCGACGTGCTCATGCGGCACCTCCGACCCGCATCGGCTCGGCAGGCACCGGGGCACCCGTCTCGTCGAGCGTCACGGTGATGCTGCGCCGCCACTCCGGTGCGGTGCGGGGATGATCGGTGCGCAGGTGGCAGCCGCGGGACTCGGTACGGGCCGTCGCCGCGGCGAGCACGGCGGCCGCGGCCAGCGTCAGCCCGGCATTCTCGGCGTCGGCCGGGGTACGCAGCGCTCGTCCGGTGGCGGCTCCCGCTATCGCGGCCGCGGCGGCCAGCCCGGTGCCGTCGCGCCCGATACCGGCGTGCGCGCTCATCGCCCGTTGCAGCGCGTCGCGATCGGCCACCGGCCGCACCTCCCAGGCGGGCAGTGCGGTGCCCAGCAGCACCGGGCCGGACGGCAGCGGCACCGCGAGGTCGGCGGCCACCGCCTCCGCGGCTCGCGCCCCCATCACCAGGCCCTCCAGCAGGCTGTTGGAGGCCAGCCGGTTGGCCCCGTGCAGGCCGGTGCGGGCCACCTCGCCCGCCGCGTAGAGCCCGGGCACCGTGGTGCGGCCGCCACGGTCGGTGACCACCCCGCCGCACTGGTAATGCGCCGCCGGGGCCACCGGGATCGGCTCGCGGCCCGGATCCAGCCCCGCCGCCGCGCAGGCGCCGTACACCGTCGGGAACCGCCGGCGGAACCCCGCGCTACCGAGGTGGGTGGCGTCGAGTAACACGTGGTCGGCATCCGTCGCGGCCATCCGGCGGGTGATCGAGGCGGCCACCACATCCCGAGGAGCGAGATCACCGAGGGGGTGCACCCCGGCCATCAGCGCCCGGCCGGTGATGTCCACCAGCACGGCACCCTCACCGCGGATCGCCTCGGTGACCAGCGGCCGCGTGCCCCGCGCGGCCGGACCGGCGTACAGCGCCGTCGGGTGGAACTGCAAGAACTCCAGGTCGGCGGCGACCGCTCCGGCCCGCAGTGCCAGCGCCAGCCCGTCACCGGTGGACACCTCGGGGTTGGTGCTCACGGCATAGAGCTGACCGAGCCCGCCGGTGGCCAGCAGCACCGCTCGGGCTCGCAGCACACTACGGCCGTCGGCACCGAGCAGCGCCACACCGGCCACCCGGCCGGTGTCGTCGCACAGCACGTCGGTGGCCGACTGTCGCTCCAACAGCGGCAACCGCCCGTCCCGGACCGCGCAGGCCAGCGCCCGCTCGATCTCCGCCCCGGTGGCGTCACCCCCGGCATGGATCACCCGAAACGCCCGGTGCCCGCCCTCCCGGGTCCGCTTCGGATCGTCGCGCCGCAGGTGGCCCTCGCCCCGGTGACCCGCACTGTCGAAGACCGCGCCGCGGGCCCGCAACGCCTCGACCGCGGCCGGACCGGCGGCCAGGATCCGGCGGGTGGCGACCTCGTCGCACAGTCCCGCACCGGCGGCCAGCGTGTCGGCCACATGCGCCTCCACGCTGTCCCCGGTGCTCGACAGCACCACGGCCACCCCGCCCTGCGCCCACCGAGTGTTGCCGTCCTCGACCGCGGCCTTGGTCACCGCCACCACGCGCAACCCGAGCTCGGCGCCGCGCAGCGCGGCGGTCAGCCCGGCGACCCCGGTGCCCACCACCACGAGATCGGCGGTGACCTCCCAGGCCGTCATTCGGCACCGCCCGGCCGCCCGATGGCGATCATGCGCTGCACCGCGCCCCGGGCACGCTCGGCGATGCCGGCGGGAACGCTCACCTCGTCGACGCCCTCGCGCAGTGAGCGCAGCAGGGCAGCCGGAGTGATCATCTTCATGTAGCGGCACGAGGCGCGGTCGTTCACCGCGCGGAAGTCGACCCCGGGGGCGGCGCGGCGCAGCTGGTGCAGCATGCCGATCTCGGTGGCGACCAGCACCTCGCGAGCGCCGGTCCGTCTGGCCGCGTCGAGCATCCCGCCGGTGGACAGGATGCGGACCCGGTCGGCGGGTACCGCGCCCTCCCCCGCCAGGTACAGAGCGCTGGTCGCGCAGCCACATTCCGGGTGGATGTAGAGCTCGGCCTCCGGCGCGGCGGCGACCTTGGCGGCCAGCTCAGGACCGTTGATCCCGGCGTGCACGTGGCACTCCCCGGCCCAGATGTACAGGTTCTTCCGTCCGGTGACCCGCTGGACGTGCGCGCCGAGGAACTGGTCGGGCAGGAACAGCACCGCACGCCCGGCGGGGATCGAGTCGACCACCTCGACGGCGTTGGACGAGGTGCAGCAGATGTCGGTCTCGGCCTTCACCTCGGCGGTGGTGTTCACATAGGACACCACGACCGCACCCGGGTGCTCGCTCTTCCAGGACCGCAGCTGCTCGGCGTCGATCGAGTCGGCCAGCGAGCAGCCCGCTCGCCGGTCCGGGATCAGCACGGTCTTGTCCGGGGCCAGGATCTTCGCGGTCTCGGCCATGAAGTGCACGCCGCAGAACACGATGGTGCTCGCCGCAGAACCCGCGGCGATGCGGGACAGGGCCAGCGAGTCGCCCACGTGATCGGCGACATCCTGGATCTCGGGCAGCTGATAGTTGTGTGCGAGCAGCACCGCGTCGCGCCGCTGGGCGAGCTCCCGCACATCCTGCGGCCAGGTCCGGTTCGCTTCCGGCCCGGGTTGGCCGGCGTTGGTCCGCTCCGGCACAGCAGTAGCGGCCATGTCGCCTCCTCATCGTCGGCCAGCTCTCGTGTAAGAGGCACTGCGCTGGCCCCTGCCGAAGTTTTCGCCTTAGAATCGAAAACGTGAATGATAACAGCGCAGGCCTCGCGGTGCACGAAGTGCTCGCCGCGGTGCTGCAGGTCCGCGCCGGTGCGCTACAGGTGTTGCTGTGGCGACGCGGCATCGAGCCTGCGGCTGGGCGCTGGGCGCTGCCGGGAGGCCGGCTCGGTGCCGCCGAGGACGTGCAGGCCTCCGTGCTGCGCCAGCTCGCCGAGAAGGTGGACGTGCGCGAGGTGGCGCACGTCGAGCAGCTGGAGGTGTTCAGCGCACCGGATCGGACTCCGGGTGCGCGCACCCTGGCCACGGCGTTCCTCGGGCTGGTGCCGTGCGTGGCCGATCCCACCGTGCCCGGAGACACCGCCTGGCACCCAGTGGCCGGTGTGCTGCAAGGCCTACCGGCGACCGCCTTCGACCACGGCCAGATCGTGCGCCGGGCACGCAACCGGCTGCGGGCCAAGCTCTCGTACACCAATCTCGGCTTCGCGCTGGCCCCGCCGGAGTTCACCGTGTCCGCGCTACGGGAGCTGTACTCCGCGGCACTCGGGCACCGGGTGGCGGCGACCAACCTGCAACGGGTGCTGTCCCGACGCGGGGTACTGGTGGCCACCGGCGGCACAGCCGCGCCAGGGCCCTCCGGTGGACGGCCCGCCGCGCTCTACCGTTTCGCCGAGCGTGACATCCGGGTCACCGATCCGTTCGCCGTGCTGCGGCCACCCGAAGTGCGGCA
Organism: Pseudonocardiaceae bacterium; assembly: GCA_050699955.1. Classification (GTDB taxonomy): domain Bacteria; phylum Actinomycetota; class Actinomycetes; order Mycobacteriales; family Pseudonocardiaceae. Next base: position 155,673 of record JBOHGD010000004.1, on the reverse strand, counting down.
TCCCGAAGCACAGCAGCCCGAAACGCGGCAGCCAGAGCCGCAGCCACTCGAGCCGCACGACTAGGCGAACCACTCCGGACAGCGGATTCACCCGCCTCGTCGTAACGTTGTGTCGTGGCCGAGACACTCCCGCTCTTTCCGTTGAGCACCGTACTGCTGCCGGGCGCGTCGCTGCCGCTGCATGTCTTCGAACCGCGCTACCGGCAGCTGACCGTCGATCTGGTGACCGGTGCGGTACCCGGCCGCAGCTTCGGTGTGATCGCGCTGCGGCCAGGCTACGAGGAGGGCACCGAGCAGGAGACGCACGACATCGGGTGCACCGCGATACTGCGGGAGGCCCGCAGGCTGCCGGACGGTCGCTTCGACATCATCACCCGGGGCGGGAAACGGTTCCGGCTGCTCGACGTCGACGAGCACACCGCGCCCTACCTGGTCGGCAGCATCGAGTGGGTACCCGATGACGACCCGCCCGCCGAGCAGCACCGCCTGTTGCCGATGCTCGCCGGCGCCGCCCGAGCTGCCCACCGACGCTACTGCGCGACGGCGTGGCAGCACGGTGACTGGGACGAACCGGCAGCCGACGTCGCCCCCGCCGCCTTGCCGCACTTGCTCGCCGCCGACTGCCTGCTCACCCTGGAGGATCGTCAAGCCCTGCTCGAGGAGCGCTGCCCGGCTGATCGGCTGCGCCTGGTGCGCGGCCTGCTGGTCCGGGAGGCGGAGTTCCTGCGGCAGCTGCGTGCGGTGCCGGTGCCGCTGAGCCAGTTCGCCGAGGAGACCACCCGCAACTGACCCGTGCGGGGCCCCGATCCAGGTCCTCGGTGCCGTTCCAGGCCACCGCGAGGCTGTAGGCGATCGCGACGCCGAACGGCTGCACGACGACCACCCAGGCCGACTCCAGCACCGGGGCCCGCGCGAACACCTGACCGGGTCTGCCGCCAACCGCCGGGGGGTAGTGCCACCCGGCCAGGATCGGGCCGACGCGCAGAGCGAGCCAGGCAGCGACCAGCGAGCCGAGCACGGCGCCGACCAGCAGCACCGGGCCGCGCCGCCGCCGCAGCAGCCACAGCGCCATCCCGGTGAGCACCCCCGCAGCCATACCGAGCAACACGAAGGTCGCCGTCCCGTCGAAGCGGTGCTCGCTCTGCCCGACCAACGGTAGTACCTCAACCTGACCGGCAGCGGGCCCGGCGGCCACCCCGACCATCTCCGGTGGGGCGAGCCGGGACCACAGCCATCCCAGCGGCAGGCCCAGCACAGCCACCAGGCAGAACGCGATCACCGCGGGCACCAGGTCGGCGCGGACCACCACGCGAGGCGGGGGTGGCGCAGGCCGGCCCGGCTCGGGAGCCTGCTGGACATTCACCTGCGCCGCGCTCATACCAACTCCGGGTTGCGGTCTACCGGCCCTGACCGGGCGCCATGCGTGCGGCACCGGGCCGACCATCCCGACGGTGTCACCTGCACCACCATCCTGCGCGCACACTGCGGGCAGTACCGCGGCGGCTCCAGATCACGGCGCCGCGCGCAGGTGAGGTGCTCACCCTCCCCCGCCGGGTGACCGCAGACGTCGCAGAAGGCCGTGTTCACCATGTCTCGCCGTTCACAATGTCTCGCCCAGTGCCTTGATCGGCATCTGCAGCTCTCCGAGCATCTGGATGTCGCCCTCCGCTGGACGCCCCAGTGTGGTCAGGTAGTTGCCGACGATGATCGCGTTGATGCCACCCAGCATGCCCTGCCGGGCACCGAGGTCGCCCAGGGTGATCTCCCGGCCACCCGCGAAGCGCAGGATCGTGCGCGGCAACGCCAGCCGGAAGGCCGCGACTGTCTTGAGCGCCTCGGCGCCCGCCAGCACCGTCTGATCCTCCAGTGGGGTCCCCGGCCGCGGGTTGAGGAAGTTCATCGGCACCTCGTCGGGCTCCAGCGCGGCGAGCTGCGCGGCGAACTCGGCGCGCTGATCCACCGACTCCCCCATCCCGATGATGCCGCCGCAGCAGACCTCCATCCCGGCCTCGCGCACCATCCGCAACGTCTCGAAGCGCTCCTCCCAGGTATGCGTGGTCACCACGTTCGGGAAGTACGAGCGCGCGGTCTCCAGGTTGTGGTTGTAGCGGTGCACGCCCATCGCGGCGAGCTCGTCCACCTGCGCCTGGGTGAGCATGCCCAGCGAGCAGGCGATGTTGATCTCCGCGGTCTCCGGTTCGGCATGGATGGCCTCGATCCCGGCCTGCACCTGGGACAGCAACCGCTGATCCGGTCCGCGTACCGCGGCGACGATGCAGAACTCGGTGGCCCCGGTGGCCGCGGTCTGCCTGGCGGCCTCGACCAGCCCGGGGATGTCCAGCCACACCGACCGCACCGGTGAGCTGAACCGGCCGGACTGCGAACAGAAGTGGCAGTCCTCCGGGCAGCCCCCGGTCTTGACGCTGACGATGCCCTCGACCTCGACCTCGGGGCCGCACCAGCGCATCCGCACGTCGTGTGCCAACGCCAGCAGCTCCTCCAACCGGTCCTCGCCCAGCCGCAGGACTTCCCGCACCTGCGCTCGCGATAACCCCTCACCACGCTCCAGCACCTGCTCGCGCGCCACGGCCAGCACGTCGATCTGCTGCCGGCTCCCCTGCTCGACCGAAGCGGTCAAGGTCTACTCCTCTCGACGGCGGTGCTGCTCCGCCAGTCTGCCTCACCCGCGGCAGCCAGGGCCGCGGCGACGTCCGCCGCCGCGTCGATTCACCAAACCGCATTCGCCCGAGTACCCGGGTCGCTACGCTCCGCCGAAACGACGCGAGGGTCGAAACGACGCGAGGAGGGGCAATGGACCCGCGGCAATGGCTGCGCGACTATCAGGCACAGGGCGAGGCCATGATGCGGCGTTCGCAGGACTTCCAGCAGCGGTTACAGGACACCCGCGAGACCGCCAGCAGCCGCGATGGCGCCGTGACGGTCACGGTGAGCGCCGGCGGCGCACTACAGGACCTGTCCTTCTCGCCCCGCATCCGCCAGCTACCCGAAGCCGAACTGGCGCAGCTGACGTTGCAGACGGCGCGGGAGGCGCAGAACCGGGTGGCTCACCGGGTCGCCGAGCTCGTCGAACCGGTGAGCGGTGACGGGGAGGCGCTGGCCTTCCTGCGCGGTCAGCTCCCGCCGCTGGACGACGAACAGCGCGACGACCGGCCACGCGACAGACCCGAACCCGATGACGACGGCGACAGCGACGCCGGCTCCTTCCTGAGGTGACGCGATGAACGACGGTTTCACGGTGTACCCAGCTGATCTGCGGGCCCACGCGAACACACTGGACCAGCAGGCGGAGCGGATCGGCAGGGCCAGATCGGCGGCGCAGGACGCCGGCCCGGATCTGGAGAGCTTCGGCATCCTCTGCCAGTTCTTCGCCATAGACGCAGACATCCACGTTATGACGGCGAAGCGCTGCCTCGACGGGCTCGGCGATGCCGTCAGTCAGATGGCGGGCGGGGTCCGGGACACCGCTGAGCTGTACGACCGAGCGGACGCGGTCAACCGCACGATCTTCGAGGGAGTGCGCTAACCCGTGAACGCACCGAATCCGCTGGTCGCGGCGCCGACGGAGGGCAGCTCGACCGAGGGCGCCGGGGTCGTCGACAGCATGTGGCAGGCCGGGCGAGGGATCGACGACGGCAATGCGGCCGCAGCCGCGGTCCAGGGTGCGGGTGCGGCACTCGACCTGCTCGACACGATCGTGGATCCGCTGAGTGCGCTGACCGAAGCGGGGGTCGGATGGCTCATCGAGCACTGCGAGCCGTTGCGCGAGCCGCTGGACCTGCTCGCCGGGAACCCCCAGGCGATCGAGGCGGTAAGCCAGACCTGGCACAACATCGCCGCCGAGATGAGCGACGTCGGTCACGACGTGGGTGCCTCGGCGGCCGGCGACACAACGGGCTGGCAAGGCCAGGCCGCTGATGCCTACCGGCGCAAGGCAGCCGAGCTGGCGGACGAGATCGGCGCCATGGCGCCCGGCGCCTCCGGGGTTGCCGGTGCGATCACGACCGGCGGCGTGCTGGTCGGCGTCGTCCGGGGACTGGTGCGCGACCTCGTCGTCGAGTGCATCGGCGATCTGATCTCCAAGGCGCTGATCGCGGCGGCATCGTCGGTCGTCACCCTCGGCGGATCGGTCGGCGCGTTCCTCGGCTGGGCCATCGGCAAGATCGGGATCACGATCGGGCGGATCGCAGCGAAGATCAGCGAGCTGCTCGCCACGCTCGGCGAGCTGCTGGGAAAACTGGGCAGGCTCGGTGGCGCGATGGGCGAGCTCGCCACACACACATCCCGATACGCCCGCGTCCGGGCGGTGACTGTGGACCGGTTCGCTGCCACCCCCGGCCGCTGGGTCGCCTCAGGTGGCCCCGACCGACTCGGTGAGCTGGGTCAGCGCGGCTACGACAGGCTCGAACGGTGGCACGATGCGACGGACAACTATCCGGTCAAGATCGGCATGGAGACCGCCAAGGGGACAACGTCGGCCGTTGACGACTACGCCGAGCAACAACGTCAGGCCAGGGAGGAGTTCGGTGGCGCAGCGCGGTAACCGAGGTTCGCAGCCCCCGGATCTGCAGACCTGGCGCGACGCCGAGCGCCTCGTGGCCCAGGACGACGTACGGCGGCGCCGGAGGCGCCTGCGGGGGGTACCGTTCGGCGGCAGCCCATACTTCACGCTCATCGGCGGGGTGACGTGCCTGGCGGTGGCGGCCGCCAGCCTGGTGGCCATCACCCAACCCGGTTGGCGGCCCAGTTACCTGCTGGGCACGCTCTTCTTCGGCGGCTTCGGGGTGATCGCGGTGTACGTCGGCCTGCAGCTGCGCGCTGCCCGGCGCCTGCTCGCACTGTGGCCACGGCCTCCCGGCGAGTAGCCCCGCGGGCTGGATATCAGTGCCGGGCTGATGCCGCGAGCCGCACGTCCCACACCCCGCCGAGCGCGGTGGCCAGGCCACGCCGAGCCGCCGCCAGGAAGTCCTCTGGGACGAGACTCCCAGCGCCCTCGGGCAGCACGCCGAGCAGCGGTACGTCGGTGACGGCGGGAAGGTCCGCCAGGTTGCACCGGGCAGCAAGGTCGGGCTCAGCGGGCCAGGACCCGATCACCACCCCGGCGCAGCGCATGCTCCGGGTGCACAACGCCTCGACGGTGAGCGCGGTGTGGTTGAGCGTGCCCAGCCCGGCGGCGGCGACCACCAGAACCGGGGCATCGAGCAGTCCCGCAGCCTCGGCCAGGGTGCCCCCGGCGACGTCGAGGCGGACCAGCAGGCCACCGGCGCCCTCCACCAGAACCAGGTCATGGGTGGCGGCGAGCGCCCGGGCGGCGGCCGCGACGAGCGACGGGGTCACGGGTGACATCCCGGCCCGGCGGGCGGCGGTCGCCGGGGCCAGCGGATCGGGGAATCGAGCCAGCTCACAGCAGGTGAGCGCACCGCAGGCCAGGCGGCGCACCTCGTCGACGTCGCCCGGCTCGCCGGGGCGGACCCCGGTCTGGGCAGGCTTGAGCACGGCGACCCGAACGCCGGCGGCGATCGCGAGCGTGGCGATGGCAGCGGTGACCACCGTCTTGCCCACCCCGGTGCCGGTGCCGGTCACCACCAACGGCCCGCTGATCACCTATGGGCTCCGGCGAGCACTGCGCCGAGCACCCGCGCCACCTGGCCGAGGTCCGCGTCGCTCAGCGTGGCGTGTGCGGTGAGCCGCAGCCTGCTGGTCCCCTCGGGCACCGACGGCGGCCGGAAGCACCCCACCCGCACACCTCGGCGCAGGCACTCCGCGGCCGCATCAACGGCCCGTTGCGGTTCGCCGAGAACCACCGATACCACCGCGGACGTGGGCACCGCCAGGCCGGCGGTGGCGGCGACGGCAGCCGCGACGGCGAGCACCCGGCCCGGTAGCGCGGGCTCGGCGCGCAGCACCCGCAGCGCGCCGAGTGCCCCGCCCACCGCCGCTGGGGCCAGGCCGGTATCGAAGATGAAACTACGCGCCGCGTCGACGAGATGGTCGACGACGGCGCGCGAGCCCAGCACAGCGCCACCCTGGCTGCCCAGCGACTTCGACAGCGTCACCGTGGTCACCACATCGGGTTCCCCGGCCAGGCCGCATTCGGCGAGCAGCCCGCGACCGCCGGGCCCGCGCACGCCCAGCCCGTGCGCCTCGTCGGCCAGCAGCACCGCCCCCCGGGCCCGGCACACCGCGTGCAGCTGCGCCAGTGGCGCCAGGGTTCCGTCCACACTGCTCACCGAGTCGATCACGACCAGGGCCCGCGGCTCGGAACGGGCACCCAGCGCCGCGGCGACCGCGGCGACATCCAGATGCGGGGTGACCACGACCCGGGCTCGGGACAACCGGCAGGCGTCGACCAGCGACGCGTGGTTGCCCGCGTCCGAGACGACCAGGCAACCCGGGCCGGACAGCGCACTCACCGCACCGAGGTTGGCGGTGTAGCCGGAGGAGAACACCAGGGCCGCCGCGGTCCCGCAGAACGCCGCGAGCTCGGTCTCCAACTCACCGTGCAGCTCGGTCGAGCCGGTGACCAGCCGGGACCCGGTGGACCCCGCGCCCCAGGTGCGTGCCGCGTCGACCGCCGCCTCGACGACCCTGGGATCGCGGGCCAGGCCCAGGTAGTCGTTGGAAGCGAGGTCGATCACCGGCTCGACCGCCGAGCGCGGCCGCAGCGCACGTCGCAACCCGTCAGCCCGGCGCGCCGCCGCGCGATCGTCCAGCCAGTCCAGAGCTCCGGTCACGAGCTGCGAGCGTACGGCGAAGGCCCGAACGCGCTGCGCACCGGCGTCCGGCACTCAGGTGGCCGGCATCGCCCAGGTGACTGGCCTTGCGCCCGTACCGAGCGGTTGACTAGGGGTCATGCGTTACCTCGACGATCTCGGTACCCGGGCTCCCTACTCCGTGATCGGCCTCGGCACGTGGCAGTTCGGATCCTGGGAGTGGGGCTACGGCGAGGACTACGACTCCGGAATGGCGCGGCGGCTGGTACGCCGGGCCCACGAGCTCGGTGTCACGCTCTTCGACACCGCCGAGATGTACGGCTTCGGACGCAGTGAGCGGATCCTGGGCAGGGCACTGGCAGGCATCGACCGGGACCGCGTTGTGATCGCCACCAAGATCTTCCCGGTGCTGCCGGTGGCGCCGGTGGTGCAGCAACGTGCGGTGGCCAGTGCCCGGCGGCTCGGCATGCAGCGGATCGATCTGTACCAGGTGCATCAGCCCAACCCGCTGGTCCGGGACGGCACCACCATGCGGGGGATGAGCGCGCTGCAGCACATCGGGCTGATCGACGAGGTGGGAGTGAGCAACTACCCGCTGGCCCGATGGCGGGCCGCCGAGACCGCCCTGGGCAGCCGGGTGCTGTCCAATCAGGTGCACTTCAGCCTGGTGACCAGGGAGCCGGCCGAGCAGTTGGTGCCCTTCGCCGCGCAGACCGGGCGGGTGGTGATCGCTTACAGCCCGCTGGAGCAGGGTCTGCTGTCCGGGCGCTACACCGTCGAGCACCGCCCGGCCAATCGGATACGCGTGCTGAACCCGGCGTTCCTGCCGGAGAACCTGGAGCGGATCGGCGCGCTGATCGGGGTGCTGCGCGACGTGGCTGACGCGCACGACGCCACACCGTCGCAGATCGCGCTGGCCTGGGTGGTGCACCACCCGCACGTCGTCGCCATTCCGGGCGCATCCTCGCTGGAGCAGCTGGAGCACAACGTGGCGGCGGCCGACATCGTGCTCAGCGACGAGGAGTTCGCGGCACTCACCGCCGCGGCGCAAGCCCATGAGCCGGCCCGCGGGCTGCGTGCGGTCCGCGGGCTGATGCGGCGGCGCCCGTGAGTGATGTGGGGTGCGCGACAGGGCCAGCACGCTGTTGCGCACCACGATTACATGAAGTTGCGCGTGTGCAGGGCGGATAGCTCGGCGGCTTCGTCGGCGGGGAAACCGAGCCGGAGCAGCCGCTGCTGGCGGCCCTCGTCCATCGCCCGCTGGAGTTCCTGCACCGCCCGATAGCCACGGGCGATCGCGGGCGGCGTCCACGAACCGGCGGCCAGGATCATCAATGAGTCGAACACATCGGTGTTGAGACCGGCGGTGTCGACCAACACATCGTGGCGGCGCTCCACGGCCGCGCGCAGCCGGCCGCGCAGCGTCGGGTCGAGCGTGGACTGATGCTCCAGGTGCGCCACCCCGAACGCCACATGCCTAGCCTCGTCCTGCCGGGCCAACCGGGTCACCTGCCTGGTCACCGGGTCCGGCGCGTAGTGGTCCAGGAAGGTCAGCAGGTTGAGGAAGCTGCCTTCACCGAGCACCGAGAGCAGGAAGGAGGCGAGCGAGAAGTCGGGTTCGGTCAGCAGGGTCGCCAGCGACGCCCGGCCGCCCACCGACGAGGTACCCAGCTCGCCGCCGGTCAGCAACCCGCGGCGGGTGAACACCTCGACGTGGCGAGCCTCGTCGGCGGCCTGCACCGCGAGTAGCTGCTGAACCTCCCGGAAATGCGGATGCACCCGGGCCAGCAGCCGCGCCGGGATCACCAGCGCGGCCTGCTCGTTCTCCACCAGGTAGGTCATCACCTGGACGACTGCGGCCTCCACCTCGGCAGGCACGTCGATCGAGGCGTCCCAGTCGACCGCGGTCGCCGGATCCCACTGGCAGGCGCTCGCCCTGGCATAGAGCCGAGGAGCCAGATCGGCCCACACGACGTCACGATCGGCGATGTCGAACACGGGCACCGCGGGACCACCGGTCTCGATCAGGGCGCCGCGGGCGGCCAACCCCCAGTCGGGGGCAGGCCGCGCCACGATTCCGCTGACCGCAGGGCCGCCTGCGCGTTGCGCGCCCGCCCACCGGTCCAGCTCAGAGCTCCCCCGCACCACCAGAAACCCCCGGACCCCCGCAGTACCGCCGGCAGCCGGACCCACCTGGTGGCCCGTCCGGCGGCACCAGGCGGTCAGATGCACACCCAGCTGCGGGTCCCGGCCCGTGACCCGCAGCCGCCCACCGACCGGCAACGCCCGCAACTCGCGGCGCAGCAGCAGGTGAGCGCCCTGCTCGAACCCGAGGTCCTCGAGGTCGAGCAGCGGCCGGGCGGCATCGGTCGTGGAGGCGCCGGTCACGGCGAGTACTCCGCCGCGGTGACCTCACCTTCTGCGTCGTAGAAACCGGTCTCGTCGACGGCGGTCACCAAGGCCACATACCCGGTGTCGCGGCCTGCCCGCCAGACGGTCAGGCCCTCCAGGTCCAGCAACGGCCGGACATCGGGATCGGCGTAGGACATCGACAGCAGCAACTCGACGAACCGGGCTACCAGATCGTCGGGTGCGGTGTCGACCACGCTCATGTTGCAGTGGTCGTAGCAGGCCGTTTGGGCGAGCACCCTGGTCCCACCGGCAGGCAGCGTGCCCTCCCGGCCGAACTGCAGGTGGCTCGCGTCGATCATGCAGGCCGCAGCGACCTCGCCGGCCATCAGCGCGCGGGCCGCCTCCCGTTCACCCCCGATGTGGTCACCGTGCAGGCCGACGCCCACGTCGAACCGGCGCACGGTGAGGTCCCCCGAGCCCGCGGCTCGCAGGTGTGCCAGCGGGATGAGGGTGGCCTGTGGCGAGTCCACCGCCCCGACCGCCACCGTCTCGCCCTTGAGGTCGGCGACGGAGGTGAACGGCGAATCGGCGCGGACCACCACCACCGAGGTGAGGTCCATGTCGGTGTCGCGCATCACCGCCGAGCGCACTCGTCGCCCGCGGGCCGCCGCCAGCCGCTGCGCCCGGATCCAGGCCAGCGGAGAGTTCCATGCGGCGTGGATCCGCCCGTCGACCAGGTCCTCGACCTGCCGCTCGTAGTGGGAGTACAACACGAAGTCGAACGGCAGTCCCCGGCTGACCAGCCAGTCCCGGAAGCCCCGCCAGATGGTGACCACCTTGGGGTCGTAGGCGACCCCTCCCATGATCAGCGTCATCACGCACCTGCCGCATCGGCCGCCGGGTCGAACAGGGGCAGCCCGAGGCAGACCCGGCCGACGAAATCGTGCAGCGCGTCGGTGGTGGGCGCCATCACGCGAGCGGCCAGCGAGTCGCGGAACCGCCGCTCCACGCCGAGCTCCTTGCGGAACGCGGCCCCGCCACACAGCCGCAGCACACCGTCGGCCACCTCGGACGCCGCCTCCGCCGCGACCGCCTTGACCTGCAACACCCGCAACGTCGCGTCCTCCCGCCCGGTGGCCAGCGCGGTCAGGGTGTCCTGCAGGAAGGCCCGGGTGGCGTCGGTGCGGATACGCAGCCGGGCGAATGCCGCCCGGCTGACCGGCTGCTGGGCCAGTGTCTGACCGAGGTGCTCCAACCGGGTCCGGGCCAGGTGCGCGGCGGCCTCGGCGATCAGTGCCTCCATCACACCGAGCGAGAACGCCGCGTTGAGCACCAGGAAGTAGGGCAGCCCGGTGGCCAGCGCGATGTCCAGACCGGCGCCGTCGTCCCCGAGCCGGGCGTCCGCGGGTACCACGGCCCCCGTCGCGGCCACCGGGTTCGAGGCGTTGCCCCGCAGGCCCAACCCGTCGAACTTGCCTGCCACGCTCAGCCCGGCGGTTTTGCTGGGTACCAGCCACAGCGTCATGGGGCCGTCGGCGGCCAGCGGCCGGCTCGACCAGACGTAGCTGTCGGCCTGTCCGGCCGAGGTCACCCAGCTCTTGCGGGCGTCGAGGGTGACGGTGTCTGCTTCGCCCGCGGTCGCGGTGCTCACCGGTGCCCAGAAGTGGCTGCGCGAACCGGCCTCGGAGAAGGCCAGGCTGCTCACGTGGTCCCCGCGGGCGATCGCGCGGCGGACATCCTTCGGCCCATGCGCCTCGATGATCGCGACAGCGGTGTAGTGCATCAACACGACCATCGCCGTCGAGCCGCACCTGGTCGCCAGTTGCTCGACCACGTGGGCGCCGGCCGCGAGTGACTCACCGTTACCACCGACATCCGGAGCGCTGAGCAGGCCCAGCAGCCCGAGCTCGCCGAGGGCCTTGATACTGTCGCGTGGATACTCCCCGGTGCGGTCGATCTCGGCGGCTTGCGGGCCCACCGTGCGCTCGATGACCGCCGACAGGGTTGCCTGGTAGCCCGTTGCGATAGGCGCGAATTCAGGAGCAGAGCTCACGGCGTCCCTTTCCTCGACTGTGCTGCGAAGCGTGACGATAACCGAACCGCGGCCAACTCCGCCCGCTCGTCCGAACCGCGAATCGGCTCCGAATGGCGGCGCAGGCCTGGGTACGGTCGACGTCGTGAAGAAGCTCGTCAATGATCCGGCCGACGTCATCTCGGAGGCGCTGCTCGGCATGGCAGCGGCCCACCCGGAGCTGCGGGTGGACTAACACAACAAGATCATCTATCGGGCCACCGCCCCGGTGCCGGGCAAGGACGGGCCGGTCGCCGGGGGCGGCTCGGGTCACGAACCGCTGCACGGCGGGTTCGTGGGAGCCAGGATGCTCGATGCGGAGGGTCCCGACGCGGTCCGCGAGCTGCTCGCCCGCCCACCACACCGTCTCCCGGACCGAGCGCTACCCTGCACCGATGACTGCCGAGGCGGACCTGGAGACCGATGTCGAGACCGTCGCAGGCATGCTCACCGGCGGGACACCGGACGAGGAGCAGACCCAGTTCCTGCTCGACGCGCTGGCCGCGGCCACGGATGACGCGCTGGGCGCGCTGTCCGGCCGGATCGAATGCCACACCGCACGGGGAGGTGCGGTCGGACCGCAGCTCTCGGCGCTGCGCTCGCGGGCTCGCACCAGGGAGACCAAGGCCGCCGTGGCACTGGTCGCCGCCCGTGCCACCGAAGGCGCCGGGGACTCCGGGGCGGCCTGCGACCTGATCGACGAGGCGCTGACCCTGCGCCCCGGTCTGGAACCCGCCCTGCACGACGCAGCCCAGTACGCCGCCGCACGCGGCGACTACCCCACCGCTGACCGATGCCTGCGGCGCGCCCAGCGTCCCAGCTCGCTGCGCGCGGGGCTGACCGAGGCCCTCACCTTCACCGCGGACAACCTGCCCCGCAACAGCCCCTGTCCGTGCGGGTCCGGCCGCAAGTTCAAGGCCTGCTGCCGGCGCGACGCGGCACCTGCACTGGCCACCCGCGCCCAGCTCGTCTACGCCCTGCTGGGCACCTACGCCGAGCGGGCTCCGGGCGTCGACGTCGTCATGGCGCTGATCGACCGCACCGAGGACGTCGAGCGATATGCGATGCTCTGCCTGGACCTCGCGCTGTTCCGAGGTGGCCTGGTGGAGCAGTTCAGCACCGCCCGAGGTCACTGGCTACGTTCCGACGAACGCGAGCTCATCGAGGCCTGGCGCCAGGTGCCCTTCACGCTCTACGAAGTGCTGGACGTCCAGCGCAACACCGGTGTCACGCTGCGCGCCCTGCCCGACGGAGCACCGATCCAGCTGGCCGACGAGCTGTTCTCGCAGTCCGCCAAGCGGCTGGAGCTGCTCTGCGGCCGGGTTCTGCACGATGACACCGCGCCTCGCCTGCTGGCGCTGCCCGTCCACGTGCCTCGCCACCGCCGTCGCGCCCTGGTCGACCTGCTCGCCGCGGATCCCTCGGCCGAGCAGATCGCGGACTTCTTCGCCCCGGAGCCTCCCGTCCGGCTGCGCAACAGTGATGGCGACGACCTGCACGACTGCGCCGGCACCTACCAGGTGGCCGACCCACAGCGAACCCTCGACCGCCTGGCGCAGCGGCTGACCCGGACCGGTGACGAGGAGGTCGCCCTGCACCGGCCGATACCCGACGGGCGGGTACTCAGCCTCGGGCAGATCTGTCGGACCGGCGAGGACCTCACCATCAGCGCGAACTCCCCCGCCCGGCTCACCGAGCTCGAGACCATCCTGCACGAGACCGCCCCCGACGCCGTCGAACGGGACCGGCACGCCGAGCCACTGAGCCCCGACCCCGATCCCGACGGCCGGGAGGGTCAGATCCTCATCCTGGAGAGCTACTTCCTCGACCTCGACGCGGACTCGGCCGAGAGTGCCTCCGAACAGCTCAGCCGGGACGCCGAAGCGGGCTGGCTCGACACCCCCGGCGTGATCGACGGCCTGACCCCACGCGAAGCCGCCGCCTGCATCGCCCCCGCGGTCCGCGTCGAGCTCCGCTCCATGATCGACGATATCGAGGCCACCCTGCTGCACACCCGGCGTACCGGGCGGCCGACCACCGGCCTGATGGACCCCCACCGGCTCCGCGAGGCTCTTTCACTCCAGTGAGCGGGGGACCCGGTTCACTCCAGTGAGCGGGGGACCGGTTAGCGGCGCTCCGGTACGTGGCGGAGCATGCCAGGGCGGTCAGGGACAGCGGCTTCCGGTGGGTTCGGAGCTCAGTTCCTGAACCTTGGCGAAGACGTAGACCGAGCCATTGCTGACGTGCCCGTTGGTGATGATTCCTGCCGCGTTCAGCACACGTTCGAGCAGAGCCCGGGATGCCGCTCGGAACACCCCGCGTTGGTATTCCCCGATACCGCTGCCTGGCTGCCAGGACACCATCACGTAACTGCCATCCGTGTCGTGCGGGTACACGCCCACCGCGATGTTCACGTCGGAGCCGTCGTCGGGCCAATCCACCTGCAGGGGTAGTCCGGCATCGTCGAGCGCAACGAGAACCCGCACCACGAGATCTCGCAGCGGATGCCCGGCCACACCCAGCCGGATGTGGCCCTCGTCGTAGACCTTCGTATCGGCCAGCCAGCCGAGCTGAACGTGCCGGGCCTCGGTCTCACTCCGGTACCACAGCGCGGCCCGGTCACCGTCGTCCTCGTCGTCGGCGTCCAGCATGGGCGAGTAGGTGCCTTTGACGATCAGCCGCCCGGGATCACGCTCGTAGCGCCGGGCCAGGAAACCCAGTGCCTCCAAGATCTGGGCGAGCTGCCCGATGACGAGCTCGGCGGACACCGCAGCTTGGAACTCGCCGAGCGCGGGCGCGGACTGCCAGCTCACCACCAGCCCGACCTGGTCGTCGGCGGGAACGATGACCGCTCCGGTGCCGGCCTCGTCGGCGAGGGAGTACCCGATCTGACGAAGCGCCGCGCGCAGCTCACCCTCCAGGTCCGGGGGTTGCGGAATGTCGTCGTGCCCGTGCATCGGCTGGGTCTCCTCATTCTCGTCCCGCTCCGGCCGACAGTCCGCGGCAGTCGTGTCCGGAGTCCACACCTCATGGTCACTCGGCAGGTCGTGAACGATGGCATGGGCCAGCCGGATCTTAGCCATTCGGCTCAGTTCCCACCACGGCAGGAGCTCCGGCGGCAACTCGATGTCGATGCGATCGGCCATTCGCATCGCCCGGCCGATATGCAACAATGTCAGGTTCCGATCGTGCGGTGCGAACAACGCGCCCAGCTGCAGATGGGCAGTGCAGGCGAGCTCTGCGGCCCCCGCGCTTTCCGCCATCGCCGCCGCCAGCCCGAACGGGGATCTGAACCTGATCGGCCGATACACTTCCTTTCGGCTTTCCGGATCGAGCAGATACCGAATCGGATCGAACGGCTGTGTGTGATCCAACTGTGTGTGATCCAACGGCGGCGACAGTGCGGCGAGACCGTATTGGTACCAGCACCGAGCCATATCCGGCAAAGATTGGTGCCGTTCGGCGACGTTGAGCGCGAACTCCGCGTTGCGTATCGCAGCGGTGCTCCAGCCACGAGCCAGCGAAAGCTTGGACCACAGCAGCAGCAACGTGACGCGATAGTGCCACGGCACCGTGCTGGCCTTGCTGTCGAGCGCGCGCCGCGGCAGCCAACAGCGGGCGGCCACCGCGTGACTGCGAGCGCGGCCGAGATCACCGCAGGCCAGTGCGTCCTCGGCCAGGCCGGCTTGGAGCTCGAAGCCGATCAGGTGCGCGCCCTTCCACATCTGCTCGGCGGTGACCGAACAGGACGCGAAGTCCGTCGCACCGAGATCACCGAACCAGTCCAGCGCCCTGCTGGCTTCCAGCACCGCCGCATCGCGTGCCCCCAGCTCCCGGAAGGCCTGGGCAACCAGTACCGCCGCCAGCACCTGCGGACCCCGCTCGTGTGGGCCGAGCGGGCGATCCAGCAACGTGTCGAACTGGCTCAGCGGGGCCAGCACCGCCAATGCGCGGGCGTAATGCCCGGTCCGCAGCGCGGCGAACCCCTGCAGCCACCACAGGTCGCTCAGCACGTCCAAGGCCATCTCCGGTACATGCGGCTGCACGGCACCGAGCAGCAGCTCGACATCCTCCAGCGGGCGCCGCCGGATCGCCCACTCAAGCAGGTGCATCAGCGCATCGACCCGGGACACCCCCGCCTCGGCCAACTCGGACAGCCGGGCATCGAGAGGCGCGCCGCCGAGCCAGACCCGCGCCGAGTTCGGTACTGCCCGATCCACTTCTGCCACCCCTCATGTCGTTGCCACCCTGCACCGCTACCGGCCTGTGATACACCCTCCTACCTGGGCGCTCATGCCCGGCATGGCGATCGTCGGCGCGGCACACCACGATCGTGCAGGTTTGCCAACTCCTAACCTTCAGCTGGGCATCCTTGCACCATGGCTCAGATGCCGCCGACGGGCAGTGCGGCGCAGCCACACTGCCCCATCGAGGTTCCCACCGAGTCCACCGGTCACGTGCGAAGGATCTCGCTGGGCGCCCGGATGGCGCTGCGGGCAGGCGCGATGGTGGCCCGGGCCTCCCGCGCGGCTGGGTTCCAGGGCCAGATGATCGGTGGCCGGGTGGCGTTGATGCTGCGGCCGACCTGCCTGGCCGAGCTGGCAGGCGGTCGCCGGGTGG
The DNA here is from genome assembly GCA_050699955.1 of Pseudonocardiaceae bacterium. Classification (GTDB taxonomy): domain Bacteria; phylum Actinomycetota; class Actinomycetes; order Mycobacteriales; family Pseudonocardiaceae. The sequence continues at coordinate 139,899 of JBOHGD010000004.1, read as the reverse complement.
TGCTGGTGTCGGGGACCAACGGCAAGACGACCACCACGGCGATGCTCGCGGCCGCGCTGGGCACCGCGGGAAAGGTCGTCAGCAACGTCAGCGGCGCCAACATGCTCGACGGTCTGACCTCTGCGATGGCCGCCGATCCCGCGCTCACGGTCGTGGGGGAGATCGACGAGCTCTACCTCCCCACCGCCATGGAGCAGACCAGAGCGGCCGCGATGGTGCTGCTGAACCTCACCAGAGATCAGCTGGACCGGGCCTGCGAGATAAGACGGATCGCGTCCGATCTCCAAGCCGTGGCCGAGAGGTTCCCGGCCCTGTTGGTCATCGCCAACTGCGACGACCCGTACCTGGTGCTCATCGCCGAGTCGTTCACCCAGGTCGTCTGGGTCGCCGCGGGTGCGAGCTGGCAGGGTGACGGCGCCAGCTGCCCACGATGCGGGTACCGGCTGGTCACCGAGTCCGAGGGCGACAACGCCGGCTGGGCCTGCCACCGCTGCGGGCTGAGCCGACCGCAGCCGCACTGGCGACTGACCCCTGAGGTGCTGGTCACCCCCGAGGGTGCCCGTCTTGCGCTGAACCTGCGGCTGCCCGGCGCGTTCAACCGCATCAACGCGGCCATGGCCATCGCCGCCGGTCAGGCACTGGGGGTGGACCCGAAACGTGCCGTCGACGCCGTCGGCGAGGTCACCGGCACGGCCGGGCGCTACCAGAAGGTGCAGGTCGGCAGCCATGAGATCGAACTGCTCTTGGCGAAGAACCCGGCAGGCTGGTCGGTGCTGCTGGACCTGTTGTGCTCGCACTCCGGTCCAGTGATCATCGCCGTGAACGGGCGGGAAGCCGACGGGCACGACACGTCATGGCTGTATGACGTGAGTTTCGAGCGGCTGGCCGGCCGTCAGGTCGTCGCCGCCGGCGAACGCGCCAGCGACCTGGGAGTGCGGTTGAGCTACGCAGGAGTGGCGCACACCACCAGCCCGGATCCGTTGGCCGCGCTGGGCGGGCTCGACCCGGGCCGGGTGCTGTTCGTCGGTGACTACACCAGCTTCTGGCGGTTGCGGTCGGTGTTGGAGGCTCGTCAGCGTGACTAGTGCCGCCACAGTGCGGATCGCACTGTTGCTCCCGGACCTGCTCGGCACCTACGGCGACCGAGGTAATGCCACGGTGCTGGCCCAGCGGCTGCAGTTGCGCGGGCAGCCCGCCGAGATCGTCGAGATCACCTCCGACCAGCCCATCCCCGGCAGCTGCGACCTCTACGTCGTCGGTGGTGGCGAGGACGTCGCCCAGCTTGAGGCGACCCGCCTGCTCAAGCGCAGCGCCTTCCCGGTCGCGGTGCAGCGCGGAGCCGTCGTACTCGCCGTCTGCGCCGGGCTGCAGATCCTGGGTGCGTCGAGCACCGACCTGACCGGCCGTGAACATCGCGGTCTCGGGCTGCTGGACGTGACCACCCATCCCCTGCGCAGACGGGCCGTCGGGGAGGTCATCACGTCGCCCGCGGCTGCGGTGGGACTGGGCGAGGAGCCGTTGACCGGGTTCGAGAACCACCGCGGCGGGACGACGCTGGGACCCGGCGCCGCGCCGCTGGCCCATGTGGTCACCGGTGTCGGCAACGGTGACGGTGGTGAGGGCGTGATCGCGGGCCACATCGTCGGCACTTACCTGCACGGTCCGGTGCTGGCCCGCAACCCCGCGCTGGCCGATCACCTGCTGACCCTGGCCACCGGCCTGTCCCTGGAGCCACTGCAGCTCGACGACATCGGCGAGCTTCGTCGTGATCGGCTCACCGCGGGCCGGGAACGGCAGGACACCCGAGCCCGGCGCCTCGCCGCCGCGCTCACCCCGCGCCGGTGGCTGACCCCCGGTATGCCCGCCCCCAAGTGAGCTGCGCACCGCGGGTGCCCCCAGAGTAGGTTCGCCGGGTAGGTTCGCCGCCATGGATGCCCAGGCCCAGGGCGGTTTCCATCCCGCCAAGCTCCCCTCGACCCCGGCTACCGCGCCGCTGCGGACCCGGCTGCATCACATCCGGGCGGATGCCCTCGACGCCGACACCGCGCAGTCCCCGGGTATGCGCCGGTTCGCCGCGATCAGCGGTGCCGCGGTGGGCTCGGAGCGGATCTGGATGGGGCAGACCCGGGTGGCGCCCGCCACGGCGTCGGCGGACCACCACCACGGAGCGTCCGAGACCGCGATCTACGTGGTCAGCGGGCATCCGGAGTTCGTCTTCCTCGACGACGAAGCTGGGCCACCGGTCCGGCTGCGCACCGAGCCGGGTGACTACATCTTCGTGCCACCGTTCGTGCCACACCGAGAGGAGAACCCCGACCCGGAGTCCGAGGCCGTGGTGGTGATCGCCCGGAGCACCCAGGAGGCGATCGTGGTCAACCTGCCCAGCCTGTACGTCCTGCAGCCCGATCACCCCCGCCCTTGAGATACCCCAGCAGCGACGTGACCCGTCCTCGCTTTCTCAGGTCTCTCAGGTAAGCACATCGTTGAGCACAACCAGCGAGTCTTAGTGCACTCCCATAAGCGCGATCGGTCAGCATTGCGAGCGCACGCCAGGCGACGGGAACAAGGCGGGCTTCGAAGCTCGGCTGGAGCTTCCGCATGCACATACGGGGAGAAAGCTGAAAATGAGCCCCACTGGACCGCAATCAAGACGGGGAACTTGCATATAGGCGGTGACAGTCCGAAATCTGCAATCGCCTCTTCCTGCGCGCCGAAGAAAATGAACCGCACCGTCAGGACACAAACTCCCCCGGTTCGGGCCTGGTCACCCTCACAAGCATGGATTGGGCGGGTTGAGTAGGTTCGAAGTCGTCGCCGCCAATGGTAGTTACTACCTCATACGTAAAATGGGACTTCAATCGATCCAACAGTAGCCCGTCTGCGTTCATGGTTATTACTGCGGTACGGAATTGCATAGTCGGGAGTAGCTCGACTAGTGACCCTGTAAGGGATGTCGGCAAGTTGTACCCGAGCCAAGCTGGCGCAATGACGCCGGCCCGAGGACGCGAGACTGGCCGCGATAATCCGAGCGCCGCACAGTGCCGGGTAGCGCCCGATGCGCCGATACAGTGCGGCGACATCGCCGTCTACCAGGTGCACCTCATGCGTCCTGCTGTCGACCATCGTCAGGTACTGGGTCCAAGGGGGACTTGGACGAGTCATGGCACGTTTTCGCACTGATCGGCGGTGCCGACCGGAGGGACCACGACACCACGCCGATACCTTGGCGGCGCAGGCTTCCTATAGTCCTGGAAAAGGTGCCAACCCTGAACCAATGACGCTGCACCCACAATGACCGCATAAGCAGCGGCCAGAGTAGGGAGCAGCGCTACAGCAGTGTCGATGAAATCCACACCACAAAGCGTGGCGCCTTACACACTCTCCGGTTTGTTCAGCCACGAAGTCACTTGAACGAGTTAACGCTGAGCTAGACCGGCCCGGTTGGCGAGTTGCTGGAGCTGTTCGTTGTCCGGTGCTCGGGTCTGCAGTTCCCGACGGCGAGCTTGCTGCCGATGTTCATCGTCAGCGGGCAGACCACAACCTGACCGACGCACCCACCACGTTTGGGCTCGTCCGGTTGCCGGTACTCATTGACGGGCGGCGACCCGGTTACGTTGTAACCAAGTGCCTCGGGCGCCGCCCGCTCCGCCTCCGATATGGGGGGGTAGGCCAGATTTGGCGGCCGAAACGGCAAAGGGCGGGCGCTATCCAAACATGAGGTCAGCCTGCGGCAACTGCGGCGAACATCCCTCGGATGATCTGCGCGAGGTCGTCGTCGCAGGTCACATAGGGCGGCATGGTGTAGACGAGATCGCGGAACGGGCGCAGCCACACGCCCTGCGCCACCGCTGCCGCAGTGGCGGCGGGAATGTCGACCTGGTGATCGAGCTGGACCACGCCGATCGCGCCGAGCACCCGGACGTCGGTGACCCCGGGCAGCTCGGTCACGGGAGCCAGCCCGGTCCGCAACCCCGCCTCGATCCGGCCGACCTCGGCGCGCCAGTCCTGGCCGAGCAGCAGGTCGATCGAGGCGCAGGACACCGCGGCGGCCAGCGGGTTGCCCATGAACGTCGGCCCGTGCGCGAGCACCGGGACATCACCGCGCGAGATGCCTTCGGCCACCTGCGACGTGCATAGCGCCGCGGCCATCGTCAGGTAGCCGCCGGTGAGCGCCTTGCCCACGCACATCACGTCGGGGCTGATCCCGGCATGGTCGGCGGCGAACAGCTCCCCGGTGCGGCCGAATCCGGTGGCGATCTCATCGAAGGCCAGCAGCACCTCGTTGGCCAGCGTGATCTCGCGCAGCACACGCAGGTAGCGCGGATCGTGGAAGCTCATCCCGCCGGCACCCTGCACCACCGGCTCGACGATCACCGCGGCCAGCTCGTCGGCGTGCTCGGCGATGGTGTCGGCCAGCAGCGCTACGTAGGCGGCGTCCAGCTCAGCGGGTGGCGGCGGCACGAACACCTGCCGCGCGAGCACGTCACTCCACAGCGCGTGCATCCCGCCTTCGGGGTCGCAGACGCTCATCGCGCCGAAGGTGTCGCCGTGGTAGCCGCCCCGCCAGGTGAGCAGCTTGCGCTTGCCGGGCCGGCCCAGCGAACGCCAGTACTGCAAGCACATCTTGATCGCGACTTCCACCGACACCGAGCCGGAATCGGCGAGGAACACGTGCTGCAGGGGTTCCGGGGTGATCTGCACCAGGCGACGGGCCAGCTGGACCGCGGGTTCGTGGGTCAGGCCACCGAACATCACGTGGCTCATCCGCCCGAGCTGATCGTGCACGGCGGCGTCGAGTACGGGGTGGGCGTAGCCGTGAATGGCCGCCCACCAGGACGACATCCCGTCCACCAGCTCCGTCCCGTCCTCGAGGCGCAGCCGGACCCCGGACGCGGAGCGGACCACCAGCGGATCGGCCAGCCCCGGCATCGGCCCGTACGGGTGCCACACGTGCGCACGGTCCGTAGCGAGCAGCTCCCGGACGGTCTTCACGGTTAGCGAGCCTACGACGTCTCCGATAGGGTGAACGACCGTCAGCTTGCCTCGCGCGGCCACCACGTCGGGGAGGTCTACCCGGGCGCTGCGTCGCTGCCACGTACTGTCGGTTCGAACACGGATAGTAAGTAATGCTGCCCTCTTATGCTTACACTTAGTAACTTTTTGCACGAAGGGTGTTCTTGTGTAACACATTCCGAGGTAGCTTCGATGACAACCAGTGAGGACCCTTGACGTGATCGCTCATAGGGGATCCCGCAGGGGATCACCCGATGGAGTAGCAAGGGGTGGTGACGTGGCATCTGACCGGACCCGCTTCGTGACCGATCGGCAGCGCGATCCGTCGAGGGTCGCTGCCTGTCGAACGTTCGACCATGGTGCGCACCGCCACCGACCCGACTTACGTAACCGATGACCCCGGGAGACCAGGGGAATACGTCAACCGAGGGGAGTCACGTGGGGAGTCCGGTTGCCGCGTATCGGATGTACCCCGATCTCCCGCTTCAGGCTGCCGACAAGCGTCCAGCCCTGAGAGCGATCCGGGTGTTCCTCGTCATCGACACAAGCCTGGTTCGCGGCGCACTCGCAGCGCTGCTGTCCGGTGAGGATGACATCGAGGTAGTCGCCGGCATGGCATCGAGCGACCGGGTGGTCGCCAGCGCCGTCAGACACCAGCCCGATGTCGCCGTCCTGGATGTCGAACTGGGCGGCGCGGAGATGCTCGCGGTGGCCAGGGCACTGCATCAGCGGCTGCCCGAATGCAGGCTGGTCGTGCTGGCGACGGCCCGGCGGCCCGGCCTCGTCGTCCGGGCATTGGACCTTTCGGTCGCGGGGGCGGTGGACACCAACGCCCATCCTCGACGGCTGCTGACCACTATCCGGCAGGTCGCCAAGGGCAAGACGGTGATCGACCCGGCTCTCGCGGTGGCCGCGATCGGCAGCAGCGGCAACCCGCTGACTCCTCGGGAGCTCACCGTGCTCGACCTCGCGGCGGGTGGAGCGTCCCCCACCGACATCGCCAAGCAGCTCTTCCTGACCCGCGGAACGGTGTGCAACTACTTATCCCGCATCATCACCAAGCTGGACGCCCGCACCCGGATCGACGCCATTCGAATCGCCCGCGAAGCAGGGTGGATCTGACCCGACCTGTGGATCTGACCCGACCTCAGGTGCGGGTGACATCACCGAGCGAGGGGGGCTGCAACGTGATCACCGTCTCGTTGGGTGCTCCCAGACCGAGGCGCACCTCCGCAGCCACCGGCGGGTAACCGGTCGCGATGACGGTGTACACCCCGGCATTCAGGTCGTCGAAGACGAACCCACCATCGACATCGGTGATGGCCGACGCGACGACCTGGCCGTCCGCCGCGATCAGGGTGGTCAGCGCCTCGGGCACCGGCGCCCCAGCAGTGGCGGTGCGCACCACGCCGATCAGCTGGACCCGGGTGGCCACCTCCACGTCACGGGTGACGTGCCCGCTGGCGGGCATCTCGACGCTACTGGCCACCGGCTGCAGCGAGGCGGCCGCCACGGTCAGCGTGTAGTGACCCTGGGCGAGCGCGAAGAAGGCGAAGTGACCGTCGGCCTCGGTGGTCGTCGCACCCACCACATCACCACGCAGATCGATCACGGTGAGCACCGCACCCACCACGGGCCGTCCGGTCCCGGCCTGGGCCACCTGGCCGGACAGGCTCGCGCCGGCTCCCGACAAGACGATGTCGTGGCGCACCGACCCGTCGGCCACCGCGACCAGCGCGGCGGTGGGCTGGTGCGCGGCCGAGGCACAGATGACCAGGTAGCTGCCACCGGTCGGCGGCCCCAGCCGGTAGTACCCGGCAGAGTCGGACGAGTCGCGGTCCAGTTGCCTGCCGGACAGGTCGGTCAGGGTCAGGGTGGCACCGGCCAGCGGGCTGTTCCCACTCTCGGTGACCCGCCCGTAGATCGTCGGCCGGTGCTGGAGGTCCGCTGCGCCCGATCCACTCGCGCCGGGCGGTGGTCCGAGTTCGGCGGCCGGTGGGGCGGGTTCGGCGGCATGAGGTCCGAAGGCGGGAGGTTCGGCGGCAGGAGCCGCGGCGGGCCCTGACCCCGCGCCGTTACTCTCGAACGCCGGCTGGGCGGGAGGTCCAGCAGGCGGCTGGGCGGCGGGCACCGAGCGGACCGCCACCGCGATCAGCTGCTCGCCCGCCTCCGCGGCCGCCGCAGGCCCGGCGTCCTGCCAGTGCCCGAGCAGCTCGCGGTACAGCGGCGAGGTCGACAGCAGTGTCCGGTGATCGCCCGCGGTCGCACTCACCCCGTCGAGTACCAGGATCCGGCGGGCCCGCAGGGCGGAGCTGATCCGGTGCGCTATCACGATCAGGGTGCCGTGACGGTCTGCGAAGGCTTCCTCGGCGCACCGCTCGCCTACCGGGTCGAGATGGCAGGTGGCCTCGTCGAGCACGACCACGGGCGCGGGGGAAAGGTAGGCCCGCACCAGCGCGATGAGCTGCCGCTCCCCGGCCGACAGTTCGGGAGGCGACAGCTCGGCCGACACCCCGCCGAGCTTGGCTATCAGCGACTCCGCACCGACGGACGCCACCGCGTAGTCCACTTGCCGGATGGTGGCGGTGGAGCACAGGTAGGTGAGGTTGTCCCAGACCGTGGCCGCGAAGACGTACGCCTCCTGGGGGATCAGGGTCCGCATCAGGGCCAGCCGGTCGGCAGACAGTTCGGCGGCGATCGCGCCGCCGATCGTGACGGTGCCGGAGTCGGGCCGCAACAGCCCGCACAGCAGCCCGGCCAGCGTCGACTTGCCGATACCACTCGGCCCGACGACCGCGAGATGGTCGCCGTGTGGCACGGTCAGATCCAGGTTCCGCAGCACCGGCTCGGCGTGCGGTCCGTAGGCGAAGGTCACCCCTCGCAAGGTCAGGTCGTATCCCCCGGTCGTCATGCGGGCCGTGCCTGGGCGGGTGCAGGTGCGCTCTCGTGCAGGACGACAGGTGACGGCGGTGTGGTTGCGTCGAGGATGCGGGCCAAGGTCACCACGAACCGCAGCCCACTGTTACCCACCCCGACGAAGAAGGTCCCCATGGCCGGATGAAGTCCGAACAGGACATAGGTCAGTCCCCCCATGATGTCGCCGGTGGTGAGCCCCTGGCCGACCAGCCAGGGACCCAGGAACAGGATGAGCAGCAGTGGCGTCCAGCCGCCGATGACGAAGCAGAGCGCGCGCAGCGTCGCCACCTTGGCGAGCGCACGTTCGGCGGCTGCCTGCTGCGCTATCGGCTCGGCCACCAAGGCCGCCGCGTGCTCCTCGGCGCCGCTGGCCACCACGTCCCTGGTGGCCGCGAGCACCGAGCCCGCGGTGGTCGCCAACCGCTCGTCGGCAAGGACGGAGGCCCGTTGCCTGGCTGCGGACATTCCGAGCGTGGCCACGAACGCGGCCGCGCCGAGCAGAAACGGCGGCAGGATCAGCAGCGCGAGAGTCGGCGCGAGCGACAGCACGCCGGCTACGACACCGATAACGGTGACGACGAAGCTGCGGATCACCACGAGCAGCCCGGCATAGGTGTCCCGGACGATCTCGACCTGGCGAGTCAGCCTCGCCAGCGCACCGTCATCGGCGTGACCGGCAACCCTGCGGCGCAGCGAGCCGCCCACCACGCGGCGAACCAGAATGTCGCGGAACGGCTCGACCAGGTCGCCGAGGTGCGTGAAGACCATTCGCGAGGAGGCCGAACCGATGACCGCGGCCAGCATGATCGCGGCCAGCCAGGCCAGGCCCACGGCCGGCCGGCCGGCCAGAAAGCCACTGTCGACGGCGTGCGCCACCGCCAGACCGGAGACCGCGGGGGGAAGCGCCTCCGGGATCGACCAGGCGGCGAGCCGGACCAGCGGACGACGGGGTAGCGAGGTGACTCCGAACCGTATCTCCCGCCTCATCCGAACACCTCCCGGTACGCAGGCTCGTCCCACAGCCGCTGGTGCGGTCCGACTGCACGCACTCGCCCGCCCTCCAGCCACACCACCAGATCGGCCCGGGCCGCGGTGGAAACGCGGTGGGTGGCGATCAGCCGGGTACGCCCGCCTCGCTCACCGCTGTCGCCGGTGAGGGTACGACTGATCTGCATCTCGGTCACCATGTCCAGGCTGGAGGTGGCGTCGTCGAGCACGAGTAGCCGCTCGGCCTGCCACGCCCGGGCCAGACCGAGGCGCTGCGCCTCACCGCCGGACATCGGGGCGTCAGCCAGCAATGTGTCGTATCCCCTCGGGAGCCGGCTGACGAACTCGTGCGCATGAGTGGCCCGGGCGGCGGCCCGTACCCGATCCACATCGTGGCCCATCCCCATCGCATCGGCGACGGTCCCACCGACCAGGAGCGGGCGTTCGAAGGCGCAGCCGATGGCCCGGCGCAGCGACTGATGGCTGAGCTCTCCCAGCGGAACACCGTCGAGCAGCACCTGCCCCTCGTCCGGATCACGCAGCCGGGCAGCGAGTGCGGCGAACACCGACTTACCCGCCCCGGAGCGTCCGACCAGGGCGATCGCGACGCCACCGGGCAGGGTCAGATCGACCCGGTCCAGCAATATCGCCTCTCCCGCGCGAACGGTCGCCTGGCGGAACTCCAGCCGTCCGGGGCCGGGGGGCAGCGCGGACCCACCGTAGTCGACCGGGTCCACGGTGAGCACCTCCGCGACCCTGCGGACACCGGCCCGAGCCCGGGCCAGCTGCCCGAACACGCCGGTCAGACCACCGAGCCCGGCACCGATCACCGCATACTGGCTCGCCGCGAACAGGTCGCCTGCGCTGATCCGGCCGTGGACCAGCTCCAGACCCGCGGCCGCCAGCACGGCGACGAGCACCAACGGCCCGACCACACCGGCTTGGGCGACGGAGCGGGCGAGCACCAGCCACAGCTGCAGACCCTGAGCATGCAGGTCGGGTAGCTGTTCGAGCACCCGACGCTCCTCACGCTCCACAGTCCCCGCGGCGGCGATCGTCCGGGCGCCGGTCAACGACTCCGCGAGCCGGGCGGCGATGCGGCCCTGCGTCTGCTGGTAGCTGGAGTTGACCTCGGTGGTCCGCCTGCTGAAGGCCCGTAGCACCCCGGCGACGAGGATGACACCGGCGAGGAACGCCACCGCGAGCCAGATGTCGATGAAGGCGAGCAGCACCAGACTGCCCACCGGCGGCAGCACCGCCGTGGCGAGCGTCGCCGTGCTCGGGGCCGCCTGCGCCGCGTCGACCGCGTTACTGGAGACCCGGCTGACCAGGTCACCGGTCTCGAACCGGCGGGAACCCGCGGGACCGATGGCGAGCACATGGCGGACCAGGCGGTTGCGCAGCCACCTGGTGGTCCCGGCGATACAGACCGGTTGGGCGTACGCCTGGGCCAGCTCGCAGACGAAGCTGACGGCGATCAGACCGGCCGCCATCGCCAGCCAGTAACCACTGCCGCCGTCAGCGACGATCGCATCGATGACGTGGCCGAGCACCGTAGGCAGGCCGAGGGCGGTGAGACTGCCGAGGAGGTCGGTGACAGCCAGCAACGGCAGCCAGCCGCCGCCCTGCCGGGCGATCGCGCCGAAGGTCGTCACCGTGGCCCCTCGTCGCACGACGGCTCCAGCCCGGTGTGGGCGGCGAGAAAGGCGAGCATGTCGCCCGCAAGCCGCACGGAGCGGCTGACCGCGCGGGCGCCGTGACCCACATCACCTTCGTGGCGCAGCAGGATCGGCCGGTCACCCGCGCTCGCCCGCTGCAGCGCCGCGCACATCTTGCGGGCATGCAGCGGATCCACTCGGGAGTCGCCACCGAAGACGGTGAACAGCACCGCGGGATAGTCCACCGCCGCCCGTACGCGATGATACGGAGAGTAGGCGAGCAACCAGTGGAACTGATCCGGGTCAGCCACAGAGCCGTACTCGCCCGTCCACGCGGGTCCGAGGCCGGAGCGCTCGTAGCGAACCATGTCGAGCAGCGGCGCGGAGCACACGGCGGCGGCGAACAGTTCCGGCCGCTGGGTCAGTACCGCGCCGACGAGCAGCCCGCCATTCGACTCGCCGCAGATGCCGAGCTGCCCGGGGGTGGTCCAGCCGTCGGCGATCAACATCTCGGCAGCCGCGACGAAGTCGTCGAAGACGTTCTGTTTGCGGTCGAGCATGCCGTCGCGATGCCACTGCTCGCCCTCCTCACCACCGCCGCGCAGGTTGGCGGTCACGAAGACACCCCCGGCCTCGACCCAGGCCAGGGCGTAGCTCGAGTACGTGGGCGTGAGCGGGAGCCCGAACCCGCCGTATCCGTAGAGGATCGTCGGCCGAGGGCCGGCAGCAGCCGACGGCTGCGCGAGAACCACCATCCGCACCGGCGTGCCGTCAGCCGAGGTGTAGGTGATCTGGCGGGCCGCTACGTCGGACAGCGCGACGGCGCCGGGTGCGCCGGCCCACGGCGTGGTCTGCCCGGTGCGGGCGTCGTAGCGATGCACGGCTGTCGGCGTGACGCTGTCGGTGTAGGTGAACCATGCCTCGTGACCGCCGGTGGAACGGGCGGATATCGATCCGATCGACCCGAGACCGGGCAGCGGCACGTCACCCAGCCGCTCACCGGTGACCAGGTCGTGCACGCTGATCTCGCTGATCGCGTGCCGGATCCAGCCGACCAGAAGCACCGGCCGTTCCAGCTCCGGCCCATCGAGGATGGTGAAGTCGCCGAGCACCGCAGCAGGATCCGCCGGGACCAGATCGCGCCAGGCACCGTGTTGCGGATGTGCCGGGTCGCCGACACACAGCCGACCGCGCGGCGCTCCCAGATCGGTGACGATGTACATCCGCCCATCGCGGCCGACGTCGACGACGGTCCGGGCATCCGCCCCCTCCTGGACCACCCGCAGCTCCGGCTCCTCAGCGGCGGAGGCGGCCAGATCGGCCAGCCACAGATCGTTGTGCCGCACGGCTGCGCGGGATGCCGAGATGGTCAACCAGCGCCCATCCTGGCTGATCCCGAGGCCGTAGGAGGTCGTCTCGTCCCGGTCCGATCCGAAGATCAGCACGTCGTGAGCAGGCGGGGTAGCGACCCGATGCAGATAGACCCGCCGGGAGCTCAGCCGGCCTGGCACCGCACGGACGTAGTAGAAGGCCTCCCCACCCGGCAGCCAGGCGATCGGCGAGTAGCGGCAACGATCGATCGGGCCGTCGATGATCCGCCGGGTACCGACGTCCAGGATGTAGAGCTCCGATTGCTCGGTTCCGCGCCGGGACAGTTGGTAGGCGAGCACCCGGCCGTCCCGGTCGGGCTGCCAGTGATCGAGCGTGGTCGTGCCGCCGGGGTCGAGTGCGACCGGGTCGACCAGCAGGTCCTCGGCTCCGTCCGACCCGGCCGTGTACAGCACCGCATGCTCCTGCGCGGCGGTCTGGCGCAAGAAGAACCGCCGCTGCCCGCGCCACATCGGCGTACCGATCATCCCGGTGCCGCTGAGCTCGCCCACCCGAGCGTGCAGCCGGTCACGGCCGGGCAGCGCGGCGGCGTGGCCGCGCCACAGGTCGTCCTGAGCGGCCAGCCAGCTCTGCGTCTCCGGGCTCGCCGGATCCTCCAGCCACCGGTACGGATCGTGCACCGGATGGCCATGGAGATGGTCGACGACCGCGTGCCATTCGGCAGGCGGATATGTCATGGCACTCGCGTCGGGCGCGCGCGACGCTCCGGATGGGCGTACGCTCGTGGAGCGGAGACGGGGTCCCGGCACGGGTCTTCCTTCTCAGCGAGGGTGGGCCGGGGCGGCCACTTATGTGTAGCCGCCCCAGCCCCCTGGGTATATCTAGTGGCAGAGCAACAGGCTCAGGTTGCTCGGAGTCTGCGACGCGCAGCCCAGCACGGTCAGCGTGCTGCCGCCACCACCACCGTGACAGCCGTGTCCGCCGGGAACCTCCAGACCCTGCAGGTCGAGAAGTGCCATGATTTACACCTCCACTCCACAGCTCGTCGGAAAATTCTGGTCGTCATACATCACTGTCCGTTAAGGGATCAGTGGCAGAGCAACAGGCTCAGGTTGCTCGGAGTCTGCGACGCGCAGCCCAGCACGGTCAGCGTGCTGCCGCCACCGCCACCACCACCGTGACAGCCGTGTCCGCCGGGAACCTCCAGACCCTGCAGGTCGAGAAGTGCCATGATTTACACCTCCACTCCATAACTCGTCGGGACGCGCACACCACTGATGCGTGGTGCGTACGAGATGTGGCCATCAGAGCTTTCGCTCCGGCGGCTCGAAAAACGGCAGGAACACCGGTCGGTCGCGCAACGCGGCGCCCAAGGCGAAGAGGACTCCGGCTGTTCCGGTCGCGAAGTCCATCGAGAGCCGGAGCAGCTGGTCCCCGGCGAACGCCAGCCCACCGCCATAGGGCAACGCATGCCAGCTCAGCCAGCGGATCAGATCGGCCATCTCGGGATCGGAGCCGCCCTGCGAGAGGGTCCCCGCGGCACGTGAGGTCATACCCCGTGAGGCGATCATGCTGCTGCGGCCGGCGAACAGCCCCGGTTGTACGAAGTAGCCACTCCTGGCGACCGACTGCAGTCCGCTGAGCGCGGCGGCGAAGTCCTCGTCCTCGCGGTGCGTCAGGTAACGGGCCAGGACCAGCCCGATCCCCACGGAGCCTTCGTCGAGGTAAGGAAGGGTCCGCCAGCCCTGGTCGACCTGCAACGTGCCGTCCTCGCCCCAGGTGCATCGGCGCAGGTCCTGGCGCAGCGCGAGGGCAGCGTGGTCCAGTAGCGCCGCGTCACCGGTCTGCTCGTAGGCACGCAGGAACAGCAGGGCCGGACCGGCCGAGCCGTACATCAGTCCGGCATGGGGGTTGTCGCCGCCGCTGATCTCCGGCACGTCGTCCACGCCACCGAGCCGATCCGCCGTCATATCGACGATCCGGTGTGCCAGGTCGCTCAGCGCCGGCTCACCGGTGAGCTCGCCGAAGTGCAACAGGTTCAGGCCGATACCGGCCAGCCCCGAGTAGAGGCCGAGCTCGCCCGACTCCCACTCCACGCGCAGACACAGATCTATCGTGTCGAGGGCGTCCTGGCGGTGCCCGAGGGTCTCCAGCACATGCGCCACGCCGTGCAGACCGTCGTAGAAGCCGGCGCCGATCCCATCGTCGGGGCTCAGCGCGTGCTTGCGCAACCAGTCCTCGTGCTGCGGGGATCGGACCGCGTCGGTGACGGCCAGGGCGTACAGCACCCCTGCGGCACCGTAGGCGACATTGATCCCCCCACCGGGCTGGAACTGTTTGATGTCGCCCGGGAAGAGCCGATCATCGCGGTCCGGCGTGGCGCTGGCCAGGATCGCCGTGCACATCGCGTCCCTGACCTGCGGCCAGTCCGCTCTGCCCGGCATCGGCAGGTCGTGCGTGGCGCTGCTCGGGCGGGCTTCGACCGGCCCGAGGATGGTCTGGACCGCGCGGGCGATCGGGTCGGCCGACACCGGGAAGAGCTCGGTGACGAGGTCAGCCAGCTGGACGATCTTGGCTGGGTGCAGCGAGAGCATGATCGTGGTCTGCGGTGCGAACATGCCGAGGTGCAGGCAGGCGATCGCGTACCGGTCGACGTCGACGCCCAGCCAGCCCTCCGGTGCGCCGAACCCCGGGTGCGCCAGAGTCGAGCGGACCCGGTCCTCCGCGAGGGTCGAGACCTCGAAGTCGATCAGCACCAGCCGACCTTCGGCAGTCACCAGGACGTTCTGTGGATGCAGGTCACCGAAGACCACTCCGCGCTCGTGCAACGCGCCGGCCGCCCGCTCCACCTTGGTGATCATGTCGAGCGCCCACTCGGCGTAGTCGGCGAGGGCCTGCTGGGAACAGTCCGGGTGAGTCAGGGGGTACCGATGCACCAGCTGCCGCTGCAGCGGGTTCCCATCGACGAACTCCTCGACGAGGAAATGGTGATCGCCGAGGGTGAAGTAGTCGAGCAGCGCAGGCACCACGTCCAGCCCGGCGAGCCGCTCCAGGATGTCCCGCTCGTGCGAGAGACGAGTCACCGCGTCCCGGCCCGCGACGTCGAGGCCCGCATGCGGCCGGCCCTCCTTGAGCACCACCCGCTCCTGCGTGCGCAGATCCCGCCCCAGATAGACCCCGCCACCGTTGGAGAACTGCAGCACACTCTCGATCTGGTAGGGCAGGCCGGTGGTCGTGACCGAGTTGCGGGCCGCCAGGTGCGGCTCGAGGAAACCAGGCAGCGTCACCCAGGGCGGCAGCGCGAACGTGGGACCCCGGACGTCGGGGACCAGCCGCCCCTCGCCGTCGGAGAGGGCGAGCACCCGCTCCCCGCTCTCGGACAGACAGTGCCGCTCCGCGAAACCGCCGTACCGCACGAAGAGCGGGCCGACACCGTACCGGAGGTCGCTGAGGATGTAAGGACCGGCGACGCCGCTGAGGATCACGTCCAATTCCTTCAGCACGAGTTCCAACTGGCCCTCGTCCGTAGGATAGATCGTCAACAGTTTCCCGCTCGACCCACGAAAGGCTGCCTTGGAGTTGAGCATCATCACGACCGGGCGGTTACGCAGGAACTTGAAGGCGATGCCCCGCGGCACACAGTAATCCCACACAGAAGTCACAACGCGCTCAGCGTCATCCAGA
Source organism: Pseudonocardiaceae bacterium (assembly GCA_050699955.1). Lineage (GTDB taxonomy): Bacteria > Actinomycetota > Actinomycetes > Mycobacteriales > Pseudonocardiaceae. The sequence continues at coordinate 124,312 of JBOHGD010000004.1, read as the reverse complement.
CAGGACGAGACATGGATCTTCCAGCCCTGTGGAGGCAACGAGCGCTCCTGCGGCGCGTAAAACATCCAGGTGTCGGACGGTACGTGGTCCCACTCTTCCGGAACGGGCCTCCCGCAGATCATGAAATCCTTGTGCTCGGTACGCTGCTGGTTGAGCGTGTCATAGAAGAGCCGGTCCGCGAGACAGTAGAGTTCGTACTGCTCGATCACCGGAGACCTCCTTTGTTGTCACTCGCACTGCAACGCTCTTGGATCATCGCCAGGACGACGATCTGTGTTACCTCAACCGGGTGCGGGCCGGCTGGCCCGCCCCCGGCCGGCACGCCTCGATCCGGTCGACACGTGCCGAAACCGCAGGCCTCGGGGCTGCTGAGCAGCGGGCTCGGCTTGGGCACAACCTTGTCGCCGGCACGGTCGTCCCGGCGGACGTAGCTGCCGCCACCGTGAGAGAAGGGCACGGCCCGCGTGCTGATACAGGGCAGGCCGGCAACGGTGACGGCGGTGCGCGCTACCGGATGCGGGGCAAGAAAGTCCGGTAGTGGCACCCTGGGTGGAATGGAACAAACCGGGTCTCTGCGGCTGCGCTCACCACGCGGCACGCAGTAGCCCCACATAATTTCGGGTACGACGGGGAAGGACGCCACAGCGGTCTGCACGGAGTGCATCGCGTCGTGGCCGGATGGTTTCGCCGGCACAGCCGCCTCGCATCTCTGGTCCATGCTGTCGCTCCCCTCATCCGCCGTCAGGAGCAATAGTTACGGCCAGGTGTCCGGCGTGGTAGTCGCTGCGTCATAAGTCGAGCGTGCAGATATCACTACCGAAATGTGCGTATTTCACATCGTCCCGCTCACGGGCTCTCCAGAGGGGCTCGCGCCGATTATGGGGGTGTCGTGATCGGGGGCACCGGACCGTCGTCGGGGACCGGGCCCACCACATCGCGCTGCTCGGGAAGCAATGGCGACAGTGCCAGTTCTTGCGGCGGGGTGTCCGGGCCGGCCGCGTGCACCGCGCGTACCCCGGGCCGGCCGGCCAGTTCGCGCAGCACGGCACCGTCGGCGCGGACCAGCAGGGCCAGCACACAGGCGCAGCCACCCCGCAGCCGGGCCGCCTCGACGGCGGCGACGGCGGAGCGCCTGCTCCCGGGTGGATCCTGCGCGGCGGCCCGGGCCCGGTCCTGCCCGGCAGCCTGCAGTGCGGCCGCCAGCTCAGTGGCGGGGCGCTGGCCGGGCAGGTCGCGGAAGATCAGGGCGGTCTGCACCCCCGGCAGCGGTACCCGCAGCACCACGCGGGTCAGCTGCGCCCCGCGCACCAGGGACGCCGCAGCCACCGGATCGAGATAGCGCTGCAGCTGCACCAGAGCCCAAACCTCGCCCCCGCCGGGGGGCGGCAGAGAGCCATCCGCCCGCCGCAGGTAGTCGGCGACGAGCTCGCCGGACTCGGGTCCGAGCCGCTGCACCCCCGCTGCCGGGGGCGGCTGATCCTGCCGCCCGGCCACCACCACCGTGATGGCGGACACCACGAGCAGCACGACGAGCAGCGCCCAACGGGCCCGCGCTGTCATGGGCGCGCAGCCACCGGCTATGCCCCGGCGGCCAGCACGTCCAGCGCGCCGCGCAGGTCGTCCGGGTCCGGGCTGGTGAACTCCACCCAACGGTCGTCGGCTGGATGCGGGAAGCCCAGCGCAGCGGCGTGCAGCCATTGCCTGCTCAGCCCGAGCCGCTGCGCGAGAGTCGGGTCCGCACCGTAGGTGAGGTCCCCGCAGCACGGGTGCGCCAGGGCCGCGAAGTGCACCCGGATCTGGTGGGTGCGGCCGGTCTCCAAGGTCACGTCGCACAACGAAGCCGCCGGGAACGCCTCGATCACCTCGTAATGCGTCACCGAGGGCTTGCCACCCGCCACCACCGCGAAACGCCAGTCGTGTTTGGGGTGCCGGTCGATCGGGGCGTCGATGGTGCCGCGGGTGGGATCGGGATGCCCCTGCACCAGCGCCCGGTAGTGCTTGGCGACGGTGCGCTCCCGGAACGCCCGCTTCAGCGCGGAGTAGCCGCGCTCGGACTTGGCCACCACCATCAGCCCGCTGGTGCCCACGTCCAGCCGGTGCACCACGCCTTGGCGCTCGGCCGCACCGGAGGTGCTCACCTGCACGCCTGCCGCGGCGAGACCGCCCAGGACGGTGGGTCCGGACCAGCCGGGGCTGGGATGCGCGGCCACCCCCACCGGCTTGTCCACCACCACGAGGTCGGCGTCGTCGTAGCGCACCTGCAGCCCGTCGACCGCCTCGATCCGCGGGACCAGCGGCCGGGCAGGCTCGGGCAACGTGACCTCCAGCCAGGTGCCCGCGGTCAGCCGGTCGGACTTGCCTGCCGGGCTACCGTCCACCAGTACCGCACCCGTCTCGGTCAACCCGGCCACCGCCGTGCGGGACAGCCCCAGCAGCCGCGCGAGCCCGGTGTCCACCCGCAGCCCGTCCAGCCCGTCAGGCACCGGCAACGTCCGGACGTCGCTCATCACCGGGCGCCTCGGTGGACGTCTGGGTGGACGTCTGGGTGAACATCTCGGTGGACGTCTCGCTGGTGCCGGTGGCGACTGCCGTCGAGCTCCCGGCCGGTCGCGGCCATCAGCACCAGCAGCACCCCGCCACAGACGATCGCCGAGTCCGCCAGGTTGAACACCGGCCAGACGCTGCCGTCCGGCGCCAGCAGCGACAGGAAGTCCACCACGTGACCGCGCAGCGGACCGGGAGCGCGCAGCAGCCGGTCCACCAGGTTGCCCAGCGCGCCACCCAGCACCAGCCCGAGGCCCACCGCCCAGCCGCGTGAGCGCAACCGGGGGGCCAGCCGGACGATCAGGGTCACCACACCGAGCGTGATCAACGACAGCAGCCAGGTCAGCCCGGTCGCCAGGGAGAACGCCGCACCCGCGTTGCGGTAGAGGACGAGATACAACCCGCCGCCGAGCAACCGCACCGGTGGCTGGCCCTCCAGGTTCGCCACGGCGAGCACCTTGCTGACCACATCGGCCAGCAGCGCAGTGCCCGCGGCGGCGATCAGCAGCCCGATCCGGCGCCGCCCCGGCCTGGTGTCCTGGTCATCGGCGGCGGCTCCCTCGACATGCGGCGCTGAGCTCACCCCGCCATTGTGACCGACGGCCGAGACGAGATCGCGGCGCGGGGCGGCAACCGGTCTGGCCGGCTGAGCCGGTCAGGCGCCGGTCTCGCCACGCCACCTGGCCAGCCGACCCGCCCGGTGCACCGCCCTGATCCGCTGCTCGGCCTTCTCCCTGCTCTGGGTGATGGTGACCACCAGCATCTGGTCGCCCTCCTGCAGCCGGGTGGTCTCCTGCGGGGTGAACCCCTTGCCGTCGCGCACCACCAGGCTGACCACCGCTCCGGCGGGCAACCGCAGCTCGGAGAGGTAGACGCCGTGCAGCCGGGAGGGCGTGGGCACCCGTACCTGCAGCAGGTCGGCCGCCATCTCGTCCAGCGGGGCCGAGTCGACCTCGATCTCCTCGCCCTGCTCGGGGCGGGCCAGCCCGAGCCACCTCGCCACCACGGGCAGCGTGCCACCCTGCACCACGGTGAGTATCCCCACCAGCACGAACACCACGTCGACCAGCTGCTGGGCGCCCGGGACGCCCTCGGTGAGCGGGATCAGCGCCAGCACGATGGGGACCGCACCGCGCAGCCCCGCCCAGGACAGGAACGCCTGTTCCCGCCAGGGCATCCGGAACGGGGCGGTGGCGAGCAGCACCGATACCGGCCGGGCCAGCAGCACCAGGACCCCCCCGGCGACCAGCGCCGGGATCAGCACGCCGGACAGCCGGAAAGGTGACACGTAGAGACCCAGCAGCACGAACAGCCCGATCTGGGCCAGCAGGCCGAGGCCCTCCGCGAACGACCGGGTGTCGCTGCGGTGCGGCAGCTGCGCGTTGCCGAGCACCACCCCGGCCACGTAGGTCGCCAAGAAGCCCGAAGCGTGTAAGCCCTGCCCGGCGGCGAAGGCCAGCACACAGACCGCGACGGTCGCCAACGGGTAGAGGCCGGTCGCAGGCAGCGCCGCCCTGCGCAGCGTCCACGCGCCCGCGAAGCCCAACGCGGCACCCGCGAGCGCTCCCGCGAGTAGCTCGTAGACCACCAGCGGGATCGACCACCAGTGCAGCGAGCCGCCCGCCGCGAGCAGCACCACCGCGAGGTAGACCGGCGCGTCGTTGATGCCCGACTCCAGCTCGAGCGCACCAGCCAGACGCGGGGACACCTTCAGCGCCCGCAACACGCTGAACACGGCGGCGGCGTCGGTCGAGGACAGCACCGCACCCCACAACAGCGCCGTGCGCCAGTCCAGAGCCAGCAGCAGGTGCAGCGCCCAGCCGGTGATCGCGGTGCTCACCGCCACCGCCACGGTGGCCAGCGCGATCCCCGGGCCAAGCGTAGGGCGGATCACAGTCCACCGGGTGGTCAGACCACCCTCGGCGAGGATCAGCACCAGGCCGGCGATACCCAGCGCCGCGGTGAGCGGCGCATTGGAGAACTCGATCCCCAGGCCCTCGCTGAGCAACACGCCGATGGCCAGGTAGAGCAACAGCGAGGGCAGCCCCAGCCGGGTGGAGATCCGCACGGCGAGCACGGCGAGCAGCAGCACAGCCGCCCCTATGCCGAGCGCGAACACCACCCCTTCCACTCCCGGATTGTCCCCTGCTAGGCGCATCGGTGATCGACCGGCCCGATCGCCGTATCCGGTGCAGGTAGGCGGATCAGACCGGCCAGGACACCGTCAGCAGGTCGCGGTGACGTGGGCCCAATGCCTCGACCGCCTCGGCCACCTCGGCTCGGCGCTCGTCGGGCAGGCAGAGCCTGCGCAGCACGAAATCGACCTCCTGGCCCGGCTCGCGGTGTCTGCCGAGCCGGGCCCAGCGCTGTACCTCGGGGCGTATCCCTACCTCGGCGAACACGGCGAGGGCATCGTCCGCGGTCGCCGGCGGCGGCCGGTGCAACCCGTAGAAGCGCGCCCACAGCGGGTCCATCCAGCCCCCCGGGTGCTCAGCGTGGAGCTCGATCACGACCCCGCGCCGCGCGGCGGCACCCAGCGCGGCGACGAACGGACCCAGTTCGGCGGTGTTGTAGCCGACGTGGTGGCTGACCACCAGGTCGGCGACCCCTGCTTCGGCAGCGACCTGCGGCCACGGGCCGTACACGCAGCGGTGGGCCACCCTGCGCTCGGCGCAGGCCTGCTCGAACGCCCGCAGCATGTCGTCAGCATGATCGGCCCCGGTCAGGTGCGTCACCTTGGGCACCAGCGCAAGCCCGGCCGCCCCGGCCCCGCACCCGACGTCCAGGACCGTTCCTCCGTCCGGGCCGAGCAACTGCAGGGCCGCCCGGCGGGACGGGGTGTCCTCGGGCACCTCGGGCGGCCGGAAGCGCTCGGGAATGTGCCGGTTCGGGTCCTGCGGGGCGGCCGCCCGGATCTCCGCCGGGATCTTGCGGGCTTCCAGCAGCTCCCACCAGCGCGCCGCGGCCGTGCCTGGGCTCGGTTCCTGTGACACTGTCACCCTCTCACCGGTGCAACCCGCACCCGGACCGCGACACCGTCGCCGACGGTGCCTGCGAAACCGTCCGGGACCGGCCCGTAGCCGACCTGCCGGGCCAGCACCTCGCCTGCGATGAACCCCTCGTGTTCGCGGACGGCGGCGAGCACCTCGTCCGGCGCATCCACGGTGAGCGCGATCCGATCGGTCACCTCCAGCCGAGCCTGCCTGCGGGCCTGCTGTACGACCCGAACCAGGTCCCGGGCGATGCCCTCGGCGGCCAGCTCAGGGGTGATCGTGGTGTCCAGCACCACCAGCCCCGAACTGCCCGGTAGTGCGGCGGTCTCGGCGGGATCGGCCGCAACCAGCCGCTCGGAGTACTCCCCGGCCAGCAACGCGATCCCGCCCGCGCTCACCTGCCCGTCCGGGCCGCGATCCCACTCACCCGCCTTGACCGCCCGGATCACCTTCTGGGTGTCACCGCCGAGCCGGGGCCCACAGGCCCGCGCATTGACGGTGAGCTCGTAGCGTCCATGCGCCGAGACATCCTCGGTGAGCTCGACATTCCGGACGTTGACCTCGTCGCGGATCAGGTCGCGCAGCGGCGCCAGATCGCCGGCACCCGGCGCCGCGACGGTCAGTGTGGGCAGCGGCTGGCGCACCCGGTGGCCCCTGGCCTTGCGCAACGACAAGGTCGCCGACACCACCTGGCGGACCCGGTCCATCGTGGCCACCAGCTCGGGGTCAGCAGGAAGCACGACCGCATCGGGCCAGTCGGTCAGGTGCACCGAACGCTGTCCGGTCAGCCCACGCCAGATCGTCTCGGTGGTCAACGGCAGCAGTGGCGCGGCCACCCGGGCGCTCACCTCGAGCACGGTGTGCAGGGTGTCGATCGCATCCTGCTCGCCGGCCCAGAAACGGTCCCGGGAGCGGCGCACGTACCAGTTGGTGAGCACATCGCAGAACCCGCGCACGCTCTCGCAGGCTCCAGCGATGTCATAGCGGTCCATCCGCGCCGTGACGTCGGCGACCAGATCGTGCAGCTTGGCCAGGACGTAACGGTCCAGCACATGCGGGCTGTCCGTGCGCCAGCGGCCGTCGCGCCCCGCCGCGTTCGCGTAGAGCGCGAGGAAGTACCAGGAGTTCCACAGCGGCAGCAGCGCCTGCCGGACGGCTTCTCGGATGCCCTGCTCGGTGACCACCAGGTTCCCGCCGCGCAGGATCGCCGACGCCATCAGGAACCAGCGCATCGCGTCCGAGCCATCCCGATCGAACACCTCGGTGACCTCAGGATAGTTACCCTTGGACTTGGACATCTTGAGCCCGTCGTCGCCGAGCACGATGCCGTGCGCCACACAGGTGCGAAACGCGGGCCGGTCGAACAACGCGGTGGCCAGCACGTGCAGCGTATAGAACCAGCCTCGGGTCTGCCCGTTGTACTCGACGATGAAATCGCCCGGGTAGTGGTGCTCGAACCAGTCCCGCCCCCGGTGCGGGTGTCCCGCATTGGAACCGTCGAACGGGTAGTGCACCTGCGCGAAGGGCATGGAGCCGGACTCGAACCAGCAGTCCAGCACTTCGGGCACCCGGCGCATGGTGGCGCGCCCGGTGGGGTCGTCCGGGTTGGGGCGGGTCAGCTGGTCGACGAACGGTCGGTGCAGGTCGGTGGGACGAACCCCGAAGTCGCGTGCCAGCTCGTCGCGCGAACCGTAGACATCCACCCGAGGGCAGGCCGGATCGTCGGACACCCAGATCGGTAACGGGGCGCCCCAGTACCGGTTGCGGGAGATGTTCCAGTCCCTGGCACCCTCCAGCCACGCACCGAACTGCCCGTCACCGACGTTCTCCGGTACCCAGGTGATCTCTCCGTTGAGCTGCACCATCCGGTCCCGGAACGCCGTCACCGCGACGAACCAGGAGGACACTGCGCGCTGGATCAGCGCGTTGTCGCAGCGCCAGCAGTGCGGGTAGGGGTGCTCGTAGGTCTCGTGGCGCAACAGCACGCCGCCGACGTACGGCGCGCCGTCGCGCAGGTCCCGGACGATCGCCCGATTGGCGTCGAACACCTGCATCCCGGCATAGGGCGCTACGTCGGCGGTGAACCGCCCTGCCGAGTCCACCGGCACCACCACCTCGATACCCGCGGCGTCGGTGACGGTCTTGTCCTCCTCACCGAACGCCGGTGCCATGTGCACCAGGCCGGTGCCCTCTTCCGTGGTCACGAAGTCAGCGGGCAGCACCCGGTGCGCGCCCTCGCGGCCCGCGAAGAAGCCGAACAGCGGGGTGTAGCGAAGCCCGAGCAGCTCCGATCCCCGCCGCCGGGCCACCACCGGAGGCGCCTCGCCCAGCTCACGAGCATAGGCAGCGAGGCGATCCTCGGCGATCAGGTAGCGCTGCCCGTCCACCTCGACGACGACGTACTCGAGATCCGGATGCACGGCCACAGCCAGGTTGGACGGCAGCGTCCACGGCGTGGTGGTCCACACCAGCGCCAGCACACCGTCCAGCTCCGAGCCGGGCTCGGTCAACCGCAGCCCGACGGTGACCGCCGGGTCCTGCCGGGTGCGGTAGACGTCGTCCATCTTCGTCTCGGTGTTGGACAGCGGCGTCTCGCAGCGCCAGCAGTACCACAGCACCCGGAAGCCCTGGTAGATCAACCCCTTGTCCCAGAGCGTCTTGAACGCCCACAGGACACTCTCCATGTAGTTCAGGTCGAGGGTCTTGTAGTCGTTGTCGAAGTCCACCCAGCGGGCTTGGCGGGTCACGTAGTCGCGCCATTCCCGGGTGTAGCGCAGCACCGAGTCGCGGCAGGCGGCGTTGAAGTCCGCCACGCCCATCCGCTCGATCTCGGACTTGTGGGTGATGCCGAGCTGTCGTTCCGCCTCCACCTCCGCGGGCAGCCCGTGGGTGTCCCAGCCGAATCGGCGCTCGACCCGGCGGCCACGCATGGTCTGGTACCGCGGCACCACGTCCTTGACGTAGCCGGTGAGCAGGTGGCCGTAGTGCGGCAGGCCGTTGGCGAACGGCGGCCCGTCGTAGAAGACGAACTCGTTCGAGCCGTTCTCCCCGGCCGGTCGGGCGGCCACCGACGCGGCGAAGGTCTGGTCGGCTTCCCAGTAGCGCAACACGTCGAGTTCGAGGGCGGGAAAGGACGGCTGGGCGGGAACCTTCGGATATGCCATGGCGGCGTGTACTTCCTTCTGCGGTGTCACCAGTGCAGTGCTGTCGATCGCTGCACGGGGACGACCCACGACTGCGCCGCGGACCGCGGTACCACCCCGCTTGCCACCCGCATGCGGGTGGCCTCTCTGAAACCGGCGTTGACGGGCCGGACCCGTCCGGTTCTACTAGGAGCCACCCGGCCGCGGACGGACCCCGTTCTTCCGGAGGCTCCCCGGTGATGGCCGGATCATCGCCTGTGCGACCAGCATAGCCCGCCCCGGCCACCAGGTTTCGCGCACTGCCGGCACACGCCGAGGCCCCAGCGGGTCGCCCGGTCAGCCGGTCAGGTCGTGAGCGAGGTCAACACCACCTCCAGGATGTTCCGTCAGGAGTGTCGATCCAGATGCGTTGCTGGTCGGCTGTGACGGTTAGACCGAGCCGGGGCCAGTCAGGTTTATCGTGCCGGAGCCACACCTGGTGGGCATGTTCGACGTATTCCCATAATGCTGTTGGACCGCCTTCGACGATATTGTGGCAGCCATCGCTGCCGACGAGATCAACGGCAGCCCAGGAACCGTCCGAAGTCGACAGGAGGCTAGCGGTTGGTTGCCGGGTATCGGGGTCGAGCTGCATTCCGATCTGCACGTCGACGGGTAGACCGTGGAACTGCGCGAGCAGCCAGACAACTCGATTGTCGTACCACGGATTGGGTGGGGTGCTCGTAGTGCGTTCCCGGCTGCGGTCGGCACGGGGTTGCCGGGGTTCGCATATTTGATTGTGGTGGCGCATGGTCATGAAGGTGGCCCACCGATGGGTGAATCGGCCTTCCAACCGGTCGGGATATCGGTGCAGCAGGGCGAGGTTTCCGGCGTGGGAGGCAACTTTGACGTCAACCAGGACTCTACCGCCGAGGGACAGTTGTTCGGCCCAGGACCAGGGCACAGCGGGTACGGAGCAAGTGACGATGATCCGGTCAAAGGGGGCGTGCTGCGGAAGCCCGGCGACGCCGTCGGCGGTAACCAGGGTTGGTCGCAGGCCGATCTGGTGGAGTCGACTGCGGGCCGCGTTGACGAGGTCGTCGTCGATGTCGACGGAGAACGCCAGGTGCTCGCCGAGTCGGTGAGCGAGCAGCGCGACATTATACCCTGTGCCGGTGCCGATTTCGAGAACCTTGTGCCCGTCGTGGATGCCGAGGACTTCGAGCATGCGCAGCATGAGATCGGGTTTGGTACTGCTGGAGACGGATTCGTGATGCGTTCCTCGGTCGGCCAGTGCAGTGACCAGGGTCGCCGGGGAGTAGACCAGGTTGAGTCCGGCCGGGGAAGTCACGTCCACCGGTTGCCACCTTCCGGTGTCGTCTTGCTGGTAGGCGGCAGGCACGAGGACATGGCGTGCGACGGCGGCCACGGCGTCGCGCCATGCCGGATCGTGCAGGTCGCCTTGTTCGGCGAGCAAGTCAGCGAGCCGACTAGCCCGGGCAGCCCAGTCAGTATCAAATGGGGTGCTCACTGCATTCCCTTCACGAGGACGTCGGCCAGATAACCCGTCAACGACACACCCGTCTTGGCTTCAAGCCATCCATACTGACCACCCGCGTTAATTTCCAGAAATATCCAATTATTGTCCGGCGTAACAATGAAGTCCAAGGCCGCATACACTAGATCGAAACTGCGCATGAGTGCCTGGATTCCACAGGCGACGTGATCGGGCGGCTCGACGAGTTCGTATGCCAAAGCCGAATAATCGGACCGCCAGTCAATATAGAAAGCCGCGCTACCGGCGTTGATTCTGACCGTTGTGATCCGGTCAGCAATGACGACCGCCCGGACCTCGAAAAGCTTGGGAACCCACCGCTGCACCAGGTGACAGGTCACGTCGAATCCACGCAGATCATCGAGGTCCGCCTGACCGAGTACTCGCGTCCAGGACAGCTTGCGGCGACATTCTTCCGAGATCGTGTTCGCACCCATCAGCTTCGTGACCGTCCGCCCGCCTGCGACGAAGGAACGTACCGACTCAGGCTCGTTCGTGATCATCGTGTCCGGAACGCGGAGACCGCACTGCTGAGCGCGAACGAGCTGCACGGGTTTGTACGCACAATCCGCTATACGGCTCGGGTGGTTGATCCACAGCACGGGCAGGCTAGCGAGCACCCCACCCAATCCGTACTTGGCCTCGCGGAGGCAATGCTGGCGCTCTGCCGCGGAAAGCTCCGCAGGCATGTCGTATGCCTCAGGGCTGCGGTACCACACCGCATGGATCTCGTCGAGTTCCACACTACGAGCCGGGGTGCGCACATGGCCCGACCAGCGTCCCTCGGTCAACCCAGCCGACAGGCTGATCTGTAGCGGGAACCACGCGGTATTCACCCGGCAGACCGCCGTCCCGCGCTCGCGCAGGGCGACGACCATCTCATCGGCGTTCGCGTCGAGATCCCGGGCAAGGATCAACACCGTCATACCGACGGTAACGGCATGTCTGGCGCGAAGTCGTAGGTGAAGTCCTCCGACGGCCCCTCATCACCGTCATTGGAGGTCACCTTGTTCGCGGTGGGCTGCCCCGTCCGAATGTCATTCAGCGGTGTGCCATCCCCGGTAACTGCCACCTGACGGTCATGGTCGTAGCGCCACGCCGTGATCCGCTGCCCGGTGCTGGGCAAGGCTTGCATCCCCCGCAACCCCCACGGTCGTACGGTCTCAGGCGACGGCTGGTCGGTGTTCTCCGGCGCGCCCATCGGACGGGCCAGGGGAAACTGGCTGCTGTCAGGTGCGATCGGATCCTCGGCAAAACGTGTCAGCGCGATCGTCATGCTCCGTACCCCCATCTACGTGGCCGAGCATCAGGTAGAACGCGGTTTCACCATCCAAGGCAGATGATCGTCACGATAACCAAGACTGTAGTGCCGGAGAGTGCTCAAATGTTCACACGCTGCGAACGTCGGGCGCCGAGGCTGAAGCGGTTGCACAGGGAGTCCAGCTCCCAGACCCGGCGACGGGCTCGACGGTCCAGGTCCACTACCAGGTCGCGGGCGATCGGGTTCATCCGGATGCGCTGCGGAGCCAGCCGGTCCGCCGTGTCCAGATGCCGAATCGCTTCAGCGTCGCGAGCGGGCCCGTCTTGCACCAGTGCGCGGGCCAGGTACAGGTGTGTCTCCGAGGATCGTTCCCGGCTGCCCAGGGCCTCCACGTCCAGCGGCGTCCGGGTGATCTCCGCGTAGGCCTGGCCGCCCTCGCCCAGCTCGACACCGGCTCCCAGCCGCCACAGCCGCACGTTGGTGGGGCCGAAGTGCCGTCGCATGCCGTTGCACTCCCCTATACGGGACGCGATCATCGCCGCCTCGTCCAGGTGGGCGCGGGCGTCGTCGCCACGCCGCTCATCTACTGCGGTGAACGCCAGGCTTCCGTGCAGGAAGCCGAGCATCTCCGCAGGCAGTGTGTCTGCGCTGCCCAGCCGCACCGCTGGGGTCAGGTCGTCGATGCCACGGGACGCCACCGCTCGGGCGCGATCACGTGCCGCAAATCCTCTCAGGCTGCACGTCCAGAACCAGTGAGCGAACCCGATCAACCCTGGATTGCCGTGCCGCTGGGCCAAATTCAAGGCGCGGCGCGCGACGGCAGCTTCCAGGTCGAGGTTGCCAGCGCTGACCCGCGCCACTGGACCGGCAACTCCGCACGCGGTGACCAGCGCGGTGACCGCCCGGTCCCTCTCGGCCGCGCTCGCCGTCAGCGCGTATACCTGCAGCTCGGTGATCAGGGTGCCCAGATCCCGGCCGGCCAGGGACAACCGGCTCTGGTCACGATGGTCGTTCGCGGTCCGCGCCCACGCCACGAGCTCGTCCAGCGGGCGGGGACGCGCGTCCGGGACATCGTCAGGGCCGTAATTGTGTAGCGCGAACTGCACACCCGGCACTGCCGCCAGCGCGTCGGCGGTGTCCCGGTTGACGGGGAGATACGGCTGCCCGGTCAGGTCGGTCACCGAGCACCCGAGCCCGTTCGCCAGGTCCTCGATCAGACTCCGCCGCAGGAACGGGCGCTTGCCCGTCTCAAGCATCGACAGGTAGGCCTTGCTCATCCCGGCAAGCCCCGCCGCCACGTCCAAGCCCAGCCCACGACGTCGGCGGATCAGCCGGGCACGGCGCCCGATCTCGATGGACTCCGGGTCCACCGGCGCGGTCTTGGTCACCGGACATCACCCCCAGGTATCGGCACCCGCAGAGCAGACCCGGAACTGATCATCTCCCTGTTCACCCGCTGTGAACGTCGTCCGGTCATGCCGAATCGGTCCAGCAGGCTGTCCACGTCCGACAGTAGTCGGCGGGCTCGCTGGGTCAGTTCCTCGGTCAGCTCCCGGGCAACCGGGTGGTTGCGCAGCCACACCGGCGCGGCCTGGTCGGCGAGGTCGAGGTGTCGGATCGCCTCGTCGTCACGGGCTCCGCCGTCCTGGACCAATGCCCTGGCCAGGTCGAAGTGATAGCTGCCGGTACGCGCCCGGCTGTGCAACGTCTCGACGTCGAGCTGCTGGGCCTGCTCGTAGGCCCGGGGACCCGCACCGAGGTCGGTATCAACCGAGAGCGTCCACAACGCGACGTTGGTCGGCCCGAAATGCAGCTGGGCTGTGTTGCGCTCACCGGTGCGCTCGGCGAGCGCACGGGCCCGGTCGAGATGGTCGCGCGCGTCCCCGTCCCGGCCGGCCCGGGCCGCGAGCGTCGCGGCGAGCAGACGATGCATGCCCAGCAGCTCGGCCGCGCCGGGGTCGGCGGCCGAGGGATCGGCCACCGGTTCGAGCTCTGCCAACGCCAGCCGGTTCGCTGTCTCGGCCTGGGGCCGCGCGCCGACATCGATCCACCTCCGGGCCCACCCGAAGCGGGCTAACCCGAGGATCACCGGATCACCCAGGCGGGCAGCGGCATCAAGCGCGCGGCGACCGGCGATCAGCGCCAGATCGTGATACCCGATCATCCCAGTGATCGCGCCGGCGACATGACAGGTCATCACCAGCGCGGCCAACGCCGGGTTGCGGATGTCGGCGTTGTCGGCGTTGTCGGCGGCGGCACGCACACGCAGCTCGGTCATGAGCGTCCCGAGCTCGTGCCCGGCACGGGCGTACCGGTCCTGGTCGAGGTGCTCCTTCGCCTGCTGTGCCCAGTGGGCGAGTTCTGCCACTGGGCGGGCCTGCGGTTCGAGCGGGTCGTCCAGGGTGGTGTCGCAGAGGGCCTGTCGAATGCCGGGCACGACCGCCAGAGCGTCCGCGCTGGCCCGATCGACCGGCAGATAGGGCTGGCCGGTCAGATGGGTCACCGGACACCCGATCGCATTCGCGAGATCCTCGATCAGCCCCCGCCGCTCGAAACGGCGCGCCCCGCGCTCCAACATCGTCAGGTCGTCCACGCCGATCCCGGCGAGCCCGGCCACCTCGTCCAGGGAGAGCCCCCGGTGACCCCGGATCACCCGGGCCCGGTGCCCGATCTCAACAGGTCCGATCCCGGCGGGCTGCTGGCCCACCGGCACGGTCTTGGCCATCGGGCATCACCTCACCCGCCAAGGTACTTGTCGCTGCGCCAACAGTGTGAGCCCGCCAGGCCGACTAGCGCCAGTTGTCGCCGGCGCGCTGTCCCGTTGCTCGGCGAGCAGCCGCGCGTACACCAGCACCGAGTGCCGGCCCTCCCCCACAAGTCCGGTGTGGCATGCCGCGTCAGCCGGTTGTCGCGGCCCGCTGCCTACGGACGATCTCGACGTCGGGGCGGCAGCGGCCACAGGGGCCGAAGCCCAGCTCTCGTGCCTCCCGCACCGGCAACCGCTCGGTCTTCGCGGGATCGGGCCACCGGCAGCGCGCCAGGTGGTAGTGAGACTGCCCGTCGACGACCAACACCTCGTCCGACAGCTCGACCACCGCAGGCAGATCCGCGTCGGTGTCCTCATCGCCTGGTTCGACGGTCTCATCGTGATCCGGATCGGCTCCTGCGACCTCGTCCGGACCGGCTCGACCGGGTCCGAAGTCCGGGTCGACCGGCCCTTCGGCGGTCTTCGGCGCGGGGGCCGGCGACGAGGCACCCTGCCCAGCGTGGACCGGCTCATCTTCCGGGAGAGCCGCATCGCTGGATGCGGCCGCATCGTCTGAGGCGGCCCCATCACTCGACGAGACCTCATCGTCTGATGAAACCTCATCGCCGGGGACCGGGATCTCGCCATCAGCGGCGTAGCCGGGGACCCGGACCTCGGCACCAGCCGCAATCCGTCGCCGTCGCGATCGCCGCCGCCAGGCCAGCAACGCTATCGCGGCGACCGCACTGGCCCCGACCGATACCCAAGCCAGACCGATCTGGCCGGTGACGATCGCAACGACAAGCAGCCCACCCGCTGTGAACAGCAGCAGAACAGCCAGCAGCAGCAGCAACGCTCACTCCCTGCAGCCACGGCGCGACGAGCGCGGTCTTCTCGGGGCCGTTCGGCCCTTCCGATCAGCTACCGGCTTCAGCACGCGCGCTGAACCCGGAGGTGAACTGTTGACTACGGCTGTTCTCCGCCGGTGCTGCCGACCCGCGACCATCCAACTCCCGGAGCTGCGACTCCAGATAGGTCTTCAGACGGGTGCGGTACTCACGCTCGAACGTGCGCAGCTCGTCGATCTTCTTCTCCAGGGCACTCTTCTCCTGGTTGATCGCACCGAGGATCTCGGTGTGCTTGCGCTGCGCGTCCCGCTCCAGCGACGCGGCCTTTTCACGGGACTGCCGCTCAAGAGTCTCGGCCCTGGTCCTGGCATCGTTCAGCATCGTCTCGGCCCTGGTCCTGGCCTCGTTGACCATGCTGTCGGCCTTGCCCCTGGCCTCGGAGAGCAGCTGCTCGGCCTTGGTTCGAGCCTCGCCCAGCATCCCATCCGCCTCGGCCTTGGCCTCACCGGTCAGCCGGTCGGCCATCTCCTGGGCAAGCCCCAGCACCTTGGCCGCCTGGACGTGGTGGTCGCCGCCCGGCGAGGTCTGCTCGACCATCGAGGGCGACGGCACAGCCGTCATTATCGTCGGCCGCGGTGGCTCCGGCGGACGGGAGCTTCGTCCCATGTCCGGTGGAGCGCTACTCAGCTGTTGATCGAGCTCCTCAACCTGGTTGCGGAGATCGTTGTTCTCCTCGATCAGCCGTGCCAGCTCGGCCTCAACCAGGTCGAGGAACGCGTCGACCTCGTCCTCGTTGTAGCCCCGCTTGCCGATCGGCGGCTTACTGAACGCGACGTTATGAACGTCGGCGGGGGTCAACGGCATCGGATCACCTCACGCACTCCTCGACTGTGCCTTCCTTGGGCGTACCGGCCCCCATGCCCCGACGGCCGCTACCTAGGATCCACGAATCGCATCAGTATGAACACCACAAGCAGCAGAACCATAATGGACAAGTCCAGCCCCACGCCTCCGACGCGGATGGGCTTGATCACCCGACGGAGTGCTCGGACCGGTGGATCTGTCACGGTGTACACGGATTCGACGGCGATCGCCACCCCTCCGGCGGGTTGCCAGCTGCGGGCGAAGGCGCGAACGAGCTCGATTACGATACGCGCCGTGAGCAACAGCCAGAAGAAGAACAGCACGTAGTACACCACTAACCGGGCAACATCCACGGCATCACTCTGCCATCGACGGGGGGGCGCCCGTCATCCAGGCCCCCCGAGCTCACTGTTGGTTGAAAAGTCCACCTTCGGCGAGTCGGCGGCGGTCCTCGGCTGACACGTCCACGTCGGGCGGTGAGAGCAAGAACACCTTGTTGGTGACCTTGTCGATCGAGCCGCGCAGCGCGAAGGCCAACCCGGCGGCGAAGTCGACCAGACGCTTGGCGTCCTTGTCATCCATCCCGGTCAGGTTCATGATCACCGGGTTGCCCTCCCGGTAGCGTTCGCCGATGGGGCGGGCCTCGCTGTAGGTGTGCGGGTGCAGTGTGACGATGCGGGCCAGTGGGTGCGCCTCGTCCTGGGTGAACAACCCGGTGCGCGGGGGCGTGACCGGCTCACGAACCGGGGGGGCGGTATCGACGGCGAGTGAGCCCCGCACCGGTGTTTCCGGCGTCCAGGACGGCCGCCGGGCGGCGTGCATCCGGGGTACCGCCGAGGGTGCGCCGATGCCGCCGGGCTCGGCAGCGAAGTCGTCCTGGTAGCCGTCCAGGTCGCAGTGGCGCGGACGCCGGGGGGAACGCCCAGCAGCGTAGGCGTGCTCTCGGGTGTCGACCGGAGCCGTCTCGTAGCCCGACCGGTATTCGTTGCGGTAGTCGAGCTCGCGATAGTCCGGGTCGTAGTCGTCGAGGTCCTCAGCCGCGACCATGCCGAAGTAGGCCTTCAACCTGTGCAGCGCGCTCATTGCCCCAGCCTTTCTGTCCCGACCTCGATGCACTGCTCCGGAATCCGGCCCCGCACGCCCGCGGCCCGTCGCACACAGTCACGGAGAGGTTATCGGCCTGCTGCCCAGCAATGCGGTTCCGACACGCACGCAGGTGGAGCCGTGCGCGACGGCCTGCTCGAGGTCCCCGCTCATTCCAGCGGAGAGCTGCACGGCCGCCGGGTGTTCCTGGCGCAGCCGCTGCGCGGCGGCGGCGAGCGCGCCGAAAGCGGCCCCGGGCTCGGCACCGAGCGGGGCCACGCCCATCACGCCCTCCAGCCGCAGTCCCGGCGCGGCTGCCACCCGATCGGCCAGCACCGCGAGCTCGGACAGCCGGCAACCGCCCCGCGACGGGTCGCCGTCCAGGCTGGCCTGCACCAGCACCCCGACCGGGCCTTCGCGTTCCCCGGCCTGCGCGGCGTCGCGGGCGGCCCGGTCCAGCGCGTCGACCAGCCGCGCCGAATCCACCGACTGCACCTGCACCGCCCACCGGGCCACCGACCGGGCCTTGTTGCGCTGCAGGCGGCCGATCATGTGCCAGCGCAGCGCGATCCCCGGACGCAGCCTCGTGACCTCGGCCACCTTCGGGGTGGCCTCCTGATCGCGGGCCTCCGCGATGTCGAGCAGGCCGAGGTCGGCGAGCAGTGCCACGTCCTGCGCCGGGAAAGTCTTTGTTACCGTCAGTAATCGCACTTCGGCCGGATCCCGACCGGCAGCGGTGCACGCTGTGCGGATCCGGTCCCGGACCCGCACGAACGCGCCAGCCAGCTCGTCCCGCCGGATTCGGACACCGCTCACCGCTTCATGAATGGCGGCACGTCCACCTCGTCCTCGTCCTCGAAGTCCTGGCCCATCGACACCGGCTGGCCCGGCAGACCCCCACCCGGCCGGGGCGAGGGCGCCGCCCGGCCGCCCGACCTGCCCGCCGCTGTGGCCGGCTGCCACGGGAGCCGGGAATGACCGGTCTCACCCAGTGGGCTGGGGGGTAATGGGGGTGGCACCACCGGAGGTGCCGCCATCGGGGGAGGAGGCGGCGCGGGTGGCTGTGGGGGCGCGGGCGGTTGCGGAGGCCGATCGGTACGACCGCCCTGGCCCACCTGCCCGGCATACCCTCTGGCCACCGTCCGGGGAACGACCGGCGTTGGTTCGAGCTTCTTGTGCGAAGGCCCACCCGAGTCGAATCCGGCAGCGATCACCGTGACTCGCACCTCGTCGCCCAGCGAGTCGTCGATCACCGTGCCGAAAATGATGTTCGCCTCCGGGTGCGCGGACTCCTGCACCAGCGACGCGGCCTCGTGGATCTCGAACAGGCCCAGATCCGAACCACCTGCGACGGAAAGCAGTACCCCGTGTGCCCCATCCATCGAGGCCTCCAGCAGTGGGGAGTTGATGGCCTTCTCGGCGGCCTGCACGGATCTGCCCTCACCTCGGGCCGACCCGATCCCCATCAGTGCGCTGCCTGCCCCCGACATGACGCTCTTCACGTCGGCGAAGTCCAGGTTGATCAGGCCTGGGGTGGTGATGAGGTCGGTGATGCCCTGGACACCGGACAGCAGCACCTCGTCGGCGGAGCGGAAGGCATCCATCAAGCTCACGCCCGCGTCGCCGAGCTGCAACAGCCGGTCGTTGGGGATCACGATGAGCGTGTCGCACTCATTGCGCAGCTCCGTGATGCCGTCCTCGGCCTGTCCGCCACGGCGTTTGCCTTCGAAGGTGAACGGGCGAGTGACCACACCGATGGTGAGCGCACCCAGCTTGCGGGCGGTGCTTGCCACCACCGGGGCCCCACCGGTACCGGTGCCACCCCCCTCACCAGCCGTGACGAACACCATGTCGGCGCCCTTGATGACCTCCTCGATCTCCTCGCGATGATCCTCCGCGGCCTTGCGCCCGACCTCCGGGTTCGCCCCCGCGCCGAGTCCGCGGGTCAGCTCCCTTCCGATGTCGAGCTTCACATCGGCATCGGACATCAGCAGTGCCTGGGCGTCGGTGTTCACCGCGATGAACTCGACGCCCTTCAGCCCCACCTCGATCATGCGGTTGACCGCGTTGACGCCGCCACCGCCGATCCCGACCACCTTGATGACCGCAAGGTAGTTATGCGGGGGCGTCATCTGACTCCGCCTCTTACCGCCGAGCCCTTCACGCTGTGGCCTTCCATCACGGTGGGCCTTCCTCGTCGCTGCCGGTGCCCCGCCGACGGCGTGCACCCCTGCTGGTCCCCTCTGTCCACAACCCTTAACCTCAGCTACAGGTTTAGAGTTATGTCAGCTTCCGGTATCGTCAGGGACGGTAGGGACCGCTGGGGGCCCGGTCCAGCAGGCTCGCCGGGCGGGTCCGCGCCGTTATTCTCCCGACCGCGTCAACACAGACCGTGCGGCGGGCATCGGCGACGACCCCGACGATGCCCGCCAGGCTACCCGTGCCAACTACGTCGTTCACGGGCTCACCCACTGCGGCAGGACTCCATGGCGGCAGCGAACACGGCACTACGCTCCCGATAGTCACGGAACCGTCCGAAACTGGCGGCGGCCGGCGACAGTAACACAATGCCATCTGGTTTCGCCCAATGGTACCCCTCGACAACGCCTTCGATGAGACTCGCCGACTCGGCCACCGTCACGAGCGGTCCGGCACCGACTGTCTCGACTTCCCGTCGAATCTCAGGTCCGTTATCGGGAACGGTAATGAGCAATGTCTCGACAGTTCGCCTGCGCAGTCCCGCAGCCAGTGGCGCGTAATCAATACCCCGGCTCTGCCCACCGACGATAAGGGCGATTCTGCGGTCCGGAAATGCTTCCACAGCAGCGAGCGTGGGCAGAACGTTCGTGGACAGGCTGTCGTCGACGAACGCTACCTCGCCGACCGTGCCGATCAGACACAGCCGGCTCTCCAGTGCGGGGAAGTCCATCGCGGCTTTGTGCAAGGCCTCGGGGTCGGCAGCTTCCGGTATCGCAAGCTCCTGGAGTCCGGCGCGGGCGATCAGAGCGTTGCGCCGGTTGTGCGCACCGAGCAGGCCGAGCGGCATCATCCAGTCCGCGCCCGGCTCATCGGCGGCATGAACTCGGCGAACACGCGGACCGAGGAGATGCTCGCGGGCCCGGATGAGGGCGCTGTCCCCGTTGACGATGGTGACGTCTGCGCCGGGTTGGGCGCAGCCCGACAGCTTGTCGCAAAAATACGTTTCCGGCTCATACCGGTGCCACGGCAGGTGGTCAGGGTCTAATGAGGTGACCGCGAAAACCGGTGGCGTGCACGCGAGATCGGTGGCCTGGTAACTCGACACCTCAACCACCCAGAAGTCGTAGTCATCGCGGCACACCGGATCGTACGGGGGGATCCCGATGTTACCGCCGACCAAGCAGCGGTAGCCAAGCCGGTTGAGCAAATGCCCGGCGATTGCGGTCGTCGTGCTCTTACCCTTGGTGCCGGTGATGCACATGACTTTCGACCGGTCGGCCTCCTGCAGCCAGAGACCGAGGCCACCGACCACCAGGATCCCGCGCCGCTCCAGCATCTGGACGATCTCGCCGTATCGGGACACTCCAGGAGTCTTGATCACGACATCGCAGCACGTCAACGCATCCAGTCCCCCCGCTTCCGTGACCAGAACCGGGCGCCCCTCGACGACAGGATGCTGGGCCGCGTCATCGACGAGCACCGGGTCGATCCCCAGAGCCAGGCACTTGCGCAGGCTTGCCTCACCTTCACGGCGCAGTCCGTAAATACCGACCGTCCGACCACGAAGGTCAGACCAGGAGATCGTCGGGCGCATACCGATCCTCTACGAAGTGCCGGCCGATCGGCCGCAACAGCTCCTCCACCGTCATTTCGCCGGGCAGCGATGGCAGCTCCCCGATCAGCTCCATCAGCACCCTTGAGCCGGCTCGATCAGCACGCCCGGCGGCGAGCTGAGCGGCGACTCGGCACTCCGTGACCTCACCGACACACTCCCAGGGCTTACTGCGCGACGAAAGACCCAGCAGAGAGCCGAAGATACCGACGAGGCCACTGTTCGACAACGGCTCGGTACCATCGAACACTTTCTGCAGCGCAGGCTCATCAACGAACGGCGCGAGGATGAGGTCGATGAAACAACACTTTTCACACTCACCGCACCAGTGATCCAGGCGCTTCGCACGGTCACTGTAGAAGGCGCGGTTACAGCTACGAAAGTGGTCAAAATACTGCGGGCTCTTGGCGAAGCGCCGAGCGATCCACAGCTCACTGAACGGGCGAAGCAACGAGAAATAATTGGGCCGCCCACCGAATGCCTCAGCAAGGACGGCACGCAGGCCTGCCTCGAATGAATCGCTCTTGGAATACTGATGGTTGATACTGCGGCCGGCGACCTCCATGGTTGCGGCGGAGGCCGACCATTCATTGGACATGATGACCGCGTCTCGTCGTTCGAGGGTCGCTGCCATAACGGCGATCACGGAGAGGATTCCGGTCACCGGCACGTGCCCGTTCAGGAAGCCTAGTTCGGTCGATCGCAACAGCTGTTCGTCGATGAGCCGCTCCACGCGCACGACGGGAAACCCGGTCAACGAGGCAGACCGTTCGATGGCATCGAACCGGTCTCCCGGCCGGTTGACGATGAACAGCGCGGTGTCCTCGGCCCGGAACCGCACTAGCTCAACAGTGACGAGTGAGTCCATACCGCCCCCGAAGGGCACCAGAGGACGGCCGCTCTCAGGCTCGAAGGCCGTGCTGGCCGAGCGATCCAGCGTGGGGCCGACGATCTGCATATCGGACAGATCCAGCGCGTTCTTGTAAGAATACTCACCGAGGCCACAAATGTAGAAATCGCGCAGAAAAGCACGTTCGGTATCGGTCACCGCCAGGTCCCCCAGATCGACGACGGGGGGCGCCGCAACCTTGTAGTACGAGACCGCGGCGAGCAGGAAGACCACACGAGCCGCCTCGGCCACGGCGGGCTGATCCCAGTCACCACCCATAGGGAACGTTATTTCTTCGCGGAATTCGCGCTTATCGAGCCGATAGTGGCAGATCAGGCGGTTCCGGGCGGGATCGAGGTCGTATCCTACATACTGGAAGACCTCGCCGCGGCGGGATGAGTCAATCATAGTGAACCCTGTTCCCGGATGCGGGCTGCGAGAGCTATCCGCCCGCAGGGACTCTCGGCCCGATGGCTGAAGAAAGGTGTACCAGGTCCAGTGCCGATCGCTGCGAGATGAGCCTTCTCCCACGGTACCCCGGCGGCGGACAGCTGAAGGGCGTTGGCCCGCCAGAGGTCGAAGGTCCACTTCCCGGTTCCGTCGGGGCGGATGACCTCCTCGACGCGATCCCCGAACGCGGCGGTGGCCGCATCCACCACATCCTGCCCCACCTGGTTGCGCTCCGGAGTGATCGCGGGCCCCAGTCCGGCGATGATGTTCCTCGGGTCACTGCCCAACTGGCACATAGTCCGCACCGCCGCAGGAGTGACACCACGAACCGTGCCACGCCAACCAGCGTGGACGCAGGACAGGATCCCCGCGACCGGGTCGTAGAGCACCAGTGGAACGCAGTCGGCCACCATCACCATAAGCACGATGCCAGGCACGACGGTGACGAGGGCATCGGTGTCCGGAATCGCGTCCGCGCACGCATGAGCGCCACGCCCCCGGTGCTCGTCGGTCACTATCGACACGTTCGACCGGTGCGCCTGGTCGCAGAAAACGAAGTCGTCGAGACTCACGCTCAGGGTGTCTGCGACGCGAGTGCGATTTCGCATCACGTGAGCGTCATCATCTCCGACGTGCAGACCAAGATTCAAGGAGGAGTACGAACCCAGCGAAGTACCGCCGCCCCGGGTGGTCACAAAGGCGTCGATCTCATAATGGTCGAACGCCGGCCAGGCCAAGACATTCAACTCGGACCGACGACGCCATTCGTACTGGTCTGCGGCTGCGGTGGCCCCCGCACCGGGTTGGCGCATCACACGAACACCTCCATGACACCCCACATTCGACACAGCCGTCCCAGCCCTGTCGGGTCACCTGATAGTGGGCAGATCGGGGCTGGAGACGTCGTACACCCTGCCGGGCTGGGTAAGCAGTGGCCCGAGTATCGCAGCCTTGCGGTCGCTGTCCTCCACCCCGCCCCAGTGCACCTCGCGGCGATGGTCCAGCCGCAGGACGACGTCGGCCGGAGAGTCCGCAGCCACCGAGAGCACCTCGGTCCGCAGCGGGCCGGGCAACGCGGTGAGCACGGTGATCGCGGCCATGGTGGCGGGATCCCCCGGTCCGGTCCTGGCCACCCGCAGCTCCGGGAGACCCGGAGAGACGAGGGCCACCGTGGCGTAGTCGGTACCGGTGGCGTCCACCAGATGTACCCCATCGGGGGTAGGCAGCACCGCGATCGGAATCCGCTCAGTGACCGCGATCCGTACCGTACCGTCGAACGTACGGCTCACCTGCACCGCAGCCACCCGGGGCACGGCGGCCACCCTGGCCGCGATCCCCGAGGTGTCCAGCTGCAGTAGCGGGGTGCCCAGCGGCACGGCGGCCACGGCCGCCACCTGGCCGGCGGACAGCTCCCTGGTGCCGGTCACCTGCACCGATCGGGTGTCGAACAGCGAGCTGCCCAGCAACACCCACGCCCCCGTGCCTCCCAGCAGCAGTAACGCCGCCAGCACGGCTGTGATCCGCCAACGGCGCCGAACGCGGGTGGGCCTGCAGGGCTGCGGGGGGCGCGAGGCGGGTCTGCGGGGCGGCGGTACCGGCGCCCCGCGGGACGCCGGGCGCGTGGCGTCGCGGCTGCGACCCGACGCACGGCGCTCCCGCGCCGCAGCCGACGGCCGGTGTGCATCACGTGGGACCCGGCGCCGCTGGCCGGATGCACCAGGCCCGCCGGCACTCACAGCGGTCCTGTGACGGCGCGACGCTCCAACTCGGCGATCAGCTCAGGACCGAGCACCGTCACGTCCCCGGCTCCCATGATGACCACCAGGTCGCCGGGGTGGATCAGGTCGGCCAGCCGCGCCGGGACCTCGCTCCAGGAGGGCTCGTAGTGCACGCAGTCGGGCGGCAGCGGCACGGCGTCGGCGATCAGCTCTCCGGTGACTCCGGGCAGCGGGTCCTCCCTGGCTCCGTAGACGTCCAGCAGCAGCACCACGTCGGCCAACGCCAGCGCGGTCCCGAACTCAGCGGCGAAGTCCCGGGTACGGGAGTACAGGTGCGGCTGGAAGGCCACCAGCAGCCGCCCCTCCCCTACCACCTCCCGGGCACCACGCAGTGCGGCAGCCACCTTCGTCGGGTGATGGGCGTAGTCGTCGTACACCCGCGCACCGGCCGCCCTTCCCTTGAACTCGAATCGGCGCCGGACCCCGCCGAACCCCGCGAGACCCGCCAGCAGTCCGGGCAGCGGTGCGCCCAGCTCCAGACCGGCCAGCAGCGCGGCGACGGCATTGCTCGCCATGTGCTCCCCGGGCACCGCGACCTCCAGCCGCACCTCCTGCGGAACCCCCCGCGGCCCGGTCAGCGCCACGGTCACGACACCCCGTCCGCCCTCCGGGGTGTAGGCCAGGATGCGAGCATCCTGCACGGCAGTGGCGGACCGGCCGTAGTGGCGCACCTGCACCCCGCCTGCGGTGGCTCGGGCGGCCAATGCGGCCGAGCCGGGATCGTCGGCGTTCGCGATCAGCACGCCGCCGGGACGCAGCCGGGCGACGAAGGCGTCGAAGGTCGCCGTATAGGCCTCGACGCTGCCATGATGATCGAGGTGGTCGGCCTCCACGTTGGTGACCACGGCGAGGTCGGGCGAGTAGGCGGTGAAGGAGCCGTCGCTCTCGTCGGCCTCGGCGACGAAGATGTCGCCGCTGCCGTGGTGAGCGCCGGAACCCGAGACGTTGAGGTCGCCGCCGATCAGGAACGACGGGTCCGCTCCGCAGTGCTGCAGCGCGACGGTGAGCATCGAGGTGGTGGAGGTCTTGCCTGCGGTGCCGGTGATGCACGCGACCCGGTACCCGGCCATCAGCGCGGCCAGCGCCGCGGATCGGTGGATCACCGGGATGCCCCGGCGGGCGGCCTCGACGAGCTCGGGGTTGTACGGGTCGGTCTGGTGCACCGCCTTGGTGCTGATGATCACGCTGGGGTCGGTGCCGAGCTGATCGAGGTTGCCCGCGGCATGTCCGACGGCCACCTTGGCGCCCAGCGCGCGCAGGGCGAGCAGCGCACGCGAGTCCTTGGCGTCCGAACCGGAGACCGCACCGCCACGGGCCAGCACGATCCTGGCCACCCCGCTCATCCCGGCGCCGCCGATCCCGATCAGGTGGATGCGGGCCAGCTGCGGCGGCAGCGGCGGTGGCACCGCGATCCCGGCCGTCATCCCGCCACCTCCAGCACGATCTTCGCCAGCACGTCGTCGGCCTCCGGGTGACCGGCTATCCGCGCGGCCGCACTCATCGCGGCGAGCCTGCTGGGGTCGGTGAGTACCCGCAGCACCGCCTCGATGACCTTGGCCGGGGTCAGCTCCGCGTCGGGCACCAGTAGCGCACCACCTGCCTCCACCAGCGGGCGGGCGTTGAGCTCCTGCTCTCCGTTGCCGTGCGGGAGCGGCACGTACACGGCGGGCAGGCCGACGGCGGACAACTCGGCCACCGTCATCGCTCCAGCCCGGCACATCGCCAGGTCGGCGGCTGCCAGCGCCAGGTCCATCCGCTCCAGATAGGGCACTGCGACGTAGGGCGGAGCGCCGCTCACCGACTCGATGTGCACGGTGTTTCGTCGCCCATACGCATGCAGAACCCCGATACCCGCCACACCGAGCGCGGCGGCGGCCCCCGCCACCGCGGTGTTCAGGGTTCGCGCGCCCTGGGACCCGCCGGTCACCAGCAGGGTTGGCGCGTCGGGGTCCAGCCCGAAGTGCGCCCGTCCCCGGGCCCGCAGGGCAGCCCGGTCCAGGGACGAGATCGCCTGCCGCAACGGAATCCCGATCACGTCAGCGCCGGGCAGCCCACTGCCGGGCACCGCGGCGAGCACCCGGCAGGCGAACCGCGCCCCGACCTTGTTGGCCAGCCCGGCGCGAGCGTTGGCCTCATGCACGACGATCGGCACCCGACCCCGGGCGGCGAGGTAGGCGGGCAGCGCGACGTAACCGCCGAACCCCACCACCACGTCCGCTTCGACCGCGTCGAGCACCTCCCGGACCCGGCGCACCGCAGCCCGGATCCGCAGTGGCAGGCGCAGCAGCTCAGCACTGGGTTTGCGCGGGAGCGGCACCGGGGGAATGAGCTCCAGCGAGTAGCCACGTTCCGGCACCAGGGTGGTCTCCAGCCCGCGCTCGGTGCCCAGCGCGGTGATCCGGGCCTCGGGTGCCGCCCTGCGCACCGCGTCGGCCAGCGCCAGCGCCGGTTCCACGTGCCCGGCGGTGCCGCCCCCGGCGACGACAACGGACAGCGCCGTCATCGTCGCGCTCCCCGGCCGCGGGCGGTGGCGGTCGGGCGGGTACCGGCGCGCACCGAGCCCGGGGCTCGCCGTGGTGCGCGAGGTGCGGGGGCATAGGGCACCGGCGCGCGCAGCCGCAACAGCCGGGAGACGCCCCCCTGCCGTCCGGAACGGCTGACCTGCGAGCGCAGCGCGGAGACCGCCTGCGGCTCATGGCGGGCGAAGTTGGCCAGCAAACCGAACGCCAGCATCGCCAGTACCACGGAAGTGCCGCCCGAGGAGATCAGCGGCAGCGGGATACCGGTGACCGGCAGCAGGCCCACCACGTATCCGATGTTGATCGCCGCCTGGCCGACCAGCCAGGTGGTCAGGGTCGCGGCGGTCAGCTTGATCCACGGGTCGGTGTTGCGCGCCGCGATCCGCATCCCGACGTAGGCCAGCGTGGCGAACAGCACCAGCACCACCAGGCACCCCAGGAAACCGAGCTCCTCCCCGATGATCGCGAAGATGAAGTCGTTGTGCGCGTTGGGCAGGTAGTCCCATTTAGCGCTGCCCTGGCCCAGCCCCACGCCCCACCAACCGCCGTCGGCCAGCGAGTACAGGGCTTGGCGGGCCTGGAACGCCGCGCCCTGCGGGTCCGCACCCGGATGCAGGAACGACTCGATCCGCGCCGAGCGATACCCCGCGATACCAGCCATGGTGATCGCCCCGGCCACCGCGGCGATCGCGACCGCCCCGAACAGCTCGGCGGGCGCCCCGCCGAACCACAACAACGCCAGCAGCACGACGGCCAAGGTGATCGTGGTGCCCAGATCCGGCTGGAGCATCACCAACCCGAAGATCAGCACAGCCACCGGCACCAGCGGCACCAGCAACTCCCGCCACTGGTGGCGCAACGGCCGCTTGAGGATCAGCACATGCGCCCCCCACATGGCCAGCGCGAGTTTGGCCACCTCGGAGGGTTGCACCGACAACGGGCCCAGGCGCAGCCAGGCCTGCGCACCGTTGGACGCCGTGCCCAGTGGAGTGAGCACCGCGATCAGCAACAGCACGGACACCACCAGCACTGTCCCGCTGCCCGCGCGCAGCATCCGCACCGGCATTCGCATCGCCACCCAGAACAACACCAGCCCCACACCGCAGTACTCCAACTGCCGCAGGAACACCGCGTAGGACGAACCGACCTGGGTGTAGGACTCCACGCTGGACGCCGAGAGCACCATCACCAGACCGAACAGGGTGAGCAGGCCGAACACGGCCAACACCAGATGCAGCGAGGTCAGCGGCCGAGCCAGCCACGCCGTCAGCCGATCCCGGGCCGCAGCCAACCGACCCACCGCCTCGGTCATTGCCTCATCCTCTCCCGAATCGGCCCTAGGGGCCGGGAGATCGGAGGCGTGTCGGGTGGGGGATGATCGCGACGTCGCCGCGGTGGTTCGCGGCATCGTTGCGGTGGTCGACGAGTGCATCACGGTCATCCTCCGGCCGCGCCCAGCCACTCGCTGTAGAACACCCCTACGCCCAACGCGCAGCAGATCGCCGCGAGCAGCCAGAACCTGATGATGACGGTGGTTTCCGCCCACCCAGCCAGCTCGAAGTGATGGTGGAACGGTGCCATCCGGAACAGCCTGCGCCGCGCGGCGCGGAACACCGCGACCTGCAACACCACAGACAGCGCCTCCACCACGAACAACCCGCCGATGACCACCAGCAGCAGTTCGGTGCGGGTGACCACAGCCAGCCCCGCGAGCAGCCCGCCGATGGCCAGCGACCCGGTGTCGCCCATGAAGATCTTCGCCGGGGCGGCGTTCCACCACAGAAACCCGATGCACCCGCCGACCGCGGCGGCGGCCACCACAGCCACGTCGAGTGGGTCGCGCACGGTGTAACAGCCGGGCAGCGCCTCATGAGTGCAGTTCTGGGTGTACTGCCAGAACGAGACGATCACGTAGGTCGCCAGCACCATCGCCGCCGACCCCGCTGCCAGCCCGTCCAGCCCGTCGGTCAGGTTCACCGCGTTGGACCACGCGGACACCAGCACATAGCTGAATATCACGAACCCGACCACGCCGAAGGACAGGACGGCGACGTCGCGCACGAAGGACAGGTGCGTCGAAGCCGGGGCGACGCCGTTGGCGTCCGGAAAGTTCATCGCCAGGATCGCGAAGAGCACCGCCGCGACCAACTGCCCGACCAGTTTGGCAGTCTTGTTCAGACCTAGGTTGCGTTGCCGGCGGATCTTGATGAAGTCGTCCAGGAAACCCACCACCCCGAGCACCGTGGTGAGCAGTAACACCACTAGAGCGGAGGCGGTCATGCCGGTGTGGGTGACCGTGAAGTGGGCGACCAGGTAGCCCGTCCACAGCGCCAGCAGGATGGCGACCCCACCCATGGTGGGTGTGCCACGCTTGCTCTGGTGGCTCTGCGGGCCGTCCTGTCTGATCTCCTGGCCGAAGCCCTGCCGGGCGAACACCCGGATCAGGTAAGGGGTGAACAGGATGGAGGCCAGCAGGGCGACTCCGGCGGCGACCAGGATGCTGATCACCGGCGGCCCCTCCTCCCTGGACCGATACCGAGCAGGCCGTCGGCGATCCGTTCCAGTCCGAACGCCCGGGAGGCCTTGACCAGCACCACGTCGCCGGTGACGAGCTCATCGCGCAGCAGTTCGAGTGCCGCGGATACGTCGGGCACCAGCACCGACGAGGCTTCTCCCGCCTGCCCGCCCCAGTCGGTGGCTCCCGACTCGTGAGCGCCCCGGTGCATCGACTCAGCTTGCTCCCCCACCACCACGAGCCGGTCGACGCCCAGGCGTACGGCCAGCATCCCGATGTCCCGGTGTGCGGCGGCCCCGGCCGCCCCGAGCTCACCGAGCGGGCCGAGGACCGCCCAGCTACGCCGGTCGGTGGCCGCCATCGCGACCAAGGTGTGCAGCGCAGCGGCGACCGATTCCGGGTTGGCGTTGTAGGCGTCGTTGACCACGGTCACTCCGTCGGGCCGTTCGGTCACCTCCATCCGCCAGCGCGAGGCGGGCTGATAGCCGGCCAGTACCGCGGCGATGCCCGCCGCAGTGGCGCCGAGCTGCAGAGCCACCGCCGCCGCCGCCAGTGCGTTGGACACCTGGTGCGCACCGGGGACCGCAAGGTGCACCGGGCTGTCCCCCACCGGAGTGACCAGGCGGAACGACGGGCGGCCGCGGTCGTCCAGGGCGACGTCGGTGGCGCGCACGTGCGCGGCGGCGGAGTGCCCGAAGCGCACCACCTGGGCGGCGGTGCGGCGGTCCATCGCGGCGACTACCGGGTCGTCGGCGTTGAGCACCGCGATCCCGTCCGCCGGAAGCGCCTCGACCAGCTCGCCCTTGGCCGCGGCCACCGCGTCCCGGGAGCCGAACTCGCCGAGGTGCGCCGAGCCAACGTTGAGTACCACTCCGATCGACGGCGGCGCCACCTGGCACAGCTGCGCCACGTGACCGATGCCGCGCGCGGACAGTTCGAGGACCAGATGCCGGGTGTGCCGGTCGGCGCGCAGCGCGGTCCAGGGGTGGCCGATCTCGTTGTTGAACGATCCCGGTGGCGCGACGGTGGGGCCCAGCGGGGTGAGCAGCGCGGCCACCATGTCCTTGGTGGAAGTCTTGCCCGACGAACCGGTCAGGCCCACCACCCGTAGGCCGGTCGCCACCTCCGCGTGCGGCTGGCTGAGCTGGTCCACCACGGTGCGCGCCAGCCGGGCCAGCGCGGACAGCACCGCCGCACCCACACCGTCGGTATCCGCCGCCAATGCATAGGACGTCGATGCCGAGCCGCCGGGCACCGCGGGGGGGACGAGCACCGAGGGTGCGTCGACGGGCCGGCCGACAAGCACCCCAGTGGCGCCCGCGGCCACCGCCGCGGCAGCGAAGTCGTGCCCGTCGACCCGCTCACCGGGTAGCGCGACGAACAGCCCGCCCGAACCGACCTCGCGGGAGTCGAACTCGACACTGCCGGTGACCACCTCGGTGCCCTCGCCACCGCGGACGACTCCGCCGACCGCTCCTGCCACCTCGGCCAGCGTCAAGGCGATCATCGCTCGTCCCGGTCCGCCAGGGCACGGGCAAGCACCTCGGCATCGGAGAACGGATGGACGACCCCGTGGACCTGCTGCCCGGTCTCGTGGCCCTTGCCCGCGACCACGACCGCGTCACCCGCGCCGGCTCGCGCGACCGCGTAGCCGATCGCGGCCGCCCGATCGGGGATCTCCACCACCTCGGCGGAGCCGACTCGGGCGCCGGTGAGCATCGCCGCCCGAATCGCGGCCGGATCCTCGCTGCGTGGGTTGTCGTCGGTGACCACGACGAGGTCGGCCCGGCGAGCCGCTTCGGCACCCATCAGCGGGCGCTTTCCGGTGTCCCGGTCCCCGCCGCAGCCCAGCACCACCAGCAGCCGTCCGGGGATCTGCGCGCGCACCGCGTCGAGCAGCGCGGCGACCGCGGCCGGCTTGTGCGCGTAGTCCACCAGAGCGAGGAAGTCCTGACCGAGGTCCACCCGCTGCATCCGGCCAGGCACCTCGGCGGTGGCGATGCCGCGCAACACCAGCCGGGGGTCCGCGCCCGCCGCGTCCGCGACGGCCAGCGCCAGCAACGCGTTGGTGACGTTGAACGTGCCCGGTAGCCGCACCAGTGCCCGCTGGTTGAACCCGCCCGGGCCGACCGCCCGGAACGTCTGGCTGCCGGACGCCCCGGCCTCGATGTCGGCCGCGTGCCAGGTTGCCTCGCCGTCCACACCCCGCAGGGACACCGTTGTCGTCTGGTCGGTGACCAGACGACGGCCCCAGGCGTCGTCGATGCACACCACCTCAGCCGCGGCCCGCCCGTCGAACAGCAACGCCTTGGCGGCGAAGTAATCCTCCAGGTCGGTGTGGAAGTCCAGGTGGTCCTGGGACAGGTTGGTGAACGCCCCCACGGCGAACGCGGTGCCCACCACCCGGCCCAGCGCCAGCGCGTGGCTGGACACCTCCATGGCCAGGTGGGTGACGCCGCGCTCGACCATCAGCGCCAGCAACGCCTGCAGGTCCGGGGCCTCCGGGGTGGTGAAAGCGCTCGGCAGGTGCTGGTCGCCGATCCGCGCCTGCACGGTGCCGAGCAGGCCGGTGCCGGCCCCGGCCGCCCGCAGACCCGCCTCGAGCAGGTAGCTCGTGGTGGTCTTGCCGGAGGTGCCGGTGATCCCCAGGACGGCGAGCCGGGTCGAAGGGAGGCCGTAGATCTCCGCGGCCAGTGCGCCCAGCACCGACCGGGGATCCGGGTGGCGCAGCACCGGCACCGGGCCGCTCGCCAGGCTCGGGCGCTGCGCGCCGGCCGGATCGGTGAGCACCGCGGCGGCGCCGGCCGCCAGCGCGGTCCCGGCGAAATCAGCGCCGTGCGGGCGGCCAGGGGTCAAGCTGGGCAGCGCCGCGAACAGATCGCCGGGAACCACCTGATGGGCGCGCAGGGTGATCCCGGTAATGGCTACTCGGTCTGACGCACCGGAGCCGGAGGCCACGTCGGCCAGCGCGGCGAGCGCGGTCAACGGGATCGGAGTGGTACGCGACGGCCGGAGCGGCGTCTCGGTCAGCGAGGGAGTCACAGGGGTGGTCACGGTCCGGGGGTCGGGTGCAGGTTCAGCTGAAGCCGCGGCATCGTGGCCCATCGTCATCGGTGGTCGGCAGCCGTGAGCCGAAGGCTACCGGCGCGCTGATCCACGACATGGGCGACCCGGAGGGCCGGGTCCTGCCAGCCCTAATGCGCGGTCAGGGTGACGATCGGGCTCGGCGTGGCGGACAGCGGGATCTGGTAGTGCTGGGCCAGGTAGGAGGCGATGTCGTGGAACAACGGCGCCGCGCTGCCGGTGCTCGGGTCGTCCAGCGTGATCCCGACGACGAAGCGCGGAGCGTCGGCGGGCAGGATCCCGGCGAAGTTGATCCAGTAAGCCGAGTCGCTGTAGCAGCTACAGGCAGGGTCGACCTGCTGCGCGGTGCCGGTTTTGGCGGCGATCTGATAACCGTCCAACGCGGCGGGCACACCGGTCCCACGCTGCCCCGGCGCGTCCTGCACCACAGCGCGGAGCATGTCCCGCACGGTTTTGGCGGTCTGCGGGCTGACCACCCGGACGCCGGCCGGCCGAGGGGTCGCGGTGCGGGTGCCGTCCGGGGCGATCTCAGCACTGACGATCCGCGGCGGGATGCGCACACCATCGTTGGCGATCGCCTGGTACATGCCGGTCATCTGCAGCAAGGTCATCGACAGCCCCTGGCCGATGGGCAGGTTCGCGAAGGTGCTGCCGGACCACTGCTCGCGGGGCGGGACCCGGCCTGCGCTCTCCCCGGGAAGGCCTATGCCGCTGCGCTGGCCCGCACCCAGGCGCTTCAACATGTCCATGAAGCGGTCCGGGCCGACCCGCTGCGCGGTGAGCAGTGTGCCGATGTTGGAGGAACGGGCCAGCACCCCGGTGAAGGTCAGGTCCAAGGGGCCGTGCGACCACGCATCCCGGATCGTCCGGTCGGCCACCCGGAGCTGACCGGGGACGTGCAGCACGGTGTCGGGAGTGACCACGCCCTCCTCGACGGCGGCGGCCGCAGTGACGATCTTGTTCACCGAACCCGGTTCGAAGGGAGCTGATACCGCGGGGTTGGCCAGTTGCTCCGGCGTCGCTGCAGAGAGGTTGTTCGGATCGAAGGTGGCCGAATCGGCCATGGCGTAGACCTCGGCCGTCCGCGCGTCGAGCACCACCACGCCGCCGCCTCGCGCGTGATAGCGCCGCACGTAGTCGCTGAGCAACTGCTGCACGGTGAACTGCAGATCGGAGTCCAGGGTGAGCTCGAGACTGGAACCGGGAACTGCCGGCCGGACGGCCCGCTCACTGCCGGGAATGACCGCATCCGAGCCCTCCGCGGTGTCCACCACCCGGTGACCGTCCCGGCCTGCCAGCAGCGTGTCGTCATAGTTCTCCAGTCCGACCAGCCCACGCACTTTGCGCTCGTCGGCCCGCCAGTTCGCGACCCCGAGCACATTGGCGGCGAGTGACCCGCCGGGATACTGCCGGACCTCCCGGTACTCTGCGCTGATCTCCGGGAAATCTTGCCGGATCGCCCTGGCTTGGGCCGGTTGCACCACCGGCGCCAGCAGCACGGTGGTGCTGTTACTGCGCAGCTTGGCGAGGATCTCCGGCTCCGAGACCGAGGGGCCGAGCACCTCGGCGATCCGGTGCGCCATCGCGCGCTTGTGCGCGTCCGGATCGGCACCGGCCGCGCGCTGTTCCTGCACGATCCGGTTCGGCTGAGCGTACAGGGCCCGCGCCTCCACACTGAACGCCAGCGGGGTGCCGTTGCGATCGGTGATCGCGCCGCGCATCGCGGGCAGCGTCTCCGGCGTGGTGCGCTGGCTGGCCGCCTGCGCGGAGAGTTCCGCCCCCTGCAGGCCTTGCACAACCACCAGCTTGAGCCCGGTGGCCAGCAGCGCCATCACGAGTAGCACCCGGCCCAGAATGATCCGGCCGCGCAGCGCCCCCGACGACGAGCCGGGGCCACGGCGGGGGCGGGAGGGAGGGACAGGACGGCGGGTTCTGGGGTGAGCGGTGACCGAGTTGCTCATCAGGCGCCGCCGGGCCCCGCAGCCGACGCGGGCTGGGCGGACGCGGGAGGCTGGGATGCCGGTCCAGCAGCGGTGGCCTGTGTGGTGGCGGCCGGCGCCTGGGCCGGCGGGGGCGGTTCGGTGGCGGCCTTGGGCGTGCCCACCACCGCGACCGCGCCATCCGGGCCCACGACCAGCCGAGCCGGGTCCCCGGCCGGGACCATACCCAGCCCGACGGCCCGGCGAGCCAGCTCAGGCGCGGTCTCCATGCTGGCGACCTCCCTGCCGAGCTGCTCGGAATGCTCGGTGAGGTCCCTGGCCGTGTCCTGGGAGTGCTGCAGGCGATAGGAGTCCGCGGCCGCCGCGGTGGACAGCCACAGGGTGGCCACCAGCGCCGCCGACAGCAGCACCATCACCAGCACCACGAATGAGGCCCGATTGGCGGCGGCCGGGCTCTGCGAACCGGTCTGCGACACGCCGGTGCGCTGTGCACGCCGCTGGTAGGCCCGCTGGACGGCCGCCGATCGGGCTCGCGGTGCCGCGGTGCCGCGAGGGCGGGCGGGGGCGGGCGTCGTACTGCGTGGCGGAGCCGCCAGGGGAGCCGTCACGAGGTCACCTCCGGACGGTCGGCTTGATGCTCAGCAGCGGGCGCAATGCGTTCGGCGGCGCGCAGCCGCACCGAGGCGGCCCGCGGATTGCGCACGGTCTCGATGGGATCGGCCTGTTCGGCGCCCCGGGTCAGCGCCCGGAGCTGAGGTCCGTGGCCGGGCAGCTCGACGGGCAGTCCGGGCGGGGTGCGAGAGGCGGTCAGTTCGGCCAGCGCCCGCTTGACGATCCGGTCCTCCAGGGAGTGGTAGGACAGCGCCACCAGCCGGCCGCCGACCGACAGCGCCCTCAGCGCCGCAGGGATCGCGGAGCGCAACGCCGCGAGCTCGTCGTTGACCTCGATGCGTAATGCCTGGAAAGTCCGCTTGGCGGGATGTCCACCGTGGCGCCGGGCGCCGGGCGGAATGCTGTGGTAGATCAGCTCCACCAGCTGGGCGGTGCGGTCGAACGGCTGTCGGGCGCGTTCGGTCACGACGGCGGCGGCGATCCGGCCCGCGAAGCGCTCCTCGCCGTACTCCCGGAGCACCCGGATGAGCTCGGCCTTCGAGTAGCTGTTGAGAACGTCGGCCGCACTCTGTCCGGTAGTGGGGTCCATCCGCATGTCCAGCGCGGCGTCGCGGGCGTAGGAGAAACCGCGTTCGGCGGCATCGAGTTGCAGCGAGGACACCCCGAGGTCGAAGACCATGCCGTCGACGAGCCCGATGCCCAACCGCTCCAGCACGTCGGGCAGTTCGTCGTAGACCGCATGCACCAGGCGGATACGCCCGGCATGCTCGGCCAACCGCTGCCGGGCCAGATCCAGCGCCTGCGGATCACGGTCCAGCCCGACCAGGGTCAATGCCGGGTGCGCCGCCAGCAGCGCTGCCGCGTGCCCACCGAGACCCAGGGTGGCGTCGACCAGCACTGCCTGCCGACCGGTCAGTGCGGGCCCGAGCAGCTCCAGGCACCTGCTCAGCAGGACCGGAGTGTGGTGCGGTGACCAGGCGTCACTGGGCGGGCCATCGGTCACGGCCAAGCTCCCTCTGCTCACACCCACACCCCCTGATGCCCCTCATGCCACGGTGACCGGATCACCGGTACTCTGTGAACCCTGTCTCGGTGCCGCCAGGTCTCCGCCCGGTGCGAGGTCCTGGCGCCGGGGAAGGTGCGTCAGGGCCCTGCTTGCCGGTGTCTTGACACTTCGGTGTGGTGGAACTCCGCTGTCGTGGAGTTTCGGCGTTCCTGCACCTCAGTGTCGTGTCACATCGGACGTCGTGTCACATCGGACGGAGGCCTCGCGGCACCGAGGCAGCATGCTGCCCATGGGCAGCCCTGCCCGGTCAGAACAGGCCGGGCAGCACCTCCTCCTGCGCTTGGGCGTAGGACTCCTCGTGCTCCTCCAGGTAGCGCTGCCATGCCGCGCTGTCCCATATCTCCAGCCGGTTGATCGCCCCGATCACCACGCAGTCCCTGCTCAACCCTGCGTAGCGCCGCAGCTCCGGTACGACCGAGATGCGGCCCTGCGCATCCGGGCGCTGCTCATCCGTGCCTGCGAACAGGTAACGCTGGTAGGCCCGCACCGCCTCATTCGTCAGCGGTGCCCCCGCCACCTTGCGGGCCATCTCCTCGAACTCGGCGCGCGGAAAGATGTACAGGCAGTGGTCCTGTCCCTTGGTGACCATCAGCCCCCCTGCGAGCGCGTCGCGGAACTTCGCCGGCAACGTCAGCCGGCC
This sequence comes from Pseudonocardiaceae bacterium, assembly GCA_050699955.1. Classification (GTDB taxonomy): domain Bacteria; phylum Actinomycetota; class Actinomycetes; order Mycobacteriales; family Pseudonocardiaceae. The sequence goes on along the minus strand of JBOHGD010000004.1, from coordinate 87,992 downwards.
TTTGTCGTCAAGGCGCGGGGTGTGCGTGCCCAGAAACACCGCCACCCCACCTCCTCGCCGGCTCTGTCGAACCGACCCGCGGAGCACCCCTGCGCTCCACTGATCACCACCGTACCCCACTTTCTGCCACTGTCAACTCACGAACAGTCTCGCAAACCTCGCTGGGACACGGTTCAGCCAGGTCAGCGATGGTGGGAGCGAGTGGGGGACCAGTGCGGGACAGAGCGCACGACCACATCGGGAAGCCGCGTCAGCGGCCCACGACGCCGCGGAAAGGCACAGCGAAGGCCTCGAGGGGGCCCGATTCCAGCGCTGCCTGCCCTGCGCCGGGCCACTGCGAGCACGCGGTGGGGAGAAGTGGGGCACGGCGAGCCGACGAGCATCCGGCGACCAAGCGGGGCTCGTCCGTTCCACACCAATATGGCCCGTGGAGCCTCAGCCCAATGGGCTGGAACTACACACGGGCCACTGTCACGCTCGGTGTCAGGCCGACGAAGCTAACGGTCCTCGAAGCGGCGGCGGAACCGCTCTTCCATCCGCTGGGCCAGCGTGCTGCGCGACGCTCCCCCGGCGGACGAGTTACCGGGCTGGGTACCAGGCGCTCCATCTCGGCCGTGGCCGCGAGCGAAGATCGCGATGACCGCACCGGCGAACATCACCAGAAAACCGAGGACACTGATCACCGGGATCCCGGCCGGGCGGATCGGTAGCATCACGCCCACCACCAGCAATACCAGGCCCAGGACGAACAACGCGATGCCCTGCAACCGCCTGCGGCGGGACGGGCTGCGCATCCGGGCACCCCGCACATTCGACGCGAATTTGGGGTCCTCTGCATAGAGCGCGCGCTCGATCTGGTCGAGTAGACGCTGCTCGTGCTCGGAGAGTGGCATCGATCCTCCTCCGGCACTCCCGGATCTGTGGTGGCCATCCCGACGTTAGTCGTTGGGGTGGGCGAGCGCCCATCGTGGGCTCCTACCGTTGAGGATACGAGTCCACGGCGGCGCGGACTACCCGATGTGTGTACCCGTTTCAGTGGGCGTGTCAGCACGGGGAGTCGCGGGCGGCCCCGAAGTACTCACCAGGGTGGCAGGACGCACCGCGGTGCTTCCGAACCGGGACCGCGCAGCATCAGCTGCCCGCTCCGCGTCCGACCAGTTCGCCTCGCCACCGTCCAGGGTGAGCTGCTCGGCCGCGGCGCCGGTGACCAGTTGCTCCACCCGTACGCCGAGCAAGCGGACCGCCGCCCCCCTCGGCACCGCGGCGTCCAGTAACTCGGCGGCCACCCCGAAAACCACCTGCCCGATGTCGGTGGGACTGGCCAAGGACCGGGAGCGGCTGATGGTGGCGAAGTCCGGATACCTGATCTTCACGGCGATGGTCCGGCCGCGCAGCCCGCGACGACGCAGCGCGGCCGTCGCACGCTCAGCCAGCCGCAGCAGCTCCCGCCGCAGCACCTCCCGGTCGACCACATCCTGGGCGAAGGTCTCCTCCGCCCCGACCGACTTCTCAGGCGCGTCGGGCACGACGCGCCGCTCGTCCCGGCCATTGGCCAATCCGTACAAATGCTCGGCGACCGCAGCGCCCACCGCACGCCGCAGCGCGGCCGACGGCGTGCTCGCGACGTCGGCCACGGTGTGGCACCCCAGCCGGTGCAACGCCTCCGCGGTGCGCTGGCCCACGCCCCACAGGGCCGAGACCGGTAACGGGTGCAGGAACTCGAAGACGCCGTCGACCGGCACCACGAGTAGGCCGTCCGGTTTGGACAGCCCGGAGGCCAGTTTGGCGAGGAACTTGCTCGGAGCCACCCCTACCGAACAGTTCACCCGGTGCGCGTCGTAGACCTGCCCGCGGATCCATTCCCCGATGCCTGCCGGGCCCATCCCCAGCCTGCGCAGCGCACCCCCGACGTCGAGGAACGCCTCGTCCAGGCTCAGCGGCTCGACCAAGGGGGTGATCTCGCGGAACAGTGCCATCACCCCGCGGGAGACCTCGGCGTACCGGGAGAACTGCGGTGGTACGAACTGCGCCTGCGGACATATCCGCCGAGCCCGCGCGACCGGCATCGCCGAGCGCACCCCGAACGAACGGGCCTCGTAGCTGGCCGAGAGCACGACACCGCGGTCCCCGGCCGGGTTGCTGCCGCCGGCCACCACGACCGGGAGCCCGGCCAGCTCCGGGCGTTCCCGGATCTCGACCGACGCATAGAAGGCGTCCATGTCCACGTGCAGCACGGTGCACCCACGATCGTCCGGAGGCCCCCCGGCCCCCCGGAGTGAACTGGCACGGGGTAGATCGGCACTGCGCCCCACCGGATCCTCCGCCCTTCGAGCCCTGCGCTGAACACCAAGGGACTCGAACGCAAGTTCGACGCGCCTGAGACTACCTCTCGGTCCCGACACCGGGCGGCTTCGAACTCTGTCCCCGGCCGCCGACATCCGCCCTCCGGGCCAGGGCGTGCAACCGGCCCGCGACATCCCGCAGCGGCGGCCGGGCCGCAGCGGCCAGTTCCAGGTCGGCGAGCTGATCCGGAGCCCCGGGATGGGCCTCCAGCACGCCGCTGGGAACCAGGTCGGCGACCACCCCGTCGCCCTGCAGCAACTCGACCACCAGTCCGCTGCCCTCGATCAGTGCGGTGAGACTGCCGGTGTCGAAACGCCGCAGCAGCGGGTCGGCAGCGCCGAACCTGCCGTGCGGGTCGTCCAGCAGCCGGCGGGCGTCGGCCAGCCGGCCGGCCAGCGCCCGCACCAGCACCGCCGCATACCGGTTGGCCACCAGAACCGACACCGCACCGCCGGGCGCCGTGGCATCGGCCAGCGCACGGGTGGCCACCGCGGTGTCCTCAACGACCTCGAGCACCCCGTGCCCGAGCACAAGATCGGCACCGGCCGTGGCGACCACATCGGCCAGTGCGTCGGCATCGCCCTGCACCGGGTGCACCAGCTGCTGTACCCCGGCCTCGGCGGCCCTGCGGTGCAGGGCGGCCAGCGCGTTGGGGCTCGGGTCGACGACCGTCACCACGCAGCCGGACCGAGCCAGTGGCACCGCCCAGACACCGCTACCACCGCCCACGTCCAGCACCCGGGGCGCGGTGCCCAACCGCCGCCAGGCTGCGGCGACCTCGACCTCCAGGGCTCGTCGCACCGCGGGGGCTCGCATGCGCAGCACGATAGAGGGGCCGGTATCCGGAACACTCCGGTGGGACGCAATGGGTGCAGCCTAGGCTGCACCGGTGCGAAGCGTGGCGGTGCTCAGCCTGAAGGGCGGTGTGGGCAAGACGTCGGTGGTGCTCGGGCTCGCCGGGGCGGCGCTGCTGAGGGGCATCCGCACCCTGGTGGTGGACCTCGATCCGCAGGGCAACTCCACAGCCACCCTGGAACCCGGCGAGACAGCCGCCACGCTGGCCGAGGTGCTGGCCGATCCGACGTGCTCGACGCTCCGGGACGCCATCGCACCCAGCGCATGGGGCGAATGCCTGGATGTGCTGGTCGGTTCCGAGGAAGCTGAGGCACACAACCGGCCCGATCCGGATGTCAGCCGGCTCGGCGGGCTGGACCAGGCACTGTCCAAGCTGGATGAACTGGCCGATCCGTCCGATCCGCCCGCCGCGCCGTACCGGCTGGTGCTGCTGGACTGCCCGCCCTCACTGGGCCAACTCACCCGTTCGGCACTGGTGGCGGCCGACCGCGCGCTACTGGTCACCGAACCGACCATCTACGCGGTCACCGGTGTGCAGCGTGCCTTCGAAGCGGTGCAGAACGAGCGCGCGCACAACCCGGACCTGCGGCCGCTGGGCGTGGTGATCAATCGGGCCCGGCTGCGCTCACACGAGCACGCCTACCGCATCCAGGAGCTCCGGGAGATCTTCGGACCACTGGTGCTGCCCACCGTGCTGCCGGACCGGGCGGCGATGCAGCATGCCCAAGGCGCCTGTCTGCCGATCCAGCACTGGGGTACCCCGGGAGCTCGGGAGATGGCGGTGGCCTTCGACGCGCTGCTGGCCCGGGTGCTGCGGACCTCCCTGCTCAGACGGCGCCCAGCGCCCGGACCGCCGGGGGCCGACGAGGTACCGCCCGACGCGGTGACGAACGAACAGGCGCAGGTCTGATCGCCTGCACCGAACGGCTCCGTGCGGTCAGCCCTGCTCGGGCTGCGGCTGGCCCGATGAGGGCTGGGCTTGCTGCGGCGCGGCGGGCTGGGACGAGGGGGGGCCCGCGGTCACCTCACCTGCTACCGGCGCCCCGTGTATCGAGGCACGGATCTGTTCCAGCCGGGAGTGCCCCGCCATGTCCAGCGTCGACTGCTGCACCTCGAGCATTCGCCCTTGTACCGAGTTCTGGGCCAGCTCGGCGGACCCGATGGCGTTGGCGTACCGGCGCTCGATCTTGTCCCGGACCTCGTCCAGCGAGGGCGTGTTGCCCGGTGCGGCGAGGTCGGTCATCGAGCGCAGCGAGGCGGAGACCTGCTCCTGCATCTTCGCCTGCTCGAGCTGGGAGAGCAGCTTGGTCCGCTCGGCGAGCTTCTGCTGCAGTACCGTCGCGTTTCGCTCGACAGCTTGCTTGGCCTGAGCGGCCGCCTGCAGAGACTGGTCGTGCAGAGTCTTGAGGTCCTCGATGGACTGCTCCGCGGTCACAAGTTGGGTGGCGAAGGACTCTGCGGCATGCTCGTACTCCTGCGCCTTGGTCACGTCTCCCTTGCCCCGTACCTCATCAGCCAGCACCAGGGCCTGGCGCGCTGAGGACTGGAACTTCTCGATCTCACCGAGCTGCCGACTCAACCTCATCTCCAGCTGGCGCTGGTTGCCGATGACGGCGGCGGCCTGCTGTGACAGCGCCTGGTGCTGACGCTGCGCGTCCTCGATGGCCTGCTGGATCTGCACCTTCGGATCGGCGCGCTCGTCGATCTTGGACGAGAACGATGCCATCAGGTACTTCCAGGCCTTCACGAACGGATTGGCCATCTCCTCCGCTGCCTCCTCGTACTGACTTCCGCGCGGCTTCCCTTTACCGGCACAACGGGAGCCGTGTACTGCTCCATCGTGTCAGGTGGGAGGCGGAGCTTCTACCGACCCCGGCAGATCCCCGGGTTACCCCGGACATCCGACCGCGAGGGCCTGCAGTACGCATCGGTGGACCCGCCTCAAGCTGCCACCCGCACCATCGCACGAGGGGCTGTCGGGCGACCGATCTGGGCAGTCGCGATCTGCAGCTCGGCTTGCCGTCCCCGCTGGTCTCCCACCGGCCTGCCGGGTGCGGCGCCCACCAGGCGCCCTCCATCGGGCCCGGGAACCGCACGGCCCGAAGTATCCCCCCCTGCGGACTGGGTGACCAGTTCGGCCGGCACCGTGTCCGGCACTTCGGGTAGATACAGCGGGCCGAGGTCGCCCGCTACCCGGCGCAGCAACTCCTCCAGCGGAAGGTTCAGCGCAGCACAGATCGCCGCGAGCAACTCGCTGGATGCCTCCTTGCGGCCCCGCTCGACCTCGGAGAGGTAACCCAGACTCACCCGGGCGGCCCGGGACACGTCGCGCAACGTGCGGCTTTGCGCGGTCCGCGTGCGGCGCAGCCGTTCGCCGATCGCCTCCCGTAACAGCGCCATCGCCATCCCCTCCCGGGTGTCGGGCCGGGCATGGGGCACCGGCTGGTTCATCCTCACGGTACTCAGCGCACATTGCGCGGGCGTCCGCTTTCGGTGAACACCCCCGCTGGGCGCCGCATTCCAGGCGTCAGTCCAGGCGGTCAACGGTCCAGGCGGTCAGCGCAACGCGATGACACCGGCCGCGCGCAGCCGCAGCGCGCGCGCGACGTAGTCGATGCCGGTGACCACGGTCAGCGCCACCGCGATACCCATGAGGACCCAGCGCACCGGTTGGGCCACCACCGGCAGCGGCAGCACGTAGAACCCGATGGCGACGGCCTGCGCGAAGGCCTTGACCTTCCCGCCCCGGCTCGCCGGGATCACCCCGTGCCGCAGCACCCAGAAACGCAGCGCGGTGACACCCACCTCGCGGAAGGCGATGAGCAGGGTGACCCACCAGGCCAGCTCACCGAGCAGGCTCAGACCGACCAGCGCGGCCCCGATCAGCGCCTTGTCGGCGATCGGGTCGGCGATCTTGCCGAAGTTGGTGACCTGCCCGCGCCGCCGAGCCAGGTCACCGTCGAACCGATCGGTGAGCGACGCGATGGCGAAGATCACAGTTGCGGTGGCCCGCCACAGCGGGTCGGTGCCCTGGTCGGCGAACAACGCGAGCAGGAACACCGGCACCAGTACCAGCCGAGACATGGTCAGCAGGTTCGCAGGGTTCCAGAGCGGCACCTCCGCGGCCGGCTTCGGCGGGTTCACCGCGTGCCGCCCGCCGGGGCGATCAACTCCACCGGCTCGACGACCAGGTCGACGCCTTCAGTCGCGACCACCCGGCAACGCACCAGGTCTCCCACCGAGACATGCTCGAAACCCGGGCCCGCGAACATGCACTCGCCGTCCACCTCGGGCGCCTGATGCTCGGCCCGGCCGACCGTGTCGGTCTCGGCGTCAGCGATCGTCTCCACCAGCACATCAACCATCTCCCCCACCCGCTCCTCGGCCCGCTGCGCAGTGAGCTGCTCGACCAGGGCACCGACCCGGGTCACCCGCGCGGCGATGGTGTCCTCGTCATGTTGTCCGGCCAGGCCCGCCGCCTCCGTACCCTCCTCATCGGAGTAACCGAAGACGCCCACCGCGTCCAGCCGTGCCTCGATGAGAAACCGCTCCAGCTCGGCGACGTCGGCCTCGGTCTCCCCGGGGAACCCGACGATCACATTGCTGCGCGCCCCCGCCCTCGGCGCCAGCCGCCGGATCTGATCGAGCAGCGCCAGGAACGACTCGCGCGAGCCGAACCGGCGCATCCTGCGCAGCACCGGCTCACTCGCGTGCTGGAAGGACAGGTCGAAGTAGTCGGCCACGCCCGCCGTCTCGGCGATCGCGGCCACCAGAGAGGGGCGAGTCTCGGCCGGCTGCAGGTAGGAGACCCGAGTGCGCAGGATGCCGGGAACAGCGGCGACCTGAGGGAGCAATGCCGCCAGGGCCGCGGGGCGGCCCAGATCCTTGCCATAGGAGGTGGAGTTCTCGCTGACCAACACCAGCTCTCGTACCCCGGTACCGGCCAGCCACGCCGCCTCGGCCACCACCTCGTCGACAGAGCGGGAGACGAAGGCACCCCGGAAGGACGGGATGGCGCAGAACGCGCAGCGCCGGTCGCAGCCGGACGCGATCTTCAACGGGGCGACCGGGGAGTCGTCCAACCGACGGCGCGGCACCCGTGGACCCCAGCCGTGACCGGGCAGGACAGGCCCGGCGGCAAGCGCGGCGGGCCGGGACACCGGGGTGACCGGCAGCAGGGTCCGGCGGTCCACCGGTTGGTGCGCAGGCACCGCCCGGCCGGCCAGGACGTCGCGCAGCCGCCCACCGAGCTCCGGGTAGGCATCGAAGCCCAGCACGGCGTCGGCCTCCGGCAGGCTCTCCGCCAGCTCGGTGCCGTAACGCTCGGCGAGACAGCCCACCGCCACCACTTTGGCGCCGGTGTCCGCGGCCGCCAGTACGGTGTCGATCGAGTCCTTCTTGGCAGCGGCGACGAAACCGCAGGTGTTGACCACCACCACGTCGGCCCCGCCACAGTCGGCCTCCACCAGCTCCCAGCCGTCACTGGTCAGGCGCCCCGCCAGCTCCTCGGAGTCCACCTCGTTGCGGGCGCAGCCCAGGGTGAGCAGCGCGGCGCGGGGAGCACGAGGTGAGGGGGGCATGCGCCTCAGGGTAACCGGCCACCCTCCATTATCCGGCGCACCAGGCTCCAGACTGGATTTTCCACAGCACCGATAGGTTCCGGTGCGTGCCCCCCAGCTCCGAGCTCACCGTGCGCCGGGCGAGGGTCCGAGACGTCCGCGCCATCAAGGATCTGGTGGATCGCTATGCGGGCGCGGTGCTGCTGGCCAAGCAACTCGTGACGCTCTACGAGGACGTCCAGGAGTTCTGGGTGGCCGAACGGGACGAGGTGCTGGTGGGCTGCGGCGCACTGCATGTGCTCTGGGAGGACCTCGCCGAGATCCGCACCCTGGCCGTACGCCCGGACGCCCTGGGACAGGGAGTGGGACACGCACTGGTTCGACAGCTGATCGCGCAGGGGCGCACGCTCGGGCTGCGCCGCATCTTCGTGCTGACGTTCGAGGAGTGCTTCTTCTTCCGGCACGGGTTCCGGGCCATCGGAGGAACCCCGGTGACCCCGGAGGTCTACGACGAGATCCGCCGCTCGCACGACGAAGGCGTCGCCGAGTTCCTCGACCTGCCCTACGTCAAGCCGAACACCCTGGGCAACACCCGCATGCTGCTCGAGCTGTAAGCCCAGTCAGTCACCCTCGCCGCCGCCGTCGCCCCCGCCCCGGATCAGATACAGCAGCCCGTCGAGCTCATCGGGTTTGACCAACACGTCGCGGGCCTTGGATCCCTCGGAGGGGCCCACCACGCCCCGATTCTCCAGCAGGTCCATCAACCGGCCCGCCTTGGCGAAGCCGACCCGCAGCTTGCGCTGCAACATCGAGGTCGAGCCGAACTGTGAGGTGACCACGAGCTCGGCGGCCTGCAACAGCACATCGAGGTCATCGCCGATGTCCGAGTCAATCTGCTTCTGCTCACCCGCCTTCGCGGCTGTGACACCGTCGGTGTACTCGGGGGTGGCCTGCTCCTTGACGTAGCGGACGACAGTGGAGATCTCATCGTCGCCGACGTAGGCGCCCTGGACGCGGACCGGCTTCGACGCGCCCATCGGCAGGTAGAGCCCATCGCCCATACCGATCAGCTTCTCCGCGCCGGGCTGGTCCAGGATCACCCGGCTGTCGGTCAGTGACGATGTGGCGAAGGCCAGCCGCGAAGGCACATTGGTCTTGATCAGCCCCGTGACTACGTCGACGCTGGGCCGTTGGGTAGCCAGCACCAGATGGATCCCGGCCGCCCTGGCCTTCTGAGTGATCCGCACAACGGCGTCCTCGACGTCGCGCGGCGCGGTCATCATCAGGTCGGCCAACTCGTCGACGATGGCCATGATGTAGGGATAGGGCCGGTAATCCCGTTCGCTGCCCAGCGGCGCGGTGATCTCGCCGCTGCGCACCTTCCGGTTGAAGTCGTCGATATGGCGCACCCGGCTGGCCTGCATGTCCTGATATCGCTGCTCCATCTCGTCAACCAGCCAGGACAGCGCGGCGGCCGCCTTCTTCGGCTGGGTGATGATGGGAGTGATCAGGTGTGGGATGCCCTCGTACGGGGTGAGCTCCACCATCTTGGGGTCGATGAGGATCATCCGGACCTCGTCCGGGGTAGCCCGGGCGAGCAGCGAGACCAGCATCGAGTTCACGAAACTGGACTTGCCGGAGCCCGTGGAACCGGCGACCAGCAGATGCGGCATCTTGGTGAGGTTCGCGGTGACGAAGTGACCCTCGATGTCCTTGCCCAGCCCGATCACCATGGGGTGCTGGTCCCGGCCGGAGGCCGCGGAGCGCAGCACGTCGCCGAGACGCACCATCTCCCGGTCGCTGTTGGGCACCTCGATCCCGACCGCGGACTTGCCCGGGATCGGGGCCAGCAGACGCACGTTGTCGGTGGCCACCGCGTAGGAGATGTTGCGGGTCAACTGAGTGATCTTCTCGACCTTGACCCCGAGGCCCAACTCCACCTCGTAGCGCGTCACGGTCGGGCCCCGGGTGAACCCGGTGACCCGGGCGTCCACCGAGAACTGGTCGAGTACCCCGTCGATGGCCTCGATCATGGCGTCGTTGGCCTTGCTGCGGGCCTTGGGTGGGTCGCCCTCCAGCAGCAGCCCGGGTGGCGGAAGCTGGTAGTCGCCCTCGACCTCCCGGTGCACCGACATCCCCGTGCCAGGCTTGCCCTCGATCGACGGGGTGAGGGCGGGCACCGCCGAGGGGGGTGCGGACCGCTTCGCCGGGAGAGCGGGCCGGGCCGGGGCCGGCTCGGGGGGATCCTGCTGGGCCGAGCTCTCCGTGGCCTGAGTGGCCTGCCTGCGCCGCGAGGGGCGGCGAAGACGCACGTCGGCCGGATCGGCGGCGGTCGCCGGGTCGATGTCGGTCGCCGGGTCGTCGTCGCTCTCCTCGGGTGGTGAGGCTCCGGTCAGCCGGCGGATCCGGCCGGGCACCGCGCGCACCGGGGTCCCGGTCAGCACCAGTAGCCCGTAGCCGGCCAGCAGGGCCAGCAGCGGCACCGCCACCCAGAGGGTGAACCCACCCGCGAGGGGATCGGCAACCAGGAATCCGACGATGCCGGCAGCGCGGGAACGCCCCGCGCCGTCGCGAGGGGCGCCGCCCGCGAGATGCCAGAGACCGAGTACCCCCAGGATCAGCAGTACGGTCCCGACTGTGCGGCGAGGCCGGGCGTCCGGATCGGGCTCGGTGCGCATCAACGTCACGGCGACCGCGACGAACACCACCGGCAGCAACACCGCCGCCGAGCCGAACATGGTGCGCAGCGCGTCCTGAACACCGGCCCCGACCGGTCCTCCGCCAGCCCACCACATGCTCGCGGCGACCACCACGGCGAGCGCGACGAGGCCGAGGGCCAGACCGTCCCTGCGGTGCTCCGGCTCGATCTCACGGGTCCGGCCCACCGCCCTGGCCACCCGCCCCATGCCCCTGGCGAGCAGGGTCCAGGCGCTGGCCATGCCGCGGGCGAAGGTGGGCCGCCTGCGGTACGAGGGACGTCGGGCGGCCGGGCGCGAGCGCGGCCTGCTCGCCGGGCTCTTACTCGCCGGGCTCTTGCTGCGGGATCCGTTACTTCGCGAACCCTGGGAACGCCCGCTCGTCGTCTTCGTGGTCGTCCGCCCTGCCATGTCCCACACGGTAGCCCGTCCGCCCCTTCCTCCCCAGGAGAAAGAACATCAACACGCGCCTCAGCAGCCACAGACGTCACATCCTGGCCGCTCCATGATTGCGTGAAAGGCCGTCGGGACATCCTCGACACGCCGAGGAACCCACGGCCTCGGCGGACGGATCTCAGTCGACGGGCAGCACCGTGGGCACGATCATCGGCCGTCGGCGATAGGTGTCGGAGACCCATCGGCCCACCACCCGCCGCACCGCCTGGGCGATCCGGTGGGTGTCGGTGATGCCCTCCGCCTCGGTGCGCGCCAGTTCCATCTCGACCAGATGCACGACCCCGTCGAGGGCCTTGGGGTCGTCGGAGAAGCCTCGCCCGGAGATCGTCGGCGGGGCTACCGCCCGGCCGGTCCCCGCCGCCACCACCACCGTGATCGCGATGAACCCGCCCTCACCGAGGATGAGCCGATCCGACAGCGTCGACTCACCCACGTCGCCGACCGACAACCCGTCCACGTAGACCTGACCGACCTCGACCCGGCCGACGATCTGCGCCCGGCCGTCCACCAGGTCCACGACCACGCCGTCCTCGGCGATCACCACTCGCTCCTCGGGCACACCGGTACGGGCCGCGAGTGCCGCGTTCGCGCGCAGGTGCCGCCACTCGCCGTGCACCGGCATCACGTTGGACGGGCGGATGGCGTTGTAGAGGAAGAGCAGCTCCCCGGCCGGGGCGTGCCCGGATACGTGCACCTTCGCGTTGCCCTGGTGCACCACGATGGCGCCCAGCCGGGTCAGCTCGTTGACCACTCGGAACACCGCGGTCTCGTTACCCGGGATGAGCGAGCTGGCCAGGATCACGGTGTCCCCCGCCCGGATCTTGATCTGCCGGTGCTCGCCGCGCGCCATCCGGGACAGCGCCGAGAGCGGCTCACCCTGTGACCCGGTGGAGACGAACACCACCCGGTTCTCGGGCATCGCGAGCGCCTCCTCGAGGTCCACCAGCAGGCCCGGTGGCACCCGGAGCAGCCCGAGGTCGGCAGCCACACCCATGTTGCGCACCATGGAACGACCCACGAACACCGCCTTGCGCCCGTGCGCGGCGGCGACATCGAGCACCTGCTGCACACGGTGCACGTGGCTGGCGAAGCAGGCCACGATGACCCGCTGCTCGGCTCGCCCGATCACCAGGTCGAGCACCGGGCCGATGTCACGCTCCGAGGTCACGATGCCCGGAACCTCGGCGTTGGTGGAGTCGATCAGCAGTAGGTCGACGCCCTCGTCGCCGAGCCGGGAGAACCCGGCGAGATCGGTCAGCCGCCCGTCCAGCGGCAACTGGTCCAGCTTGACGTCACCGGTGTGCAGAACCAGACCGGCCGGGGTACGGATGGCCACCGCGAGTGCGTCCGGAATGGAGTGGTTCACCGCGAAGAACTCTAGGTCGAACGGACCTGCGCGGTGCCGGTCGCCCTCCTTCACCTGTACCAGCTGCGGCTTCTGCCGGTGCTCGCGGCACTTCTCCCGGACCAGCGCGAGGGTGAACTCCGAACCCACCACCGGCAGGTCCGGTCGCAGCCGGAGCAAGAACGGCACCGCTCCGATGTGGTCCTCGTGCCCGTGGGTGAGCACCAACGCCTCGATGTCCTCCAGCCGGTCCTCGATCGCTCGGAAGTCGGGCAGGATCAGATCGACCCCGGGTGCGTCGTCCTCGGGGAACAACACTCCACAGTCCACCACGAGCAGCTGTCCGGCGTGTTCGAAGACGGTCATGTTCCGGCCGATCTCCCCGATGCCGCCGAGCGCGACCGCTCGCAGGCCGTTGTCGGCCAACGGCGGGGGGGCCGTGTTGGGGACCCCGGGGATGGGCAGGTGAGCATCGCTGGAGCTGGTCATGCAAGGACTCCCGTTTCGACCAGCGCCGCCGCGATCGCGGTCACCTGATCAGAGTCGGCGGCGACCTGTGGCAACCGGGGGTCGCCGACCTCCAGCCCGGTCAGCCGCAGCGCCGCCTTGCCGAAGGCCACCCCGCCGGCCATGAAGAAGGTCCGGATCAGCGCGAGGGTGGACGCATGCACGTCCCGTGCGGTGGCCACCTCCCCCGCCTCGAATGCGACGATCATGGTGCGGAGCCGGTCCGGGACGATGTTGCCGATCACGCTGACCACCCCCACCGCCCCCACCGAGAGCCACGGCAGGTTGAGCACGTCGTCTCCGCAGTAGTACGCCAGTTCGGTGGTGGCGATGACCTCTGCACCACCCCCCAGGTCTCCCTTCGCGTCCTTGACGGCCACGATCCGCGGGTGCTCGGCGAGCTGGTAGAGAGTCTCCAGAGCAATGGGCACGATCGACCGCGGCGGGATGTCGTAGAGCATCACCGGCAGATCGGTGGCGTCGGCGACCGCGGTGAAATGCGCGAGGAGCCCGGACTGCGGGGGCCGCGAGTAATACGGGGTCACCACGAGCAAGCCGTGCGCACCGGCCTGGGCAGCCTGCCGGGCCAGCCGCACGCTGTGCGCGGTGTCATAGGTCCCGGCGCCGGCCACCACCGCCGCCCGATCCCCGACCGCAGCCACCACCGCGCGGACCAGTTCCGCCTTCTCCGCGTCCGTGGTGGTCGGTGACTCGCCGGTGGTGCCGTTGACCACCAAGCCGTCACACCCGCGCTCCACCAACTGATAGGCGAGTTTCTGTGCGGCGTCAAGATCAAGCTGCCCGTCGGCGGCGAACGGAGTGACCATGGCGGTGAGCACCCGGCCGAAGGGCCGGCCGGGAGCGGCGGTCGGGGCAGGACTCATGGGGCGACGCTACCGCTCTGACCACGCGGCGGAGCCAGAGCCCTCGTCCAGCACGGCGGGCTGGGCCGATACTGTTCGGCGTGCGTGCCGAACTGAGCTGGCGAGGTCGGTCCGGCCTGGTGGAGACCGACGGCGTCCCAGTGGCCACGCTGTACCACGCAGTGTCCGGCGAGCGCGCTCAGGTGAACATCGACGGGCAGCCGTGGATCATGGCCAGCGCACGGGGCGAGATCAGTGCTACCGATCCGGCCCGGGTGCCGCGACATCGGGCGCACCGGGTGGGGTTCCTGCCGCGGCACTGGACCGCGAACCTGGATGGTCGCTCGGTGGTGCACCTGGAGTCAGCCGGGTCGCGCCACTGGCGACTGCGCAACGCCGAGGGCACCGCGGTGCTCGGCCAGGTCCGGGTGAACGGCCTGTTCCGGCCCCGGGTGCTGGCCGAGTTGCCCGACGCCACCAGCACCGACGTCGCGGTCTTCGTCCTCTGGCTCACCTTTGTGCTCGACCGCAGGCGCCGCAACGCCGCGAGTGGCGGGGGCGGCTAGAAGCCCCGCCGGCTGCCCTGCAGGCCGGCTATGTCGACCTGGTCACCCTCGAGGTCGACGGCCGCCTGGTCCCGGCCGTAGGCGTGCAGGATCAACTCCTCCGGCGAACCGATCACCGTGACGGTGCGGGCCCGGCGCCGGGCCACGAACTCCGTCCCGTCCGGGCGGCGCAGCACGACACCGACCGGTGAGCTCCGATAGCACAGCCGGGACAGCCGGGTCAGCATGCTCCACAGCTGGGCGGCTCGCTCCGGGTCGGCCGCCCGTGGCTGCCACCCGGGCCGGGCGCGCCGCACGTCTTCGTGGTGGACGAAGAACTCCACACCGTTGACCTTCTCGCCGATGGCCGACAGCCGCATCAGTGACCATCGCGGCGGTCCGTTGCGAACCTGCTCGACCAGCGCCGGCCAGGACCGTTGCGCCGTGCCGCGCTGCACCCGAGCGGTGTAACCGGCCAATGGCGGCAGCAGGATGCCGACCGCGGCGTCGAGTCTGCCCTCCCGGATCACCAGATGTGCCGCAAGGTCGCGGGTCGCCCAGTCCCCGCACAGCGTCGGGGCGTCCGGGCCGACGTCGTCCAGCAGATCACTCAGCTCGTGGCGCTCGATGGCGGCCAGCGTCGTCTCTCCCACCGCCGCCTCACCCGGCCCGGTCGGGTCCGGCCGAGGTGAGCTCGATCTGCAGTAGTACTCGCTGCTCGTGCTGCATCGCCGCCCGGTAGTCGTCCCAGTTCTGGTGCTCGCCGGAGATCCTCCGGTAGTAGTCCACCAGCAGGTCCATCGCCTCGGGCAGTTCCACGATCCGCGTCACGCCGCCGACCTGGATCCAGCGGCCGAAGAAATCGTCGGGCAGCACGCACAGCCAGGCTCGCGGGTCCCGGCGCAGGTTGTGCACTTTGAACGCGCTCTGGCGGGTGCTCACCAGCACCTGACCCCGATCGTCGACCGCAGCGAGCACCGGCGACATCTGAGGTGTGCCCGCAGAGCGCAAGGTGCTCAGCACAGCACGATGCTGCTGAGCGAGGACGGCACGGGCCTCGTCGAGATCCATATCCGTACGCTACGCGTTCGTCAGAGCTCCGAGGCGAACGCGCTGGAGGCGATCTCCGTGCCGTCCGGCAGCGTGGAGATCTCGAAGTCGCCGAACACGTTGGACGCTATCTCGTGTAGCTGACGCAGGCATTCCACGGCCAGTCCGCGGATCTCCACGTCGGCGTGTTCGGTGGCGCGCAGCGCGATGAAGTGTCGCCAGGCCCGGTAGTTTCCGGTGACCACCATGCGCGTCTCGGTGGCGTTGGGTAATACCGAGCGGGCCGCCTGCCGAGCCTGTTTGCGGCGCAGCGTGGCGTTCTGCTCGCCGGCGAACCGCTCCTCCAGCCCGGCCAGCAGCTCGGTGTAGGCCTGCTGGCTGGTCCGCGTTGCGGCCAGGAACAGCTCGTGCAGCTCCGGGTCGCCTGCGATGACGTCCGGTTCGACCATGGCCGCCTGGCGCTCCGGGACATAACGCTGGGACAGCTGGGAGTAGGAGAAGTGCCGATGCCGGACCAGTTCGTGGGTCAGTGATCGCGACACCCCGGTGAGGTAGAAGCTGACCGAGCCGTGCTCGAGCACAGAGAGATGGCCGACCTGGAGAATGTTCTGCAGGTATCCGGCGTTGGTGGCGGTCGCCGGATTGGGCTTGCGCCACGACTGGTAGCAGGCCCGGCCGGCGAACTCCGCGAGCGCCTGCCCGCCATCGGCGTCGGTGGACCACGGCAGATCGGCCGGCGCGAAGAACTCCGTCTTGGCGACCAGCTGGACCCGTAGCGCCACGGTGTTCACCTCCGCGCCGGCCACCTTCCCATCGGTCCCATTCGCAGCCGCATCATCGGGCTGGCGCACGGCGCACCCCTCCTCTCGAACGGCCCGCAGCCTAACCGCGGCGCCATGGTGATGTCTTGACTGGCGTCACACGTGGTGTCATGGTTGGTGTCATGGATCTGACGCCCTATATCAACCGGCTGCGCGAAGACCTCACCGCTGCTGCGTCGGCGGGCGACGAGCAGACCCGGCACACCGCTGCCGTCCTGGGTGCGGCACTGGAACCAGCCGCCCGGCTGACCATCATGAACGTACTGTCCGATCTCGCCGCGGAGGTCACCGCGACGCTGGACGACCGGGTGGTGGAGGTACGGCTCGACGGGCGCGACGTGCGGGTGGCCGTGAGCACGGCCGCCGAGCCAGGACCGCAGCCAGGCACCGCGCCGCCGCCCCCTCCTCCGCCCGGCGCAAGCTCCTTCGCCGACATGGGCGGCGACATCAGCCGGATGACCTTGAGACTGCTCGATCAGCTCAAGGGCCAGGCCGAGCGCGCAGCCGCCGAACAGGGCGTCTCGCTGAACACCTGGGTCTCGCAGGCCGTCCAGGGGGCGCTGCGGGGCGAGGGGTGGAACGAGTCGCGCTGGGGAACCAGTGAGCGCCGCGGTCGCAGCCGGGTCCACGGCTGGGTCCAGGGCTGAGCCCAGCGACGAACCTCGTCCGGGAGGAACCGTGGAACAGGACGATACCGACGTCACCGTGGTGCGGCAGCAGGACTTCGACTGTGCAGGGCCGGTCGAGCTCTGCGTCGAGCTCGGCAACGGGCGGCTGGACGTCCGCCTCATCGAACCCACCGAGGCCGCGGCCACGGTGGGCGTGCAGATCCGTCCCGACCCGACCGGCCGTCCACCGTGGAACGCAGGCGTCGCCGGACTGTTGACCTGGCTCGGCGAACAGGCCGGCGCGGCCACATCCGGCGACCTGGCCGCGGAAGCCGTCCGGCACACTCTGATCGACTGCACTGGGCAACGGCTCACTGTGCGAACCCCGCAGGACGCCCCGCTGCGCTCGGTGGCACTGACGATCCAGCTGACCGCGCCTGCGGGCTCGGCACTGCTGGCCCGCAGCGGTTCGGCCGACGTCCTCGTAGACGGCGTCGCGGGCCGCCTCGACGCCTCGACCGGCGCCGGGCAGGTCCGGGCCCAACAATGCACCGGCGGGGTCGACATCCGCACCGGGGCGGGCGACGTGCGGCTGGGGTCAGTGCTGGGCACGCTGCGGGTGCGGACGGGATCCGGGGCGGTCGACGTAATCTCGATCGGGAACGACATCAGCGATGTCAGCGCTGCCGGCGCCGACAGTGCGGCGAACGTCCAGACCGGTTCCGGCAATGTCCGCTTCGGCGCGGTTCGGCGCGACGTGACAGCCCGCAGCGGCAGTGGGGACCTCGTCGTGGTCGACGCCTCGGCCGGCCGTCTCGAGCTCACCTCGGGTTCGGGGCAGCTGCGGGTGGGGATCCAGGCCGGCGTGCTGGCCGAGGTGGACATCAGCTCGGGATCCGGCGAGGCACGCAGCGACCTCCCGGTCGGCGAGCCACCCACCGACGGCGACGTGGGGCTGCGAGTGCGGGCCCGCACCGGCTCGGGCGACGCGCTCATCACCTCGGCACCGTCATGATGGTTCGACCCATGATTGCTTGACCCATGATTGCTTGACCCATGATTGCTTGACGGAGTGCGCCCACGAGGTCACCGCGTTCCCCCACCGTGATCCCGTCCAGCTTCAGCCACCCGGCCATCTCTCGCACCGTGCCTGCGAGCTGCGCGACCACCCTGGCGGTGTCCACCCCCGGCTCAGCGAAGGCGCCCTGTACCCGCAGCAAACCGGCCGCCCGGTCGGCTTTCAGATCCACCCGGGCGACCAGTTCACCGTCCAGCAGGAACGGGAAGACATAATAGCCGTAGCTGCGCTGGGCCTCCGGGACGTAGATCTCGACGCGATAGCGGAAGCCGAACAACCGCTCGGTCCGAGCCCGGTTCCAGATCAAGGGATCGAACGGGCACAGCAGCGCCGCGCCGGTGATCCGCCGCGGGGTGGCCGCGCCACGATGCCGGTAGGCCGGCGCCGGCCAGCCGCGGACCACCACCGGCTCCAGCTCACCGTCCTCCACCAGCTCGGCGACCGCCTGACGGCTGCGCTCCGGCCGCAACCGGTAGTAGTCCCGCAGATCCGGCTCGGTGGCCACACCCAGCGCGGTGGCAGCCCGGGAGATCAGCTCACGGGCCCCCTGCCGCGCGTCGACCCGGCGAGCGAGCACCTCCGAGGGCAGCACCCGCTCGGGCAGGTCGTAGAGCCGCTCGAAGCCACGCCGGGTGCCGGTGCTCAGCTCACCGATGCCGAACAGCCATTCACAGATCCTCTTGGTATCGGTCCGGTTCCACCAGGAGCCCGGCCGACGCCGCGCCCCGCCGCCCAGCTCCTGCTCAAGGGTGCCCGCGCCGATCGGCCCACGTTCCTTCACCGCGTCCAGCACAGCGGTGACCAGCTCGGGCGCCTCGGCTGCGAGTGCGCCGTACCGGTGCCACCAGCCCGGTTTCTTGGCCCCCGAGTGCAGCAGCGGCCAGTCCTCCACCGGCACCAGGCTCGCCTCGTGCGCCCAGTACTCCACCAGCAGGCGGGGCCGGCGGGCGGTGTGCTCCCAGGCGGCACCATCGAGCAGCTCCCTCGGGTAGGGACCCAGCCGGCTGAGCACCGGCAGGTAGTGCGCCCTGGCCAGCACCGTCACCGAATCCAGCTGCAGCAGCCGGATCCGGCCCAGTACCCGCAGCAGGTGGCGCCGGGTCACCGGCCCGGCAGGGCGCGGGTCGGCGAAGCCCTGCGCGGCCAGCACGGTGCGGCGGGCAGCGGCTGGTCCCATGGTCTGCACGAACGCAGATGGTGCCATCCGGCACCGACAACAACGCCTGCTGCTCGGGCCGTTTCAGGTCTCGCTACCGTGGCGGGATGGCACGAGCCGGGGTACGCGCCGCCACTGCGCAGGACGTCCCCGTGCTCACCGCGTTGCACCGGGCGACCTGGCGGACCGCCTACGGTGAACTGCTGCCCACCGAGGCACTGGACGGGCTGGACTCGCCGGAGGTGGCACGGGCCTGGGCCGACACCGTCCAGGGCGGGGCCACGGTGCTGCTCGCCACCGAGGGTGACGATGCGGTGGGATTCGTGGTGGCCGGCCGGGCTCCGCACGGCGAGGTGGCCGCTGCCGATGGCGCACTGCCCGCCGACGCGGCGCAGACCGTGCTGGTGAGCACCCTGCTGGTGGAGCCGAGGTGGGGGCGGCGCGGGCATGGTGGGCGGTTGCTCGCCGCGGCCGCCGCAGTGTTTCGGGATGCCGGTGCCACCCGGGGCATCGCCTGGGTGCCCGCCGAGGACCCGGCCTCGCTGAACTTCTACCGGCGCGCCGGGTGGAGCCCCGACGGCACCGTGCGCACCCTCGACGCAGGCGGGCAGGTGCTGCGCGAGATGCGCCTGACCGGCCCGCTCGACCTGACCGTCAGCTGACCGGCTGCGTGACAGCGGGTCATAAGTCCGTCCTCTACGCCAGCACTTCGTTGAGTACAACCAGCGCGCTCTTAGTGCACTCTTATACATGCCCACTACCTGCGAAGATAGCTTGATCGACGAGTCCAACGGGCGGGGCCAGCGATTCTTGGACGGTGTCGGCTGGTGTCGGTGATCAAGACATAGGTCTGTCCGGTGTGGGGATGGCATGGTCGTGAGGCCCATCCACAGAGGCGAGGTCAGGGGAGTACCCCGCCCGCACACCTCGGTAACCGTCCGTCGTTGGAGCTGGTCCAGGGAGCCGTCGGTCCATGCGCTCGGATGCCCAGTATTCGCGGAGGCTGGCAATCAACTGGTCTTCGAAGACAAGGATGGCGACCTCTCGCATCCGCTTGCGAACCTTCTGGACCACATCGTCGAACTGTGCCTCCCATTCGACAATGGCTGTATTTCCATCGAGGTACAGATTCAGCAGCTCACAGTCGATATTGTCCTGAGACTCGACTACCTTGGTCTGCCAGTACGCTCGGATTCCTTCCCGATCTTGGATTGGTGCTTCAAGCACCCGCTCATGGTAGGTAGCAGTGTCAGTGAAGATGGTTATGATCAGGTCGGGGTCCTGCCCGACCCACGCCTGGATGTAGAGGTCAACGATGCTGCGGACCTTCTGCTTAGTCAGTGTCATCTAAGATGCCCTCCGTGATAGCGGTCAGAGTCAGTGGCATGTCATGCTGCGAATGTTTCTCGACGAGAGCATGGATCAAACGTGGCTCTTGTAATACTACGTGCGATAGGTCGACGCTTGACAGCGACGCCGGCAGCGAATCATTCGAGACTTTTTCATCTGGGGTGTTGCTCGCGGTAGCGCGGCTTCGGGAACTGGCCGCACATACGACCACAACCGTGGAGATCTACCTCTACGACCTACTGCCGACGTGGCGAGTGATCGCGTTGGATGAGACGTTGTTCGTCTCCGCGTTCGGGCAGGACACCGAGGGACACACATCTCCCATGTACAAGATCAGCACTGCCGCCTACGGCGGTGCACTACACCGTGGCTTCCGCCGATTCGTCGGCGAGCTACAGCGCACCGCGCGCCGAGTCATGTGAGGCGGACCATATGGGCATCGAGGCAGAGTTGAAGGCACGGATGCACGGCCCCGACCGGGTTCGGGAATTGCTGCGCGAGCGCGCAGCCGAGCAGCGCAGCGTGTACGCCGACACCTACTTCGACACCCCAGACCGCACGTTGACCCACGACGGGCGCGAACTGCGGGTGCGCGAGATACATACCGACATCGATGCGGCGGTGACCATGCTGACATACAAGGGACCCCCGGTGCATACGCCAAGCGGATCCAAGCCGGAAACCGAAACGACCGTTGGCGACGCCGACGCGCTGCGAGCGGTGCTCACCGCAGGCCACCCGCTGCTAGCCAGCCTCGTCTACGTGCCCGAACTGCAGGAGACGTTCCTCGAAATCGAATCGATCGTGGACTCCCCCCGGATGTCGGCCCGGCACTGGAGGCCATCCGCCAGGTACTCGGTGAGCTGGGAATTAACCAAAACGACGAGACCACCGAGGCATACACCGAAGCTGTCGTCGCTCATAGGAACAAACCGTAGGTCCGGCACCGTCAGGCTAGAGGTCGAGCAGCGGCTCCAGCCCCAGGGTCAGTCCCGGGCGGTTCAGCACCGATCGGACACCGAGCAGCACCCCCGGCATGAACGAAGAGCGGTCCAGCGAGTCGTGCCGGATCGTCAAGGTCTCGCCTCCGGTACCCAGCAGGATCTCCTGGTGCGCGACGAGACCGGCGAGACGCACCGAGTGCACCCGCACCCCTTCGACGTCTGCGCCGCGGGCCCCCGGTAGCGACTGGGTGGTGGCATCCGGGACCGGAGCCATCCCGGCCTTGGCCCGGGCCTGAGCGATGAGCGCGGCGGTGCGGGCCGCGGTGCCCGATGGCGCATCAGCCTTGCGTGGGTGGTGCAGCTCCACGACCTCGACCGACTCGTAGAACCGCGCGGCCATCGCGGCGAAGCGCATCGACAGGATCGCCCCGATGGCGAAGTTGGGCGCGATCAGCACTCCGAGGTCTGGCCGGGGCGCGAGCCATTCCCGGACCTGGGCCAGCCGCGTCTCGTCGAAACCCGTGGTACCCACCACGGCGTGGATGCCCTGGTCCACGCAGAACCGCACGTTGTCCATCACCACCTCGGGATGGGTGAAATCGACGACCACCTCGGCGCCCGCGTCCGCGACGTTGAACATCCAGTCGCCCGTGTCGACCATCGCGACGAGCTCCATGTCCTGCGCCGCGTCCACCGCCTTACACACCTCGGTGCCCACCCGCCCGCGGGCGCCGAGCACCCCGACCCGGATGGGGTTGTCCTGCGAGCGGTCCTGCCCGGGCGATGTCTGGTCGGGCGATGTCTGTTCGGGTGCCGTCATGCAATCAACTCCGTCATGCCGTCAACTGGGCGATCTCGTCGGGCAGGTCTTCTGCGGAAGAGTAGGGGCCGACCACCGCGGCGGTGATCGGCCTGCGCAGTAGTTCACGGGCCAGCACGCCGACCCGTTCGGCGGTCACCTCGTCGATCTGCTCTAGCGCTTCCTCGACGGTGCAATGCTCACCATGGCCGAGCTCGGCCTTGCCGATCCGGATCATCCGGTCGCCCGGATCCTCCAGGCCCAGGATCAGCGCGCCGCGAAGCTGCCCCTTGCCACGAGCCAGTTCGGCGTCGGAGATACCGTCACGGGTGATCAAGGCCAACACGTCGCCGATCACCGCGGCCACCTCACCGAGGCGCTGCGGAGAGCAACCGGCGTAGATCGACAGGCTCCCGAGGTCGGCGTAACAGGTCACCGAGGAGTAGACCGAATAAGCGAGCCCGCGCTGTTCCCGGATCTGCTGGAACAACCGTGAGCTCATCCCACCGCCCAGTACGGCGTTGAGCACGCCGAGCACACAGCGGCGGTCGTCGTGCCGGTCCATGGCGCGCACTCCGAGCATGAGATGCGCCTGCTCGGAGTGGTCGGTGCGCACCGCGAGCGGGCGGCGGCCGGTGATCCTGGCCCGGCCCCGGCGCGGTGACACCGGCGCGGCGGATCCGGTCAGGCGAGACCCGAAACTACGCCGCACCGCTGCCAGCACCGCCCCATGGGTGACGTTGCCGGTCACCGCAAGCACCATCCGCTCCGGGGTGTAGCGCCGCCGGTAGAAGCGGTGCAGCGCCTCCCGGCTCATCCCGCTGATCGACGCCTCGGTGCCCAGCACCGAGCGCCCGAGAGGATGGCAGCCCAGCAATGCGGCGCAGAACTCGTCGTCCAGTAAGTCCTCCGGATCGTCGTCCCGCATCGCGATCTCCTCGAGTACCACGCCGCGCTCGAGGTCCACATCCGCCGGGTCGAGCAGGGCGTCACCGAGCACGTCGCACACCAGGTCGACGGCCAGCTCGAGGTCGGCGTCCAGCACGTGCGCGTAGTAGCAGGTGTACTCCTTGGCGGTGAACGCGTTGAGCTCACCACCCACCGCATCGATCTCCTCGGCGATCCCCGCGGCGGTACGCCGGGCGGTGCCCTTGAACAGCAGGTGCTCCAGGTAGTGCGCGGCACCGGCTACCGGTGCGGGCTCGTCGCGGGAGCCCACCGCCACCCACATCCCCACCGCGGCAGAACGGGTGCCGGGCAGTTCCTCGGTCAGCACCCGCAACCCGGACGGCAGCACGCTGCGCCGCAGCGCGCCGCCGTCGACCCGCCGGTCCAGCACGGTAGTGCGGGTGCGCACCAGCCGCCCGGAACTACGCCGACTGCCCTGGGTGGGCGGCGTCGGCCGGGCAATCTCGCAGCGGTGCCGTGGCGTCACGTGCCGGCCGGGGCCTCGGCGGTCGCGTCGGCGGGGTCGGCATCGGTGGCCGGATCTGCCGCACCGGCATCGTCGGCGTCGCGGACCGGCACCAGGCTGATCTTGCCGCGGTTGTCGATGTCGGCCACCTCGACACGAAGCTTGTCGCCGACCTTGACCACGTCCTCGACCTTGCCGATTCGCCTGCCGTTGCCCAGCTTGGAAATGTGGACCAGGCCATCCTTACCCGGCACCAGCGAGACGAAGGCGCCGAAAGCGGCGGTCTTGACCACGGTCCCCAGGAACCGCTCCCCGACCTTGGGTAGCTGCGGGTTGGCGATCGCGTTGATCCGGTCGATGGCAGCGTCGGCGGACGGACCGTCGTGCGCCCCTACGTAGATCGTGCCGTCGTCCTCGATGGAGATGTCCGCACCGGTCTCCTCGGTGATCGAGTTGATCATCTTACCCTTCGGCCCGATCACCTCGCCGATCTTGTCGATCGGAATCTTGATCGCGGTGACCCGCGGGGCGTACGGACTCATCTCGTCCGGCCCGTCGATCGCCTCGGCCATCACCTCGAGGATGGTCAGCCGGGCGTCCCGGGCCTGCGACAGCGCTCCGGCGAGGACGTCGGACGGTATCCCGGCCAGTTTGGTGTCCAGCTGCAGGGCCGTGACGAAGTCCTTGGTGCCCGCGACCTTGAAATCCATGTCGCCGAAAGCATCCTCGGCACCGAGGATGTCGGTGAGCGCGACGTAGCGCTGCTGGCCGTCCACCTCGCCGGACACCAGGCCCATGGCGATACCGGCCACCGGCGCCTTGAGCGGGACACCCGCGTTGAGCAACGACAACGTGGAAGCGCACACCGAGCCCATCGACGTGGAGCCGTTGGAGCCCAGTGCCTCGGAGACCTGGCGGATCGCGTAGGGGAAGTCCTCGCGGCTGGGCAGCACCGGCACCACGGCCCGCTCGGCCAGCGCGCCGTGGCCGATCTCGCGCCGCTTGGGTGAGCCGACCCGGCCGGTCTCGCCGGTGGAGAACGGCGGGAAGTTGTAGTGGTGCAGGTAGCGCTTGGTGGTCTCCGGGCCGAGCGAGTCGATCTGCTGCTCCATGCGCAGCATGTTGAGGGTGGTCACGCCCAGGATCTGGGTCTCACCACGTTCGAACAGCGCCGAGCCGTGCGCCCGGGGAATCACCTCGACCTCGGCTGACAGCGGCCGGATGTCGGTGAGACCGCGCCCGTCGATCCGGATCTTCTCGCGCAGGATGCGCTCCCGGACGGCGGCCTTGGTCACCGCGCGGAACGCCGCGCCGATCTCCTTCTCACGGCCGGTGAACCGCTCACTCAGCCGTTCCAGGCAGGCGGCCTTGAGCTCCTCGAGCCGCCGCTCCCGTTCCTGCTTGCCCGGGATGGTCAGCGCCTGCACCAACTCCTCGCCCACCGCATCGCGGACGCCGTCCAGGACGTCGGGCTGATAGGCCGGGAAGGTGGGGAACCCCAGCACTGGCTTGCCTGCCGCGTCGGCGAGCTGCTGCTGCGCGTGCACCAGGACCCGGATGAAGGGCTTGGCGGCCTCCAAGCCGGCCGCGACGATCTCCTCGGTCGGGGCCTGGGCACCGCCCGCGATCAGTTCGACGGTGCCAGCGGTGGCCTCCGCCTCGACCATCATGATCGCCACATCGTCACCGGTCACCCGGCCTGCGACGACCATGTCGAAGACCGAGCGCTGGATCTGTTCGTGAGTCGGGAACCCCACCCACTGCCCGTCGAGCAGTGCGACCCGGGTGGCGCCCACCGGGCCGTTGAACGGCAGGCCGGAGATCTGCGTGGACGCCGAGGCCGCGTTGATCGCGAGCACGTCGTAGGGGTCGGAGGGGGCCAGGCTCTGCACGGTGATGACGACCTGGACCTCGTTGCGGAGCCCGTCCACGAAGGACGGGCGCAGCGGCCGGTCGATCAGACGGCAGGTGAGGATCGCATCGGTAGAGGGCCGTCCCTCCCGGCGGAAGAACGAGCCGGGAATGCGGCCCGCGGCATACATCCGCTCCTCGACGTCGACGGTGAGCGGGAAGAAGTCGAACTGGTCCTTGGGCTGCTTGGATGCCGTGGTTGCGGATAACAGCATGGTCTCGTCGTCGAGGTAGGCGACGACGGAGCCGAGAGCTTGGCGGGCCAGCCGGCCAGTCTCGAAACGCACGGTGCGGGTGCCGAATGCGCCGTTGTCGAGAACCGCAGTGGTCTCGTGCACGGCTCCGGCCGCGTGGGTACTCGTCGTAGGGTCGGTCAATTCTTCTCCTCCTCGCGACACGGCCACAGGTTGCACCGCCAGTGCGGAAGCGAGGACGAGGCCGGTCTTCGATTGAAGCCCTCGGGAGCACCAAGTACTCCCGGGAGCCACTACCGAGGACCGGCGGACGACGGTCCCGAGGACGGTGACGAGGCGGCTCGTGCGGCGATGTGTGGTTGTGGATCGGGCCCCGGCACGGTGCCGGTGAGCCCACTGCGGCGAGGAGGAGCGCCACGTGGGCGCTCCCCCTCGCACGGGTCATCGACGTAGGCCGAGGCGCTCGATCAGCGACCGGTAGCGCGCGATGTCGACTCGGGCCAGATAGTTCAGCAGGTTGCGGCGGCGGCCGACCATGAGCAGCAGACCGCGCCGGGAGTGATGGTCGTGCTTGTGCAGCTTGAGGTGCTCGGTGAGGTCCTTGATCCGCTTGGTCAGCAGGGCTACCTGCGCCTCAGGGGAACCGGTGTCCCCACCTCGCAGCCCGTACTCGGCCAGGATCTCACTCTTTTGTGCGGTGGACAGCGCCACGGGTTGATCGTCTCCTGTCACGTACCGTGTAGGCCCCGGATCACGTCGCGCTAGGCACGACGGGGAGGCAGCTTCGGTGCCGTCCCATCACGATCACCTCAGCCGCAGGGCCGGCCGCCACGGACCGCAGCCGGACCCGGAGATCGAGGTTACCAGCTCACCGATCCACGTCCGGCAACGCCCCGGGCTGCTCCAGCACCGATGGCAGCACGTCGAGTGCCTGCAGGTCGAGTGCCTGCAGGTCGGCATCGGCTGCGCGCAGCAGCAACCCGGCGAGCAGCGGGAACCCCTCCTGCAGCAGGCCGGCGGCGGCGGCCAGCTCAGCGGCACCGGCGAGCTTGCGCAGCGCGGGCAGCAGCACGTCGTCACCGTCCTCCTCGACCAGCCAGGTGTCCCGGCCGACGGTGGGTCGACAGGCGCGGATCTCCTCCAGCGCAGCCCGGATCGCGGCAGGGTCACCGGAGGCGACATCGGGGGTGAGCACTCGGCGCTCCAACATCACCATCCGCGCCAGCACCGCGGGGTTGCCGATCTTCGCGCGGCGCCCGCTCATCAGCTGGCTGAGCATCGGCGGGCTCACTCCGAGGACCTCGGCCAGATGTGCCTGGGAGACGTCGAAGGCGACCACAAGGCGCCGAACCCGGTCACCGAGCGGCTCCCCGTACCACTCCCGCTGCTGGGCGACGTTGCGCGCCACAGTCCGCTGTTCCTCCACCGGCCTCCCCTTCCGTGCCCCGAGACCGGCATCCTGCCAGGCCACCCACCCGGCCGGGACCCGATTGACGAGATCACCCGAGCCGGGCGAGTAACTCCCGGGTGCGGGCCACGTCCTGGTCTATCTGGGACACCAACTGCTCGGGGGTGTCGAAGCGCACCATGCTGCGCAGCCGCTCGACGAAGTCCAGCGCCACCTGCTCGCCGTAGAAGTCCTCGTCCAGATCCAGCACGAATGCCTCCACCCGGCGCTCTCGTCCGGAGAAGGTCGGGTTGGTGCCCACCGACACCGCCGCCGCCAGCTCCCGGCCGCGGTGCACGAACCGGCAGGCGTACACACCGTCGGCCGGAATCGCCGCGTATCGCGGGGTGGACAGGTTCGCCGTCGGGTAGCCCAGACTGCGTCCGCGGTGGTCACCGCGGACCACGATCCCCTCCACCCGGTGCGGACGGCCCAGAGCGGCGCCGGCCGCCGCCACGTCACCGGCGTCGATGCAGGACCGGATGTAGGTGGAGGAAAAGGTCAGCTCCCCCTGGGAGAGCAGCCCCACGCCCTCGGCGGTGAACCCGAACCGGTGTCCGAGCAGGCGCAGCAGCTCGGTGTTGCCCGCCGCCTTATGCCCGAAGGTGAAGTTGTCCCCCACCACCACTTCCGCCACGTGCAGCCGCTCCACCAGAAGCTCGTGGACGAACACGTCGGCCGGCATCCTGGACAGCTCGACGGTGAACGGCAGCACGAAGAACACCTCGACGCCGAGCTGTTCGGCCAGTTCGGCCCTGCGGCGCAGGCTGGTGAGCTGCGCCGGGTGACTGCCGGGGCGAATCACCTCAGAAGGGTGCGGGTCGAAGGTCATCAGCACGGCAGGAACACCGAGCGTCCTTGCCCGCGCCACGGCGTGGCTGACCAGCCGGGCGTGTCCACGGTGCATGCCGTCGAACACTCCGATGGTGACCACGCTGCGACCCCACCCGCTCGGGATAGCCTCCACCCCACGCCACCGCTGCACGCGCCGCAGCCTACGGCTGGCTATGAGTGGGTTCCGGTGCCGGGCGCAACACCAGCACCGGGCGGGCCGCCGGACCGATCTCGGTGAGCAGGGCGATCGCGCGCCCATCCGGATCGAAGGCGACCGACGTGCCGGACAGGCCGGCCGCGGGCAACCACCCGCCGTTCGCGAGCACCCGGGCCTGCGCGGCATCCACCCCCCGGTGCGGGAACGCGGCGGCTACCGCCTGATCCAGATCCGTCGACAGGGCCGGCCGCTGTGTGAGCTCGTCGAGAGTGCTCGCAGCGGGCAGGCCGAAAGGCCCCACGTCGGTGCGACGCAATGCGGTGAGATGGCCCCCCACCCCGAGCGCGGCGCCGAGGTCCCTGGCCAGGGCCCGGACATAGGTACCGCCACTGCATTCCACCAACACGTCCAGGTCGATCACCCGATCGTCCGGGGTTCGCTCGATCCTGCGCACCGCGAGGAGCTCGAACCTGGACACCGTCACCGGCCGGGCCGCCAGCCGCACCGGTTCACCGGCCCGCGCCAGCGTGTAGGCCCGTTTGCCACCGACCTTGACCGCGCTCACCGTGCTGGGCACCTGCTCGATGTCCCCGGTGAGGTCCTCGATGCCGGCCAGGATCAGCTGCTCGCGCACGTCGCCCGCATCGGCGCCGCCGGTGCGCTCACCTTGCGCATCGTCGGTGCTGGTGGATTCACCGAGGCGCACGGTGCCCCGGTAGATCTTGGGTTCCAGCGGCAGATGTCCGAGCAGCTTCGTCGCCCGCGCTATCCCGCAGACGAGCACCCCCGTCGCCATCGGGTCCAGCGTCCCTGCGTGCCCGATCCGCCTGGTGTGCAGCAGCGTGCGCAGCCGCGAGACCACGTCATGCGACGTCATCCCGGCCGGCTTGTCCACGACCACCAGGCCTGCGGGCACGTCCGGAGCACTCGTGGCGCCCGATCCTGCCTGGTTCACCGGGTGCACTGGTCAGATAGCCGGTGCGCGATGCAGGGCGGCGCGCAGGGCGTCGAGCAGGTTCTCGCGCGTGCCATCGACGGTGCATCCGGCGGCGAGGCGGTGCCCACCCCCGCCGAGCTCGGCTGCGGCAGCGGCGACGTCGACGCTCTGTTTGGCCCGCAGCGACACCGACCAGCGATCCGCAGCGATCTCCTTGAGCACCGCGGCGACCTCGGCCTCCGCCGTGGTCCGCACGAGATCCACCACACTCTCGATCTCCTCGCTTCGCATCCCCGCCGCGTCGCTCAGCAGCACCGTGGTGTGCACCAGTCCCCTGCCCTGTGCGGCCGCCGGCTCCAGTCGGGCACGTCCCAGCACGGCGCCGAGCATGCTCAGCCAGCCGAAGGGGTGGGTGTCCAGCAGCGCCCTGGTGGTGGCGCTGGGATCGACGCCCGCGGTCAACAGCCGAGCCGCGATGGCGTGCGTACCGGCGTCGGCGCGGCGGAAACAGCTGGTATCGGTCACCAGCCCGGCGTAGATACAGCGGGCCATCGGCTGGTCGAGTCGCACCCCGAGCGCATCGATCAGGCGCAGCACCAGTACCGCCGTCGCCTCGGCGCGGGCATCGACCAGATGGTGCGTCCCGAACCGCTCGTTCGTCACGTGGTGATCGACCACCAGAACGGCACCGGAGGTATCCACCCGATCCGACAGGCAGCCGAGCCGAGCCCGGCTCCCGGTATCCAGCGCAACCAGCAGCTCCGGTGCCGACGGCACCTCGTCAGGCCCCACGATGAGGCCGGCGACGTCCAGCTCCCGCAGCGACTCCGGCGCGTCCGCCGGCTCGCCGAACGTCACCCGCACCGTGGTGCCCCGCCGACGCAGGGCCAGGCCGAGGGCCAGTGCGCTACCCAGCGCATCGGCATCCGGTTGCACGTGGGCGACCAGCGTCACGTCCCTGGCGCTGCCGACGAGCTCGGCGGCCATGCTCAGGTCCGGGTGCACAGCGGCGGGAACTCCCAGAGGCAGCACCGACGGTCAGTCCTCGTCCGCGGCGGGATCACGGGGCGGACGGTACGGGTCGGGCTCGCCTGCGGGGGAAGCACCCGCCGCGATGCGCGCGACCTCGGCGTCGGCATCGTGCGCCTGGGCCAGCAGCTCGTTGATCCGCCGCGCGTCATCAGGAACGCTGTCCGGCAGGAAGGTCAGAGTGGGTGTGAAGCGGACCCCGGTGCCTCGGCCCACCAGGGAGCGCAGCACACCAGTGGCGCTGGCCAGCGCGGCGGCCGCACCGGCGGAATCAGGTGGGGCGTCGATGGTCTCGCCGAGCACCGTGTAGTAGACGGTCGCGTCTCGAAGATCGGGGGTGACCTTCGTGGCGGTGATGGTCACCATCGCCAGCCGAGGATCCTTCACCTCATGCTCGAGGCCTGACGCGACGATCTGGGTGATCCGTTTGGCGAGCCGGCGGGCCCGTGCGGGGTCGGCCATCGGCTGCAGTCTCCTCGTCTGTTCGAGCGTGGCCTTGCGCTGTCCACGCTAGTCGTCAGCTTCGTCGTCAGGCCCCAGCATCCGGTGCCGCGCGGCCAGCAGCTCCAGCTCAGGGCGGGAGGCCACCAGCCGCTCACAGGCCTGCAGCACGTCCCGTACGTGTCCGGCCTCACCCGCGACCGCAGCCACCCCGATCAGGGCCCTTCGATGCAGGTCGGCGTGCCCGGCCTCAGTCGCCGCGACGTCATAGCGCCGCCGCAGCTCAGCAACCACGGGCCGAAGCAGGGAGCGCTTCTGCTTCAACGAGCGCACGTCACCGAACACGACGTCGAGTTCCAGGGCGCCGACGTACAACGCTCACCACCGGGGGAGTTGGTAGCTCGTCAAGACCACCGATCCCGGGGTTGGCAGGTCGTGAAGAGCTACCAACCCCGGGGATGGTCAGGTGCGGGGCTTCTCGCGCATCTCGTAGGTCTCGATTTCATCGCCGACCCGGAGGTCGTTGACGGAGGAGATCGTGAGACCGCATTCGAACCCTTCACGGACCGACGTGGCGTCGTCCTTGAACCGG
This sequence comes from Pseudonocardiaceae bacterium, assembly GCA_050699955.1. Taxonomy (GTDB): domain Bacteria; phylum Actinomycetota; class Actinomycetes; order Mycobacteriales; family Pseudonocardiaceae. Next base: position 57,061 of record JBOHGD010000004.1, on the reverse strand, counting down.
CGCAGCGAGGACACCGTGAGGTCTTCCCGGACGACCACGTTGTCCCGGAGCAACCGGGCCTTGGCGTTGCGCCGGATCTCCCCTGTGCTCACCAGGCACCCAGCGATGGTGCCGACCTTGGAGGACCGGAACACCTCCCGGACCTCGGCGCGGCCGAGGGCCACTTCCTCGTACTCCGGCTTGAGCATGCCCTTGAGGGCCTGCTCGATCTCGTCGATCGCCTGGTAGATCACCGAGTAGTACCGGATGTCGACACCTTCGCGATTGGCCAGCGCCGTGGCCTTCCCGTCCGCCCGGACGTTGAACCCGAGCACGATGGTGTTGTCCGCGATGGCGAGGTTGATGTCGCCTTCGGTGATGCCGCCGACACCACGGTGGATGACCCGCAGCTCGACCTCCTCGCCGACGTCGATCTTCAGTAGCGCGTCCTCCAGCGCCTCCACGGTGCCGGAGTTGTCGCCCTTGAGGATCAGGTTGAGCTGGCTGGTCTCCTTGAGCGCCCGGTCCAGGTCCTCCAGACTGACCCGGCGGCGACGCGAGGCCAGTTCGGCGTTGCGTTCCCTGGTCCGCCTGCGGTCGGCGATCTGCCGGGCGATCCGGTCCTCGTCGACGACCAGGAAGTTGTCGCCCGCGCCGGGCACCGAGGTGAACCCGATGACCTGCACCGGCCGCGAAGGCAACGCCTCGGTGACGTCGTCACCGTGCTCGTCGACCATCCTGCGCACCCGGCCGTACGCTTCGCCGGCCACCACGGAGTCACCGACGTGCAGCGTGCCGCGCTGTACCAGCACGGTGGCCACCGGCCCGCGACCGCGGTCCAGATGCGCCTCGATCGCCACCCCCTGCGCCTCCATGCCGGGGTTGGCCCGCAGGTCCAGCGAGGCGTCCGCGGTGAGCAGGATCGCTTCGAGCAGTGCCTCGATGTTGGTGCCCTGCTTGGCGGAGATGTCGACGAACATGGTGTCGCCGCTGTACTCCTCGGGCACCAGCCCGTAGTCGGTGAGCTGACCGCGGATTCGGGTCGGGTCCGCGCCTTCCTTGTCGATCTTGTTCACCGCGACCACGACCGGCACGTTGGCCGCCTTAGCGTGGTTGATCGCCTCCACCGTCTGCGGCATGACGCCGTCGTCCGCGGCCACCACGAGCACCGCGATGTCGGTCGACTTCGCACCGCGGGCACGCATAGCGGTGAACGCCTCGTGGCCCGGGGTGTCGATGAAGGTGATCAGCCTCTCGTCGCCGTCCAGCTCGCTGGCGACCTGGTAGGCGCCGATGTGCTGGGTGATCCCGCCTGCCTCGCCACCCATGACGTTGGTCTTGCGGATGGTGTCCAGCAGACGGGTCTTACCATGATCGACGTGACCCATGACGGTGACCACCGGCGGCCGGGACGCGAGATCCTCCTCGGCACCGGTGTCCTCGCCATAGGACAGGTCGAAGGACTCCAGCAGCTCGCGATCCTCGTCCTCGGGGCTGACGACCTGGATCTTGTAGTTCATCTCCTGGCCGAGCAGCTCCAGCACGTCATCGGCGACAGACTGGGTCGCGGTGACCATCTCGCCGAGGTGGAACAGCGCCTGCACCAGCGCGGCTGGGTTGGCGTTGATCTTCTCTGCGAAGTCCGTGAGCGAGGAGCCGCGGCGCAGCCGGACGATCTCGCCGGTGCCGCGCGGCAGCCGGATGCCGCCGACCGACGGCGCCTGCATGTTGTCGAACTCCTGGCGCTTCTGACGCTTGGACTTGCGGCCTCTGCGGGCCGGGCCACCCGGGCGACCGAACGCACCGGCCGCACCACCGCGGCCACGACCGCCACCACCGCCACCAGGACGACCAGGTCCGCCTCTGAAACCGCCGCCGGCAGGGGCGCTGCCACCGGGACCACCCGTACCACCGCCGCCACCGCGGAAACCACCGCCACCGCCACCGCCACCGCCGGGGCCACCACGGCCTCCACCGGCACCGGGGCGACCACCACCGGGCCCGCCCGGACCCCCACGGCCACCACCACCGCCACCGCCACCAGGGCCAGGACGACCCGGGCGGGTGGGCATCATGCCGGGGTTGGGACGAGGGGGCATCATGCCGGGATTCGGCCGCGGACCACCACTACCGGGCGGGCTACCGCGACCAGGAGCCGCCGGACGGCTGCCGCCCCCAGGACGAGGTGGCATGCTGCCCGGCCCTGTGGAGCCGCCGGACCCACCGGGCCTCGGCGTCGACGGCCGCGACGGCGCAGACCCGCCGACACCGAAGGGGTTGTTGCCGACCCGTGGAGAGCGCGGGCCCGGCTTCGGGGACCGCGTGCGGGGTCCGACGGTCGACCCACCGCCGTCGTCAGGCCGTGAGGTCGGGCGGTGCTCGGCAGCGGGACGATCCGGCACGGCCGGACGATCCGGCACCGCAGGACGCTCGGGCGCCGCCGGACGCTCGGGCGCCGCCGGACGTTCGCGAGCCGCCGGACGATCCGGCACCGCAGGACGATCCGGTACCACCGGACGTTCGCGAGCCGCCGGACGATCCGGAACGGCGGGACGCTGCGGGACCGCAGGACGCTGCACAACAGGCTCCGAGGACGTAGGCAACGGTGCGTCCGCTGGACGAGGCGCCTCGGCAACCCGTTCCGGCCGATGCACCGGTGGCGGCGTGGGGCTGGGTTTGGGGCCGGCCGGACCAGGGGTGGGCCGGGGCGGCGCGGACGCACCGCGCTGGCCATGCCCGGTGGTCCGCACGCCATTGCCGGTAGACCCCTTGCCCTTGTCGGAGGGGAAGGAGTCACGCAGCTTGCGTGCAACCGGCGCCTCCACCGTGGAGGAGGCGGACTTCACATACTCGCCCAAGTCGGCGAGCTTACTGAGAACCTCTTTGCTGGTGACACCGAGCTCCTTCGCGAGCTCGTGCACGCGGGCCTTGCCTGCCACTGCTCTCCTCACTGATGGAGCCGGCGGCAATCCCGCTCGACCCCGGTCTTAGCGCATGTCCATGGCTGTCAATGCTTCACGGCTGCGGGTACATGTCGGATCGACCTGCTCTCTGCGTTGACCAGGCGCCCGGACGATTCCGGGTGTCAGGTGTGTCCACGGCGGACCGAGGACCGGTTGGCATCTCCATCCTGTTGCGTGAGGAAGGTGTGCACCGCGGCGCTGTCGAGCACTCCCGCGATGCGCAACGCTCGCGAAAAAGCCCGTCGCCGCTCAGCCAGACGCAGGCACCCGGTATCGGGGTGCAACCAAGCGCCCCGACCGGGAAGCCGACGCTGTGGGTCAGGGGCCAGGGCCCCGTCCACCACCACCACGCGCAGCAATCCGGTAGCCGCTGTCCGAGTCCGGCAGCCCACGCAGGTCCGGATCGGTTCGGCGGACCGCTCATGGCGACCTCGCCGGACCTCATCCGGGCATCCGTGGACCGTCCCCCGACAGCGGGCCACAATGATTCTAGCGCGCGCCAGCAGCCGGTGGGGAACCGGCATTCGTCACCGGTACCTCGCTGCGCGGGGAACCGGACTCCGGCGAACCGGGCGGTTCAGCGTCGCTCCGGATGTCGATTTTCCATCCGGTCAGGCGAGCCGCCAGCCGGGCGTTCTGGCCTTCCTTGCCGATCGCCAGCGACAGCTGGAAATCGGGGACGACCACCCGAGCGGTCTTCGCCCGTGCATCGACCACCAGCACTGAGACTACCTTTGCCGGGGACAGCGCGTTGCCCACGAACCGGGCGGGATCTTCCGAGTGGTCGATGATGTCGATCTTCTCGCCACCCAGTTCGCTCATCACGTTGCGGACCCGCTGGCCCATCGGACCGATGCAGGCGCCCTTGGCATTGACTCCAGGGACGTTCGACCGCACCGCGATCTTCGAGCGATGCCCGGCCTCCCTGGCCACTGCGGGGATCTCCACGGTGCCGTCCGCGATCTCCGGAACCTCGAGCGCGAACAGTCTGCGAACCAGGTTGGGATGCGTGCGGGACAGGGTGATCTGCGGACCACGCATGCCACGAGACACTCCGACTACGTAGCACTTGATCCGCTCACCGTGCCGGTAGGTCTCCCCCGGCGCCTGCTCTACCGGCGGGATCACCCCCTCGGTCTCGCCGATCTGCACGACCACCACGCCCCGCGCGTTGGCACGGGCGTCCCGCTGCACCACACCCGCGACGATCTCGCCCTCCTTGGCCGAGAACTCCCCGAAGGTGCGCTCGTGCTCGGCATCGCGCAGCCGTTGCAGGATGACCTGGCGGGCCGTGGTGGCCGCGATCCGGCCGAACCCCTCCGGGGTGTCATCCCACTCCCGGGCGACGTTTCCTTCTTCGTCGAGCTCATGCGCCAGCACCCGGACCAGTCCGGTCTTGCGGTCGATGTCGATCCGCGCGTGCGGCTCATGGCCGTCGGTGTGCTTGTAGGCGGTGAGCAGCGCCGTCTCGATGGCCTCAAGCACTGTCTCGAAGGAGATCTCCTTGTCCCGCTCGATGGCGCGCAGCGCGGCGATGTCGACGTTCACCGTTCCTCCGAGTCCTGCCCAATGGAGTCCGGCGCCGAGCCGTCCTGCTGGGCCCCTGCTTCGAGCGCGAGGAGTTCGGCGGCCGGCGGCTGGCGGAACTCCACCTCCACCACCGCGCGGTCGAGATTCGCATAGCTCACTCGGCGCAGCGTTCCCGAGACCAGTAACGTGACACCCTCGTCGTCGCAGTCGCCGACCCGGCCGACCAGCTCTCCGTCGCCCGCGATCGTGACCCGGACCAGCCGCAACCGGTTTCGCCGCCAGTGCCTGGGCTGGGTCAGTGGCCGACCCACCCCGGGCGAGGTGACCTCGAGCGTGTAAGGCCCGGCGAGCAGGTCGTCGCGCTCGTCCAGGGCAACCGCCACCGCGCGGCTCGCCGCGGTGATGTCGTCCAATCCGACGCCTACGTCCGAATCGATGGTCACCCGGACCAGTCTGCGCTTGCCCGCGCGCACCTGCTCCAGGCCCTCGAGGTCGAACCCGATCTCCCGCACCGCGTCGCGCACCACCGGCTCGAGTGCTGAGCCGGGGTTCGCGGATTGCGCGGTCACGTGGTCTCCTGACTGTTCGCGTGCACCGATGGGGATCACCCAGGGTATCGCGTCGTGGGAGCACTCTGCGCCAAGTCGATCACGGCGCCGCAGGTAGGCTGACGAGCGGATGGCAGGATGGCCGAACGTGACCGAACCTCGCCGCAGCCGCCGCAGTGTGTTAGTCGCCGGGATGGCGATGGGCGCGCTGGTCGTGGCCGGCCCTCCGGTGCTGGCTGGCTGCGCCTCGTTGCGGTCGGACGCTCCCGAACAGCCGGATCCACTGGAACGCCCGGCCCAGCGCGCGGAGTCTGACGTGGCCCTGGCCCGAGCGGTGGCCGGCGCCCACCCTGCGCTGGCCACCGCAGCGCTGGCACTGGCCGCCGACCGGCAGGCACATGCCGCGACGTTGCGCGCCGAACTGCGCCGCGTCCGGCCCAGCCCGGCCCCGACCAGTGGCCCCGCCCCGCCACCTGCTCCGGTCGCCGCTGCCACCCAACGGTCCGCCGCCCGGGATGAGCTCGCCCGGGCGGTCCGGGCGGCACAGGATGAAGCCGCCGGACTGGTCGCCACGCTGCCCGGGTATCGCGCGGCGCTGCTGGCCTCGATCGCGGCCTGCTGTGCGAGCCACGCGGCGATGCTGCCGTGACCCCGCCCCCGGTACCGGTTCCGGTGAACGCCCTGCAACGTGCCCTGGCCAGCGAGCATGCCGCGGTGTGGGCCTACGGCCTGGCCAGTGCATTCTTGGCGGGCACGTGGGCAGGCAGGCTCGCGGAGGCAGCAGCGTCGCACCGGGCCCGCCGCGACAGCACCGAACGGCTCCTGATCGACGCCGGTGCGCAGCCGGTGCAGGCCGAACCCGGTTACCTCACCCCCGAACCGGTCACCGATGCCGCCTCCGCGCTCAGGCTGACGATCACCGTGGAGAACGACGCGGCCGCCGCCTGGCGCTCGGTGATCGAACGCGGCCCGGCCCAGGCCGGCCTGCGCAGGACGGCGCTGGACGCACTGACCGATGCCGCGGTGCGGGCGGCGCGCTGGCGCACGGCCGCCGGAGACACCCCGGCCACCGTGCCGTTCCCCGGTGCGCCCTGAGGCCCAGCCGCGGAGTCAGCCACCCAGCCGCAGCGCCGCCTCGGCCAGCGGCCGCAACGGTTCCGCGGCACCGGAGACGGTGGCTGCCTCGACGATCACCAGTGTCGAGTCCCGCCGCTGTGAGGCGTAGCTCGCGTGGTGCAGCCGCGACGGCCCGCCCGGCAGGGTCACGCCTTCCCTGAGCAGGTCCGAGACGTTGCCCGTGCCGTCGGTATCGGTCAACTGCCGCAGGGCGGCGGCGTCCTGCTGGGTGGCCATCGACACGGTGGACACCGCGACCACCACGGGCCTGCCGGAGCTGGCGCCGGTGAACAGCGCGCGGCGCAGCGAGGTGCACGGGTGAGCGGTCAGGAAGTTCCGCACCCGACCGTAGGAGTGGGCGGCGCAGTCGGTGTCGGTACGGCTGGCGCGCTCGGCCAGGTCGGCACCGGGCACCGTGGCGGCCTGGTTGCCGGGGATCGCCCGGCCGGGCGTGCGCTCAGGCCCGGACGCGGCCCACAATCCGGTCCCGGCCAGCGCAAGGACGACCAGCACGACCGCCACCACGGCACCCTGGCCCGCCCACCAGCGTGGGCGGGTCGGCAGGCGTGCTGCGGCGGCTGGTGACGGGAAGGTGGCGGTGCTGGGAACTTCACGCATCGGACCGGTCGCTGCCGGGTCCGTGGATCCGCCGAACAGCTCGTTGGGCGGAGCGGGCCCGGGCTCCGCACTACTGCGATGGGGGGGATCCGGCACGGGCAGACACCGTAAGGCCTTCGCCGCCACGGTGCCACCTGGAGCGCTCTCCCGGGTCGGCGGCTACCGTCGCGATCGTGCACACCGAGGAGCTACGCATCGAGACCGGCGCACGCGAACAGGTCCACGACCTGACCACGGACTGCCGGGCATTCCTCGACCGCGCAGCCGCGGGCGACGGCTTACTGCACGTGTGGGTGCCACACGCGACCGCCGGCCTCGCGGTGATCGAGACCGGCGCGGGCAGTGACACCGACCTGCTCGCCGCCCTGCGCGACCTGCTGCCCGCCGACGGGCGGTGGCGGCACCGGCACGGCTCCCCCGGACACGGCCGGGACCACCTGCTGCCCGCGCTGCTCCCGCCCTACGCCAGCGTCCCGGTGCTCGGCGGGCGTCTCGCGCTGGGCACCTGGCAGTCGGTCTGCCTGGTGGACACCAACGCCGACAACCCGGTACGTACCGTCCGGCTGAGCTTCCTCACCGGCTGACGAAGCGGTCTGCGTCGCGCTACTTGCGGCACAGCTCCTGCAGGTGCGCCACCACGGCGTCCACCGGCACCTCGGTGCGCTCCCCGGTGGCCCGGTCCTTGACCTCGACGACGCCCGAGGCGAGCCCGCGGCCCACCACGACGATGGTCGGCACCCCGAGCAGTTCCGCGTCGGCGAACTTCACGCCGGGAGTCGCCGGACGGTCGTCGAGCATCACTCGCACGCCGGATGCGTCCAGTTCGGTGGCCAACCGTTCGGCGGCGGCCCGGATCTCCTCGGTCTTGCTCGCCACCACCATGTGCACATCGGCAGGGGCGACCTCGCGGGGCCAGATCAGCCCGTGTTCGTCGTGGCTCTGCTCGGCGATCACGCCGACCAACCGGGAGACGCCGATGCCGTAGGAGCCCATGGTGATCCGGATCGGCTTGCCGTCCGGCCCGAGCGCGTCGAGGCCGAACGCGTCGGTGTACTTGCGGCCCAGCTGGAAGATGTGCCCGATCTCGATGCCACGGGCGGCGACGAGGGTGCCCGCTCCGTCCGGGGAAGGGTCGCCCGCGCGCACCTCGGCCGCCTCGACGGTGCCGTCGGGGGTGAAGTCGCGCCCGCACACCAGGTCCACGACGTGGTGGTCGGGCTGGTCGGCCCCGGTGGCCCAGGCGGTGCCGCGCACCACCCGGGGGTCGACGAGGTAGCGGACGTCCTGCTCACGCAGCACCCCGGGGCCGATGTAGCCCTTGGCCAGGAAGGGGTTGGCGGCGAAGTCGGCCTCGTCCAGCAGGACCACCTCGGCCGGATCCAGCGCGGCCTGCAGCCGCTTCATGTCCACCTCGCGGTCACCTGGCACGCCGACGCCGAGCAGTGCCCACTCCTGCCCGCCGGGTTGGCGCGTCTTGACCATCACGTTCTTCAGCGTGTCCGCCGCGGTGAACGTGCGGCCCAGCCCCGCGCCGTTGAGGTGGTCGACCAGCGTGTCGATGGTCGGGGTGCCAGGGGTGTGCAGGACCCGGGCCGCGGGCAGGCCGTCGAGGGCGCGATCCGGCGGCGGCGGAGTGACCACCGCCTCGACGTTGGCCGCGTACCCGGACTCCAGACAGCGCACGAAGGTGTCCTCGCCGGTCTCGGACTCGGCGAGGAACTCCTCGCTGGCCGACCCGCCCATGGCGCCGGACATCGCCGACACGATCACGTAGCGCAGCCCGAGCCGGTCGAAGATCCTGACGTAGGCCTCACGGTGGCGCTGGTAGGACCGCGCCAGTCCCTCGTCGGAGAGGTCGAAGGAGTACGAGTCCTTCATCAGGAACTCCCGGCCGCGCAGGATCCCAGCCCGAGGGCGCTCCTCGTCCCGGTACTTGTTCTGCACCTGGTAGAGGATCACCGGATAGTCCTTGTAGGAGCTGAGCTCGCTCTTGACGGTGAGCGTGAAGAGCTCCTCGTGGGTGGGGCCGAGCAGATAGTCGCCACCCTTGCGGTCGCGCAGCCGGAACAGGTTCGCGCCGTACTCGGTCCAGCGTCCGGTGGACTCGTAGGGCTCGCGGGGCAGCAGCGCGGGGAACTGGATCTCCTGCGCGCCGATCGCGTCCATCTCCTCGCGCACCACCGTCTCGATGTGGCGCAGCACCCGCAGGCCCAGCGGCAGCCAGGAGTAGATCCCCGGGGCGACGCGGCGGACGTACCCGGCGCGTACCAGCAGCTTGTGACTGGGCACCTCGGCGTCCGCCGGATCCTCGCGCAGGGTGCGCAGGAACAGCGCCGACAACCTGATGATCATATTTCGGGGACTCCTCGGACAGCGGGTTTGCAGAGTTTGCAGCGTATCGGGGCCCCGTGGCGCAAGTCGTCCCGGTTACCGGGTGGCTGCAAGCGCCCGCTCCCACGGGTAGCCGTCGAGCACCGTGCCGCCGCGCGCCACTCGTACGCTGCACCCCGTGCTCGTACTGCTGCCCCCGTCGGAGACCAAGGCGCCGAGCGGCGACGGCCCGCCGGTGCACCTGGACACCCTGTCCCGTCCCGAGCTCACCCCGGCCCGTCGCAAACTGGGCGACGAACTGGTCGAGCTCTCCTGGCAGGGCACCGCCGGGCTGGCCGCGCTGGGTCTGTCGCAGCACCAGTCCGGCGAACTGGAGCGCAACCGCGCGCTGTGGAGCGCACCGACGCTGCCCGCGCTACGGCGCTACACCGGGGTGCTCTACGACGCGCTGGACGCCGGATCGTTGCGGACCGGCCCGCGTGCCAGAGCAATCCGGCGGCTGGTGATCGCATCGGCACTGTTCGGTTTGCTCGCGGCCGACGACCGGATACCCGCCTACCGGCTGTCCGCCTCATCCTCTCTGCCCGGGACCGGCAGCGTCCGCTCAGTGTGGCGCCCGGTGCTGCCCCCGCTGCTGGCCGGGACCGTAGGCCTGGTGATCGACCTGCGCTCGGGGGCCTACATCGAGCTGGGGCCGCTGCCGGGCGCGGTCACCGTCCGGGTGCTCAGCGAGGACGGCCGGGGCCGGCGCCGCACGATCAGCCACCACAACAAGGCGCACAAGGGCCGGCTGGCCCGGCTGCTCGCCACGGCGCCACGCGACGTGTCCGACGCAGCCGGGGTGGCCCGAATCGCCCGCCGGGGAGGGCTGCGGGTGGAGCGCACCGGCGAGCACGCACTCGACGTCGTTGTGGATAACCCGTGAGTGGCGATGCGAGCTATGACTCGTATCGCCACTCACGGGTCGCGGAGCGACACCACCGGCCCGATCACGACGATCGCGGGTGGGCGGATGCCTGCGGCGACGACGTCCGCGGCCACCTGCCGCAGGGTGGAACGCACCGCCCGCTGGCTGCGCAGGGTGCCGTCGGCGACGACGGCGACCGGGGTGTCGGGCGGGCGGCCGTGGGTGACCAGCGCGGCGGCGAACGCGCCGATCCGCTCGACCGCCATGAGCAGCACCAGCGTGCCGCGCAGCCGCCCGAGCGCAGGCCAGTCCACCAGCGAGCTGGGATCGCCGGGGCCCACGTGCCCGGACACGACGACGAACTCGTGGTTCACACCGCGATGGGTCACCGGGATGCCCGCCGCGGCGGGGACCGAGATGGCACTGGAGACGCCGGGGACCACGGTCACCGGAACCCCGGCGTCCGCGCAGGCCAGCATCTCCTCGAAACCTCGCCCGAAGACGTACGGGTCACCACCCTTGAGCCGCACGACGAAGCGGCCCGCTCTGGCGTGCTCGATGAGCTGGGCGTTGATCTGCTCCTGGGCCATCGCGCGGCCGTAGGGCACCTTGGCGGCGTCGATCACCGTGACATGCGCGCCGAGCTCGTCGAGCAGCTCCCTGGGCGCGAGCCGGTCGGCCACCACGACGTCGGCGCGGGCCAACAGCCGCCGCCCCCGCACGGTGATCAGGTCCGGGTCGCCTGGGCCCGCGCCGACCAGCGCGACCCCCGGGGCCGCGACGTCGTCCTCGGCGTCCGGTGCGTCGTCCACCAGACCGGTCCGCAGCGCCCCGACCAGCGCGTCCCGGACGGCGGCGGAGCGCCGCGGCCTGCGCCCGGCGAGCACGCCGATGAGCAGCCCTTCGTGTACCCCGGTGGCAGCCGTGACGGCGGTACCCCCGGTCGCGTCGTCGGCACGCACGCAGAACACCCGGCGGCGCTGCGCTTCGGCGGCCACCGCCGCGTTGACCACCGACTCCGACGTGCAGGCCAGTGCGTACCAGGCGCCGTCCAGGTCACCCTCGGCGTAGCCCCGGGCCACCCAGCGCAGCTCCCCCGCGCTGGCCATCGCCTCCACGGCCGGGGTCGCCCCGGGAGCGACCAGCAGCACGTCGGCACCGGCCCCGATCAGCCGGGGCAGTCGCCGCTGGGCGACGGTGCCCGCACCGACGACGACCACCCGGCGCCCGGCCAGGTCCAGCCCGACCAGATAGGGGTTCACTGCGCCGGCTCCAGGTAGAGCAGCGCGTTCACCGCGGCGGCGGCGACCGCGGTGCCACCCTTGGCGCTGCGGTTGGACAGCGCGGGCAGGCCGGATGCCCGCAACTGCGCCTTGGCCGCGCCGGCATCCACGAACCCGACCGGCAAGCCGATCACCAACGCGGGACGCAGCAGGCCGTGCGCGGCGAGGCGGATCAGCTCGCGCAAGGCCGTCGGCGCGTTCCCGATCACCCACACCGCCCCGTCGGGGTACCGCGCCGCGGCCGCCCGCACCCCCGCTGCACTGCGGGTCAGACCGTCGGTCGGCAGCAGGGCCAGGTCCAGGGCGATGACCGCCTCGCGCGAGGTGATGCCCGCTGCCAGCATCCGGACGTCAACGATCAGGGGCGCCTGGCGGGCCAGTGCCCGCGCTCCCGCACCCAGCGCCTGCTCATCGCAGACCAGGTCGGTGGCGTAGTCGAGGTCCGCGCTGGTGTGGATCACCCGTTCGGTCACCGCGCGGGTCGACGGCGGCAGCGCCGCGGTGTCCACCTTGGACCGCAGTATCCGATAGGACTCGGCCTCGATGGGGTGCTGGGTCCGCGTCACGTCGCCCTTTCTGCCAACCGCCACGACGGCCCCGATTTTCGCGGAACGCTCGGCTACCGCGGCAAGCACCCCCGATACCTCGCGTGCCGCCGTGGATTGCCGTCACACTGGGTACCGGGGCCCCGAACGGAGACCGAACATGAGCGTCGAAGATCACGACGACGACCTCGCCACGGAGTACGTCCTCGCCAGGCGTCAGCGTCCCGACCTAGACGGACATGAGCTCGCCAAGGTCATCCTCTCCAGACTCAGCCAGGACCAGTTGCTGCGTTACGCGGGGGACGCGCTCACCTGGGCAGCACACCCAGCTGATCGCCAGGAACTGGCCCTGAGCTACGTGCGCAACTTCGTGCTCGCCATGGAGACCGACCCGGACGCCGCACCGGGATAGGACCCGCGCTCGGTTACCTTGTCCTCATGCGACCGGCCACTGGTCTGATCTCGTTCGTCGGTGCGGGGCCGGGCGCGCCGGACCTGCTCACGCTGCGGGCCGCTCGGCGGCTCGCGGCCGCCGAGGTCGTGGTCTGGGCCTCCTCACTGGTACCCGCTGACGTGCTGGAGCACTGCCGGGACGACGTCGAGCTGCACGACTCGGCCGGGATGACCCTCGAGGACGTCTTCGCGGTGTACGACGCGCACCCCGACGCCGCGATCGTGCGGTTGCACTCCGGGGACATCTCGCTCTACTCCGCGCTGGGCGAACAGCTCACCTGGTGCGCCGGACGCGACCGGGCCTTCGAGATCGTGCCGGGGGTCGGCGCGCTCGCCGCCGCCGCGGCCACCGCCGGGATCGAGCTCACCACCCCTGGAGTGGCCCAGAGCGTGGTGCTCACCCGGCTCGGCGACGGCCGGACCGCCGCGTCGATGCCGGACGGCGAGAGCGTCGCCGCCTTCGCCGGTCACGGCACCACGATGGCCGTCTACCTGTCCGCGGCCCGACCCGCCGCGCTGCGCGCCGAGCTGCTGGCGGGCTATCCACCCGAGACCCCGGCCGTGGTCGTCGCGAAGGCCAGCCGGCCGGACGAGATCGTGATCAGCACGACGGTCGACGGCCTCGCCGATGCGCTCACCGCATCCGGGATCCGCACCGTCGCGCTGGTGCTGGTGGGACCGGCACTGTCCGGCGTGGGCGGACGCAGCCGGCTCTACGACCCGGTCTACTCCCACGGTTGCCGTCGACGGTCGGCACCGGGCAGTACCGCAGGGCGGGCCATCCCCGCCGCCAAGCGCAGGCTGCCGTGACGGGGCTGCTCACCGTCGTCGGGCTGGGACCGGGGGGGCCTGCGCATCGCACCCGCGCCGCGGAGGACGCCGTCCGGCGGGCGCAGGTCGTCGTCGGGTACCAGGCCTACCTCACCGCCTGCGCCGATCTGACCGGCCCGCATCAGAGGTTGGTGCCGGGCGCGATGGGCGCCGAGCAGGAGCGCGCGGCGGACGCGGTGCGGGCTGCGGCCGACGGTGCCCGGGTCGCGTTGGTCTCCTCCGGTGATGCCGGGATCTACGGGATGGCCGCGCTGGCGCTGGCCACCGCCGCCGCACTTCCGGCGCGACATCGTCCCACCGTGCGGGTGGTGCCGGGGATCACAGCGGCCAGCGCGGCCGCAGCGCTGCTCGGCGCCCCGCTGGCCCGCGACTTCGCCTGCCTGTCCCTGTCGGACCTGCTCGTGCCGTGGGCGACGGTGGAGGCGAGGCTGCGCACGGTGGCCGCGGCTGATCTGGTTGTCGCGCTGTACAACCCCCGATCGACGGGGCGAGGATGGCAGCTGGGCAAGGCCCGCGACATCCTCACCGAGTATCGGTCCGGCGGTACCCCCGTCGGGCTGGTCACCGACGCCGGACGGGACGGTGAGCAGGTGCAGCTAGCCACTCTGGCCACCCTGGATCCGGGCGCGGCGGGGATGCGCACCGTGGTGATCGTCGGCGCCTCCGGGACCAGCCGCCTCGGCGACTGGCTGGTCACCGCGCGATCATCGGCGGCATTGTGACCGCCGACGTACTTCCTCCCGCGGAGGCGGCGTTGTGACCGTGCATCTGGTGGGCGCCGGGCCCGGAGACCCCGAGCTGCTCACCCGCCGCGGTGCCGCACTGCTGGCCAGGGCCGAGCACGTGGTCTACGACCGTTCTTCGATGGCACCGCTGCTGGCGCTGGCGCCGCAGGCCACCGCGCACTGCGTCGGCAAGCAGGGCGCCACCCCCGCCCCGCCGCAACACGAGATCAACGCGTTGCTCGTCGAGCTCGCCACGACCGGTGGGTGTGTGGTGCGGCTCAAGGCCGGTGACCCGTTCGTGGTGTCCCGAGGTGGGGAGGAAGCGGTGGCGCTGGCCGAGGCGGGCGTGTCCGTCGAGGTCGTGCCGGGCGTGACGGCCGCGGTAGCCGCACCGGCCGCGGCCGGGATCCCGGTGATGGTCCGGCAGATGTCCCGCACGCTCACCGTGATCGCGGGCAACGACAACCCGGACGAGGTCGACTGGGACGCGGTGGCCCGCCTCGGTGGCACTGTCGTGCTGCTGACCGGACGGGCGGCGCTGCGCGGCGTGGTGGCCGCGCTCCGGGCCGGCGGGATGCCCGGGGACACCCCGGTCGCCGCGATCAGCGCCGCCACCCGGCCGCGGCAGCGCACCGTCCGTGGCACCCTCGACGATCCGCCGGACCCGCGACTGCCGCCACCACTGACCGTGGTGATCGGCGCGGTGGCCCGGCTGGACGTCGCCGGGTTCGACGACACAGGGTTCGACGACACAGGGTTCGACGACACAGGGTTCGACGACACGGCAGGACCGGTGAGCTGTGCACATCCCTGACGGTTTCGTCTCCGCACCCGTCGCGATCACCGGCGCGGTGGTGGCCGCGGCCGGTCTCGCCGTGTGCGCACGCAGGGCGAAGCGGGAGCTCACCGAGCAGCAGCTCCCGCTGGCCGGGCTCGCCGCGGCGTTCTTCCTGGTCCTGGAGGCCCCGATCATCCCGATCGCGGTGGGCACCAGCGGACATCTGCTCGGCGGCACCCTGGCCGTGGCGCTGCTCGGCCCGTGGCTCGGGCCGGTGGTGATCACCGTGGTGACCGTGGTGCAGGCCTTGTTCCTGGGTGACGGCGGGCTCTCCACGCTCGGGCTCAACCTGGTGAACCTGGCCCTGGTGCCTGCCGTACTGGGCTATCCGGTCCTGATCGGGCTGCGCCGGGTGCTTCCCCGGGCTCCGACGTGGACCGCGTTGGCCGCGGGGGTCGCCGCCATCGTGTCGGTGCTCGCCGGAGCACTGCTGTTCACCGCGGAGTACGCGGTGGGCGGGGCGGCCGGGGTGCCGCCGCACACCGTCGCGGTCTCGATCATCGGGGTATACGCGCTGGTGGCGGTGATCGAGGGGGTGGTCACCGCGCTGGTCGTGCGTGGGCTGCTGGCGTTGCGCCCCGATCTGGTCCGGCTGGCGCCGGAGCGGGTGTCGTGAGCAGCTCGCACGACCCCGGTGCGGAGCTGCTGGTCCCCGCCGACACCCCGGTGCACCGGCTGGCGCCGCAGTGCAAGGTCGCCGCGACCGCGCTGTTCGTGCTCGCCGTCGCGAGCACACCGCGCGGCGCGTACTGGCCCTTCCTGTGGTACCTGCTGCTGCTCGGTGCGGTCGCCGCGCTGGCCCGGCTGCCGCCGCTGACCCTGCTGCGCAGGCTGGTGGTCGAGATCCCGTTCCTGCTGTTCGTGCTGGCGCTGCCGTTCCTCGGCTCGGCACCGGAGCTGACCGTGCTGGGTGTGGGGCTCTCCGAGCCAGGGCTGCGCGCCGCGGCGAGCATCGCGCTCAAGGCCACCTTCGGCCTGCTCGCCACCGGGATCCTGGCCGCCACCACACCGCTGCCGGAGATCATCACCGGACTGGAGCGGTTGCGGGTACCGCGGGTGTTCACCGCGGTCGCGGCGTTCATGGTGCGCTACACCCAAGTGGTGCTCGCCGAGCTGGCCAGGATGCGCACCGCGCGGGTCTGCCGTGGCGGGGACCCGCGCTGGTTCTGGCAGGTCCGGGAGGTGGCCCTCGGGCTCGGCGCGCTGGTGGTGCGCACCTTCGAGCGCGGCGAACGGGTATACCTGGCGATGGCCTCCCGCGGCTACACCGGCACCCTGCCTGCCACGTTGACCGGCACCGCGGCCTCTCGGGCCGCGTGGGCGGCCGCGCTGGTCGTCCCGTTGCTGGCGGCCGTGGGGACCGCGTTCGCATGAGCCGGGCGATGCTCGTCGTCGGCCACGGCAGCCGGGACGCCGACGGGGTGGATGAGTTCTGGGCGCTGGCCGAGACGATCCGGCTCGTCGCGGGGGATCTGCTGACCGGGTTCGGCTTCATCGAGCTGGCCTCGCCCACCGTCGATGCGGCCGTCGACGACCTGGTCGCCAGGGGGGCCACCGAGATCGTCAGCGTGCCACTGGTGCTGCTCTCCGCCGGGCACCTGAAGAACGACGGGCCTGCGACGCTGTCCAGGGCCCGGGCCCGCCATCCCGGGGTGCAGTTCCAGCTGGCCCGCGACCTGGGCATCGAGCCGCGGGTGCTGGATGTGCTCACGGACCGGATCCGGGACGCCGCAGCGGACGCCGACCCGGAGAAGCTGGGCGTGGCGCTGATCGGGCGCGGGTCCAGCGACCCGGACGCCTGCGCGGACCTGTGGAAGGTCGGCCGGCTGCTCGCCGACGGGCGGGGGCTGGGCAACATCGAGCCCGGGTTCGTCTCGGTCGCGACCCCGTCGGTACCCGAGGCGCTGGAGCGGCTGCGGCTGCTCGGCGCCGTGACCACCGTCCTCGCCCCGTTCTTCCTCTTCCCCGGGGTGCTGCTGAACCGGATCTATGCCGAGGCGGCGAGCTGGGCGCAGGCCCATCCCGAGGTCGAGGTCCGCGGCGGCGCCCATCTGGGCCCCGATAGCCGGCTGGCTCACCTGGTGCTGGAACGCTACCGGGAGGCGCGGCACGGCGACGTGCGGATGAACTGTGACCTGTGTGCCTACCGGGTGCAGCTGCCCGGGTACGAGTCCAAGGTGGGCAGCCCGATCTCGCTGACCCCGCACGGCGACGGCCCGGCGCGGGGCTCCCGGCGAGCCCGCCGCTCCACCCGGGCGCCCACCGTGGCACCGCGGATCCAGGTCCGCCGGGGCCGCTTCGCGGGCTCGGGCACCAGCCCCGAGGGTGTCGCGGCGGTCGAGGTGCACGATCTGCACTTCTCCTATCCGGACGGCAGGCAGGCCCTGCGCGGTGTCTCGCTGCGGATCGAGCCCGGCGAGCGGGTCGCGTTGCTCGGCCCGAACGGCGCAGGGAAGACATCGCTGGTGCTGCAGCTCAACGGGGTGCTCACGCCATCCGCAGGCTCGGTGTCGATCGGCGGACTCGACGTCGGGCGGCGGACCCTCGCCGAGGTCCGCAGGCGGGTCGGGGTGGTCTTCCAGGACCCCGACGACCAGCTGTTCACCCCCACCGTGGGGCGTGACGTCGCCTTCGGTCCGGCGCATCTAGGGCTGTCCGGTCCGGAGCTGGCGGCGCGGGTCACCGAGGCGCTCTCCTACGTGGGCCTGGCCGACGCCGTCGACCGTCCGCCGCACCGGCTGTCCCAGGGGGAGCGGCGCCGGGCCGCCGTGGCCACCGTGCTCGCGATGCATCCCGAGGTGCTGGTGCTCGACGAGCCCACCTCCAACCTCGACCCGGCGGCCCGCCGCGAGTTCGCCGACCTGGTCAAACGGCTCGGGATGACGACCCTGCTGGTCACCCACGACCTGCCCTACGCACTGGAGCTGTGCCCACGCGTGCTGGTCATCGACCACGGCCAGATCGCCGCTGACGGCCCCACCCGGGAGGTACTCGCCGATCCCGGCTTCATGAGCGCACACCGCCTAGAGCTACCAGCCGGCTTCAACCCCCTGGCCTAACTCACCCCGGCGTTCCACCCCATACCCGGCGTGTCCGCCTCTCGTGCACGGTGTGTCAGCCCTTCATGCACGGTGTGTCGGTACTTCATGCCTGCCGCAGGCCCGTTGCCGGGTGCTCGGCGCGCTCGTGATCGAGCTGCTTGCCCGCGGCCCGCCGCGACGGGCTGGGACTCACCACGTTCGAGTTGGTGCTGGTCACGCTGGTGCCGATCAGGCTGGTCCGTGACGGCACCGTGCTGGGCGCCTCCGGTCACGCTGCCTGCGGACTTCCGATCGCGAGCTGGTCACGTTGACCGTCGGGTTCGCCGCCGGGGTACTGACCGGGCTGCTCGCCGGGCTTGCTGGTCAACGTCCGGTTTCTGTCGGCCGGTTCCACTATGAGACTTCTGCGAAACTGTTTCCGCAGGTCAGCGCCGCGCGCTGGGGGTCTCAGTGGGGTTTGCCCCCACGGATGATCTTCGCGTACCCCAGCGATCCGGTACCGCTGGACAGGACTGCTGATCTCGGAACAATGACCATATGACCGCCGCCTACGACCGGGCACTGGCCTCTGAACCCCAACTGTGCGACGTCGAGCGTCTCGTGGACCAGCTATGCAAACACGCGCGCCCCGGCGACTACGAGCGCTATGGACACATGTGGGAGTGGATCGTCAAGGCGCTGGTATCCCCACTGGTAGGCGACGAGCGTGGCTTGATTCCCCGGCAGGTTGGCGATGAGCCGAGTGGGAGGTTTATCAGTATGGCCGACTTCATGGACCTCGCCGCCCCGGGGCGCTACACCACGCCAACATCGGAGACCGAGAAGTGGATGCGCGGGTCTGAGGCGTTCGATGCGGTGATGAATGAGCTGAGGAGCCGTCTCGCCGGAGCTGGGTCATCCGGTGAGTGATCTGGCGGCCTTCCTCCGCTCGTGCCTTGATGGGGACGAGTTCATGGCGAAGCCGTCGAGTTCATCGGCTCGACGCTGAGGGCCGAAGTGATCGCCCAGTTGGACTAAGATTCCCAGGTCGCTCATGGAAGGTGGCGCCATGGCCGCACGTGAGGTGCAGATCGGCCAGAGAACATTTCAGCGTGTGGAGGATGCCTGGCAGGCCGTGCGGGAGGTGTTGAACCCCCCGCCGCTCGGTTCCAAACTCGAAGGCGACGCCCTGGCGTTCATCTCGGACCTCATGCTCCTTCACCCGAATGCGGAGGAGAAGATCGGCCCCGGCATCGCAGCGATCACGGTGCGGGCGGTCTACCAGAATCGCGGCTTCTGGATCACCCGCACCGATGGCACCGAGGACAACTTCAGCATCGACAAGTGCCTGCGTAAGCCAGCACCTCCCATGGTGGTGAAGCGGTTAGCCGTCCACGGGGCGCTTCGCAAAGCGATCACCGAGCAACTCGACGAGGTTCGCGCCCAATTTTCCGTGACGAGGTGGACCCGCGGTGCGAGGTGATCGGCGCGCCGTTGAGGAACGACCCGCAAGCTCACGTCGACCATCTAGAGCCGCGGTTCGTGGAGTTGGCCGACGCGTTCATCGAGACCTGCGGCGGTGTTGAGCGGTTTGAGCTGATTCCTGCTGATGATCGCATCGGGCGCCAGCTGGCCGATGCCCAGCAGGCTGCGGCGTGGCGCAGTTTTCACGCTGCGCGAGCTCAACTGCGCGTGATCTCTGCTCAGGCGAACCTCCGGCGCAAGCGTCCGTAAACGCTGCTCATCCATGCCGCCCGCGTGCAGGACGCCTTCCATATTCTCTGGATCGAGCCGGAGTTTGGTCGCCTCTACGATCACGGCTGATCGTCGGCAGCCGGGTGGGCGACTATACCCGCGTTGCAGCCACTTGCCGGGCCATCCGGGCTAGTTCCCTGGCGTCGCTGCCGCGCCGGGTGTCCAATGCGCTGGCCAGTGGTTCGAGTCGTTTCCGGGCCTGTACTGAGCTGAGCTTGGTCACGTCGGTGATGGCGCGGTGGGCCATCGTGAGGCCGTCGGGTTCCCCGGCGTGGACGTGGATGGTGGCCAGTACCACGGTGGAGAGGGTGCGTCCGCGCTCGCTGACACCGTCCCAGCGGCGCACCGAGGCCACCGCGAACGGTTCGGCCCTGTCCAGGTTCCCCTGTTCGATCTCCAGTTGTGCCGCAGCGCCGTTCGGGTCGCCCCAGGGTTCGGTGTGGCTGGGCTGCCAGATGTCCCGTGACTTCGCCAGTTCCGCACTCGCTGCCTTCGGGTGTCCGATGCGGGCCAGGGCGGTTGCTGCGTCGGCTTGTGCGCAGGCTTCCACGACCTTGCGGAGGTGGTGGTCCGCAGGCATGTTCCACGCCTTGATCTGCCCGAGCTGGAGCATCTTCAGTCCGTCGTTGGGGTGGCCGTGTTCCAGCATGGTTAGCCCGGCGCAGGCCACGGCGGCGGCTTGGAGGTAGGCGTCCCCGGACTCGGTGGCCAGCTCCAGCGTGCGGGCGTAGTGGTACATGGTCCGGTTCTGCAAGCCTGCGTCCAGCCCTGCCCACCCGGCGACGGCGTGCAGGTCGGCCACCGCTGTCATCAGTGGCAGCCTGACCGCGTCTGCGCCGGACACGCCCAAGAGCCGATCAGCCCATGCGGCCGCCGCGCCGCTCACCTGCGGCTGGGACCCGTGCGCGTGGATCGCTTCCCGCAGGCTCCGAGTCAGGTCCTGCACCTGACTGATGTGGACCCGGTGGAGATGGGACGGCAGCGGTGCTGGCGCCGGGCTGCCGTCCACGTTCAGCAGTTCCCCAAGCCCCTTGATCGGAGCGCCGACAGCGGCGGCTGCACCCAGCGCCAGCAGGTGTCTGCGCAGCATGTCCGCGTTCACACCCTCGGGGAGTTCGGAGACCGTGCCCTCTCCACAGTAGGTGCCATCGGGACCCTACCAGGACAGCCCCATCCGTTCCCGGGGGATGCCCAACCCCTCGGCGATGCGCTCCAGCACACTGGAGTCCTTGACCACCCGACCCTTGACGATCTCCGACACCTCGGACTGGGACTGCCCGACCAGAGTGGCGATCTGGCGCTGACTGACCCCGAGGCTGGTCAGCGTCCGGTACACCTCGCCGATGTCGCGGACAGCCAGCGCCGCCCGCATGTCCGGCTGCTCCCACCACGCGGGGTCAATGACCATAAAGGCAGGGTAACCACGTCGAGTGGGACAGTCACCCTCCGTCGTAACCCGGAAGGGTCTCAGCGGCCAACCAGGGGATCAGCCGACATGCACGGCGGGTGCAATGCTCTGACGGGAACGCCGAGCGCTGCTCCCGTCGAGCCACCCAGACGGCACGCCAGACCCCCGTGGACGGGGCGAACCAGGACGGAATAGTATTCGGCCATGGTTCGCCCCCCCGGATGCCGAGATCGCCAAGCTGATGCAGGTCGCGCGTGAGATCCGCGACACGACCGACGAGTCCGGCTACAGCGTTGGCGTGGCCGTGCGCCAGCACCAAGCGTTCTCCCGCACCCGCGGACCCGCAAGCACGCTGGAGCGGTCCCTGCTACTCGACTCGCTTGTCGCGGCGCCTCCCAGGCTGGTCTTGGGTTCGAGGAGGTATCGGGCGGTGGCCTCGACATCGTCACCATGTCGGACGGCACGGTCCGGCGATACCGCGTCAAGCGCGTGAAGCTGAACGCCAAGGGAGACTACGAGGTCATCTGCGGTGCGGGGTCGTCCCTGCTGGTCTCGGACGACGAGACCTTCTTCCGCGAGGAAAAGTGGATCCTCGGCTACATCATGTCGGACGACCACACGATCGATCGCCTCATAGCGGCGGAGATCGTTAACTGGCGCGGCGACGGTCCGGTCTACCTCGTGTTGGGCCCGATCATCGATCTGAGCGACGATCAGCCGTCGCGCGGCTTCACCTCGACGGACGAGGGCCTGCCGGGCTTCGAGGAGGAGGAGGAGGACGAGGCCGGGAACGTCGACGGCTTCTGAGGCAGCCCTGCCCCGAACTAAATCTCTGAAAGGTCTTACCGTGACCACTCCCGCCATCCTCGGCGAGCGTGTGCGCACCCTGCGGCTCGCCAACAACATCAGTCAGATCGACCTTGCTCGGTCGCTCACCAACGGGGCGAGCGAGGGAAACGGCCTCGTCTCCAAGATCGAGAACGGCCGTCAGTCACCTGACTCCGACATGTTGCGTGCGCTGTCCGCCGTGCTTGGCTGCACCCCGGAGTATCTGACAAGCCAGCCGATCGAGCTTATTGCGACGCGCCCATGGCTCCGTGCGTATGCCGACGCACCATCGCGTGCGGTCGAGAGCGTGACCGCTGGGAATCTGCTGGCGGCAGAGTCGATAACACGACTCCAGCTTAAGCGAATCCCCGACCGCATCCCCATGTTTGACGGCGACCTCAATGATGACCATGCGATCGAGCGATTCGCCGAAGAGGTCCGAGTAGCCGCAGGGCTTGCGGAAGGCGACGTCGTAGGCAACGCCATGCGCGCAGCCGACCGCCTCGGCTGTGTCGTGCTGCCGATGATCAGCGAACTTGGGCGACATCTGGGGCTGTCGCAGCGCATCGACGGATCACCGTTTATTCGGGTCAGTCGCCCCAGCCAAGGGGACAATTCTGTGCCAGGTGACCGCCAGCGATTCACCGTCTTACACGAAGTCGGCCACCTCGGACTCCATAGCGAGCTGCCACCACCCGAAACTGCCGAGGAGGCGCGACGAATCGAACGCCAGGCGCACCGATTCGCGAGCGCTTTCCTTGCCCCGGCTGAACCCCTTCTCGACGACTGGACGAGCAAGGGCGGTCGGGTAACCCTGTCAGTACTTGCCGATCTTAAGGCGACGTGGGGAATCGCGATTAAGGCCCTGGTCGTCCGCTTTCAGCAGCTCGGCGTCATCAGTGCGGACCAGGCCACCAGTCTCTACAAGCAGATCTCCAAGCGCGGCTGGAACAGGGGCGAGCCTGTCACGACTACCAACGAGGAGCCGATCTGGCTCGTACGCGCGATCACGAAGCGCACTGGTTGCGGAGCTGACTCGTCCGCTGTGGGCCTTGCGGCCCGCCTTGCGCTCCTCTCCGAACGGCATGTGAAGAGTTGGATCGACTGGACACCAGTCGGGCCAGCGGCAGACGTCGTGAACCTGCGAGGGCGGAACAGTACGGCTCGCGCCGAGTCGGCGGATACGGCTCGCGTATTCTCATTTCCCGGCCCGAGATGACAACAAGAACAGCTGCCCGAGAATTTCTTCGCTGACCACGGTTCCGAGCGCCCGGAATTGTCAGACCCCCCGCGTATCGTCAGCCCCGACAAGGAAATAAGGATGACCCCCGCGACGCGCCAACGTCCGGTGGTCTGGACCAAAGAGGGTGCATCCTCGATGGCCGTGACGGTAGCACCGTGCCGTGGTGCTGAGCAGGTCGCCGCGCTGCTGGACAGCCCGGAGATCGCGGGGTTGATCGCTGACCTGGAAGCGACCCGCTGGACGGGGCGTCGTGGCTATCCGATCCGGGCGATGGTCGGGCTTGCGCTCGTCAAGAGCGTCTACGCCCTGCCGACGTGGTCCCGCGCTGTGCGGCTCGTCGCCGAGCATGCCGCCCTGCGGGACGCGCTGGGCGATGCTCCCAGCATCCATGCCGCGTACCGGTTCACGGTCAAGCTGCGCGCGCACAGCGCGGCGCTGGCGGACTGCCTGGACCGTCTCGTGGCCGGGCTGCGTGAGACCATTCCGGACCTCGGTGCGAACGTGGCTATCGACGGGTCGGACCTGCCCGCCTACGCCAACGGGATGCGCGACCTGCCCAACGGCAAGCCCCGGGAGCACTACGCCGACCCGGACGCCTCGTGGGGGCACCGGTCGGCGATCTCGACCCGCAAGGGCGGGGGGTTCTACGGCTACAAGCTGCACGCCGCTGTGTGCACCAAGACCGATCTGCCGCTGGCCTGGCATGTGGCGTCGGCCCGCGACTCGGAGCACGAGCACATGCCCTCGCTGCTCGACACCACCATCCGGCGTGGCTTCACCCCCGGCACGTGCGTGATGGACAAGGGCTACGACGGGTCGGCCATGTACGCGGCCTGCGAGTCGCGCGACATCCGGCCGGTGATCCCGCTGAAGCTGACCGTGAACGTCGTCAACGGGCTGCACAAGCCCCCGTCGTGCCCGCACGGGGTGTGGGCCTTCGCCGGGTCCGACACCAAGCGGGGCGCCTCGAAGTGGCGTTGCCCGACCGGCCAGTGCACCCCCCGGTAGGTGTGGATCAAGGCCGACCGGTTGCACACCCTCATCCCGCGCACCACCGACCGGTGGAAGGCGATCTACCGCACCCGGGGCGCTGTCGAGCGCGAGTTCGGACGACTCAAGCATGAATGGGGTCTCGGGCCGCTGCGGGTCCGTCGCCTGCCCCGCGTCCAGCTGCACGCAGACCTGACCATCCTCACCCGCTTGGCCAGCGCGCTACTCAAGGCCCGACCCTCCCACTGGCGGCATAGACCCCGCCCCCACCGAGCCCGCCAACGGCGGGCCATTCGGCATGTCCGCACCCTGGAAACGGACCGTAGACGGCTGCTCACCCCATCGAACCGGGCCTCACACGGTTAGTTACGGGCAAAACGGCAGGTAAACCCCGATGAAGGGAGGTCGGACACGCTCAGTTCACTGAGTTTCGCTGCCAGTTTCGCCGAAATCTACTATGATCGAACGCATGTTCGATACCGATCAGGCTCCAGCACCTGGGCTACTGCCCGGCGTGGCGTGGTCGGAGTTCGAGCCCTCGGGTTTGCTTACCGACCTGCTGTCCAGCCTGGATATGGACAGCCTCGACGCTGACGACGCGCTGGAGACCGCCGCGGCGTGGGAGCGGTTGATCGCCCACGCGCAAGCCCAGCAGTTCCGGGCTCTGGCCCGGTTCGCTGACACGCGGACAGGTACCGACCTGGAGGAGTTCGCTACCGCCGAGGTTGCCCCGGTGCTGCACCTGTCCCGCGGTGCGGCCAATGCCCGACTGGACTTGGCCACTCGCCTGACGACCCGACTGCCCGACACCCTGGCTGCCCTGCAGTCCGGCGCGATCGACCTGCCCAGAGCGCGGGCGATCAGTGAGGCCACCGAAATTCTCGATACCTCGGCCACCGCCACCGTGCAGGACCGCGTGCTACCCAAGGCGCCGCAGCAGACCGTGGGGGAACTCCGGGCCGCACTCTCCCGCGCGGTCCTGGCCGCCGACCCCGACGCCACAACTCGCCGGCACCGCGCCGCCCGGGGCGACCGCCGCGTGCAACTACATCCCCATCCGGACGGGATGGCGGCACTGTGGGCACTGCTGCCCGCCGACGACGCCACCGCCGCCTACGCCAGGCTGGACATCCTCGCCCGCGACCTACCCGCCGACGACCCCCGCGGCATGGACGCCCGCCGCGCCGACGCCCTGACCGACCTGCTACTCGGCCGCGACGTGCACGGCGAACCGCAGACCACCGTCGAGGTCCAGGTCAACCTGGACGTCGCCACTCTGACCGGCCTGGCCGACAACCCCGGCGACCTCGCCGGCTACGGCCCCATCCCCGCCGAGATGGCCCGCGAACTGGTCACCGCCGCCCGACGCTGGCGTGCCGCGTTGGTCGACGAACACACCGGGCAACTCACAGACCTCTCCGCCGCGTACCGACCCCGTCGGCTGCTCAACTTGTTCGTGCAGGCCCGGGACCGAACCTGCTGCTTCCCCGGCTGCCGCCAACCCGCCCACCGCTGCGACCTGGACCACACCATCCCGCATGACGACGGCGGACCCACCGTCGCAGCTAATCTCGGCCCACTGTGCCGATATCACCACCGACTCAAGACCCACACCAGCTGGTCACTATGCCAACCCGAACCCGGCCTGTTTCTGTGGACCAGCCCCACCGGACGCGTCCACCACTACCGCGCCCCACCAAGAACCGAACACCACCTCAACATCCGCCCCCACCCCGGACCACCACCCTTCTAACGAAATATCGGTCACCATTCCAGGACACGAGTGAGCGCGTTGAGAGCGGCTTTGGTGACCCGATAGGCAGGCTCGGTCGGGCGATCCATGTGGTGCAGCGACCCCAGCGTGCTCGACATATTGACGATTCGGCCGTAACCGGCTTCGCAGCGAACTCTTTCGTCGCGCCGGCGGCGTCGGTGCGGACCAGCACCGCCACCCGACCCTGCCCATCCGGGCGGCGCAGCGACTCGGGCAGCTGCGCCAGGGCGGAGTCGAACACCGCGACGTGATCGGGCAGCGGTATTCGAGCCGGCCTTGCCGGGTCGTAGCAGTTCCGCCACTGGCTCGCCGGCCCCACCGGTGCCGTGATCGGCGAACCCGAGCAGCGGGTGGAACCCGAAGGTCTTCTTCCAGGTCCGGGTCGCGTCTTCCTTGTCCGCATGCGCGGTGATCAGGGTGGCATCCAGATCGAGCACCACCTGCCCGTCCTGGATCGGTGCCCCCGCCCACTCCCACACCCGCTCCCGCGCCGCCGCGCGGGCACCAGTGATCGCCCCCAGCGCACCGTCAGCGTCCTGGGCGAGGCAGGCGATCAGCCGCGACACCGTCGGGTCCGAGGCCACCGGCCCGAACACCCCCGGCGCTGCGCGCAGCACCGCCACATCACAGGCCCCATCCCCACCCAGGGCGACCGCGACCGCCAGATCTACCACGACCTTGCCCGGATCATGAATCGCGAGGGGCCGCCGCCACGGCCCGAGCCGGGTCCAGAGCTGCCCCGCGAGCCCGCTGCGCCGGGCGGTCTCCACCAGCAGTGCACCACCAGCGTGCGACACCAACGACTCGCTACCGATGATCACTGACAACCACGGTCTGCGCTGTTTATCCTTCACCCGCGAAGTGCCTCTCAACTCGGTCCGATCAGGTCGTGATAACCCCGATCAAACCGCGCTGAACAGGCACTTTCGCGCATCTAAACCCGGCGTGTCACCCACAAGATCAACCATAGTGAAAGCCCGAGGCTAGTCATGCAGGGTGATGGCGTCGGTCGGGCAGATCTCCACGCACTCGCCGCAGGAGGTGCAGCGTGACGCGACGAGGACCGGCCGCTGTGGGGCCGGGCGCAGGGCGTGCTCCGGGCAGGTGAGAAGGCACGCCCCGCAGGCCGTGCACGCGGAGCTGATCGAGAGCGGATCCAACGCTGCCACCGGATCCAACGCTGCCACCGGATCCAACGCTGCCACCGGATCCAACTCTGCCACCGCGACCGTGACGTGCTCACCACGCAGCTTGGGCACGACCAGCGAGCCCCCGCCGAGGTCGCGGGCGGCCAGCAGCGCGGCGGCCTCGGCCACACTGCGGGTGCCGACGTACCCGCGGACGGGCTCGCTGGGGTGCGGCACCTCGACGGCGTCCAGGTCGGCCGCGGGGTAGCAGTGCAGCGCGGCACCGTGCTCCCGGACCACGGTGAGCAAACCGGGCTCGTCGCGGCGCCGATCGATGGTGGCGAACGCGGTGATCTGCGAGAGGTCGGTCACGGCCGTCCGCAGCAGCGCCCACACCGCCGCCGCACGGACCCCACGGGACGATCCGAGCCCGACGACGAGGGCACTCACCGCCGGCCCCAGAGCAGCAGCACCGGATTGGTCGCGGCCAGCCGGACCGACCCATCGGGCAGCTCCGCGAACCGGGACGCCGCCAGCTGCACGCCGTCCACCGCGTGACCGGCCTCTCGCATCGCAGCGCGGCAGGGCCCGAGCCGATCCAGCGCAGCCAGGGTGACCACGACCCGGGGCGAGGCCTTCGCCACGGCCCGTACCACCTCGGGCCCTCCCCCGCCGACGAACACCGCGTCCGGCTCAGGCAACCCGTCCAGCACGGCGGGCGCCTGTCCCTCGACCACCCGGATATCCACCCCGTGCGCTGCCGCGTTGGCCACCAACCGGAGGCACTGCGCGGGATCCCGCTCGACGGCGAGCACCGCCGCTCCGAGCCTGGCGGATTCCACGCCGACCGAGCCGGACCCGGCGCCCACGTCCCAGATCAGCCTGCCCGGCCCCGGGGCGAGCCGAGCCAGCGCCAGCGCGCGTACCTCGAACTTGGTGATCATCCCGTCCCGGTGGGAGAATTCCGACTCGGCCAGCGCCCAGCCGGTCACGGGGGGCACCGGCTCACCGCCGGCGATCCAGCTCCGGTGCGGCACGGTGTAGTCGTCGGCCAGGCACAGCACCACGTGCGGGTCACGGACCTGGCCGCCGCAGAAATGCCGTAGCCGCTCGTCGGGACCCCCCAGGTCCTCGGCGACCAGCAGGCTCCGGCGCCAGCCGCTCAGCCCGGCGAGGATCTCGACGGCTCCCGCCCCGGGTGCGGTGAGCACCGCGACCGCGGGATGCGCGCGGCAGACGTTGAGCGCGCAGCGCATGGACCTGCCGTGCGCCGAGACCACGGCGACGTCGTCCCAGGACCGGCCCAGCAGGGCGAATGCCCGCGCCACACTGGACCGGGCAGGCAGCACGGTGGGCCGTAGCCCGCGCTTGCGCAGCGCTCGGACGATCCCGAAGAACCCGGGGTCGCCGCTGGCCAGCACCACGGTGGGGCCGCCGACCGTCAGTTCGTCCAGCTCGGTCGGCCCGAGGATGGTGGCGCCGGCGGGCACCGCCACGGCGGCGAGCTGGTGCGGCGCCCCCACCACGACCTGCGCGCGGGCCAACGCCTCGGGGGCACCGGAGGGCAACGCGGCGCCGTCCAGTCCGATCACGGTGATGCTCATCCGACCCACTGTCACTCCACCCGGTGGGGCTGCACCCAGTCCGGCACCGTCGCGGCGACCACCCGCTGCCCGGTGAAGTCGACCATGGCCGCCTTAGCCGCCAGCGGGCGCCCCACCTCGGCGCTGAACCGATGCAGCGTATCGGCCACCCGCGCACAGACCTCGTCGCCGCAGGCCCGCAGCAGCCCGCCGGACTCCCAGATCTCGTAGGCCCGCCGGGCGGTCGCGGCAGCCCGGACCTCGGCGACGTCGTCCGGGGCGCCCCCGTGCGCGGCGGTGATCTCGGCCAGCAGCTCGGTGTCCACCTTGGACCGGGTGTGGTGGGTCATCAGCACCCCGGAAGCCAGCTTGGTCAGCTTGCCGATCATGCCGACGAACACCACTTCGGTCAGACCGTGCTGCACCGCCCTGCGCAGCGCCGCCCCGACGAAGTCACCGACCTCCACGAACGCCACCTCCGGCAGCTTCGGCAGCAGCCGCATGGCACCACGCTCGGTGCGCCCACCCGTGGCCAGCACCAGGGTGGGGACGTGTGCCACGGCCATCACCGCCACCGCCTGCTCGACCGACGCGCGCCAGGAGGCGGTGGAGAACGGACGGACGATCCCGGTGGTGCCCAGGATGGAGATACCGCCCTCGATGCCCAGCCGCCGGTTGGTGGTCTTGCGCGCCATCCGCTCACCACCGGGCACGCTGACCGTCACGTCGACCCCTCGTCCACCGGATGCCTCCCGCACCGCATCCGTGATCATCTGCCGGGGAACCGGGTTGATCGCGGGCTGGCCGACCGGCAGTCCCAGCCCGGCACGGGTGACCATGCCCACTCCTTCGCCGCCGTGCAGCACCACCTCGCCGTCACCGCGCCAGCTGACGGTCACGGTGAGGTGCGCGCCATGCGTCACATCGGGGTCGTCACCGGCATCCTTGACCACCACTGCCGTCGCGGTGCCGTCCGCCACCTGCACGGAGTGGACCGAGAAGGTTCGCCGGTCCCCGGCGGGGAACGGGATGTCGACAGTGGCCGGGCCGGTACCGGTGCGCAGGGCGGCCACTGCGGCCTTGGCCGCCGCCGCCGAGCACGCCCCGGTGGTGAACCCGGTGCGCAGCGCGGTGGACCGGACCTTCGCGGTGCGGGGCAGATCGGGCTCGCGCAGCGGCGGCTGGCTCACAGCTGCGCTCCTCTACCCCCTCGGGGCGGGAGGACCAGCACCGTCGACAGGTAGCTCGCCGCATCCAAACCGGCCAGCGGGGTGATCCGCTCGTCCGGGGTGCCGAGGTGCTCCGCGCACCAGGCCCGGTCCAGCGCACCGGCCGCCGCGATCCGCTCGCGTAGCTCGGCCAGCCGGCGGCCGCCCTTGTACGCGACGACCGTCCCGCCGTGCACCAGCGCCGCGGCCAGCGCGTCATCCAGTGCGTCGAGGTCCCGGGACAGCGGGACCAGGGTGAGCGGTTCGGTGCCCTCGACCAGGGTCACACCCACTGCGCTGGCGGCCGCCTGCATGGCGGTGATGCCCGGGACGGTGCGAATCCGGACCTGCGGCAGCAGGTCCCGCACGGTGGTCGCGAGGTAGCCGAAGGTCGAGTAGACCGAAGGGTCTCCAAGGGTGGCGAACGCCGCGGTACCGTCGTGCTCCCGCAGATACGCCACCACCCGCGCGGCGGCCGCGTCCCAGAGCTGGTCGCGGCGCCGCTGTGATCCGGCGACATCGTCGTTGAGCGCGAACACCAGCCGCTCCAGGCGATCGTGGGTCAGGTGCGCCCGCACCACCGCCTCGGCCCGCCCGGCCACGTCGGGTGCCATCACCGGCACGAACACCCGTCCGGCGCGGCAGAACTCACGCACCGCGGCGACGGTCAACAGCTCCGGGTCCCCCGGACCCACCCCGATGCCCACCAGCTCCGGCGTCACGACCCGCCCTTCACACAGCTCGCCACGAAGCGTGCCACCGCGCCCGGGTTCCCGGCCGGGTGGGTATGCAGGAACGACGCGTGCACCCCGGCCAGTACAAAGCCTTCCGGCTCCGCCGCGGACCAGGCCCAGGCGGGTGCACCCGAGCGGGGGGCGACGGTGGTGCGGTGGAACTCGTGGCCGCTCACCCGGGCACCCACCGGGTGCAGGGCCGATTCGCGCAGCGCCACCGCATCCCGGTAGCCCAGCACCAGCCGCTCGGTCATGGTCGCCTCGGCATCGAGCACCCCGCACATCGGAAGGTCGTCCAGCGTCCGGCACAGATAGAGCAGCCCGCCGCATTCAGCGTGCACCGGGGCTCCGCCGAGGGCCAAGGCGGCCACGTCGGCCCGCAACGACGCATTGGCCGACAACTCGGCGGCATGTTCCTCGGGGAACCCGCCGGGCAGCACCAGGCCGGCCGTGCCCGGGGGCAGCGACTCATCGCGCAGCGGATCGAACGGTGCGACCGCCGCCCCGGCCGCGGTGAGCAGTTCGGCATGCTCGGGGTAGCCGAAGGTGAAGGCGGGCCCGGCGGCGATGGCGACCACCGGCTGCCCGGGTACCGCCACGACCTCCGCACCCGGGTCCCACCGCGCCGACTGCCCTGCCCCGGTGCCCAGCGACAGCACGGCGTCCAGGTCCACCTGGGCGGCGACCGCATCCGCCCAGCGACGCACCACCTCCGCGGCGGCCGCGTGCTCGGCGGCGGTGACCAGACCCAGATGCCGTGACGGCACCGCCAGCGCGTCGTCGCGGCGCAGCGCGCCGAGCACCGGCAGACCCACTTCGGCGCAGGCGTCCCGGCAGACCTGCTCGTGCCGCGCCGAGCCGACCCGGTTGAGCACCACCCCGGCGATCCGGACACCCGCATCGAAGGACCGGAAGCCGTGCAGCAGCGCGGCGAGACTGCGGCCCTGCCCGCGCACGTCGACGACGAGCAGCACCGGAGCCCCCAGCAACGTCGCGACCCGCGCCGTGGAGCCGTAGCCTGCCGTCCCGGCCCGGCCGTCGAACAGGCCCATCACCCCCTCCACCACCGCGACCTGCGCACCGGCGGCGCCGTGGCGGGCCAGCGGCACGATCCGCGGCTCTCCGACCAGCACCGGGTCGAGGTTGCGACCCGCCCGCCCGGTGGCCAGGGCGTGATATCCCGGGTCGATGTAGTCCGGGCCGACCTTGAAGCCGGCCACTGTGGTGCCCCGCCGCCGCAGCGCGGCCATCAGCCCGGTGGCCACCGTGGTCTTGCCACTGCCCGACGCAGGTGCGGCGATCACCACGGGAACTACCACTCGATCCCCCGCTGGCCCTTCTGCCCGGCGTCCATCGGGTGCTTGACCTTGGTCATCTCCACCACGAGATCGGCGGCGTCGAGCAGGGCGGGCGGGGCGTTGCGGCCGGTGATCACGACGTGCTGGTGACCGGGCCGGTCCCGCAGCGCGGACACCACCTCGCCGGTGTCCACCCAGCCCCAGTGCAGGGGGTAGCTGAACTCGTCGAGCACGTACAGATCGTGGGCCTGCCCGGCCAGCCTGCGGGCGATCTCCGCCCAGCCCTCCGCCGCGGCGGCCGCGTGGTCTTCCTCGGTGCCCTGCTTGCGGGCCCAGGACCAGCCCTCGCCCATCTTGTGCCACTCGACCGGCCCGCCCTGGCCGGTCCGCTGGTGTACCTCACCGAGCGCCCGGAACGCGGCCTCCTCCCCCACCTTCCACTTCGCGGACTTGACGAACTGGAACACGCCGATCGACCAGCCCGCGCTCCAGCCGCGCAGGGCCAAGCCGAAGGCGGCCGTGGACTTCCCCTTCATCACTCCGGTGTGCACGATGAGCAGCGGCCGGTTGCGGCGCTGCCGGGTGGTGAGCCCGTCCTCGGGCACGTTCACCGGTACACCCTGGGGCATGTCGACCTCCGAACTCACGCAGCACTCTGACGCAGCACTCTCACGCGGCCGACCGCGCGGCGCGGACCACCCCGGCTACCGCATCGGCCGACAACTCCGGCAACCGCACCAGGCCGGCATCCATCGCGACAGCGAACCGACCGGCCAGCCCGAGCCGGACCGGCCCGGCCTCGCAGTCCACCACGATCCCCGCCACCCCATCGCGGCGCAGCAGGCCGGCGGCGGCCAGGGCGGCGTCCATCCCACCGTGGGTCGCCCGGCCATCGGTGAGCACCACGAGCAAGGCACGTCGGGCGGGGTCTCGCAGCCGCTCCGCGGCCAGCACCCGCGCCGAGCACAACAGCCCCTCGGCCAGCGGGGTGCGTCCTCCGGTGCGCAGCGCCCGCAGCCGGGCGGCCGCGGCCTCCACCGCGCAGGTCGGCGGCAGTACCACCTCCGCCGCACGG
This sequence comes from Pseudonocardiaceae bacterium, assembly GCA_050699955.1. Classification (GTDB taxonomy): domain Bacteria; phylum Actinomycetota; class Actinomycetes; order Mycobacteriales; family Pseudonocardiaceae. The sequence goes on along the minus strand of JBOHGD010000004.1, from coordinate 24,351 downwards.
CCCCGGAAACTGATCAACCCGACCTTGTCGCGACGCTGGTAGGCGTCCAGCAGCAGGGCGAGCACGGCGCCGCTCACCGCGGACATGCGGGCCCGCGCCGCCATCGAGCCGGAGGCGTCGACGGCGAAGAGCACCAGGTTGGACTCCCGCCCCTCGCGCACCGCCTGGCGCACATCCTGCCTGCGCAGCACCAGCCCGGGACCGCGGCGCCCCCGAACCCGCTGGTGCGGGGCCGCGGCGGCCAGCGTGCCCAGCAGGTGCAGCCCGCTGCCGTCCGCGACGGAGGATCGCACGACGTGCCCAGCGGTGGTCCTCGCCCGGGACCGTCGACCGGGGGCTCCGGTGCCGACGCCGGGTAGCTGCAGCAGCCGCGCCCGGAACGGCTCCGCGGGCGCGGGCGCGGGACGCTCGGGAGCAGGGCCGTTGCCTGACCCTGCGGGGTTCTCGGCGCCGTCACCGGCCGGCTCCCCCGCACCACCCCCTCGGGGACCGTCCGGCGGGGGGTCTGCGCCGTCGTCCGGCGGGCCCTGCGGTGGGTCCGCCTGGCGCAGCGCGTCCTCGAGCTGGTCACCGTCCAGGCCGGGCTCATCGAACGGGTCCCGGCGACGGCGATGCGGCAGGGCCAGCCGGGCGGCGACTCGGATGTCCTGCTCGGCTACCGCGTCCGCCCCCCGCCAAGCCGCGTGCGCCAGCGCGGTGCGCGCCAGCACCAGGTCGGCGCGCATCCCGTCCACCTCGAACGCGGCACAGACCGCGGCGATCCGCCGCAGCTCGCCGTCCGGCAGCGCGACGGCGGGCAGCGCGCAACGGGCCAGCGCGATCCGCTGCGCCAGAGCCCCGTCCTGGGCCTGCCAGCCCGCCGCGAAGCCGGCCGGATCGGCCTCGTAGGCCAGCCGGCGGCGCACCACTTCCGCGCGAGTCCCGACCTCCCTGGACGCCGCCACCTCGACGGCGAGCCCGAACCGGTCCAGTAGCTGCGGACGCAGCTCCCCCTCCTCCGGGTTCATCGTGCCGACCAGCAGGAACACCGCATGATGAGTCACCGACACACCGTCGCGCTCGACATGGGCACGACCCATCGCGGCGGCGTCGAGCAGCAGGTCCACCAGGTGGTCGGGCAGCAGGTTGACCTCGTCGACATAGAGCAGGCCACGGTGCGCCGCGGCCAGCAACCCGGGCTGATAGACCGAGACTCCCTCGGTGAGCGCACGCTGCAGGTCCAGCGAGCCCACCACACGGTCCTCGGTGGCCCCGACCGGCAGCTCGACCAGCCGGGCCGGGCGGGTCCGCCCGGCGGCCAGGTCATGCGGGCCGTCCGGGCAGGCCGGGTCGGGAGCCGCCGGGTCACAGCCGAACCGGCAACCCGGCACCACCGTCACCGGGGGCAGCAGCGCGGCCACCGCCCGGACCATGGTCGACTTCGCGGTGCCCTTCTCGCCCCGCACCAGCACTCCGCCGATTCCCGGGTGCACCGCGGTCAGCAGCAGGGCCAGCCGGAGATCCTCGTGCCCGACGATCGCGGCGAACGGATAGCGGGCAGCGCTCATCGAGCCATCGTCGCAGATCGCCGGATCTGCGACGGTCAGCCCACCCGCGCCCGGGCGTCCCGGCGCATCGGCACGTGCGCGATCCCGTCCTCGATGAACTCCGCCCCGACCGGCACGAAGCCGTACGCGTTGTAGTGCTCGGTCAGATGGGTCTGGGCGTCGAGCACACAGGGAGCGTCGCCCACCTCGGCCAGCGCCGCCTCGAGCAGCCGCCGGGCCGCCCCCCTGCCCCGGGCGTGCCTGGCCGTACAGACCCGGCCGATCCGGTAGTGTCCGTCGCTGGGCTCCAGCATGCGCAGCGTCGCCTGGACGTTCTCCATGGCACCGTCGGGCGCGAGCCAGAAGTGTCGCGTGGTGGCCTCCAGGTCCCGGCCATCCAGCTCCTGGTATGGACAGGCCTGCTCGACGACGAACACCTCCACCCGCAGGCGCAGCAGAGCGTAGATCATCGCGGGCGCCAGGTCGGCGGACAGCCTTCGGTGCAGCAAGGTGTGGTCCATTAGTCCTGCCTACCAGACAGTGACCATCCTGCGCTGCAGGTCAGGCGGGCCCGGTCAGGGCAGGTTCATCCAGTTGGGTCTGAATGACCGCCGCGTAGGACGCGATCCGAACGAAAACCCCGGGTGTGCGGGCCCGGGCGCAACCACTGCCCCACGACGTGATGCCGATCAGCCGACCCCCCGCGATCAGCGGGCCACCGGAGTCGCCGTAGCAGGCATCGACCCCGCCTCCCCGATCACCCGCACACACCATCGTCTGTGGGTCGAACTCACGGAAGGTCGCGGCGCAGTCGGAGTCAGCCACCAACGGCATCTCGGCACTGCGCAGCGTCGACGAGCTCGGCCCCCCTTCCGAGGTGTATCCCCAGCCCAGGACGGTAGCGGATCGACCGGCGGGATACGCGCTTCGGCTGGTCTCCAGCGGCAGCGTCTCGTAGGGCACCGCACGGTCGAGGGTCAGCACGGCGACGTCCGCGCCCTGGGTCGGGGATCGGTAGTCGGGGTCGATCCAGGACCGCAGCACCATGCGCTCCTCGCCCTCGGCGCCGCGCAGGTCGGTCCGCCCGACGATCACCCGGACACTGCTGGGCGCATAGCCGCTGATGCAGTGCGCGGCGGTGACCACCCGGTCCGGCGCGACCAGCGCACCACCGCAGTAGGCCGAGTCGCTGGCCGACGTGGTCAGGGCGACCATCCACGGGTAGTCGGAGGTGCTCGTGGGCTCGCCGCCGACGACCAGCGGCTTCGCGGGAGCGCCCCCACCCGGCCGGACGGGCGGGTTGTTGATCAGGGACGGGCCGGCCAGTGCCGTCGGCGCGCAGAGCACGGCAAGCACGGCAGTGACCCCCAGGGCGGTACGCCCGATCATCCCCATCCCGTCGGCCTCCCACCGAGAACACCCATTGTGCGGCGCCACCCCATCAGGAACCCGGATGGCAGGCCAAGCCGGGGTGGCTCCAATGCCAGGAAACAGCAACGCTATGAAACAGCATGGACGCCGTCGGTATCCACCGGGTGTCCCACCGGGCACTGAGCCGCTCAGTCCTCGCTGCTCAGTCCTCGTCGCTCAGTCCTCCAGGTCGCCCTCGATGTCCAGATAGACCGCCCGCAGCGCATCGAGGTCCGCCGGGTCGGGCTGCGCCCACAGGCCCCGGTCGGCGGCCTCCAGCAGCCGCTCGGTCATCCCGCGCAGCGCCCATGGGTTGGACTGGCGCAGGAACTGCTGCACCGACTCGTCGAGCACGTAGGACTGGGTGAGCTGGTGGTACATCCAGTCCTCCACCACCCCCGCGGTGGCGTCGAAACCGAAGAGGTAGTCCACGGTGGCGGCCAGCTCGAAGGCGCCCTTGTAGCCGTGGCGCGCCATGGCGGCGATCCAGCGTGGGTTGACCACCCGGGACCGGAAGACCCGGCGGGTCTCCTCGGCCAGCGACCGGGTCTTCACCGCATGCGGGACCGCGGAGTCCCCGACATAGGCGGCCGGATCGCTGCCGGTCAACGAGCGCACCATGGCCACCATCCCGCCGTGGTACTGGAAGTAGTCATCCGAGTCGGCGATGTCGTGCTCGCGGGTGTCGACGTTCTTGGCGGCCACCGCGATCCGGCGGAAGGCGTGCTCCATGTCACCGCGCGCGGCGGCGCCGTCCAGGCCCCGCCCGTAGGCGTAGCCGCCCCAGGTGGCGTAGACCTCGGCGAGGTCGGCGTCGGTGCGCCACTGCCCGCTGTCGATCAACGGCAGCAACCCGGCGCCGTACGCACCGGGCTTGGACCCGAAGATCCGGGTGCGGGCGCGGCGGTCGTCACCGTGCTCGGCGAGGTCGGCGCGGTAGTGCGCGGCGACGTAGTTGTCCTCGGCCGGCTCGTCCAGCCGCGCCACGGTGTCGATCGCGTCGTCGATCAGTGCGACCACGTGGGGGAACGCGTCCCGGAAGAAGCCGGAGATGCGCAGTACGACGTCGATGCGAGGCCTGCCGAGCTCGGTCAGGCCGACCACCTCCAGGCCGGTGACCCGGCGCGACGCGTCGTCCCAGGCCGGACGGACGCCGAGCAGCGCAAGCACCTCGGCGATGTCGTCACCCTGGGTGCGCATGGCGCTGGTACCCCACACGGTGAGACCCACCGAGGCGGGCCAGCCTCCGGTGTCGGCTCGATGCCGGGCCAGCAGCGAGTCGGCCAGCGCGGCGCCGACCTCGAAGGCGTTGCGGGTGGGCACCGCCTTCGGGTCCACCGAGTAGAAGTTGCGCCCGGTGGGCAGCACCGACACCAGCCCCCGGGTGGGCGAGCCGGAGGGTCCCGGTTCGATGAAACGCCCGTCCAGGGCCCGCAGCACATTGGTGATCTCGGCTGGGGTGCCGGCCAGCCGGGGTACCAGCTCGGTGCAGCCGAACCGCAGTACCGCCGTGATCTGGTCGGCGGAGCGGACCGCGGCGCTCGTCCACTCACCGAGGCACTCAGTCACCGCTGTCCGCACCGCGGCGGGCGACCAGGGCCCGCGACCCGGTCCGGGATCGGCCAGGTACTCCAGCAGCGCGCGGGCGGCCTGTTCGAGACCGTCGACGACGTCACTCGCGCGCGCCCCCTCCGGATCGCCGCTCGGCGCCAGCAGCGCGGCGGGCACCTTGGTCAGGGCACCGGGTTCGGCGAGCAGCACCTGCTCGTCCAGGCCGACCCACTCGGCCAGGGCGGCCCGCAGCCCGGGCAGCGCCGCGCCGGAGCCGAACACCTGCCGGGCACGCAGCACCGCGAGCATGTCGTTGACCAGCTCGGCGCCTTCGGGCGCCCGGCCCAGCACGTGCAGCCCGTCGCGGATCTGCACGTCCTTGATCTCGCAGAGGTACCCGTCGAGGTGCAGCACGAACTCGTCGAACTCCGCCTCACCCGGCTGCGCCTGCGCACCCAGATCCCGGTGCAGCTGGGCGCTCTGGATCAGCGTCCAGATCTGGCCACGCAAGGTGGGCAGCTTGTCCGGGTCCAGCGCCTGCACCGTGGCGTACTCGTCGAGCAGCTGCTCCAGTCGAGCGAGGTCGCCATAGGTGTCGGCCCTGGCCATCGGCGGGATCATGTGATCGACGATGGTGGCGTGCGCCCTGCGCTTGGCCTGAGTGCCCTCCCCGGGGTCGTTGACGATGAACGGGTACACCAGCGGCAGGCTGCCGAGCACCGCGTCCGGGGCGTCCTCGGCGGCCAGCCCCAGGCCCTTGCCGGGCAGCCATTCCAGGTTGCCGTGCTTGCCCAGGTGCACCAGCGCGTGCGCGCCGAAGGACCACTCCAGCCACCGGTACGCGGCCAGGTACTGATGCGAGGGCGCCAGCTCGGGGTCGTGGTAGATCGCCACCGGGTTCTCGCCGAACCCGCGCGGCGGCTGGATGAGCAGCACCACGTTGCCGAACCGCAGCGAGCCCACATAGATCCCGTCGCCGTGGACGTAGAGCTGCCCCGGCGGCTCCCCCCAGGCCGCGACCACGGACTCGCGCAGCGCCGAGGGGAGCCCGGCGAACCACTCGGCGTACTCCGAGGCGGGCACCCGGACGGCCGCACCGGCCATCTGCTCCTCGGTGAGCCACTCCACGTCGTGTCCGCCCGCCGCGATCAGCCGGTGGATCAGCGCGTCGCCTTCGAGGTTCTCGACGTCCAGCCCGCCGAGGTCGTATCCGGCCTCGGCGAGCGCCCGCAACAGCACCACCGCGGACGCGGGCGTGTCCAGCCCGACGGCGTTGCCGATCCGCGAGTGCTTGGTCGGATAAGCGGAGAGCACGATCCCGAGTCGTTTGTCCGCCGCGGGCAGATGCCGCAGCCGGGCCAGCGCGACGATGGTGCCCGCTACCCGGGCGGCCCGCTCCGGGTCCGCCACGTAGATCGGGATCCCATCCCCGCCCGGCTCCTTGAACGAGAACGGCACGGACACCAGCCGCCCGTCGAACTCGGGGATGGCCACCTGCATGGCGGCGTCCATCGGGGACAGCGCCGCGTCACTGGCCTGCCAGCTCGCCCGGGACGTGGTCGGGCACAGGCCCTGCAGCACCGGCACGTCCAGCGCGGCCAGCGCCCCCGCGTCCCAGGACTCCTCCCCGGACCCCGCGCTACCGCCCGCGGCCAGCACCGTGGTCACCACTGCGTCACAGCGGTCCAGCAGCGCGCGCAGCCCCTCGGCCTGCGTGTCGCCCAACCCACGCAGCGAACCGCAGAACACCGGCAGCGCATTCGCTCCGGCAGCCCGCACGGCGTCGGCCAGTACGTCGACGAAGCCGGTGTTCCCAGCCAGCGCATGCGCTCGGTAGAACACGATGCCCACAGTGGGTAGTCCCGGGTCCGGCTCGCGCGTGCCATGAACCCCGTACTCAGGCGTCGGAGCGGGCGGCTCGAAGCCCTCCCCGGTGAACAGCACGGTGTCGGACAGGAACCGGGCGAGCTGCTCCAGGTTCGCGGGCCCACCGGCAACCAGGTAACGCAGTGCCTCGGCCACCACCCCCGCCGGGACCGTGGAAGCCGCCATCAACTCCGCGTCCGGGGTCGCCTCACCGCCCAGGCAGACCGTGGGCACGCCGGACCGCAGCAGCGCGCCGAGCCCCGCCTCCCATGCCCGTCGGCCGCCGAGTAGTCGCAGCACCACGACCTCGACGCCGTCGAGCAGCGCAGGCAGTTCGGTGGGTTCGGTCCGGGCCGGGTTGGCGACCCGATAGCCGGCACCGCAGGCACGCGCCGCGAGCAGGTCGGTATCGGCAGTGGAGAGCAACAGGATCCGCACGGACAGCACGGTATTGCACAGGCCAGGCCTCACCTCAGCTACCGACGTCGATCACGACGCGGGCGGGGTTGGTGAGGGTGAACACGTTGAGCGAGGTCTGCCGCCGCATACCGATCCCGATCGTCAGGTAACCCTCGAAGTCACCGGTGATCGCAATCGCCATCACGTTGTGCAGACCGGGGGTGGAGAACTTCCGCGGCCCCAGGTAGGTGGGGTGACCGTTGGCGTCATACGTGCTCCCCCCGAACATCGACACCTCGGCGAACGCGGCGCCGGGGAGCGGCTCGACCTGGCCCGAGCCGTCCCTGACCAGCTTGTCGACGAACCGTGCGGTTCTGACCTGCGGTGTTCCGCCGGGGAAGTCCAGCACGATCCGGTCGAATGTCGGGTGCGCTCCGGTCCGGATACCGGTGAGCGCACCGGGAGTGCCCGAGCCTGCCGGCACCGCCGACTGCGCCTGCACCGCCGACTGTGCCGGGATGGCCGCGATGGTGCCCACGACGGCACTGAGCAGGAACGCGGCAAGCGTCACGGAGACCCGCCTGGTGATCATTCCCATGATTGACCCTCCTTCAGGTCCGAAAAAAGAATTATGATCGATCAGACGCCCGCGCTCGGATCCGGTTGCATGGCGTTATTGTGACGACTCTCCTGTATTTATCTTCGGTCCTCCGCCTCGTGGCGCCGAGCTGGGTGACTCGGCCGCGCGCGGCCGAGACACAGCCGGCACCGCACGCCTCGGTGGCGAGGTCTTACGGTTCTGTCCTGGAAAATGACTTGCCATTGTGTGCTGAGGACTGAAGCGTGGAGTAGGCCATCGCCGAGCGGATTCACCCGATCGGGGGTAGGGCCTGACGTACCCGCCGGGGGTTACTGGTCATCTTTCTTGTAGTTGCCGATCTGGGTCGGCGGACGGGGGGACATCACATCGTGTTCGGGCAGCTGTGAAAGCTTGAGCAAGCAGGTTCACGCCGGCTGGCCAGCCTGCCAGGAGATTTCACCGCATGCGGCGACTGCCCCCGAGATCGCCACGAATATCGCCTCCGCTACCGGTCCGGCGAGATGAAAGGTGCGTGTCTTTCCGATGAAACCTGCGATGATCGATCCGGATGAGCGCTTCCGGGAGATACTCGATCGCCTGAGTTCGATGTCGGTCGAGGACTACTACAACCCGTACAGGATGTTCGAGTGGCCGGACGAGCTGCCGGAGGACATGTGGTGGATGAGTCCCACGCTCACGACCACATATGGTACCGACGTCGCCGATGAACTGACGCAGGAGCAGCTGCGGAGGCTGTCCCGGTTCGAGAGCATCAACTTCTACAGCCTCAACGTCCACGGTATCCGTGAACTGCTGATCGAGGTCACCAAACGCATCCACACTGCGGAGTTCACCATCCCGTCCAAGTTCTTCCATCACTTCATCGGTGAGGAGAACGAGCACATGTGGTTCTTTGCGGAGTTCTGCCTTCGGTATGGGCCTAAAATCTACAAGCAGCCCAGGGGTGGAGCCGAGACGATCCCGCCCCGCAACGCGGAGAGCCTCCTCGTTTTCGTCCGTATTTTGATCTTCGAGGAGCTTGTGGACCACTTCAACTCAAAGATGGCCCTCGACGAGGGCCTGCACGACACCATCCGGCACATCAACCGTATCCACCACCAGGACGAGTCCCGTCATATCGCGTTCGGTCGCGAGCTCGTCCGGACCCTCTTCTCGCAGTTCCGTGACCAGGCGACGAGTGAGGAGTTGGTGCAGATCAGCGACTACCTGAAGCGCTACATGAGCTTCAGCTTCGAGAGCCTGTTCAATCCTGAGGTGTACCGGGACGCGGGTGTCGACAAGCCGCTCGACGTTCGCAGGCGGCTCCTGGAAAGCCCCCGTCGCTCCGAGTTCGAGCAGCAGGTCTTCCGCAAGACGCTCTCGTTCCTCACCAAGCACGGGCTCTTGTGCGATAAGAATCTGACGACCGCGACTACAAGGCGGGCAGAATTGTGAACGCACTGGGTGACAGCCGCCTCGAAGGCGGCCTCGCGATCCTCGGTCCCGACCACACGGCCCTGATTAAAGCCCTCGACAAGACGTTCACCCGATGGGCGGTCGACGCCGGCGCGCGTGAGATCTGCCCTCCACCGCTGTATGCGGTGAAGGATCTGGAAAAATTCGACGTGTACGTTAACTTTCCGCACCTGTCACTCATGGCGGGACCGCTGCGGGTCGACTCAGGCCTCGGGCCTGATGGCGGCCGGTTCCGGCCGGAACAGCTCGCGTCTGTGCACCTCGGCCTCCCGACGGCGACGTGCTTCGGCGCGTATCTGTTCTTCGAGGACCGCCAGGTGCCGACCTCAACCCTCGTGACCCTGGTCAACCGCTGCTTTCGTGGGGAAGACCATTTCGACGGACTGCGCAGGCTGCTCAGCTTCCAGATGCGTGAGATCGTCGCACTCGGTTCGTACGCGCATACCCAAGACGTCCTCACTCGTTTCGCGGCTAAGATCGAGACGTTCTGCCGCGCGTTGTCCCTCGAATTCGTGAAGGAAGCCGCGACGGATCCGTTCTTCGAGCGCGGGGGATCTCGTGCGCTGCTACAGCAGGTGCAGGCGGTCAAGCACGAGTTCCAGGTCGGCGACCTCGCCATCGCATCGGTCAACACTCACCGGAACTTCTTCGGTGAGCGGTGCCGGATCACCACCGGCTCCGACGACGGCCTCGCGTTCACGAGCTGCGTGGCGTTCGGTCTCGAGCGCTGGGTGAGCGTGTTGGTCGACCGGCACGGCTCGGCGGAGCAGGCGCTGGAGGAAGTGCGCCGGGCTGCATCCCAGCTGCAGCCGGTGTGATGCCCGTCCGGATCGGTGTGGATCTCGTCCCGCTCACCCGTGCTCAGGCGCTGCTCGAACCCGCTAACCGGTCGGTCCTCGCTCGGATGCTGCACAGGGACGAGATTTCGGAGTGCACGCGGGCCGGCCGTCTTGACCCGTCCTCCGTCGCCGGCCGCCTAGCCGTCAAAGAGGCGGTGTTCAAGCTGTTCCGCTGCCGGGGCGGCGTCCTTCCTTGGCGGTCCATCCATGTCGAGGGACAGCCGGGGACGTGGCCGGTCGTCTACCTCGACGGCGCGGCCGCGGAGCTTGCTCGGGCCGCAGGAATCTGTTCGGAGATATCAATAAGTATTTCCCACGACGGGGCCTATGCGGTCGCCGTCGCCGCAACCACCACAGAGTGAGGAGTCCCATGGCTCAGCAGACCACAGCATCGATCAACGAGGTGAAGAGCTGGATTCTCGCCAAGCACCCCGACCGCCAGGACGTCGGCGCAGACGAGGACCTCATCGAGACCCGCCTTGTCGACTCGCTGTCGTTCGTCGAGTTCATCTTTGTCATCGAGCAGGCGAGCGGGGCTGAGATTGACATGGACCGGCTCGACCTCGGCGACCTGCGCACCCTGGCCGCTATCGAGAAGCACTTTTTAGCGAGCTGATCGGCACAATTTTGAAGCTTACTCCTAAATTCCGGAGAACAACGATGCCACACGACACAGTCATAGTTGTCGGAGCCCGGTTCGACGCTTTCCTCACGAACCATGGAACTATTTCCACTGCTGGCTTGATGAGGCGGCTACGCACCCTCGGTGGGTCACGGACCCTATCAGTCACCATCGGCCAGGGCCTTTCGGCCGATCAGCTCGGCAAGGTGAGGAGACTGATTGAGTCCAACCCGCGGGCCGTTGCCGTGGGCGGCATACCGGAATTCGCCGAGAAACACCTCACGCACAAACGAAACCCGAAGAACACCATGGTCGGGACTCCGGTGCGGCTAGCGGCGGACCGGTTCGTGACCGATCTTTTGATCGACGAACACACGGAGGTTCTGGAGGACCACCTCACCGGACAGCACATTCCGGCGATTGCGCTCATGGAGGCTGCTCGGCAGACCTGGACGGCAGTGACCGAGATGTACTTACTCAAGGACACGGCCACGACACAGCGTTTTGTCGTCAGCTCGATGCGGTCAGCTTTTCATAAGTACGTTTTTCCACTGCCCGCCTGCGTTGAGTACCGGCTGGTGGGGCACCAGGCCAGCACCACTGGACAGGTGTTCAAGTGCCTGATCTGCGTGTACCAGGAAGACGTGCTGGCGGCCGAGGTCGAGGCTGAGTACCTGGTAATACCGGAGGCGTTCAGTGAGAAATACGAGTCGATGGTTGCCCGGCAGACCCTGGTAGGTCACCTGACTCGCGTGGAGCACTCAGCGGAGAAGGCGGGTTAAGACGGTTTCCTAGGAAAGGAACGATCTCAGATGCACAGCCGAAGTGTTTCCGCGGCCTTCTTCGACGTCGACGACACGTTGCTCTCGGCCAAGAGCATGTTCGTGTTTCTGCGTCATTGGATCGAGCAGAGAGACGGTGACGACGACGCGTATCAGAAGGTGATGGCCGACATTCACGCGAAGGTCGAGAGCGGCGTGCACCGGACGGAGATCAACCGGATATACTATCGGATCTTCGCCGGCGTGCCGTTCGTGGACCTGCTGGCGGCCGGGCGGAGCTGGTACCGGAGGTACCGCGAGTCGCCGACCGCGTTCGTCGGTGCCACGCTGTCCGCAGTTATCAAGCACCAGGCACGAGGCGACATCGTTGTTTTGGTTTCCGGTTCCTTCCAGGCGTGCCTCGAACCACTCGCGACGGAACTCGGCGCCGGCGGAGTGGTGTGCACCGAGCCGATCGTGGACGAGGAGGGACGACTGACCGGTGAAGTAGTGCGGCCCATGATTGGCGAGAACAAGGCTTTCGGAGTTGCGGAGACCATCGCATCGCTCGGGCTGCGCCCCGACGACTGCTTCTGCTACGCCGATCATTCCAGTGATCTGCATATGCTAGTGAAGGTAGGCCACCCCAGCGTGGTCGGTAAAGATCCGATATTGCTGGAGCACGCACGGTGCAATGGCTGGCCGGTGTTGCCCGCTGACCCGGCACCGCTCAGCGCGGCGGTGAAGTGACCAGCCAGACGGCTGCGGCCGCTGCGGCGATGAGCGCACCGAGAGCGCACGCGCCGGCCCAGCCGTAGACGGCGTAAACGATCGTGGACAACGCCGAACCGAGGGCACCACCGGCGAAATAGAAGGTCATATAGGCCGAGGTGAGTCGGCTCCTGGCTTCGGGCCGCAGCCGATAGATCTCACTCTGGTTGGTGATGTGCAGTCCCTGCACGGCCAGGTCGAGCAGGACGATACCGACCAGCAGCGCCGCCAGGGAGCGGAGACCGAACACCAGCGGCAGCCAACTGGCCAGCAGGAGCGACACAGTCACCGCGGTCGTGCGGCGAGATCCTCCGCGGTCGGCAGTCCGCCCGGCCACAGTTGCGGCGGCTGCCCCGGCAGCGCCGACCAAGCCGAACAGTCCCACGGTGCCGGTGGAGTAGTGGTAGGGCGGTCCAGAAAGCAGGAAGGTGATCGAGGTCCACAAGACGCTGAATGCGGCGAAGCCGAGTGCTCCGTAGAGCGAGCGCAGACGTAGCACCGGCTCCTCCTGTAGCAGGGCGACGGTGGACAGCAGCAGCCCCGGATAGCGCAGGTTCGCGTGGTTGCGGTCGGTGGTCGGCAGGCCCAGCCATAGCGCGGTGGCCAGCACCAGCATCAGCGCGGCAGCGACCCAGTAGGCAGTGGTCCAGCCACCGAGTTGGGCCAGGTAGCCGGAGATGGTGCGGGCCAGCAGAACACCCAGCAGGAGCCCGCTCATCACCATCCCCAGGACCCTGCTGCGCTCGCCGGGGCCGGCGAGCGTGGCGGCCAGCGGGACGAGGATCTGGGCCAACACGGACAGGAACCCGACCGCGAGGGCGCAGGCCAGTAGCGACCAGGCCGTGGTGGAGCGTGCCATCAGTGCCAGAGCGACCGCGGCCCCGACCGCCAGGACCACCACCAGGCGGCGACGCTCGAGCAGATCTCCCAGCGGAAGCAGGAACATCAGACCAGCCGCGTATCCCAGCTGGGTCACCGTGACGACGAGGCCCGTGGTGGCGACGCTGAGGTGTAGTTGGTGGCCGATCAGGTCCAGCAGCGGCTGCGAGTAATACATGTTGGCCACCGACAAGCCCGTGGCCACCGCCAATAGCAGGACCACTCCACGGTGGAGGCGGGCTGGACAAGCGACCTCGGCTCGATTCAGCCCCACGCCGGAGTTCACCTCCTATCGTTATTCTCGGCGCGGCGCACAGTGGCGACGATCACCAGGCTCGCGGCGAGCAGCACGAAGTCTTTAATGACGTACTGGCCTTCCAGCGTGGGTGCGTGGTCGAGTCCGCTGAACAGCCGCCCAGGCAACAGCACGAGCGGCGAGAGGATTCCGATGCTCCAGCCCACCAGGAGGTACCTGATAACGCGTAGCCCCCGGCCCGTGATCAATGACAGTCCGATGCAGCATTCCAATGTCGCGGTCAGCATGACCATCACACTGTCGGGTACCAGGCCAAAGGTGAGCAGGTGAGTGGTCGCCCGGACCAGACTCTCAGCCGGGCTGACGCCAGGAAAGTACTTCAGGACACCGAATCCGAAGATCACCACGCCCATGCTGATCCGCAACAGGGTGATGCTGTGGTACATCAGCCAGCGATGGATGGCCGCGTCGAGCTCATGGCCCGCAACGCGGGAAATAAGAGTCGCCCGCAGGTGTGGCCGCGGCACCGTCGACCCCGCAGCATCGTGATCTTGTGTAGTGGTGAGCTGCCGGTGCTGATCGAGCATCATCACGCCCCCGTATATACAACGTAAATATGACGTTCGTTGTATACCAAGGGAGCATGATCCGATGCCACCGAATTTTTTTCGGTCCGGCTCCTCCCACCCGAGCCGGACGATGGCGGTGCGGAGAGGACGGCGACACCTCGCCCTCGACGTCCTCTCCAGGGGGCCGCGTCACCTTTGTCCCGGGCCGGGCCCGCACACCTTCGCGCGACTACTGCTTTACCAGGGTACCCACCGAGATGTGTGGCCAGCCGATGTCGAGGAAGTCCAATGAGATTTTCTGGCTATATTGAAGCTGCATGAAGTAGCCACTGTTGCCCGGTAGTTGCACCTTCTCGATCCAGAAGGTCGCTTGCACTCGCGTCGCGTTGGCGTTTTCGACGACAAAGGGGATGTTACTGATTCCGCCAGGAAGTCCCCCGAGTGCGGTTTGGGTGTCGACGTCCAGTGTCACCGTCTCAATGATGTTCTGCCCTTTTATCGCGTCGGTGAGAACGAGATTCGGGTTTTTTCTCGCGTCGGCTGGTATCCCCGGGGGCGGCGGGGTATTTTTGAACGGGTCCAGGTAATGTGGATCAGGGAAATTGGACGTCCCGGCGTTGGGGCCCGTCAAGTTGACCGGAGTCGAGTCCGCGACCGGGATTTTCGGCCCTCCCGGCACTGGCTTGAGCGGTGGTGCTGCTCCTTGGGCCAGCACCGCGTCCCCATGCGGTATCGTCGCGAGACGAACCACACTGGCCGGCACGGCCGGCGGCTTCGTGCCTGGGCCCGCCGGAGTGGCCGGCAGGTTCAGCCACAATCCTGGTTCGATGTGGAGAGCCCCGTTTGTCATCGCGTCGCTGACCTGCTGAAGATAATGAACACCCAGAAAATGAATATCATCCTGTACTGAACCGCGGTTAGGGATCGGTGCACCGATATCAGTGAAAGCCAGTATCTCCCGGGTGTCGTTGAGCTGCAGAAAGAATGGTTTCTTGTCATGCTGGTCCGGCCTTGAGATCAAGTTGAACCCGCTGCCCATCCACGTACCGGGCAGCTCACCCAGCGGCCCCAGATCCCTCGTGACTTCGGCAACCGACTCGCTGACGCGGAAATTGGCAGTCGGATCACTAACGGTAAAGTCAGATGACATCACTTTCTCCATATCGGACGCGTCGTAGTTGACACTGGAAGCGCCGGACAGCATTGTGGGGTATCCCGCGCGGCTCCCGGACAGGCTTACCCGGTGACAGGTAGCCACGCCGACACCCCATTATCCCCCCGTTGCGCCGGACGACAGGCTGCGGATTGGTGGCCCCGTGCCCTTGCCGCCAAGTTACTGAACATAACCAGGTATGACCCGCCATCAGCGCATTCAGGCCCGACAGGGCAGTCCACAGTGCCCGATAGGGCAGTAACCAGGATCGTGGCAATCAATCAGAGAATGGCGAGCGTCATCGGCTCACGCCCGACCGGCACGTGTTCCCCAGCACCTCCGGCCACCTGGTCAAGCCTGGTCAGACCAGATTCCATCGACGCACGAAGCAGCGCGCATCGAGCCGTCACCTCACCGGGGCTGGTTGAGGTCCGGCGCCACCAAGATCTCTTCTCTCAGCGAACCCAGTTCCTGGGGCTCCGCGGAGCGCTGCAGCGGGACCAGCCGGGCGACCGGCTTGCCGTAGCGCGCGATCACGATCTCGTCACCGGCCGCCACCTGCTCCAACAGCTTGGAGAACTGGGTCTTGGCTTCATATACGTTCATCTGCTTGTCCACGATCCCGAGCCTACGCAGCACCCTGTCAGCTCCGTGTCCAGGACTCAGTGCCGACGGTCACTGATCGCCGACGCCCGGCGGGACGAACGGCAGGCCGGCCGGTGCACCCCGCTCGATCAGCTCGACCAGCGCCACGGTGTCGAGGTGCTGGTCGACCAGGTCGCCGAGCAGGTCGAGCTGGGCGCTGCGAGCCGCGGCGAAGCTGGTATCGGGCGCGGGGCGAAAGCCGGGACGGCCGGCCAGGCAGGCCACCCGGCGCAGCAGCGCTCGGCGGAAGGCGTCGTTCTCGAACAGCCCGTGCCAGTGGGTGCCCAGCAGGTGCCCGCCGTCGGAGCCCTCGCCCGGACCCGACACCAATGCGGGCTCGCCACGGTGCACCACCCGGCCGTGGTGGATCTCGTAGCCGGTGACGGGTTCGCCGAGAGCGGTCCCCGCCACCCGGCCCAGGTGCTTGACGGGATCGAAGACCACGTCGAGGTCGAGCAGCCCCAGACCGGCCACCTCACCGGCACTGCACTCCACGCCAGGATCGACTATCCGCCGCCCGAGCATCTGGTAGCCACCGCAGATCCCGAACACCGGACGACCCTCGGCGGCGTGTGCGGCCACCGCGGTGGCCAGCCCGGTGCGGCGCAACCAGTCCAGATCCGCTGCGGTGGACTTCGAACCGGGCAGCACCACCAGGTCGGCATCAGCCAGCCGGGAAGGTTCAGTGACGTAGCGCACCGCGACGCCGGGCTCACAGGCCAGCGCGTCCACATCGGTGCCGTTGGAGATCCGGGGCAGGCGCACCGCGGCCACCCGCAGCCACTGGGTACCGTGCGGCGCAACCGCCCGCCCGACCATCCGGTCTGCCGGGTACGACAACGAGTCCTCCGCGTCCAGCCACAGGTCGTCGCGCCAGGGCAACACGCCGTAACTGCGCCGGCCGGTCAGGTCGCGCAACTGCGCGAGGCCGGGCGCGAGCAGGTCCGGGTCCCCGCGGAACTTGTTGATCACGAATCCGGCCACCAGGGCCTGGTCGGCCGGGCCGAGCAGGGCCAGGGTGCCGAACAGGTGCGCGAGCACACCACCGCGGTCGATGTCGCCGACGACGAGCACCGGCAGGCCGGCGGCCCGGGCCAGCCCCATATTGGCGATGTCGGTGCCGCGCAGATTGATCTCGGTAGGCGATCCGGCGCCCTCACAGACCACCACCTCGTGTTCGGCGCGCAACGCGGCGAGGGCACCGGCCACGACATCCATCAGCTCGGCCTTGCGGTCCCGGTAGGAGGCAGCGGAGACGATGCCGTCGGCGTGGCCGAGGATCACCACCTGCGAGCAGCGGTCGCTGCCGGGTTTGAGCAGCACCGGGTTGAGCCGCACCCCGGGCTCTATACCGCACGCCGCGGCCTGCACCGCCTGAGCCCGGCCGATCTCCCCACCATCCGGGGTCACCACCGAGTTGTTCGACATGTTCTGTGCCTTGAACGGGGCCACCGACACGCCACGGCGAGCCAGCCAGCGGCAGATCCCGGCCACCAGCATGCTTTTTCCGGCATCGGAGCTGGTACCTGCGACGAGCAGAGCTCCGCTGATCCGATCAGGCCTGATCCGGTCAGGGCGCATCCGGCTAGGCCAGGCCGGGCAGTCCGTCAAGACTGGCCGCGTTGCGCTCGGCCTGGTAGCGCGCCAGCCCGGCCGGTCCCTTGTTGGCCGACCAGGAGTCGAGCACGTCCCGCTCGGCCCGCAGGTCCATCAGCGGGACGCTGTACCCGCAGGAGTCGCTGATCCGGTGCACGTCCACCCGCACCACAGCGCGGGATGCGGGTTCGCGCGGACAGCCGGAGATGGCCGCGGTGAACGGCTCGACCGCGACGTCGAACCCCGGCTCGCCGCGCCGCACCGCGCTGCCGGTGCCGTGCAGCCGGACGATCTTCGGAGGGCCGTCGAAGGCACAGAACATCACGCAGACACGGCCGTTCTCGCGCAGATGCGCCACCGTCTCGATTCCGCTGCCGGTGAGGTCGACGTAGCCGAAGGTGTGCTCGTCGAGCACCCGGAACGTGCCCCGAGTGCCCTTCGGTGAGACGTTCACCAGCCCGTCGGCGGCCTGTGGTGCGGTGGCCACGAAGAACACCGGCTGCGCCTCGATCCAGGCGGCGAGCCGGTCATCGATGTACTCGTAGAGCTTGCCCACCCGGTGACCTCCTCACCCCAGGCACGCAGGCGCGTTACGGGAGGGTCAGGATCTCCGCCCCGTCCGCGGTGACGACCAGGGTGTGCTCGAACTGCGCGGTGCGCTGCTTGTCCTTGGTAGTCACCGTCCACCCGTCGGACCAGATGTCGTAGTCGATCGATCCCAGAGTGATCATCGGTTCGATGGTGAAGGTCATGCCCTGCTCCAGGACGGTGCTCACCCCCGGCTCGTCGTAGTGCAGCACGACCAGGCCGCTGTGGAAGGAGCGGCCGATGCCGTGGCCGGTGAAGTCGCGCACCACGCCGTAGCCGAAGCGCTTGGCGTAGGACTCGATCACCCGGCCGATCACATTGAGCTGACGTCCCGGGCGCACCGCCCGGATGCCTCGCATCATCGCCTCGTGGGTGCGTTCGACGAGCAGCCGGTCCTCCTCGGAGACGTCCCCGGCCAGGAAGGTGGCATTGGTGTCGCCGTGCACCCCGCCGATGTAGGCGGTGACGTCGATATTGACGATGTCACCGTCCTCGATCACGGTCGAGTCCGGGATGCCGTGGCAGATCACCTCGTTCAGCGATGTACAGCACGACTTCGGAAAACCCCGGTAGCCCAAGGTCGAGGGGTAGGCGCGATGGTCGAGCATGAACTCGTGCACCACCCGGTCGATCTCATCGGTGGTGACACCGGGTGCGACGGCCCTGCCGCCCGCGGCGAGCGCCTGCGCGCCGATCCGCCCCGCCACCCGCATCGCCTCGATCACCTCGGCCGGCTGCGTGTACGGGCCGGTATCGGGTGTGGGCGCGCGTTTCCCGACGTACTCCGGCCGCGGGATCGCTGTGGGGACGGGACGGATCGGCGTCTGTTTGCCAGGGCGCAACGAGGTTCTCACGGGCATACCCCTACTCTATGCGGCCCCGGTGCCGCGGGTCTGCCGTCGGGCCCTGACGGCGGCATTGGCCAGCGCTCGCCATCCGAGCAGCAGCACACCCAGCGACAGCACCACGACCAGCACGAACGTCACCGGCAGCCGTCCGGTGACGTCGGCGCGGACGGCCAGCCCGACGATCGTCGTCACCGGCCACACCAGCAGTCCGGTGCGCATCGCCAGCGGTGCTCGCCAGGCCCGCGCGAGCACCCAGGCGCTCGCCAGTCCCACCAGGAACGGCCCGGCCGTGGCCAGCAGGCCGAGCACATCACCCGCCTCCGCGTGGCTGTGCCGCCCGATGGCGGCGAAGACCAGCACAGCGATGACGTCGACCGCAGAGCCGATTCCGGCGGCCACCCCGGGCCGTCTCATACCGTTCTTCATGTCGCCGTACTCAGCGTCGAGAGGAATCGGCCGGACACGTTCAGAGCGGGGCCCGACGAACCTGCGTCGACCACCAACGTGGCGAAGGCCAGATCGCCGCGGAACCCGACGAACCAGCCGTGCGAGCCGGTGGCGCTGAACTCCGCGGTCCCGGTCTTGCCGAACAGCTCGCCCTGGCCGGCCAGGGCCGTGGCGGTGCCATGAGTGACCACGTCACGCATCATGGCCCGCACCGCGTCGGCCACGCCACGCGGCACCGGTTGACCCGCCCGGGTGGCCGTCGTGGTGGGCATCCCCTCGATCAGCTCTGGGGTAGGGACCCGCCCGCCGGACGCGATCGCCGACGCCACCAGCGCCATGCCGAACGGGGAGGCCAGCACCTGCCCTTGCCCGAAACCGTCCTCGGCGCGCTGCACGATCTCGTTCGAGGGTGGCGCCTGGCCGGTGACGGTGGTGACTCCCGGGATGGTGTAGTCCATCCCGAGCCCGAGCTGGCGCGCCGTCCGGGTGAGCTGATCGCCGGACATTCCGGCCGCCAGCCGCGCGAACGTGGTGTTGCAGGAGCGGGCGAAGGCGGTGCGCAACGGCACGGTGCCCAAGTCGAACAGGTGGTCGTTGGGCACCACCCGGCCCCCGATGGTAGTGGTCGCCGGACAGGCCACCGGAGCATCCAGTGTCATGTGACCGGCCTGCAGCGCAGCCGATGCGGTGACGATCTTGAAGGTGGAACCCGGCGGGTAGCGCCCGGTCAGTGCGAGCGCGCCCTGTGCGTCGGCAGCGGCGTTCTGCGCGACCGCGAGAATCCCGCCGGTGGAGGGCTGGATCGCCACGATCATCGCCGGGTTCGGCACCGCGTCCACGGCGTCTTCGGCAGCCGCCTGCACACCACGGTCGATCGTGGTGGTCACCGTCGGTACCGGACGCGGGTCCTGCCCGCCCAGCTCGGCGACCTGGGCACCCATCGCGTTCGCCGTGACCACGTGCCAGCCCGTCGCTCCGGTCAGCTGGTCCTCGACCTTGCTCCGGATACCCGGCACGAGCTGGGAGGCGAAGCCGCGATCAGGTGCGAGCAGCCGCCGCGCGGAGGGAAAGCTGACCCCCGGTAGGTCGTAGATCCGGTCCCGCACCGACAGGTAGTCGGGCTCGCGGAGCACCGCCACCGCCTGCCGCTGCCCCCGCGGTGTCGCGTCGGCTCCCGCGATGATCGACTGCTGGGTGATCCCGGGGCCGAACGGCGCGAGGGCGGCCGCCAGTGCGGCGGCCACGGCGGGCAGGTCCGGGGTCTTCGCGCGGTCCAGCGCGACGGTGACCAGGGCCTGCGGGGTGAGCAGCGGAATCCCGGTCCGATCGACCACCGGGGGTGGCTCGGGCGCCACCACGCGCAGTTCCAGCCGTTGCTGCGCGCCCAGCCGCGGGTGCAGTACCGCGGGGCTCCAGCGCACCGACCAGCCCGCATCGGTAGCCGCAGGGACCAGATCGAGATGACCCCGGTAGCGCCACAGCCTGCTCTTGCCCAGATCCCACACGGCCGAATAGGACGCCGAGGCGGTGTTGTCGCCGGTCTGCCCGGAGCGGACCTGATCGACGGTCAGCTGCACCCGTCGCGGCTGCAGTTCGTCGCGGACCTGCCGGATCAACTCGGTGGCCGCGGCCGGGTCGTCGGTCAGCCGCCCGGCCGCCTCGGCGTTCCCGCCCGCCACCGCCGCCAGGAAGGCGACCGCGGTGTCTCTCGGGTCGGGGGAACCGAGGACTCCGCAGCCGGCCAGCGGGGTCACCAGCAGGACCAGCAGAGCGGCAAGCAGAAGCCGTCGAGCACACACACCGCAACGACCAGGCACGTCAGAACAACACCGTGGCGAAGGCGCCGACCTGGGTGAAGCCGACCCGGTCGTAGACGGCGCGGGCGGGCAGGTTGAAGGCGTTGACGTAGAGGCTCGCGGTCCGGCCCATTCGCTGCAGCCGTTCCACCACGGCGGCGCTCCCGGCCGTGGCCAGGCCCTGCCCGCGGCGCTCCGGGTGCACCCACACCCCCTGGATCTGGCCCACCGTGGACGACATCGCGCCGATCTCCGCTTTGAACACCACCTCGGCGCCCTCGAACCGGGCGAACGCCCGGCCCGCCGCGATCAGCTCGGCGACCCGCGCCCGGTAGCCGTCCCCGCCGTCAGGCTGGCGCGGATCCACCCCCACTTCCTCGGTGAACATCGCCACCGCGGCGGGCAGATAGCGATCCAGCTCATCGGGCCGCACCGGTCGCACCAGCGGGTCGGCGGGCACCCGGGGCTTGTCCGCGAGGGCCATCAGCGGCTGGTTGGGACGCTCCTCCCGGGCCGGTCCCCATGACCCGCGCAGCTCCGACCACAGTTCGAGCACCTGATCGGCAGGCCCCACCATCGACGAGCAACACCTGGCCCGGCCCCCCGCGCGGTCGGCGAAGGCCCGGATCGCCGAACGTCCCCCGCGCAGCGGGACCAGATTGGGGCCGGAGAAGCACAGCCCGTCCAGGCGGCTCCCGAAACCCCATAACTCCCCGCCGAGGCGCCACGAGTCGAGCCCCATGACCTCGACCCGGGCGGCGACCATGCAGGAGATCACCGGATCGGCAGCCAAGGCCTCCCGCACGCCGGGTACGTCACGATCGTCCAGCAGCCGCACGCCCGCCAGCTTCAGCACACGCCCTAGCCTGCCAGAACGTTCCGAGAGTGGTGAGCGGTACCAAGCACGTCCCTCGGGCAGCTCGGGCACGGTGGTCATGTGGCGCGTAGGACGGCTACCAGGAGCGCCAGACGGCCGATCTGCGCCCACGGGTGGAACCTTTACCCTTCCGGTGCTCTGCGAGCGCCTGAGCGGCCTGGATGAAGGCGGCTACCGCCTGTCTTACCGCGACATCCTGAGTGAGATCAACCGCTGAGAGGCCCATTCTTCGAGGGTGGGGCCTCTCAGCATGTCCGGCAGCTACAAGCGCCATTTCCGCTCACCATCGGCGCTATCCAGCCACACCGTGTGCTCGACACCCGCAACGGTGACGCCGAATCGCTCACGGCTGGGCTCACCTAGCTCCTACCACTCAGCATAGGCCGATTCGATGTTGTCCCACAACAGGGACGGCCCACCTTGCCGTACCGAATGTTTTCCATTGTCCGTCGTGTGGCACGCCCATGATCCGTTTTCCTGGGCGAGCCACGTTTCAGTGTGCTCGCTGCCACTGGGCGTGAAACCGAGATAGTCCCATCCGCCGCCCGGAACAGTCAGCGCGGCGAAGAACTCGAACGGGCTGCCCGTGGTACCGGTAACGATCTCGGCGGGCAGATCAGCGGTTCGTATCTCGCCATCTTCGGGCTCGACTTCTCGAAGCGTTTTTTTCGCGGCGTCTTGACGCTCCGCGCGAAGCGGCATAAATCCGCCATAGCCCGCCAGGAAGGACCCTTCCGCTTTTCCTTCGTGAACGGTCAGAAGTGCGAGCAGGCCACTACGATCGCGCCGATTGAATGGAACGAGGATCTTACCGCCATCCGCAGTCTGGTCGATTAGAGATTTCTCGATCCGGCTCATTCCCACGGTAGCAATAATGCGCTTGAAAGGCGCCCGCTGCCGGACACCGTCACTACCATCATTCGCGTGCAGAGATGGGGCGTAGCCGAATGCGGCGAGCCGATCACGGGCACTGTTGACTAGTCCCTTGTCGATATCCACGCTGGTGATGTTGTCCGCGCCGACCAGATAGCACAGCAACGCGGTGCCGTATCCGGTGCCCGTTCCAATTTCAAGCACGGATTCACCGTGCTGCACATCCAAGGCGCTGAGCATAAGCGCCATCAGACTAGGGGAACTGCTGGAAGAAGTCGGCTCGCCAGTTACCGGTTCGCCGTTCCTTGCTCTCTCTGCGAGCGATTCGTCACCGTTCAACTGGGTAATCAGAGGATCGATCGTGTAAATACCCTCCAGCCAATCACTGTCAGGTCGTTCTAGAATCGTCCATCCATTGCGTCCCGCAGTTTGCCGGTAGAAATGCGGGACGAATACGTCACGCGGAATGTCGCGAAATGCCGAAAGAAGCTCCGGGCTGGAGGCACTGCCTGTTTGCGCCAGTCGGCCAATGAACGACTCCCACAATGTTTCGACCTCTGTCATGTTTTCTTGCCCTCCTCCAGTGCGTCGGCTAGAGCGCGGGTTATGGGCAGTCCGGTTTCATCTTCAATCCAGCCCCATTGCCCGTTGGGGTTGCATTCTAGGAACCACCATTCGCCGTGTTCGGTAACCACAAGGTCCAAAGCGCCGTACCGTAGCCCCAGAGAATCGAGGAGACTACACACGCGAGAGCGCACGAAACTAGGCGTCTCTATGGCCGAATACGTTAGTGACCGGTAATCCGCTCGCCAATCGACAGAGGAAGCGTCCGATCCGCTGTCGATGCGTGCAGCGAAGAATTCGCCGTCCACCACCGTCAGCCGGACTTCATATTTCTTCGGTATCCACTCCTGAAACATGTGCATGGTCCGTGCGATACTGGGATCGTCGCATTGCTCCGGGCTGACTATGGTGCTGAATACCTGACGAAATCCCTGCGGATCGTCGACGCCGGAACCACCAAACGATTTGTATACCGCCTTGCCCACTTGTGCGACGAACGCACGGGCCTTGTTCGGGTCATTGGTGACCAGAGTTCGGGGCACTTGCAGACCGCAGGAAACGGCCCGCCGCAGTTGGACAGGCTTGTACTCCGCGAATCCCATACGGTGGGGATGGTTTAACCAGGGGTCTAGCGAACCGAGCAGTCCGCCGAAACCCATGCGCGCTTGAATATTTGCCCATCTGCGCTCAGCATCCGACATATGCAGATGAAAGGTGAACGACTTTGGCCGCCGGTAATAGATGCCGGATATCTTACCCAAGTCGATCGACCGGTGCACGTTTCGCAGTTCACCCACCCACTGACCATCGATCAGCTCACCAGTAGAGGACAGCTCCTCGGGAAACTCGCTGGTGTCACACCGAAAGAGCGGAACACCCCGCGCGTTCAGCTCTTCTACAACCTTGTCCGTCGTCGGATCGAACCTATCCGTGAGCATGAGAACTGTTTTCACGGGGTTTAGTCCTCGGTGGCATCCGTGTCACTATCGGTGGCGGTCGTCTTGCTCGATCCATCCCCACCAGCCGTGACACTGTTGGTCGTCCCCGTGGAATGCTTCGAGAACGGCACCAGCTCGCTACCGTCACGAATGAGTCCGATTTGGCGAGCCTGGCCATAGGTGATGTCATCCGGGTCCAGCGGGATTCCGGTTTGCGGCTCCGCTGCCAGATGCAGACCGAAAAGGGCGGGCCGACGAAGGCGGCTCCTGCTTGAAATCCGCGATGATGCCAAAAGTGTGACCCAGTGGGAAATGGCCGGACGAAGGAAAAGGACCCGCAGTTGCCATATTTGATCTTCTCCTCGTTGACCCTGCGACATTTCATGCCGGAGTTACTGGGCAGCCTCAAGGGGTCAGTGCGTCAGCATGAGATAATCGCTGGCCGATCGCTTGAGTGGAGGACGAGTTGACTCGAGGTACGCTGCTGTGCGACGACGAGCGCGAGGAGATATCGCGTGGAA